>NZ_CP082292.1:1986803-2649070 GCF_019880205.1 Pantoea alfalfae
GGCTGGTGATGCGGGCGCAGCACAATGCCGGCATGCCGGGCTGGCGCTACTGGTTCGATTATGTTTCTGAGCACGCTCGCGACCTTTATCCCCATGGCACCTGGCACGGTAACGAAATGCCTTATGTCCTGAACACCCTGAGTCAGATGCCGGATCCCAATGAAGCGCGGCCATTCAGTGAAGCCGATCGCGCTTTTGCGGCACGTGTCAGCGAATACTGGTTTACCTTTGCCCGTGACGCCACGGAATATAAGCATCAGCTTGAAGGCGAAGTTATCTGGCCAGCCTGGCATCCAGGCAATGACGTGACAATGTCACTTGGGAATAAGCGTATGAGCGGGTTGACTCTGAAAAGAAACTTTATGCGCGCCCGTATGCGGCTTTTCAGGCTGTTGATGACGCGTATGGTCAGGCTTTAAGCAGATGATGAAAATTAGCCTGCTAACCATTAAGTTATGCGAATGCAATTAATCTACTTATTTAATTTTAACTTTATGAATTTAAGGATTTTTTACTGATTAACTCATCGTTGACGCTGTAAATTAATAGGTAACAAAACAGTTACATTTTCACTATCTCATGCCGATAAATCTCCTATGCCCGACGCTTGCGGGTCAACGTGTATAGGATTTTGGTATGGGAATGCTCAAAAATTTTACCATTCGCGCAGTGATGCTCACTATTCTGGGCCTGTTTTGTTTACTGTGGAGCGGCGTCGGGTTGTACAGCATCCACTCGCTTGGCGCGCTCAGCGAAGGCAACAATGTTGACCGTCATCTGGTTGAGCAAATGACGGTGCTGAGCAAAGGCAACGATCAATATTTTCGTGTTATCACGCGCCTTTCCCGCGTAATGGAAAGCAAAGCAGCAGGTAAAACGCTGACTGATGAGGCCTATGCCCCTGTGCAGCAGGCGCTGGACAGCATGACTCAGCAACTGGCGCGTTTTAAACAGCTTGCACCCGGTCCGATGAATCCGGAAGTCGTCGATGGCGTAATTCAGAGCTGGCAAAAGCTGGTGGATGAGGGCGTAACGCCACAACTGCAACTGGCCCGCCAGGCCTCACCGGACCCGTATCGCCAGCAGGCGAACAATGTCACACCGCCGCTCAGTCGTGCCTTTGGCGTCAGCGCAGAGAAGTTTAACCTGGGCGCAGCCGAAAAACTGGACAAAACCCGGGTTGAAGTTGATCACCTCACCGCGATGACCAAAACGATTATTACCATCACGGTGATTATTGGCCTGCTGATTCTGCTGTTTACCGACCGCTATCTGGTGGCGATGCTGGTTCGTCCGCTGGAAAGTATTCGTACCCACTTCGCGGTGATCGCGACAGGCGATCTCAGCCAGCCGGTAGCCGATTTCGGTCGCAACTGTGTCGGTAAACTGGTGCCGCTGCTGAGCGCTATGCAGGATAGTCTGCGGGAAGCGGTCAGCGCCATTCGCAGCGGCACCGAGAACATCTCGCGCGGTGCTGCAGAGATTTCTGCCGGTAACAATGACCTCTCTTCACGTACCGAAGAGCAGGCCGCTGCGCTGGAACAGACTGCGGCCAGCATGGAGCAGTTGACGGCCACGGTGAAATTCAACGCCGATAACGCTCGTCAGGCCAGCCTGCTGGCAGAAACCGCCACCACCACGGCACAACGTGGCGGTCAGCTGGTGAGTGAAGTGGTCAGCACCATGGATGGCATCTCCGGCAGCTCGAAGAAGATCGCTGAGATTACCAACGTGATTAACGGCATTGCCTTCCAGACCAATATCCTGGCGCTGAACGCTGCGGTCGAAGCGGCACGTGCCGGCGAACAGGGGCGTGGTTTTGCGGTCGTGGCATCTGAAGTGCGTAACCTGGCACAGCGTAGCGCCAACGCCGCCAAAGAGATCGCGACGCTGATTGAAGACTCGGTGCAGCGTGTAGGGAAAGGCGCGGAGCTGGTCAGCACCACCGGCGGCACCATGAACAATATTCTGAAATCAGTGCAGGATGTGGATGCGATCATGAAACAGATCGCTTCCGCCTCGGAAGAGCAGAGCAAAGGCATCTCTCAGGTGGGTGCCGCGGTAACCGAAATGGATAGCGTGACCCAGCAGAACGCCTCACTGGTTGAAGAGGTTTCTGCCGCGGCGAGCGCACTGGCATTGCAGACAGAAGCGCTGCAGGCCTCTGTGTCGAAGTTCCGTCTCTCCAGCAACCGCCAGACCGCACCGGTCATCACGAATAAACCTGCCGCGCCGAAAGCAACCGTGCTGAATGCGCCTCAGGCTAAACCGGCGGATAACGGCGACTGGGTCACCTTCTGATCCCTGCACAGCCACGCCACCAGTTCCGCCAGGAACGGTGGCGCATCCGGCGCGGGCCGTTGCAGTAAACTGTAAACGGCTCCGGTTTTGACCTCGCCAGCGAACGGCTTAATCAGCCTGCCGCTGGCGATATCACTCTCCACCAGATTGCTGTCGGCAATCGCCACACCAAACCCCTGAATCGCGGCACTGATCGCTAAATCCATCGTGGCAAAATGCTGATTTCGCTTCATGCTGAGCGTCACCTGCTGCGCCTGTAACCAGCACTGCCAGTCACGCGTGTCTGACGTGGGATGCAAAAAGGTCATTGCGTCCAGCGCCGCCGTCGTTTCCGGGCAGGGCTGACCAGCCGCTATCACCGGCGTCAGCGACTCGCTGAACAGGCAGATCCCGTCAGGATGCGGCTTGCCATAGATAATCGCCGCATCAAAGTTCTCAAGCTGGGCCGCATGATCCAGCGTGGTGGTCAGGGCCACATGCAGTTCAGGGCAGTGACGTTCAAGCGCCATCAGCCGCGGTACCAGCCAGCGCATAGCACAGGTCGGCGCTTTCAGGCGAAGGCTGACCTGACTGCGACGGACCTTTTCGCTGGCCTGGACCATCAGATCAAAGCCCTGGCTGAGTTCAGGCAGCAGCGCGTCACCCTGCGGTGTCAGCCGCAGCCCGCGCGCATGGCGGTCAAACAGCGTCACGCCCAGCCACTGTTCCAGCGCGGCAATCTTACGACTGACCGCGCCCTGGGTCAGGCAGAGCTCGCGGGCAGCATGGGTGAGATTAAGGTGACGAGCTGTTACCAGAAAGGCGTGAATGGCATTGAGTGGCAGCGATGAGCGTGACACGGTGGACCTCAGCTATGCAATTTTGTCATGGCTATTATGACGACATTTCGCTTGCCGACTCAAGCCACAGCCCGTTGAATAACGATTTATCGCATCTGAACAGTTATGCACCTGACGGAGAAAATATGTCCCTGAAAACGCCTGTCGCTATTCACTCAAAATTGCCGGACGTTGGCACCACTATTTTCAGCGTAATTGGTCAGCTTTCGGCGCAGCATCAGGCGATTAACCTGTCGCAGGGCGCACCCAGTTTCCCCTGCGATCCGGCGCTGGTCGACTCGGTCAGCTGTGCCATGCAGGAGGGGCACAATCAGTATGCCGCTATGATGGGCTTGCCGGCCCTGCGCGAGGCACTCGCCGGCAAAGTGCAGACGCTCTATGCACAGAAATATGATGCCGCGAGTGAGGTACTGATCACCGGCAGCGCCAGTCAGGGACTCTATATGGCGATTACCGCGCTGGTTCATCAGGGCGATGAGGTGATCTTCTTTGAACCGGCGTTTGACAGCTACGCGCCGGTGGTGCGGTTACAGGGCGGTACGCCGATAGGCCTGAAGCTGCAGGTGCCGTCTTTTGCTATCGACTGGGATCAGCTGCGTGCGGCGATCACGCCGCGCACCCGGATGATCATTATTAATACGCCGCACAACCCCAGCGCGCAGGTGCTGACGCCCGACGATCTCAATCAGCTGGCGGCTCTGATTCGCAACACCGATATCGTGGTGCTCTCCGATGAGGTTTATGAACATATTCTGTTTGATGGCCGGCCGCACTGCGGCATGGCGAGGCATCCGGAGCTGGCCGCACGCAGTATCATCGTCTCCTCGTTTGGTAAAACCTTCCACGTCACCGGCTGGCGGGTAGGCTACTGTCTGGCACCGGCAGAGCTGATGACCGAACTGGTGAAGGTGCATCAGTTTATGATGTACGCCGCCGATACGCCGATGCAGGTTGGGTTCGCGCACTATCTGCAGACGCCAGAGAACTACCTGTCACTTAACGCTTTCTATCAGCAGAAGCGCGATCGGCTAATTACTCTGATGCAGGACTCGCCGTTCCGGCTGCTACCGAGCGCCGGTTCGTTCTTTATGCTCGCCAGCTATGGACATTTCAGTGACGAACCGGACAGTGAAATGGTAAAACGTCTTATCGTCGATCACGGTGTGGCAACCATACCGCTGTCGGCGTTTTATATGGATGGCACAGACAACAAACTGATTCGTCTCTCTTTTGCGAAAGACGAGGCGACACTAGAGGCTGGCGCGGCTGCGCTATGTGCTTTTTCTCACTGAATCACGCGAGCGTGATTCAGTACGGGGAACAGGTAACCAGGACTTTTCGGGGTAAATAAATAATGAAAAAACTGAACGCGCTTTTTCTCGCTCTGGGCATGATGACAACGGTACAGGCACTGGCTCAGGATTTACGTTACGGCGTGGAGTCACAGTATCCGCCGTTTGAAAGCCGCAACGCTAAAGGTGAGCTGGAAGGCTTTGATATTGAACTGGGTAATGCCATCTGTAAGGCAGGCAACTTCAGCTGCCACTGGGTTGAGAGCAGCTTTGATGCGCTGATCCCGGCACTTCAGGCGAAAAAGTTCGACGCCATTAACTCGGCGATGAATATCACTGAAGCGCGCGCCAAAAGCATCGCGTTTACGCAGCCAATCTACCGTATTCCGACCATGTTAGTGGCGAAAAAGGGTGAAAATCTGGCCCCGACCGCCGAAGGTCTTAAAGGCAAAAGCATTGGTGTATTGCAGGGATCGATTCAGGAAACCTATGCGAAGAAGCACTGGGAGACGCAGGGCGTGACGGTGACGTCGTATCAGGATCAGAACCAGGTCTACAACGACATGGTCGCGGGCCGCCTTGATGGCACGCTGGTGATGTCTGCCGCCGGTCAGTCTGGCTTCCTCGATAAGCCACAGGGCAAAGGGTTTGGTTTTGTGGGCAAGCCCGTCGAAGATGACGCGATTCTCGGCTCAGGCATCGGCTATGGCCTGCGCAAAGATGATGCGTCGTTGAAGCAGTCGCTGGACGCGGCGATCGCCAAAGTGCAGGGCGATGGCACCCTCAAAAAGCTGGCTGAAAAATACTTCCCGGGTATTGATGTCAGCGCGAAGCCATAATCGCAATCGGGCGCGTTCTGCGCCCGATTTCCCTGCTTAACCCGCCGCCATATAACAGAGCTTTTCTGCCACCTGATAGGACTTCACAAACGACGGTATCGGCAGAAACTCGAAACGTGAATGGAAGTTATGTGCGCCGGTAAAGAAGTTCGGCGTCAGCAGCCCTTTGGCGGACAGTGCCGCGCCGTCCGTGCCGCCACGCATCGGAATCACTTTCGGCTCAATCTCCAGCGCGGCAAAGGCGCTGAAGATCAAATCTATTGCCCGGCGATCCTCACCCAGTGCATTACTGATGTTGCTGTAGATATCGCTGATTGTGATGCTGACCTCGCCGGTGGGATAGCGCGCCGCAAGATCCGCTGCCGCCTGCTGCAACTGCTGCTTACGGGCTGCGAAGCTTGTCAGATCAAAATCACGGATTGAAGCCTTCAGCGTCGCCTTGCTGGCGTTGGCCTGAATCTCATTAAACCAGATGTAACCTTCGCGGCCTTCGGTGTGCTCCGGTGTCTGCTGACGATCAAACAGGCTGATGTAGTCATGCGCCATCAACAGCGGATTGACCAGCACGCCTTTGCCCGACATCGGATGTGCCGGCACACCGGTAAACACAATCTCTGCCGCGGCACCATTAAAGTTCTCGTACACCACTTCGCCCAGTTCGCAGCAGTCGATGGTCCAGGCAAAATCGACATTAAAGCGCGTTTCCAGATCCAGAGCTTTCGCACCGCGCAGGCCAATCTCTTCATCCGGCACAAAGGCCACCACGATATCGCCATGATCGCCTTTGAGGTTCGCCAACAGCGTCATCACCACGGTGACCGCCGCTTTATTGTCTGCGCCCAGCACGCTGGTGCCATCGCTAAAGATCACCTGCTGGCCGACGTAAGGCGCGATCTCCGGATGCTCATCGCGGCGCAGCCAGATATCCTGCTCTGCATTCAGACAGAGATCGTCACCCTGCCAGGTGAGAATCTGCGGGTGGATATCGGGCGACAAACCGACATCAACGGTGTCGATGTGCGTAATAAACCCGATGCGCGGTGCGTCTGGACGGTTGCCACGTTTCACCGCGGTCACCGTAGCATGTTTATCAAGCACCACCTCATCCAGCCCCAGCGCTCGCAGCTCGTCCGCCAGCAGTTCCGCCATGGCGTGCTGGCTCGGCGTACTCGGCAGAGTCGTGGATTTGGCATCGCTCTGACTGCTGACGGCGAGGTAACGGAAAAAATGTTCGGTGAGTTGCGACTCAAGTTTGTCTGTCATCACTATTCCTTATTAGTCAGCCATGGGCGGGGTTCGCTATGGTGCCGAATTGTGCTATCAATGAAGCATCTGAATGATTCATTTAGATATTGTGATCACCGGAAGTCAATACAAAGCGAGGATGATAATGAAAATCAAGATAGCCACCTTAGCGCTTGTTACGGCTGGGATAGCGCTGGCTGGCAGCGTTAACGCCAAAACGCTGGTCTACTGTTCTGAGGGATCGCCAGAGAATTTTAACCCTCAGCTCTATACCTCCGGAACCAGTGTTGACGCCAGTGCGGTGCCGGTCTTTAACCGGCTGGTGGACTTCACGCCTGGCACCACCGACCTGGTGCCCAGCCTGGCAGAACGCTGGGAGATCAGCCCGGATGGCACCGTCTACACTTTCCATCTGCGCAAAAACGTGAAGTTCCAGAGCAACAAACAGTTCAAACCCAGCCGCGACTTTAACGCCGATGATGTGATCTTCTCGTTTATGCGCCAGATGGACCCGAAAAATCCCTACCATAACGTCTCTGGCGGCACCTATTCCAACTTCGAAAGCCTCGAACTCTCCACGCTGATTAAAAGTATCGACCGGGTTGATAACCACACCGTGCGCTTTACGCTCGCCCATCCTGAAGCGCCGTTCCTTGCCGATCTCGCGTGGTATTTCGCCTCAATCCACTCGGCTGAATACGCAGATGCCATGCTGAAAGCGGGGACGCCGGAGAAGGTCGATATGAACCCGATCGGCACCGGCCCGTTTGAGCTGGTGCAGTACCAGAAAGATTCCCGCATCCTCTACAAAGCGTTCCCGGACTACTGGCAGGGTAAGGCGAAGCTTGATCGACTGGTGTTCAGCATCACGCCGGATGCCTCTGTGCGCTATGCCAAGCTGGAGAAGAACGAGTGCCAGGTGATGCCATTCCCGAATCCCGCCGATCTCGACAAAATGCGCGCCAATCCGGATATCACCCTGGAACAGAAGGCGGGTCTGAACACCGGCTTCCTGGCATTCAACACCACCAAAGCGCCAACCGACAACGTTAAAGTGCGGCAGGCGCTGGCAATGGCGATCAACAAACCGGCGATCATCGAGGCGATATTTAAAGGCACCGGCACGGTCGCGAAAAATATCCTGCCACCAGGCGTCTGGAGTGCGGACAAAGATCTGAAAGATTACGACTACGATCCAGAAAAGGCCAAAGCGTTACTGCAACAGGCGGGTGTGAAACCGGGCACCGAGATTGCACTCTGGGCGATGCCGGTTCAGCGGCCTTACAATCCGAATGCACGCCGCATGGCGGAGATGATTCAGTCGGACTGGGCCAAAGTTGGCATCAAAGCCAGTATCGTCAGCTATGAGTGGGGCGAGTACCTGAAACGCGTTCGCAGCGGCGAGCATCAGGCGGCGCTGATGGGCTGGACCACCGCGACCGGCGATCCGGATAACTTCTTTGGCCCACTCTACAGCTGCACCTCTGCACAGGGTGGTTCCAACTCCTCAAAATGGTGCTATCAGCCGTTCGAGAAGTTAATCACCGAAGCCCGTGCTGAGCCGGAACAGGGCAAACGTACTGCGCTCTATCTGCAGGCGCAGCAGATGATGCATGACCAGATGCCCGCCGTAATGATTGCACACTCCACCATCTTTGAGCCGGTGCGCAAATCGGTCAGCGGCTATCAGGTCGACCCTTTCGGCAAACACATCTTCTATCAGGTTGATATTAAGCAGTAACCCGTAGCAGTTAACTTTAATGGCCCGCACATCAGTGGGCCATTGCAACTGCTGACAAACTCACATGAGTTTGATTCTAACCGCAACACATAAGCTGAATGCGAAGGGAACACGAGCAGAGGAGGAACGCGTCCCGCGCCATGGACAAAAACGCCGGGCGTTTTTGAACAGCGCAACGCGTTGGCCCGGGTACGGGCGCACCTCAGGGATGAGGTGCGTACTAAAAACGCCAGGCGTTTTTGAACAACGCAACGCGTTGGCCCGGCTACGGGCGCACCTCAGGGATGAGGTGCGTACTAAAAACGCCGGGAGCGTTTTTGAACAACGCAACGCGTTGGCCCGGCTACGGGCGCACCTCAGGGATGAGGTGCGTAATCGCGCGGGCCGGGCATGCCATGGATGGCGGCTGTTGCGACTTTCCGGTCTGCTCGTATTCCCTTAGCCGGCACCGTCTCACAGCGAATCGGCGCAGATCTTAATTACTATTCAAAATACCCACGCTAGTGTACCCCTTATCCCATCCTCACCTGCTGATCCATCTCAGTCAGCCGATGCTGCAAAAACTGCAAAAACAGCGTCAGAGCCGCATTGCGCTGACGTCCCGACACTGTCTGAAGCTGCAGCGTGCGTTGACTCAGTTGGTCCACCCCCATCGATCGCAACACCAGATTTCGGGACTCGCGCTCAAACAACAGGGTAAACGCGCTACAGATGGTCACCGCCTGCGGCGTATGCAGCAAAAAGTGATAAAGCGTAGCGAAATAGTCGCAGGTCAATACCGGTTCAACCACGCAGTCATTCATCTGACAGGAGAGATCAAACAGCTGCCGCACGGTCGTGTGATGGCCCGGCAGCGCCAGCGGCCAGCGATGCAGATCGCCCAGTGTTACCTCACGTGACGCCAGCGGATGTGACTCATGCATCGCCAGTAACACCGGGGCAGGCCACGAGCCAAGCACCTCAACGCTGCGCTCAGGCTGGAGACTGAATTGCAGCGCCACATCGCATTCACCCGCCCTGACACATGCCGCCACGCCCTGGGAGTGCGTCACAATAATCGCAAACAGTGCGCCGGGATTCGCCAGTCGAAACTCCGCCAGCAGGCCAGGCAACAGACTAAACGCCATGCCATCCGTGCAGGCGATACGGATCAGGCTGCGGCGTACCGCTTTCAAGCCCTTAATCTCCGCAAGCGCATATTCCATATCAAGCTGACTTTTACGCACGTGGTGCGCAAAAATCTCACCCGCCTCATTCAACACCATACCGCGCGCATGCCGCTCAAACAGGGGCACACCAACCTGCGCTTCCAGCCGCTGAATCTGACGGCTGATCGCCGACACCGCGACAAACAGTTTCTCACTGGCGGCGCTCAGCGAGCCGCTCTCAACAACCGCCAGGAAATAGCGTATCTCGCTGCTTAACATGGTCACTCCGACAAAATGCATCATAAAAGGGCAGCATAGCCTTGCTTTAAAAGCAAAGCGCACTCGATAAATTGATAATTGTGGCAAAGGGTGAAGTTTGTCAAAGATAAAGCACGATAAAAATAACAGACAGGGCAAACATGACAGAGCAACAGGCAGTTGACCAGGCGATGCACTATTTCGATAGCGGTGAGTTTCAGAAGCTGCTGGCACGGCGTGTCGCCTGCGTGACAGAAAGCCAGCTCACCAACCGACGGACAGAGCTGGACCACTATCTGCAGCAGGAAATTGGCCCGCAACTGGCGAAGATGGGGTTTACGCTGCACCCGTTTGACAATCCGCAACCCGGCAGCCCGCCGTTTCTGATCGCCACCCGCATTGAAGATCCGCTAAAACCGACGCTGTTCTGCTATGGCCACGGCGATGTCGTGTTTGGCGACGATGAAAACTGGCGAGAAGGATTATCGCCGTGGCAACTCACAGCTGAAGGCGACCGCCTGTATGGACGGGGAAGCGCGGATAACAAAGGGCAACACTGCGTTAATTTCGCGGCGCTGGAGCAGGTGTGGCAGGCACGCGGCGGCGCGCTAGGCTTCAACTGCAAAATCCTGTTTGAAATGGGTGAGGAGATCAGCTCGCCGGGGCTGGCTGAGATCTGCCATCAACAGCAGGCGCTGTTAAAGGCCGATCTTTTTATCGCCTCGGATGGCCCGCGTCTTAATGCGCAGCGGCCAACACTGTTTCTGGGTTCGCGCGGTGCGGTGAACTTTCGTCTGACTATTCGGGCGCGTGACAACGCCTACCATTCCGGCAACTGGGGCGGATTGCTGAGCAATCCCGGTACCCAGTTGGCCAGTGCGATCGCCTGCCTGGTGAATGCGCAGGGCGTATTACAGGTTACCACGCTGAAACCGGACTCTCTGACCGACGCCGTGCGCGCCATCCTCAGTGATATTGATGTGGGCGGCATGCCGGGCGATCCCACACTTGCTGACGGCTGGGGCGAGCCTGGTCTGACACCTGCCGAGCGGCTCTATGGCTGGAACACGCTGGAGGTGCTGGCCTTTGAAACCGGCAATCCGGCACGACCCATGAACGCGATTCCGGGCAGCGCCACAGCGGTATGTCAGCTGCGTTTTGTGGTCGGCACCGACTGGGAAAATCTTGTTGAGCATGTCGAGCGTCATCTGCATCAGCACGGTTTCGATAACGTCAGCGTGGAGTTTCTGCGCGGCTCACCGGCAACACGGCTTGATCCGCAGGATCCGCTGGTGGACTGGGCGCTGGATACGCTGGCCCGTAGCAGCGGCAAAAAACCGGCACTGCTGCCCAATCTCGGCGGCTCGCTTCCCAATGAGGTCTTCGCCGACATTCTGGGCCTGCCGACGCTGTGGGTGCCACATTCCTATCCCGCCTGCGGCCAGCATGGCATTAACGAACATATGCTCAACTCGATTGCACGGGAGGGTCTGGCAATCATGACCCGGCTGTTCTGGCAACTGGGAGAAGAGGGCGAACAGCTGATGACGCGCCACCATCAGTGGCGGAGAGGTGAACAATGAGCAGCATCGCGCAAAGTGCCCCGCAGGTGAAACCGAGCCTGCACAAAACGCTGTTCGCCACCTGCATCGGTAACGCGCTGGAGTGGTTCGACATTGCGGTTTATGGCTTTTTTGCCAGCTATATCGCGCACGTCTTCTTCCCGGTCAGCGATCCGTCGGTATCGCTGCTGCTGACCTTTGGTAGTTTTGGTATTTCCTTCCTGATCCGTCCGCTGGGAGCCATTGTGCTCGGCAACTATGCCGACCGGTATGGTCGCAAAAAGGCGCTGCTGCTGTCGATTAACCTGATGATGCTGGGCGGGGCGATCATTACCTTTATGCCGGGCTACGCCACCATCGGTCTGGCGGCACCGCTGCTGATCATCCTGGCGCGTCTGATTCAGGGCTTCTCTGCTGGCGGCGAATTTGGCAGTTCGACCGCCTTCCTGGTGGAGCACTTTCCTGAGCGCAAAGCCTTTATCGCCAGCTGGCAGTTCGCCACCCAGGGGGCGAGCACGCTGATGGCATCGGTTTTTGGGCTGGGGCTGACACAGTGGCTGAGCGAAAGTGAGATTCAGGCGTGGGGCTGGCGTATCCCGTTTGCTTTCGGCTTACTGATTGGGCCTCTGGGGATCTACATTCGCCGTCATGTGCAGGAACCTGCCAGCTTTGCATCGCAGGAAAAGGAAGCCGCACCGCTTAGAACGCTGTTCGGGCGGCAGAAAGCGCTGATCGCGCTGGCAATTGGCGTGATGGTGATCTCGACCGCAGTCAACTACATGCTCAATTACATTCCGACCTATGCCACCAAAACGCTGCACCTGCCAGGCTCGGTCGCCTTCACCGCCACGCTGATAGCGGGGATTATCCTGACGGTGGTAACGCCCATCATGGGGTTGTGGGCGGAGCGTATTGGCCGGTTGCCGCTGATGTGGGGATCGCTGCTGTTACTGGTGGTCACCATCTATCCCGCATTTAAATGGATGGTCGATCATACCACGCCCACCACGCTGATCCTGCTGGTGGCCTGGATGGCGCTGCTGAAGTCGATCTACTTCTCGACGGTGCCGTCGGTGATGGCCGATCTCTTCCCGGCGACTACCCGCGCCAGCGGGATGGCGATCAGTTACAACGTGGCTGTAACGGTATTCGGCGGGTTTGCGCCGCTGATTTGCAGCATGCTGATTGCCGCCACCGGCAGCAGTCTGGCACCAGGCTACTACCTGATGGCAGTGGCTGTGCTGAGCGGTATCGCGCTGCTGCGCTGCAGTAAGCGGGTGTCATAGCAGAATCAGAAACGTTCTGTGGTGAGATCGAGCCTGCGCAGAAAACACGGTCAGATCGGAAAGTCGCAAAAGCCGCCATCCCTGGCATGCCCGGCCCGCGCGATTACGCACCTCATCCCTGAGGTGCGCCCGTTGCCGGGCCAACGCGTTGCGTTGTTCAAAAACGCTCCCGGCGTTTTTAGTACGCACCTCATTCCTGAGGTGCGCCCGTACCCGGGCCAACGCGTTGCGTTGTTCAAAAACGCTCCCGGCGTTTTTAGTACGCACCTCATCCCTGAGGTGCGCCCGTTGCCGGGCCAACGCGTTGCGTTGTTCAAAAACGCTCCCGGCGTTTTTGTCCGTGGCGGGGAACACTTTCCTGCTCTGACCGTGTTCCCTGCGCGTTGAGCCTATAGGGTGCTGCCACACTCACACTGATTCAGTCTTGTCATGACTCTGTCAGGTCTGAAAATCGAGCCTGCGCTTAACTGAATTGCAGATAGGCAACATGGGTCTGCAGATACTCCTCCAGACCATGTTTTCCATCGGCTCCGCCGACACCCGACTTACGCCATCCGGCGTGAAAGCCCTGCATCGCCTCAAAGTTCTCACGATTAACATAGGTTTCGCCAAACTTAAGTTTGCGCAGCGCAATCATGGTGGTATTGAGATTCTGCGTATAAATTGAGGAGGTCAGTCCGTACTCGCAGTCGTTGGCCAGCGCAATTGCCTCATCCAGCGTTTTAAAGGTCATTACCGGCAGCACCGGACCAAAAATCTCCTCCTGCATAATCGCCATCTCCTGACGGACATCGGTCAGCAGCGTGGGCTGGAAGAAAAAGCCTCGCTCTCCGGCACGCTTGCCGCCCAGTACTACTTTTGCGCCTGCGGCAACGGCGTCTGCCACTTTCTGCTCGACCCGATCCCGTGCGGCGGCATTAATCAGCGGTCCCATATCGATATCACTGCGTTCGGCGGGATCGCCAAACGTCACCTGCTGAAATGCGGTAGTCAGTGCGCTGATAAAACGATCGTAAATACCTTCCTGCACATAGACGCGCTCCACGCAGTTACAGACCTGGCCGCTGTTGATAACTCGTGAGCTGATAATAGATCGCACCGCGAGATCCAGGTCGGCATCCTCCATCACGATGGCGGGCGCTTTGCCGCCCAGTTCCAGCGACACTTTGGTCACATTTTTAGCCGCGGCTTCCATGGTGGCGATACCTGCGCCGACGCTGCCCGTCAGGCTCACCAGCCCGACCTTAGGATTTGCCGCCAGTTCCTGTCCCACTTCCGGTCCCAGACCATAGACAATGTTGATGACGCCAGTGGGCAGACCCAGCGTCTGGATAATGTCGGCAAACAGTGCGGCATTGTTCGGCGTCAGCTCGCTGGGTTTAATCACAATCGTGTTGCCCGTGATCAGGGCTGGCGCCGCTTTGCGGGCGATCAGGAAAAAGGGAAAGTTCCACGGTAAAATCCCGGTGGTGACGCCAATCGCTTTTTTAAACAGGAAGATGTTTTCGTTGGGGCGGTCGCTGTTGATGATCTCGCCTTCATAACGGCGGGCCCACTCCGCCATGTAATCGAGGTAGTCGGCGGTAAACAGCACTTCCGTCCTGGCCAGTCCCTGGGTTTTGCCGCCTTCCGCCACGATGGTTGCCGTCAGTTCAGGCTCGCGGTTGCGGATGGTGCCGGCGATTTTGTGCAGCCAGACGCCGCGCTCTGCCGCAGGCAGCGCTTCCCACGCCGGCTGAGCGGCTTCGGCGGCATTGATCGCAAGGCTGGCATCCTGACGGGTGCCCTGGGGTATGCGTGACAGCAACGCTTCAGTGGCCGGATTGGTGACTTCAATCCACTGGTCACCCTGATGGGCGACAAACTCGCCATTAATGTAATGTTGATGATGTGTTGTCATTCGCTTAGCTCTCCGCTATCGATACGTTGCAGTAATGTGATAGCAGGGTGAAACAGATCGCTAAACGTGACCTTTAGCTTATTGCCAGCCTGGCGGTCCGGATGGCAGCCAATCACAGATATCGGTGAGTTCTGCGGCAAAAACGTCAATCTGTTGTAGATTTAAAGGAGTGAAATCGTGAAAAAGGGGTTAAATCATGGCAAGCGGATGGGCGGCAGAAGGCGCAGTACAGGAACAGATTGATAGCACCGTTAACGACGGGATTGAGCGGGTCAGACAATCGCTCGGGCAGGGCGAAAGCGCCACCGAATGTGAACTCTGCGGCGAACCGATTCCCGAAGCGCGCCGTCAGGCACTCAAAGGGGTGCATTACTGCGTGGCGTGTCAGGAAAAAATCGACAAACAGCAGCAGACCAGCAGCTTATATAACCGTCGGGGCAGTAAAGACAGTCAGCTGCGCTAACTCTCAGGAGCCTGGCATCGCCAGGCCGCTGCCAATAAACCACGCCAGAAAGCCCACGCCCGCCACGATGATGGCGATCGGAAACAGAATTCCAATTCTCATATTCAACCTGCTGCAAACAGCGATTTCAGGGAGCGCGATCTTATCATGAGATCTGGAGGACTGCGCGGTGGGTTTTCAGCAGGGTGAAAAGCTGGAACTGCGTTGCCTCGTTCTCCTCACGCAGCACCTCGCCTTTTTTATAAATAATATGATGTACATGGCCGAGCTGACGCCAGACCACAATCGCCGAGGCGATAAGGGCGCAATGTTGCTCCGCCTGCACACACTCAATGGTGGCATAGTGCGTTTCATCCAGACCATTCACAAACACCTTTATCGCATCTGCAGGTAATATCGCCCGGAGATCATCCAGCATCACCCGGCTGACTGACTGCGAAAGAAACAGTGTTAACCACTTCGTTGTCATCCCAATCCCTGATCCAATCAATTTGCCCCAGTTTATACGACCTTCTCTGCGGTAAAGAAGGCTTCTTTGCCCTTTTGCCACCATACCAGTTTAAATGGCAGTCAGTTTAAAAGTGTGCTGCGCCACACAGCAAAATGATAAAAAAGTCAGAATAATAAGATACTTAACATATTCATTGTCCGGTTATCTGACAACGTTGAAATTGTGATCCTTAACGTTGATAACGGGTAAATATTGCCACTTCGCTGCGGCTTCCGGCATTTATCCAAAGGCTGAGGAATTCCTGCAAAACGTAGACTGCATGCTGAACGGAAGCTGACAGGTTTCCGACAGGCCTCAACCTAACCGGGGAATAACAATGAACAGCGCCATTATTGCAGGTATATTCTGGCATTTTGTCGGTGCTGCCAGCGCCGCATGTTTTTACGCGCCTTTTAAACAGGTGAAAAGATGGTCATGGGAAACCATGTGGTCAATTGGTGGCCTGATGTCGTGGCTGATCCTGCCGTGGGCGGTGAGTGCCATTTTACTGCCAGACTTTATGACCTATTACAGCAGTTTCACGCTGTCGCAACTGACGCCGGTCTTTCTGTTTGGCGCGATGTGGGGCATTGGCAATATTAACTACGGCCTGACCATGCGTTACCTCGGCATGTCGATGGGAATCGGTATCGCAATTGGCATTACCCTGGTGGTCGGCACGCTGATGACGCCACTCCTGCAGGGCCGTTTTGGCGAACTGTTCGCCTCGGCGGGGGGCCGGTTAACCCTGCTGGGCGTGCTGGTGGCGCTGATTGGCGTTGGGATTGTGACACGTGCCGGGCTATTAAAGGAGCGGGCGCTGGGAATAAACGCCGAAGAGTTTAATCTCAGAAAAGGACTGCTGCTGGCGGTAATGTGCGGCATTTTCTCAGCGGGTATGTCCTTTGCGATGGATGCGGCGAAACCGATGCATCAGGCCGCCGCTAATCTGGGCATCGATCCGCTTTATGTGGCTTTACCCAGCTACGTCATTATCATGGGCGGCGGTGCACTGGTGAATCTGGCCTTTTGTTTCTGGCGGCTGGCCACCCGGCCTGAGCTGTCGGTACGTAAAGATTTCTCTGTCGGGAAGTCGCTGCTGATTGCCAATACCGCTTTTGCGGTGCTCGGCGGCACCATGTGGTATCTGCAGTTCTTCTTTTACGCCTGGGGCCACGCCAGAATCCCGGCGCAGTATGACTACGTCAGCTGGATGTTGCACATGAGCCTTTACGTTCTGTGTGGTGGCCTGGTGGGCCTGCTGATGAAAGAGTGGAAGTCAGCAGGGCGTCGCCCGGTGAGCGTGTTATCGATCGGTTGTGTGGTGATCATCATTGCCGCTAACATCGTCGGGCTGGGTATGGCGGCCTGATTGCGAAGAGTAATGCTGTCTTTATGCAGGAAGGGCCTGAATAACAGGCCCTTAGCGTTAGCAAAGATGCGGTCAGATCGTGCGCGCTCAGGGAACACGATCAGATCGGAAAGACGCAAAAGCCGCCATCCATGGCATGCTCTACCCGCACAATTACGCACCTCATCCCTGAGGTGCGCCCGTTACCGGGCCAACGCTCTGCGTTGTTCAAAAACGCTCCCGGCGTTTTTAGTACGCACCTCATCCCTGAGGTGCGCCCGTTACCGGGCCAACGCTCTGCGTTGTTCAAAAACGCTCCCGGCGTTTTTAGTACGCACCTCATCCCTGAGGTGCGCCCATTACCGGGTCAACGCTCTGGGTTGTTCAAAAACGCCTGGCGTTTTTGTCCATGGTGCGGGACGCTTTCCTCTTCTGACCGTGTTCCCTGCGCTTTGTAGCAAGTGCATTGCTGCTCATTCATTGCGGCAATCTCAGTGCGCTAAATTGTTTGCCGCAAGGGTGTTGAATGGGCCTCCAACACAGGCCCTTTTTATTCAGACTCGGCACTTTTCAAAACCTGCCGTGGCGCAATAAATCGCTGACGCCAGGCGCTGGGCGTTAAACCGGTATCACGGGTGAAGACCACCGAGAAATAGTTACTGTCATCAAAGCCGCAGCGGGCGGCAACCTCACTAATCAGGCAATCCTGAGTGCGCAGCAGATATTTTGCCTGGCAGAGCTGCAACTGGCGCAGGTAATGACCAATGGTCATTCCGGTCTGCTGACGAAAAAGCTGCCGCAGCGCCCGCTCACTGAGCTGATTCTGCTGACAAAATGCCGCCAGATCGAAGGGACGGGCAAGGGCACCCTGCAAGGCTGACATTAGCAGATCGAGCTGTTCCCCCTCCGGCAATGCCCAGGGGCGATCGGCAGCGTAACCATGGCGGCGCAGAATCAATGCCAGCTGTAAAAACAATGCCTCAGAGAGCTGCACTGACAGCGGATCGCTTTTGCGGCTTTCACGCTCCAGCTGGCTGATAACACCACGGGCCAGTGACATGCCGCGCGTGGTCAGACGCCAGCAGCTGGGCGAGTCCGGTCCCTGTTGTGGCAGGAGCTGATTCCAGTCAAGGCTAAGGCCAAAGCGGTCACGGCAGTAGAGGATATTATCCAGCACCAGATTGTTGACGCTATCGTAGCTATGGCAGTCACTGTCGCGGATATAAAAAACATCGCCGCAGGTTATCAGCCAGGGACGATCATTGAGGACATGCAGGCCGTTACCGCGCCAGACAATCACGATTTCGCTGAATTCGTGTTGATGGGGCGGAAAGGAGGGTTGGGGCATCCTTTCGGCAACCGCCACCGGTAAACTGGCGGCGGGAAAATAGTCATCCCGACTGAGTATCAACGCCATACTTTGCTCCTTTACAACATCTGCTGGCGCTCCGCTCGCGGTGCGCAGCCAAATTCGCGCCTGAACAGGGTTGAGAAATGGTTACTGTCACCAAATCCACACTGGAAGGCGATATCGGTAATTCGCATATCACTGTGACGCAGCAGATGACGAGCCTGTAACAGCCGCAAACGGTTCAGATAGCGCTGCGGCGTACTGCCGGTTTGCTGTTTCATCTGCCGATGCAGGGTTCGCAGTGACAGGGAGAAGCGATCAGCCAGCTCCTCCCAGACAATCTCGTCACTGTAATGGTCGCCGAGCCAGTCGAGCAGGCGATGCAACCGTGCCTCCTGATCCTGACTCTGCCCGTCAATGCAGGCTTCACGCAGCAGCACCAGCAACTGTAAAAAGAGCTGTTCCTGGTGCGCCTGTTTCTCCAGCGACCAGGTATCTTCCTGCTGCATTTTCGCTGTCACGCTCAGCGCCTGCGCCATTACTTTATGATTGATACGCCAGTGAGAGGTATATTGCCCGTCCTGATCGCAGGGCAACAAAGCCTGCAGCCCGGAGAGAAAGCGAAACGCGCCGGGACTGCGATAAAGCACATTGGTCAGGCAAAGATTGTCTGTCTGCTCATAGAGATGACGATCGTGATCGCGCACAAAGCAGACACAGCCCGCACATAGCGTCTGCGGCTGGCCATTAAACACATGAATGCCGGAGCCTTGCTCCACCAGTACAATCTCATGAAAATCATGATGATGTTCCGGAAAAGCTGCCTGCGGTATGCGGGGTTCAATCGCTATCGCGTAATCGCCTTCGGGAAAAAAATCTGCACTGTGCAATATGGTCATCGTCGTCTCTCGCTGCTTAACAAAACCGTAACGCAGTCTAATCAGGACGCTGTTACCTTACCTTGAATTTTCAGCTGGACTCAGCAGGAATCATGCTGATTTTTCAAGAAATCCCTGGCAGCTAACAGATTTGCGGCAGGGGTCACATCGCCTCTGCTGCCATCTCTGTGATCTCTCTCACGAAGTTCTTTGCCCATCTGCCAGCCACTAACGCCTGTTGGCATTCTCGGGAAGGTGACGACCAGGCAAGATTTTTACTCTGTGACCACTTAATCACAGGGAAAAGTCGCCATGACCAGGAGAAACATTGTTGCTATCGATCTCGGCGCATCCAGCGGACGGGTTATGCTCGCCAGCTGGGATGCCGCGCAGCGCCAGCTGGCACTGCGTGAGGTCCGGCGCTTTAAAAATAAGCGCCAGCGTCGTGCCGGTTATGACTGCTGGGATCTGTCTATGCTGGAGCAGGAGATACGCGCCGGGTTGGCTCAGTTAGATGATGAAGGCATCGTCCCTGACAGTATCGGCATCGACACCTGGGGTGTTGATATGGTGCTGCTGGATGCAGAGGGTGAGCCGGTGGGTGAAGCGGTCAGCTATCGTGATGCGCGCACGCATGGCCTGATGGAGCAGGCGCAGCACGAGCTCAGCCGTAGCGCCATTTATGCCCGAACCGGCATTCAGTTTCTGCCGTTCAATACACTCTATCAGATGCGCGCTCTGCATCAGCAGCAGCCCGACTGGCAGGCCCGCGTGGCGCATGCGCTGATGATACCTGACTACCTGCATTATCGCCTGACCGGTAATCTCAACTGGGAATACACCAACGCGACCACCACGCAAATGCTCAATATTCACAGCGGTGAGTGGGATCGCGATTTGCTCGCCTGGGCGGGCGTTGATGCGCGATGGTTTGGCCAGCCGCAGGCACCAGGCAATACCGTCGGTCACTGGATCAATCGCGCAGGCACGGCGGTTCCGGTGATCGCCGTCGCCACTCACGACACGGCCAGCGCAGTTCTTGCAACGCCGCTGATGCAGGACGACGCCGCCTATCTTAGCTCGGGTACCTGGTCGTTGATGGGCTTCGAAAGTCTGCAGCCCTATGCCTGCGATACTGCACTGCGCGCCAACATCACCAACGAAGGCGGCGCAGAGGGGTATCGCGTACTGAAAAACATCATGGGGCTGTGGCTGTTGCAGCGAATCTGCAGCGAACTGCAGATTGACGATCTCAGCATGCTGATTGAAGAGACAGCCCGTCAGCCCGCCTGTGTTTCACTCATCAGTCCCAATGATGCGCGTTTCATCAATCCAGACAGCATGGTCAATGAGATTCAGAACGCCTGCGCAGAGCAGGGCATGCCGGTGCCACAATCTGCCGCTGCGCTGGCGCGCTGCATATTTGATAGCCTGGCGCTGCTCTACCGTGAAGTAATCCAGGAGCTGGCTCAGTTGCGCGGCAAGCCTTTCAGCCAGTTGCACGTGGTGGGAGGCGGCAGCCAGAACCGCTTTCTTAATCAGCTCTGCGCCGATGCCTGCCAGATCCCGGTCCTGGCAGGCCCGGTTGAAGCCTCCACGCTGGGTAACGTTGGTTGCCAGCTGATTGCACTGGGCGAGCTGACCGATGTGGCTGATTTCCGCTGCAGCGTCATTAACAACTTCCCACTCGAAAAATTCGAACCGCAAACACACAGCGTCTTCAGTGCCAGTCAGGCACGCTTCGCGACGCTGAGTCAACCCGCTAAGGAACCCGCTTATGACTAAGCAGATTGAACAGGCTTTTGAACTGGCTAAACAACGCTACGCTGAAAATGGGGTTGATGTTGAGCAGGCCATCTGCCAGCTGGATCGCATTCCGGTCTCCATGCACTGCTGGCAGGGTGATGATGTCCGGGGATTTGAGAACCCCCAGGGCGCATTGACCGGCGGCATTCAGGCGACCGGTAACTACCCTGGACGGGCACGGAATGCCAGTGAACTACGCAGTGATATCGACAAGGCTATGTCGCTGATCCCTGGCGCTAAACGTCTGAACCTGCACGCTATCTACCTTGAAAGCGACAAGCCGGTGGACAGGGATGCCATTGAACCTGCCCATTTTGCCAATTGGGTCGCCTGGGCCAAAGAGAATAAGCTGGGTCTCGATTTTAACCCAAGCTGCTTCTCGCATCCAAAGAGCGCTGATGGCTTTACGCTATCGCACAGTGATAAAACCGTCCGTCAGTTCTGGATCGACCACTGCAAAGCGAGTCGCCTCATCTCCGCTTCATTTGGTGAGCAGCTTGGCACCCCCTCAATGATGAATATCTGGGTGCCGGACGGTATGAAAGATATCACCGTGGATCGGCTTGCCCCGCGTGAGCGCCTGATGAGTGCGCTGGATGAAATCATCTCAGAAAAAATCAACCCGCAGCATCATATCGATGCGGTTGAGAGCAAGCTGTTTGGCATAGGCGCTGAGAGCTACACCGTAGGTTCTAATGAGTTTTATCTTGGCTATGCCGCCAGTCGCCAGACGGCGCTGTGCCTGGATGCAGGACATTTCCATCCCACTGAAGTGATTTCCGACAAAATTTCCGCCGCCATGCTCTATGTGCCGCGCCTGCTGCTGCACGTCAGCCGTCCGGTGCGCTGGGATAGCGACCATGTTGTGCTGCTGGATGATGAGACCCAGGCTATCGCCAGTGAGATTGTCCGTCACCAGCTGTTCGACAAAGTGCATATCGGCCTCGACTTCTTCGACGCCTCAATTAACCGTATTGCCGCCTGGGTTATCGGCACCCGTAATACCAAAAAAGCGCTGCTGCGTGCCTTACTGGAGCCAACCGACCGCTTACGGCAGGCCGAGAACAGCGGCGATTACACCGCGCGGCTTACCCTGCTGGAAGAGCAAAAATCACTGCCATGGCAGGCGGTCTGGGAAGCGTGGTGCCTGCGCCATGACGTCCCGGCTGATGCCAGCTGGTTAGGCGATGTCCGTCATTATGAACAACAGATCTTGAGCCAACGTTAAGGATTTCATTATGCAAAGCATTCTTTCTTCCGGATTTGTTAAGGGAATGGTCAAAGCGACCAGCGACATGTGGCTCAAGGGCTGGGACGAACGTAACGGCGGTAACGTCAGCCTCCGTCTGCTGGAGGAGGAGGTTAAGCCCTTCGCCACCGATTTCTATAAGGAGCCGCGTTGCATTGAGCTGACACAGCCAGCGCCAGCGCTGGCGAATGACTGGTTTCTGGTAACCGGGTCAGGTAAATTCATGCGCAACGTCCAGCTGGATCCGGCGGATTGTCTGGCACTGCTGCAGGTGGATGACAAGGGACTTTCCTATAAAATTCACTGGGGCCTGTCGAATGGCGGTTTGCCCACCTCTGAGCTGGCATCACACTTTCAGTCTCATGCGGTACGTAAAGCCGTCAGCAAAGGCGCAGATCGGGTGATAATGCACTGCCATGCGACCAACTTTATGGCTCTGAGTTACGTGGTTGAGATGGACTCTGCGCGCTTTACCCGTTTGCTGTGGGAAGGCAGTACCGAATGTCTGGTGGTCTTCCCGGATGGCGTGGGTGTGCTGCCATGGATGGTTCCTGGCACCGATGAAATCGGCACTGCGACTGCCGGACAGATGCAGTCTCACACCCTGGTGATGTGGCCATTCCACGGCGTCTTTGGCACAGGCCCGACACTCGATGAAACCTTTGGTCTGATTGATACGGCGGAAAAATCGTCAGAAGTGATCGTCAAAGTGCTTTCAATGGGCGGAATTCGCCAGAGCATCACCACCGAACAGCTGATTGCCTTGGGTGAGCGCTTTGGCGTGAAGCCGTGGCAACCGGCGCTGAATGTGGGGCCAGCCAATGCTGCGTAAAGCCTTTGTGATGCAGGTGAATGCCGACTGTCATGCAGAGTATGAGCGTCGTCACTCCCCAATCTGGCCTGAACTGGCTGAGACGCTGAAAGCACACGGCGCGCATAACTATGCCATCTGGCTGGACGCAGAGCGCAGTCTGCTGTTCGCCAGCGTTGAGATTGAATCTGAAGCACGCTGGGAAGCGGTGGCAAAAACCGAGGTGTGTCAGCGCTGGTGGGCATCAATGAAAGATGTGATGCCGTCTAATGCGGATAACAGCCCGATCAGTCAGTCATTGAAACCAGTGTTCTTTCTGGAATAAAGCAGGGAAAGGGCGGCATCGCCGCCCTGATACTCTAACGCTTAGCCTGACACAAGCCGGTCAGCGTTGGCCACATGGCCATCAGCGTATCAATAATACCCTCAAGATCGTCACGCTCTGCGCCTTCGCGCGCGCGCACTGACATGCCCTGCAGCATACAACTCAGATAACGTGACAGCGCCGGAATATTTACTGCCGCACTCAGTTCGCCACGTCGCTGGCGCGCCAGCAAAAAATCACTCAGCACATGCTCCTGCGACTGATGTTGCTGTTGTAGCATGGCGGCAATCTCTGCCGACGCCGCCGACAGGGCAGTTGAGGTGCAGATAAAGAAGCACCCACCGGGAGAGTCACGTTCGGTAAAACAGGCTGCAGTAGAGCGGAAATAGGCTTCAATGGCCCGATCCACCGGTAACTGATCATCGCCTAATGCCGCTTTACGCCATGCGCTGAACTTCTCTACATAACGCTCCATCGCTGCGCGAAATAGTCCCTCTTTATTCACAAATTCTGCGTAGAGGGTTGGCGCTTTTGCGCCGGTTGCGGCGACCAGATCGGCGAGAGAGGTTCCCTCGTAACCGTGCGTCCAGAACAGGGTCAGAGCTTTATCAAGCGCGGCTTCGCGATCGAACACTTTGGGTCGGCCGCGGCATTTTTTTACATCGCAATCCTGAACCTGACTCATACACCCTCTCAGACAGTAAAACATCTTATTAAATTACCGATCATTATAAAAATGTGCAAGGTCTATTAAAAACGTCACCCACAAGCGTTGTCATTTTGTGCGTCGGCGCAATCTTACCGCCCCTATGGTTAAGTCAGAAAAGGGGCTGAAGCCCATAATCACGCCACTTCACGAATAAAATAACGTTCATTAAATAAATGTTGACGACGAATCGGATCAGAGTCTATCATTTATTTAACGTTCGTTAATTAAACGACGACAACTCGACTCAGACCATCCGAATTCAAATACCGAATAGAGAGAATTTTATGAAATCCATCAAAACTACTTTGGCAGCACTGCTACTGACTACCCTGACTTTTGGCGCTTATGCCGCTGATCTCGTGACCAGTGAGCCGTCTAATCAGCAGCCAGTAGGCACCATCTCAGTACAAGGTGGCACCAACCTGACTTCCCTTGAATCACAGCTGAGTGCCAAAGCTGATGAAGCCGGTGCGAAATCATTCCGCATCACCTCAACCAGCGGCCAGAATAAACTGCACGGCACGGCTGTGATTTATCAGTAATTTGGTTTCAACAGATGAAGTGAGAAGGGGTTCGTTATGAAACGTATCAATATGATGGTCGCGGCGGCGGTGCTAAGTGGCCTCTCCTTTGCCAGCGTGGCGGCCCAACAGGTAAGCAGCACCCCGCTGGATCAGCAAAAAATCGGTGTCATCAGCGCAACGGGCAGCACGAATCTGACCTCGCTGGAGCAGCAGCTGTCAGAGAAGGCCAGCGATGTCGGCGCAAAGTCTTTCCGCATCACTTCGACCTCTGGCAGCAACAACCTGCATGGCACAGCCGTTCTTTATAAGTAACAGGCGCTATAAATAATCATAAACAGGCTTCAGATAAACCTACTTATCTGAAGCCTTTTTTATTTAGTACCGCGCTGATTATCCGTTACTGCGTAACTGCGGATAGCGTCGGAAAATATAAACACACCACAGCAACGCCACCAGACCAATCACCCCGCCGACATTCCCCACTTCAGCCATGCCCAGATGGAGACTGACCTGGTTACCCAGCAGCGCGCCCGCGCCAATACCAATATTGTAGATACCGGACATCAGCGACATTGCAACATCCGTGGCATCTGGTGCCAGCGAGAGTACCCGCACCTGCATACCCAGCCCGATCATCATCATCGCCACTCCCCAGACAACGCACAGCGTGGAGATAGCTGCAGGGCGGACGGCGGCAAAGATCAGCAGGCCCATGCAAAGGGTGATCAGCGCAATGGCAGCAATCAGCAGGGCGGAAGGAAATTTGTTACCCAGCGTACTGAAGAGCAGGCTGCCGATAATGCCCGCTGAACCAAACAGCAGCAGCAGCAGGGTTGTGAAATTGCCGCTGGCGTGCGCGACGGTCTGCATAAATGGCTCGATATAGCTGTAGGCGGTGTAATGCGCGGTCACCACCAGCGTCACCAGCAGATACATGCTGACCAGCGCCGGACGACGAAACAGCATCGGGACGCTGCTCAGCGAACCGGTATGCTCACTCGGCAAGCGTGGCAGAATACGTACCAGCATGATCATCAGCACCAGAGCCGAAAGCCCAATTGCGCCGAAAGTGGTGCGCCAGCCAAGATACTGTCCCACTACGCGGCCAATCGGCACGCCCAGCACCATCGCCAGCGCGGTACCGGTCGCCAGCATACTCAGCGCCTGGGTTTTTTTACCCGCCGGGGCAACACGAATCGCCAGCGAGGCGGTGATCGACCAGAACACCGCATGAGACAGGGCGATGCCGACGCGCGATACCATCAGCGACCGGAAATCCCAGGCGACGGTCGAAAGTATGTGGCTGACGATAAAAATCAGGAACAACACGCCCAGCAGCAGCCGTCGCTCAATGTTGCGGGTCAGCAGCATCAGCGGCAGTGAAAGCAGTGCGACTACCCAGGCGTAGATGGTCAGCATGATCCCGACATCAGCCGTCTGCATTGAAAAGTCAGCAGCGATATCGGACAACAGGCCAACCGGCACGAACTCGGTGGTATTGAAGACAAATGCGGCGATGGCCAGCAATACCACGCGTAGCCAGGCAGTTTTACGTGAAACAGTTGTTGGTTGCATGAGGAGTCAAGTCAGTCAGTACAGCGAAATCGGATGTGGCAGAAACATCCAGTGAAAGTGACCTGCGTCACAAATTACTGACCATTGTAGTGAATAAAGCGGGAAGCGAAACCTTATAAATGCCTTTTATTGCTGATTTTTAATTATCTCCCTGTCACAGGGCGATAGCCTGAGGTTATCAGGAGCGAAGAGGTGCAATCATCATTCAGAGCAGCGGGTTACCCTCAGGCAGGATGTCATGGAACAGCACAGCGGGAAGCGTTTCACCTCTGGGCTGTCCGTTTGATTAACGCGATGGCGGAGTATGTTTCAGGGCCACACTAAGCTGACTGGCCTGCGGGTCGCTGTGATTAAGCGGACAGCAGTTTTCGCAGCCGATGGCTCCCGCATAATATTTTTTTGCCTGCAGAATGGCGGCATTCACATGATAAAAACTGCCCAGAAACAGTCGGTTATCCATGTCAGGAAGATGGGGGCAGCCCGCGGCATGAACAACATGATTATCGTTATATCCCGATTGTTTATTAACGTAGTAGTAGAGAGCCACAGGCGGTCCTTGTTGCCGTGTTAAAAGGCAAAGCAGATGAATTATTACAATAAAAAGGATTATAGCGGGAAAAGCACGTTTTGTTTGTTATGGATCTGAAGGGAATGTTCAGCATGATAAGCTGCCAGGCCCGCTGGAGAGGTCGGAGCCTGGCTCGGGAGAAAACGGTCAGAGTCTTTTACTATGCAGACGCGAGGCAACCAGCAGCGCCAGGATCAGCAGAACGCTGATAAACAGCGTGATTCCGCTCCAGCCAAAATTATGCCAGAACAGACCGCCCAGCGTGCCCGCCACGCTGGAACCCACGTAGTAACTGAACAGATAGAGCGAGGAAGCCTGCCCACGCGCCCGGCGTGCACGGGGACCAATCCAGCCGCTGGCGACCGCATGAGCGGCAAAAAAACCGGCGGTGAACAGCATCATTCCAGGCAGAATCAGCCAGAGCGAGTTAAAGGCAGTGACCAGCAAACCCAGCAGCATGATGGCTGTTGCGCCCAGCATCACCGGCCCGCGTCCCAGACGACTGGTCAGCGCACCCGCTTTAGGTGAACTCCATGAGCCGGTGAGATAGACCACTGATAACAGACCCACCACGGCCTGGCTGAGATGCCAGGGCGCATCCAGTAAACGGTAGCCAATATAGTTAAACAGGGTGACGAAGGCACCCATCAGCAGAAAGCCTTCGGCAAACAGCCAGGGCAGGCCCGGATCGCGCCAGTGCAGCCGGAAGTTAATCAGCAGATTACGTGGACGCAGCGTGATGGGGCGGAAATGACGCGATGCAGGCAGGATCTTCCAGAACATCAGCGCTGAGGCCAGCGAAAAACAGCCAATCACCGCCACGGCGATGCGCCAGGAGAAGAGGTCGGTCAGGACACCGCTTAACAGACGCCCGCTCATCCCGCCAATTGAGTTACCGCTGATATACAACCCCATTGAAAAGGCGACGACCCGCGCATCCATCTCCTCGCTAAGATAGGTCATACCGACCGCCGCAACACCGCTGAGCGACAGTCCCATCAGCGCCCGCATAATCAGAATGCCGTGCCAGCTGGTCATGGTGGCGGAGATCAGCGTGCAGATGGCCGCCAGCATCAGAGCGGTCACCATTACCGATTTGCGCCCGATAGCATCAGAGAGCGGCCCGGTCACCAGCAGACCTAGCGCCATCAGGCCGGTAGAGATAGAGAGCGACAGGCTGCTGGTCGCCGGAGAAACACCAAACTGCTGTGACAGCACCGGCAGAATCGGCTGCACGCAGTAGAGCAGGGCAAACGTCGCCAGCCCCGCAGAGAAAAGCGCCAGCGTGACGCGCATAAAAGCGGGTGTTCCCCGCCGGATATGACCTGCTGCGGCAACGGACTCCTGCGGTTCAGCCACCGCTTTCTCATCCACTGTGGCCTGTATTGAGCGACTCACACATCTTCCTCTCAGTCTGAAAACCTGTCGTCAGCTTAGGAAAGTGGCATTATGTTGTCTAATATATTAATAATCTCAAATAAGACGTTTAAAATATGAATATCGAACTGCGTCATCTGCGCTACTTCATTGCGGTGGCGGAAGAGCTCCATTTCGGGCGGGCAGCCCAGCGTCTGAATATTTCCCAACCGCCGCTCAGCCAGCAGATTATTCAGCTGGAGGCGGAGACCGGCGCAAGGCTGTTTACCCGTAACAACCGCAGCGTGCAGCTGACCGCCGCCGGCCATCAGTTGCTGAGCGATGCCCGGGCGATACTGTTGCAGGTTGAGCAGGCGGCCGATCGCGCTTCCCGGTTACATCGTGGCGAAGAGGGAGAGCTGCGGATCGGCTTTACCTCATCGGCTCCGTTTACCGCCGTAGTTTCTGATGCGCTGTTCCAGTTTCGTCAGCGCTGGCCGCAGGTGCATATTCAGATGCAGGAGATCAACACTCGCCAGCAGCTGGCACCGTTACATGACGGACGGCTCGATCTCGGCGTGATGCGCAACACGCCGCTGCCCGCCGACCTGCGTCATCAGCTGCTACTGAGCGAGCCGCTCTATGCCGTGGTGCACAAGGCGCATCTGCTGGCTGAGGCTGAAAAGATCTCTGTGACGGCGCTGGCGGCTGAACCCTTTGTCTTTTTCGATCCTCAGGGCGGAACCGCGCTCTATAGCGATATTCTGGCATTGCTGCACCGCTACCACATCAAGCCTTACATCACCCAGGAAGTGGGTGAGGCGATGACCATCCTGGGGCTGGTGGCAACCGGTTTAGGCGTTTCCATTCTGCCCGCCTCCTTTCGCCGGGCACGGCTGGCCGATTTGGTCTGGCTGCCCTTAACGGAAGAGGATGCGATTTCAGAACTCTGGCTGGTCTGGTCAGCCGGACGCGAAATAAATGCGCAGATGGAGAATATGATGGCGTTGCTGCGTGAAAACCACGCCTGAAGCGAGCGTGACACAGCATCAATCTGTGCGATAAATCACATTTCTAATCAAATATTTGACGCTGTCGCCTGATCTGCCTCACCATGGCGCATGTTTATTTAGAAGCGCGAAAATAACCGGGAGCAGGGTTGTGAATCCGGACAGTCAACCTGGCCACATTGACCAGATCAAGCAGACTAATGCAGGTGTCGTATATCGATTAATTGACCGTTACGGTCCCATTTCGCGTATCGAACTTTCCCGCCGTGCCCAGCTTGCTCCGGCCAGCATAACCAAAATTGTGCGCGAGATGCTGGATGCGCATCTGGTGCAGGAGACTGAGTTTCAGGATCCCGGCAGCCGTGGCCGTCCGGCCATTGGCCTGATACTGGATACCGACGCCTGGCACTATCTGGCGATTCGTCTGCATCGCGGTGCCATGACCTTTACGTTGCGCGATCTCAGCAGCCGTGAGCTGGCAGAAGAGAGTCTCCCTCTGCCGGATGAAGCTGCTCAGCCCTTACTGACCTCGCTGATTGACCAGGTCGATGCTTTCTTTATTCGTCATCAGAAGAAGCTGGAGCGTCTCACGGCCATCGCCATTACGCTGCCGGGGCTGATCAACGCGGCATCAGGCGTGGTGCATCGGCTGCCGGGTTATCAGGTACGCGATATGCCGCTGGGCGATGCGCTGGCGGCGCGAACCGGCTTACCGGTGTTTGTGCAGCATGACATTTCAGCCTGGACGCTGGCGGAGTCGCTGTTTGGTGCTTCCCGGGGCGCGCAGGATGTGATTCAGATTGTGATTGATGAAACCGTGGGGGCTGGCGTCATCAGTGGCGGTCAGCTACTGCATAAAAGTGGCCGGGCGCTGGTTGAGATTGGCCATACTCAGATCGACCCTTATGGCCAGCAGTGCTATTGCGGGAATCATGGCTGTCTGGAGACGGTAGCCAGCACCGGCAGTTTGCTGGCGCTGGCGGCGCAGCGTCTGCCTGCCCAGCCTGACAGTCTGCTCAATAACCAGCCGCTGACGCTGACTTCACTGTGTGCGGCCGCGCAGTCGGGTGATCGTCTGGCGCGTGACACCATTGCCAGCGTCGGGCATCACGTTGGGCGGATCCTGGCAATGATGGTCAACATTTTTAATCCACAACATATTCTTATCGGTTCTCCTCTCAATGCCGCCGCTGATGTGCTGTTTCCCGCAGTGCGCAACACTATTCTGCAGCAGTCACTGCCTGCCTACAGTGCTGGTATTCAGCTGGCACCTACTGAATTCAGCGAGCCTGGAACGCTGGGCGGAGCCGCGTTGATCAAAGATGCGCTCTACAACGGACACCTGTTAGTGAAACTGTTGCAAGGTTAAGCAGGCCTGAACTTGCGCTAACGCAATCTGTTCTCATCCTCCATTCCTTAAAATGCCGGTTCGCAGCAAGGTTAATCACCGATTAACCGCAACGGTTCGAGAGGAGAAGTTGAGTGAACAGACTATTTGTTACCGGCACCGACACCGCAGTAGGCAAAACGGTAGTGTCCCGCGCGCTGTTACAAAGTTTTATCGAGACCGGACAGAGTGCTGTGGGCTTCAAGCCCGTCGCGCGCTGTGCTGTCAAAACCGCGGATGGCCTGCGTAACAAAGATGCACAGGTTCTGCAAAGCGCGTCGTCAATCGACCTGGCATACCAGGCGATCAATCCGCTGGCTTTCCAGGAAGAGGAGATCTGCACCCATCCGGGGCAGATTATCGATTACGGATTGCTGACCCGGGGATTAACCAGCCTGACGCAGCAGGCCGATCGGGTGGTTGTTGAGGGCACAGGTGGCTGGCGCAGCCTGATGAACGACGGACGTCCGCTCTCCTGCTGGGTCGTTGAGCAGCAATTGCCGGTGGTACTGGTGGTCGGCATCCAGTCGGGCTGTATCAGTCACGCCCTGTTAACCGTAGAAGCGATAGCGCAGGATGGACTACCACTGGTGGGCTGGGTGGCCAATCGCATCAATCCGGGACTGGCGCAGTACAGCAACATTATTGAGATTCTGCGTGAAAAAATTAGTGCGCCGCTACTCGGCGAGCTGCCTTATCTGCCGCGTGCAGAACAGCGTGATCTGACCTCTTACATCGATATTTCTCTGCTGGAGCAGAACAATCTGCACGCTGTGAGTGCAAAGATCGCCTGATTATGAAACAAACTAAGTCATCTGAGTCGGCAATGAGCCTAAAGTTTCAGGCTTGTTGTCGGCTGTCTTTAACTATTTCCATTTAGAATTGAAAGACCTGGATCGGATATCGCGAAACCCTGACGTCATGGCGCAGAAAATGCATTAACTCCGCTTATCACACTGAGCTGGAGCCCCATCATGTCGCACTCGCACGAGAAAGGTTTGTTATATGGGCTTGAAGCCCGCATTGGCCCCATCCCGGCGTTCTTTGCCGCGCTGCAACATCTGCTGGCCAGCGTGGTGGGCATTATCACACCCCCCCTGATTATTGGCTCGGTTCTGGGATTGCAGGCCTATATTCCTTATCTGATTAGCATGTCGCTGTTCGTCTCCGGCTTAGGCACGTTTATGCAGGCCAGACGTTTTTATGGCGTCGGGGCGGGCATGATCTGCCTGCAGGGTACCAGTTTCGCATTTCTGGGCGTGATTCTCTCCGGTGGCCTGATGGTAAAAGGGCGCGGCGGTTCGCCCGAAGAGATTATGGCGATGCTGTTTGGCTGCAACCTGGCGGCGGCGCTGATCCCGGTTCTGATCAGTCGCTGCGTCGGCACGCTGCGCAAAGTGCTGACACCAGTGGTAACCGGTACGGTAATAACCCTGATAGGCATCAGCCTGATAAAAGTCAGCATCACTGACTGGGCGGGTGGTCACAACGCCACAGATTTTGGCTCGCCGGGGAATCTGGCGCTGGGTGCGTTGACGCTGCTGGTGATCGTGGCGCTGAACCGCTCGCGTAACCGCTGGGCGCGACTGGTGGCGGTAGTGGCCGGCATCGCGGTGGGATGTATTGCAGCAGCCTTAACCGGTCATCTGCAACTCAGGGCCGCGCCGGAGAGCAGCTGGCTGGTGTTGCCTGCTTTCTTCCGGTTTGGTTTCGCCTTTGACTGGACCATTTTTCTGCCGATTGCGCTGGTGTCTGTGATTGCGGTGATTGAAGCGGTCGGGGATCTCACCGCTAACTGCCTGATTTCCCGGCAGCCAATCACTGGTAAACCTTTTCAGCAGCGGTTGCAGGGCGGCCTTGTTGCCGACGGCCTGAGCTGCGTGCTGGCTGCGGTCTTCTCCGCATTTCCAAACACCACCTTCGCGCAGAACAATGGCGTGATCCAGATGACCGGCGTCGCCAGTCGTTATGTCGGTATGCTTCTGGGGATTATGCTGGCGCTGCTGGGGCTCTTTCCCTATGTTGGGTCGCTGTTGCAGCAGATTCCGCCACCCGTACTGGGGGGAGCGACAGTGGTAATGTTTGGCAGTGTAGTCGCTGCCGGTATCCGGGTAATGACCCAGACGCCGCTGGGTCGCCGCGAGATGCTGATTGTCGCGATCTCATTCGGGATTGGTCTGGGGGTGGAAGCGGTGCCGGAGGTGCTGAAGCAGTTCCCGCCGCTGATTAACCATTTATTTGGTCACGCGGTGACAACCGGCGGCATTCTGGCGATTGTGCTCAATCTGGTCCTGCCAGACGAGGCACCTGCGGTGGCAGAGGTGGAGGCGGAAACGCTCACGGAGAGCTAAAAGCTAAAAAGCCGTTAAATGCAGAAGGGCCGATGTTGTCCTTACAGACAACGCAGAAATTCAAAGCGATGGGAGCATACGCCAGTAGCAAAGTATAGCGGGCCAGGGATGGCGGGTTTTGCGTCTTTCCGATCTGACCCGGTTCCCTGCGCATTAAACTTTTGTATTGCTGTCAGTTTCACCCGGATTAGGGTTTCTCTGCGAATGAAAGGGCCATGGCGGCCCTTTCGTCTGACTGCACTATGGATTCAGACGACGACGGGTACGACCCGAGCTGAGATAATCCGCGATATAATCCTGCGAAATTTCCCCGCTGTAGCGCCCCTCTTCATCAACAATCGGCATCCAGACCGTGTTGTGCTCATAGAGTTTCGACAACACCACTCGCAGGTTCTCTTCGGCTTTACCGGTCACCTTAAAGGTATGCAGCTTCTCTTCACAGCGGCCGCTAACGTTACGCGCCTCACGACGCTTCACGAAGCCCAGCGGTTTGCCATCCTCATCAACAACGGTAATCGACCGCATGTCGTTATCATCCATCATGCCAAAGGCTTCATCCAGCGGCGTCGAGCGGCGCACGGTGATGGTCGGCTGCTGATCGGTTACGTCACCCGCCTGCACCAGTAACAGACGCTTAAGCGTGCGGTCCTGACCGACAAACGAGCCAACGAAATCATTGGCTGGCGTCGCGAGCAGTTCATCCGGACTGGCGCATTGCACGATCCTGCCCTGACCAAATACCGCGATGCGATCGCCGAGTTTCAGCGCCTCATCGATGTCGTGACTCACCAGCATCACGGTTTTCTTAAGCTGACGCTGCATGTCGAGAAACTCGTTCTGAATCACTTCACGGTTAATCGGGTCGACAGCACCAAACGGCTCATCCATCAGCAATACCGGTGGATCCGCCGCCAGCGCACGAATGACGCCGATACGCTGCTGCTGACCGCCAGACATCTCACGCGGATAGCGGTGCAGGAACTTTTTAGGGTCCAGTGCCACCATGCTCATTAATTCCGTGGCGCGCTCATGACACTGCTTCTTATTCCAGCCCAGCATGCGTGGCACAACGGTAATGTTCTCTTCGATAGTCATGTTGGGAAACAGGCCAATCTGCTGGATCACATAGCCAATGTTGCGGCGCAGGGTAGTGGTGTCCTGAGTACTGGTATCTTCGCCATTGATCAGGATCCGACCACTGGTGGCCGGAATCAGACGGTTAATCATCTTCAGCGTGGTGGTTTTGCCGCAGCCTGATGGCCCCAACAACACGCACATCTCACCGGCTGGCACATGCAGGCTGACGTTATCGACGGCTTTATTAGTCGTGCCGTTTTTCTGGGTAAAGGTTTTCGTCAGGTTTTCCAGCGTAATCATTATCGAATCCCCTTTGGAGTCAGCGCCTGCTGCAAACGGTGCAGCAGCCAGTCAAGAAAAATAGCCAGCAGACAGATCATCAATGCGCCGGCAATTAACATACGAATATCACTGCCACTGATACCATCCAGCAGCAGCTGGCCCAGACCGCCCGCGCCAATCACGGCGGCAATCGCCATCACGCCAACGTTCATCACCACAGCGGTTCGGATGCCACCAAAAATCACCGGTAGCGCCATCGGGATTTCAACCCAGCGCAGACGCTGCCAGAAGGTCATGCCAATGCCGCGACCCGCTTCACGCAGACCGTCCGGCAGATTCTCCAGTGCGGTGTGGGTATTACGCACAATCGGCAGCAGCGAGTAGAGGAACACGGCGGTAATGGCTGGCAGCGCACCGATGCCCTGACCGATCAGCGAAAACAGCGGGATCATCAGACCAAACAGCGCAATGGTCGGGATAGTCAGTACTACGGTAGCGATACCGAGAATCGGCGTTGCTAACCATCTGACGCGCACGATCAGAATGCCCAGCGGCACGCCAATCACAATGGCCAGACCGACCGCAACCAGCACCAGCCAGCTGTGCTGCCAGCTCAGAGTGAGCAGGGTGCTCCAGTTATCCATGATGTAGTGAAGGGTATCCACAGTGCCTCCTTACAGCATGTTTTTGGATTGAAGGAAATCACGTGCCACTTTTTCCGGTGACTGATGATCGATATCGACCCGCTTGTTCAGCTCGGTAATCGCCTCATTGGTGATCTGTGCAGAGAGCTGATTAAGGGCACTATCCAGCCCTGGATGACTCGCCAGCACATCCTGACGCACGACCGGCGTCACGTTGTAGCTCGGGAAGAAGTGTTTATCATCCTCCAGCACTTTCAGGTTAAAGCCCTTAACCCGGCCATCGGTGGTGTAGATCAGACCGGCATCCACAAATTCGTCGCGAATGGCGTTATAGACCAGGCCCGGATCCATCTGACGGATCTGCGGGCGATCCAGCGCCAGATTATAAGTCTTCTGCAGCGGTTTCAGGCCGTCTGAACGACCTGCAAACTCCAGGTCCAGTCCCAGTCGCCAGTTGTGGTCCGGGTCAGACTGACGAACCTGTTCCACTTTCGCGACCAGCTGTGACATCGTAGTGATGCCCTCTTTTTTGGCCCGCTCCTGAGTCATGGCAAAGGCGTAGGTGTTGTTCATCGGTGCCGGGTTCAGCCAGACCAGCCCCAGTTTTCCGTCCAGTTTTTTCACCGTCTCATAGGCCTGTTGTGAAGACATCGGCTGGCTGATGTGGTTGAAGATAATCAGTGACGTACCGGTATATTCCCAGACCATATCAATCTGCTTATTCAGCAGCGCGTTACGGCCAATGGTGGTGGCGATATTACGTTTGGGCACCACCTCAAAGCCTTTTTTCTGTAGCCACAGCACCGTCATCGCTGACAGGATATGCTGTTCGGTAAAGCTCTTGGTCGCCATCACCAGCGGGGCCGCCGCCTGTGCCGTCTGGCTAAGCAGCAGCGTCGCGGTCAGCGCGACAGCGCTTTTCTTAATCCACTTCGTTAGCATTGCAAAGCTCCTTGTGGTCAGGCCGCAGCGTGCGGACTCAGAAAGCGGCCCAGCGCGGCCAGCATCATATCCAGAACCAGTGCCACCAGCGCAGTAGCAACGGCACCCAGAATCAGTGTCGGAAAGTCATTCAGATAGATACCCGGGAAGATCAGCTCGCCAAAGCTGCTGGCACCAATCAGGAAGGCCAGTGGCGCGGTGCCGACATTGATGGCGGTGGCGATGCGCACGCCTGCCAGGATCACTGGCATCGCGTTAGGCAGTTCAACCTGACGCAGACGTTGCCATTTGGTCATGCCGATGCCGTTGGCGGCCTCAATCAGCGACGGAGGAACTGCACTCAGACCGGAGAAGGTGTTGCGGACGATGGGCAGCAGCGACGCCAGAAATAGCGCAATCAGCGCCGGACGGTCGCCAATCCCGATGATAACCATCGCCAGTGCCAGTACCGCGAGCGGTGGCAGAGTGTTACCGACATTGAAAATCTGCATCACATACTCGGCCCAGCGACGCGCAAACGGGCGACTGAGCAGGATGCCGCTGGGAATACCGACCAGCAGAGCGAACAACATTGACCAGAAAACTAAGAAGAGGTGTTGCTGCCCGAGATAAAGCAGATCGACTTTACGTGCGACCAGCTGATCCCAGCCTAAGCCCCAGATCAGTACTGCGATCACCGCGACCACTGCAAGCAGTGCCAGACCGGCGCGTCGGGCCAGTGAAGCATTTTGCATAGGAGAATCTCCCTGATGACGATCTCAATTGTTATAACAACCATAAACAGCCCGACAGGTGCGACAAAAACTGCCGCCGCGCCCAAAACCGAAACTGCGATAAAATGTAGATAAAATGACTGTTTATCCACTCTTTTTCAGTAAATACCGAACAAGATGGGGTAATGCTATAGCAGGCCTTTTTTGCACAAGCCAGCTTTTAAGCCATCTATCAGGCAGATAGAAACAGGTTAAAAGTGTGTTAAAGCCGCGTAGCCGCTGGGCTAATGCGACAATAAAAAATATTCATCGACTTTAGGTGACACCGTCACAGATGGCGCAGAAGATGCGCACGCGCGGGAAACTGCTTTGGCTGTTTTTGAGCTAGCCTTGCAGATTAAAAAAGGAACCCTATGACTGAAAGCGCACAACTCCAGACCGGGCATCGCCACTGGATCTTAATTGCCTGCATGCTGGCAATGTTTATGGCGGCCATTGAAGTCACTATTGTGGCCACTGCGATGCCGACCATTATTGCTGACCTTGGCGGTTTTTCTCAGTTTGGCTGGGTCTTCTCAATCTATCTGCTGACTCAGGCGGTCAGCGTGCCGCTATACGGGCGGCTGGCGGATATGGTGGGTCGGAAAACGATGTTATTTGTCGGCACCGCCATCTTCCTGGTGGGATCGGTGCTGTGTGGCTTTGCCCACACCATGACCTGGCTGATTCTTTTCCGGGCGTTTCAGGGCCTGGGAGCGGGCGCGATTATGCCGCTCAGCTCCACCATTGTGGCCGACATCTATTCACCGCGTGAACGCGCCAGCGTGCAGGGCTGGCTCTCCAGCGTGTGGGGTGTGGCGGCGATAGTCGGGCCATTGACCGGCGCCTGGCTGGTGCAGCACTTTAGCTGGTCGGTGATTTTCTGGGTCAATCTGCCGATAGGCCTGATCAGCATGCTGATGCTGGCGCGCTGGTTACCGGCGCACCAGAAGGAGGAGACAGCGAAGCCGCTGAATCTGGCGGGCAGCAGCTGGCTGATGCTCTGCGTGACCGCGTTGCTGATTGCGCTGTTGCAGGCCGAACAGCTTGGCGTCTGGCTGGTGCCGTTCCTGCTTTTCTCCCTGTTCGCAGGCTGGCAGCTTAAACGCCATGAGCAGCGTTCAGCGGCACCGCTGTTTCCGCTAATCATCTGGCGCAGCCGGCTTATTGTGGCGGGCAATGCGGGCAACCTGATTATCGGGGCGGCTATGATGGGCATCAGCGCGTTTCTGCCCACCTGGATTCAGGGGATACACGGCGGCTCACCGTTACAGGCGGGCAGTGTGCTGGCGATGATGTCAATTGGCTGGCCGCTGGCCAGCACGCTGAGCGGCAGGCTGATGCTCCACACGTCCTACCGCTTTACCGCCCAGCTTGGCGCGCTGTTGCTGGTCGCTGGCAGCGCCTTGCTGCTGTTCCTGCAGCCCGCCAGCTCCCTCTATCAGGCAGGCTTCACGGCGTTTCTGATTGGCACCGGCATGGGGATGACCAGTACCACCTTCCTGGTCTCTGTGCAGAACCAGGCGGACTACCAGATCCGCGGGATCTGTACCGCGTCTATCATGTTCAGCCGGATGATCGGGTCGGCGGTGGGGACGGCGATTATGGGCGCGGTGCTGAATCTCAATCTGCAGTGGCGACTACCGCAGGTGCAGGATCCGGTACAGCAGGTCATGTCTGAATCCAGTCGTCAGCAGTTACAGCCGGAAAACCTGCAGCAGATGGTGGCGGCGATAGCCGTCTCACTGCACTGGGTGTTTGTAGTCGCACTGGTCATTGCGCTGTTTGCGGTGGGGGTGGCATGGATGATGCCGCGTCAGCGGCCGGAACAGGCGGACTAGCTGGCAGGGCGACAGGATGTCGCCCTGGTTTGACGTTGACTACTGTGCTGGCGCGTCCTGAGAACTGCCGGCACTGGCAGGGACGCTGGCTTCATCGTCACGGCCTGTTCGCTTGTAAACAATCTTTTGTGTGTCGTTTTCACAATGTCCGACGACCTGACCGCCCGCCTGATCAACCTGATCGTTGGCAACAACGTCGAGACTAAAACCTGATTCAGGCACACCGTTCTGAATGATTTTCTGGCTGATATCGGCTTTCACCGATTCACAGGATGCCTGCGCCATCAGCGGCAGAGATAAAAACGCCGCGCTTAACAAAACCCTCTGTAGCTTCATCACGTCTTCCTTATGTTAGTCGTCCGTCATTACTATAGCTCAAATTTACGGCGCTACCGGGCGACCTGAACGGCGATCCAGGCAACGCAGGGTGTTAGGTTCCCAGTACGCGTTGAGATTGAGGCTCTGCTCGCACTTGTCTCGGGTATCAAAGGCGCGGTCGGTTTTATCAAACTCTTTTTCGACGCGGGTGTTTACTTTGTTGCGCAGCATACGTGTGTCATTCCATTGCTCTTTGTCCTGACGCGCTGCTTCATTGCTCAGCGCAGAACTGCCATCTTCAATGATCAGACGGTTAGTATTCGCAGTGGCAGTCAACGCCGCGGTAGAGAGCAGCACCATCAGCACGGCAGGGATCATTTTTTTCATCACAATATCCTTTAGTTAACGCAAACATCGCCATCCGGGACGGCTGTTGCAGCGAGTTCTCATAGTATATCATCGCCGTTTCTTTGCTCACCAGCGGTGAGTCGTTTGTTTACGTTCAGGAGAGGTAAGGGTGCTGATTAAGACCGCCTTGCTGTTTTTTATAACCGCGCTGGCGGAGATCACCGGCTGCTTTCTGCCGTGGCTATGGCTTAAAAAAGGGGGATCGGCGTGGCTGTTACTGCCTGCCGCGGCCAGTCTGGCGCTGTTTGTCTGGCTGCTGACTCTGCATCCGGCTGCCAGCGGACGAGTGTATGCCGCCTACGGTGGCGTCTATGTGCTCACCGCACTGCTCTGGTTACGGGTGGTGGATGGCGTGAAGTTAAGTGCGTGGGACTGGAGCGGGGCACTGATTGCCTTTAGCGGCATGCTGATCATCGTCATGGGCTGGGGACGCGGTTAACGCCAGCCATCATGGCTGGCGCGGCAGAGGCTTACGGCTTATGTACTTTAAGACCCGCCAGCGTCTGGCTGACCGGCATCATCTCCAGACTATTGATATTGACATGCTTAGGCAGCGTGGCGACCCACCAGACCGCTTCTGTCACATCCTCTGGCGTCAGAGCAGTAGCGCCTTCATAGACCTGACCGGCTTTGTCATCATCGCCTTTGAAGCGCACGTTGGAAAACTCGGTGCCGCCAACCAGACCCGGCTCAATGTCGGTCACACGCAGCGCGGTGCCGTGCAGATCGGTTCGCAGGTTCAGGCTGAACTGGCGCACAAAGGCTTTGGTCGCCCCATAAACGTTGCCTCCGGCATACGGCCAGCTGCCGGCAATGGACCCGATGTTGATGATATGACCTGCATCCCGCTCCACCATCTGTGGCAGCAGGGCACGGGTCATATAGACCAGCCCCTTGGTGTTGGTGTCGATCATGTTTTCCCAGTCTTCCACGTTAGCCTTGTGCGCAGGCTCAATGCCCAGTGCCAGACCGGCGTTATTAACCAGCACGTCGATATTGCGCCATTCGGCCGGTAACTGTGCCACCGCCTCTTCAATAGCGGCACGGTTACGCACATCCAGCTGCACGGTATAAAGGTTGTCGCCCAGCTCATCCTTCAGCGCTTTCAGACGTTCAGCGCGTCGGCCGGTCGCAATCACTTTGTGACCGTTCTCAATAAAGCGGCGGGTGATGCTTTCACCAAAACCGGCAGTCGCGCCGGTGACAAAGATAATCATCTCACTGTTCCTTATGCCATTTTCAGAGTCGAGGGCTTCACCATAGCATTTCATTTCTGCTTCTGCGCGAGGAAAAGCAGCCTGGCCCGTAAACGGATTTTAACGGGCATCCCGCTGCGCCTTTTCAGGGCAGTCTGCACCGCAAAAGGGCAGATTGTCTGGCAACAGGCCATACTCACATTAAGTCATCCGGGCTATATCGAATCGCAACCGTTTGCATCGGCTTCGCAAACGGTTGCGACGCTAACGAAGGCCACCTTTGTTGCGCAACGCTTAACTTTTTCGATAGGGTTTTGATTTTAAAGGGTTTTGTTGTATTTCAGATCTGGCACGCAGGTTGCAAGATTTTTACAGAGATTCATCTGCAGATAATCAATCGCGCTTTCAGAAAGGACATACCATGCTATCAGCAACCGATATGGCGATACGCGCCAGCTTTTTTGACTTCACAGGCGTGGTGGATCATCCCGACGACCTGACCGGAAAGGCTCGCTATCTGGAGGATGGCCTGCTGCTGCTGCGTGACGGACACGTGGTTGGGCTGGATAGCTGGGAGAACAGCGAGGCGAGGCTGGCGGGCCAGCCTGTTACCGATATGCGCGGCAAACTGATTGTGCCTGGCTTTGTCGATACCCACATTCACTATCCACAGACGGAGATGATTGGTGCCTTTGGCGAACAGCTGCTGGAGTGGCTGAATCACTACACTTTCCCGGTTGAAGCGCAGTATCACTGCCCGGATCACGCCGCAAAGATGTCCGCCTTTTTCCTGCATCAGCTGCTCTCCAACGGCACCACCAGCGCGCTGGTGTTTGGCACCGTGCATCCGCAATCCGTCGATGCGCTGTTCAGCGCGGCCGAAGCCCTGAACATGCGGCTGATTGCCGGCAAAGTGATGATGGATCGCAATGCACCCGACAATCTCATCGAAACCCCGGAACAGAGCTACCAGCAGACGCGAGCGCTGATTGAGCGCTGGCACAAGCGTGGACGGCTGAATTATGCACTGACACCGCGCTTTGCGCCGACCTCATCCCCGCAGTTGCTGGAGAAAGTGCAGCAGCTGCGTCAGGCGTTTCCGGATACCTGGCTGCACACTCATCTCAGCGAAAACCCGCAGGAGGTTGCCTGGGTAAAAGAACTGTTCCCGGAGCGTGAGGGTTATCTGGATGTTTATCATCATTACCAGTTGACGGGTCGCCGCAGCGTGTTTGCGCACTGCCTGCATCTGGAAGAGCAGGAATGGCAGTGTCTGCACGATACCGATTCCTCCATTGCCTTCTGTCCTACCTCAAACCTGTTCCTCGGCAGCGGCCTGTTTAACATTAAACGCAGCTGGCAGCAGGGCGTGAAAACAGGCATTGGCACCGATGTCGGCGCAGGCACCACCTTTAGTATGCTGCAGACCCTGGGCGAAGCCTACAAGGTAGGCCAGCTGCAGCACTACCGGCTCAGCGCCGCCGAAGCCTTTTATCACGCCACGCTGGGCGGAGCGCACGCGCTGGATCTCGACCATGCAATCGGGAACTTCAGCGTCGGTAAAGAGGCGGACTTTGTGGTGCTCGATCCGGCGGTCTCTGCGCTTCAGCAACTCCGCATCGGCAACAGCAAAGACATCTGGGAAAAACTGTTTGTATTAATGACGCTGGGCGACGACCGCAACATTGCCCAGACCTGGGTCGGTGGTCGTCCGGTCTGGCAGCGCGATGCACAGGAGCAAGCCGCATGATCCAGTTTCTGTTAAATAACCAGCTGGTCAGCGAAGATGCGCTCGACCCGAATCTCACGGTGCTCAACTACCTGCGCACTTGTCAGCATCGGCCTGGCACTAAAGAGGGCTGCGCCTCCGGCGACTGCGGTGCCTGCAGCGTCACGCTGGGTAAAGCTGTCGGCGGTGAGATGCAGTATGAAACGATCAACAGCTGCCTGACGCTGGTCTCCGCGTTACAGGGCAAACAGCTGATCACGGTTGAGGATCTGCGCCACGGTCGCGCACTGCATCCGGCGCAGCAGGCAATGGTCGACTGCCACGGCTCACAATGCGGATTCTGCACGCCAGGCTTTGTAATGTCGCTCTTCAGCCTGCAAAAAAAGTCAGCGGGCTGGGATCGGCATCAGGCGGAAACTGCGCTGGCGGGCAATCTCTGCCGCTGCACCGGCTACCGGCCAATCATGGCTGCGGCCGAACAGCTCTGCTCGCAGCCGGTCAATGACCAGTTCGATCACAGTGCCGCCAGCACCGTACAGCGGCTGGCCGCGCTGGCTACTCCGGAAATGCAGGAGATAGGCGTTGAGGGTCATCGCTGCTTCCTGCCAAAAACTCCGTCCCAGCTGGCCGCAATCTATCAGGCACATCCCGATGCGAAGCTGATTGCGGGTGGCACCGATCTCAGCCTGCAGATCACCCAGCAGCATAAAAAAATACCGCTACTGATTGCACTTGAGCAGGTTGCCGCGCTGAAAGTCTGCAGCGAATTTGACGATCACTATCTGCTGGGTGCAGGCGCATCGCTACAGCAGGTCAGCGAGTTTCTTGCCAGCCGCATTCCCGGCGTCAGCGAGATGCTGCAACGCTTTGCTTCACTGCAAATCCGTTTGCAGGGGACACTCGGCGGTAACATCGGTAATGCATCACCCATAGGGGACGCGTCGCCGGTGCTGCTGGCCCTCAATGCCAGCTTGCTGCTGCAGCGCGGTGAGCAGCAGCGGAGCCTGCCGCTGGATCAGTTCTTTACCGGCTATCGCCAGACGCAGCTGGAAAAAGGGGAGTTTATCCGCGCCATTCGCATCGATAAAGTGACGGTGTCACCAGATTTTGTTGCCTGGAAAGTCTCTAAACGGCTGGATGATGATATCTCCGCCGTGTTCGCTGCCTTTAACCTGCAGATGGAACAGGGCGTGGTAAGTTCCGCCCGTATCGCCTTTGGCGGCATGGCGGCCACACCGCAACGCGCCCGGCACTGTGAACAGGCGCTGGTCGGTCAGCTGCTGAGTTCCGTGACAGTGTCACGAGCAGCCGCCGCGCTGGCAGAAGATTTCCAGCCGCTTTCTGATTTCCGTGCCAGCAGTAACTACCGCCTTCAGGTGGCACGCAATCTGCTCCGCCGCTACTGGCATCGCCACCACGGCGAAATCACCTGCCTCGAGGTCTCCCGCTATGTCTCATAACCGTCCTGAACTCAACGAAGAGGTGATCAAGGCGCAGTATGCCGCGGATTTACAGAGCGGCGTGGGTCGCAGTCATCGTCATGAGAGCGCGGAAAAACATGTCTCCGGCGAGGCGCGTTTTATCGACGACAAGCCGGAATTGCCTGGTCTGCTGCACCTCTGTCCGCGCCTGAGTGAGCATGCTCATGCGCGCATCCTGCGCATAGATATGCAGCCCTGTTATGCCGTGCCCGGCGTGGTGAGCGTATTAACCTGGCAGGATGTGCCGGGCATCAATGATGTCGGGCCGCTGGAGCCGGGCGATCCGCTGCTGGCACATGACAAAGTAGAGTACCTGGGGCAGATCGTGATTGCGGTGGCGGCGGAATCCCCTGACGCTGCGCGTCTTGGCGCGGCCGCGGCAGTGATTGAGTATGACGTGCTGGAACCGTTGCTGGATGTGGAGCAGGCGCTGGCGCAGGGCAGCTTTGTGCAGGAACCGCACATTCACCAGCGCGGGGATGCAGACGCGGCACTGGCACGCGCGCCGCATCGGGTCAGCGGATCGTTCCATATCGGCGGCCAGGAGCATTTCTATCTGGAAACCCAGACGGCAATGGTCATTCCTGGCGAAGATCAGCAGTTGCAGGTCTTCTCCTCAACCCAGAATCCCACCGAAGTGCAGAAGCTGGTGGCGGAAGTGATGGGCATCAGCCTGAATCAGGTGACCATCGATATGCGCCGGATGGGCGGCGGCTTTGGCGGTAAAGAGACACAGGCGGCCGGGGTTGCCTGCCTCTGCGCGATCGTGGCGCGTCAGACCGGCCGGGCGGCAAAGATGCGGCTCTCACGCCGCGACGATATGCGCGTCACCGGCAAACGCCATCCGTTCTTTGTACGCTACGACGCGGGCGTTGAAGAGGACGGGCGTCTGTGCGGCATCAGAATCGATCTTGCCGGCAACTGCGGTTATTCGCTGGATCTTAGCGGATCAATCGTCGATCGTGCCATGTTCCACGCCGATAACGCTTATTACCTCGGCGATGCGCTAATAACCGGCTATCGCTGCCGCACCAATATGGCCTCGAATACCGCCTATCGCGGTTTTGGCGGACCGCAGGGCATGGTGGCGATTGAACAGATCATGGATCATATCGCCCGCGACCGTGGACTGGACCCACTGGCGCTGCGCAAGCGTAACTATTACGGCAAGCAGGAGCGTAACATCACCCATTACCACCAGCAGGTAGAGGATAATCTGCTGGATGAGATCACTGAACAGCTGGAGCTGAGCAGCGACTATCAGGCACGGCGCGCGGAAATCACAGCGTTTAACGCCCGCAGTCCGCTGCTGAAACGCGGCCTGGCGCTGACGCCGGTAAAATTCGGCATCTCCTTTACCTCCAGCTTCCTCAATCAGGCGGGCGCGCTGATTCTGATCTATACCGACGGCACGGTGCAGCTTAACCACGGTGGCACCGAAATGGGCCAGGGACTGAACACCAAGGTGATTCAGATTGTTGCCGAAGTGCTGCAGATTGAAACCGATAAAATCCAGATTACCCCCACCGACACCGGCAAAGTGCCCAACACTTCGCCGACGGCGGCCTCCAGCGGCGCTGACCTTAACGGTAAAGCAGCGCAAAACGCTGCGGAAATCCTGCGCGACCGCATGACCGCCATGCTCTGCGAACTGCATCAGTGCGATGCGGCGGCGGTGAGCTTTCGTAATGGCGTAGTGCGCGCTGGCGAAAAGCATTATACCTTTGCCGAGGTAGCGAAGCTGGCGTGGCTCAATCAGGTGCCACTCTCTGCCTCCGGCTATTATCGCGTGCCGGGGATTCATTACGACCGGCTGGCCGGGCGTGGCACGCCGTTCTACTACTACGCCTTTGGGGCTGCCTGCTGCGAGGTGGTGATCGATACTTTAACCGGTGAATCCCGCCTGCTGCGCGCCGATATTCTCCATGACGTCGGGGCCTCGCTGAACCCTGCCATCGACATCGGGCAGGTCGAAGGGGGCTTTGTGCAGGGCGTCGGCTGGCTCACCTGCGAAGAGCTGGTATGGAGTGACAAAGGCCAGCTGCTGACCGATGGTCCGGCAAGCTACAAAATTCCTGCCATCAGCGACGTTCCGGCGGACCTGCGGGTCACGCTGGTGGAGAACCGCAAAAACCCGAAAGACACAGTGTTTCACTCCAAGGCCGTAGGCGAACCGCCGTTTATGTTAGGGATAGCCGCCTGGTCTGCTCTGCAGGATGCGGTCGCCAGCGTCGCCGGTTACCAGCAGCACCCTGGGCTGGATGCGCCTGCGACACCGGAGCGGATCTTCTGGGGCGTGCAGCGCCTGACTGGAGTTGTTGATGATCTATCATGACTGGATCGGCGTGCTGCATCAGCTGCGTGAAAAACGCCAGAGCTGCGTATTGATCACCGTGCTCAGTGAGCACGGTTCGGTGCCGCGTGACAGCGGCAGCAAAATGGTCGTCACGCAGCAGGAGAGTTTTCTCACTATCGGTGGCGGTCATCTGGAGTTTGCGTGCATCGCTCAGGCCAGGGCGATGCTGCAGAGCGGGGCAACTGCGCCCCACATCGAGGATTTCAGCCTCGGCGCGCGGCTCGGACAGTGCTGTGGCGGCAAAACCACACTGCTGTTTGAGCCGCTGCTTCAGGCGCAGCCGGAAATTTACCTGTTTGGCGCGGGCCATGTCGGACAGGCGCTGGTGAATCTGCTGGCGACGTTACCCTGTCACGTAAACTGGATCGATAGCCGTCCGGCGCAGTTCAGCCACGTTCCCGCTGGCGTGATGACACTGCAGCCGGACGATCCGCTCGACTGTGTGACCCAGGCGCCTGCGGGCAGCTACTTCATCATCATGACCCATCATCATCCCCTCGACTTCGATTTGTGCGAGGCGGTGCTGAAGCGCGGCGATTTCCGCTATGCCGGGGTGATCGGTTCTGAAACGAAAAACCAGCGTTTCCGCTACAGGCTGGCAGGCAAGGGTGTGGCAAGCGAGCCGCTGGCGCGCCTGCGCTGTCCGATTGGCCTGCCGGACGTCAAAGGCAAGCTGCCCGCCGAGATTGCGGTGGCGATTGTCGGGGAAATCATCAGCGTGTATCAGCAGCAAATCGCCTGAGTTGCGCTTTCGCGGCAACCTGTCAGGATAAGACTTTGCGATGCCCACCAGGAGCGAACCATGAACGCCCGTCAGAATCCTTTCTTTAGCGTCAGCACACTGCCTTATCAGGCGCCTCCCTTTGACCAGATTGAGGAGCAGGATTTTCTGCCCGCGCTGCAGGCGGGCATTGAGGAGAAGCGTCAGGAGATCGAGGCGATCGCACTGAACAGCGACGCGCCCAGCTTTTTCAACACTTATGAGGCGCTGGAGAGGAGCGGACAACTGCTCAACCGGGTGAATCTGGTGTTCAGTGCCATGACCTCGGCGCATACCAGTCCGTATCTTCAGCAGGTGGATGAGGAGATTGCGCCTCAGCTTACCGCGCTCAACGATGACATCATGCTGAACCGCCCGCTGTTTTCGCGGCTCGATGCGGTCTATCTGCAGCGCGCTAAACTGGATGCTGAATCAAAACGGCTGGTCGAGGTGATCTGGCAGCGTTTCCAGCTGGCGGGGGCCAATCTGCCGGAAGCGCAGAAACAGCAGCTTAAGGCACTGAATCAGGAGGCGGCCCGCCTCAGCACCCGCTTCACCAACAGACTGCTGGCCGCCACTAAAGCGGGTGGGCTGGTCGTCGATGATCTGCAGAAGCTGGAGGGACTCTCACCGGCCGATCTGGCGGTGGCGCAGGCGGAAGCGCAGGCACGCGGACTGGAAAAGCGCTGGCTGCTGGTGTTGCAGAACACCACCCAGCAACCCGCACTTCAGAGCCTGGCCGATCGCGCAACCCGTGAAGCGCTGTTTAAGGCGGGCGTGACGCGCACTGAAAAAGGCGATGAGAACGACACCCGCGAGCTGGTATTACGTCTGGCGCAGGTCAGGGCGGAGCAGGCGCGGCTGCTGGGATTTGCCAGCTATGCCGAGTGGAAGTTACAGGATCAGATGGCCAAAACGCCTAAGGCGGCGCTGGCGTTTATGCATAACATCGTGCCTGCCGCGCGCGGTCGTGCGGAGCGTGAAGCGGCGGCTATCCAGCAGACCATCGACCAGCAGCAGGGCGACTTTACCCTGCAGGCCTGGGACTGGCGTTTTTATGCCGAACAGGTGCGGCGTGCCCGTTACGATCTGGATGAGAGCCAGATTAAGCCCTACTTTGAACTGAATTCAGTGCTGCAGAATGGCGTGTTCTGGGCGGCGACGCAACTCTATGGCATCCGTTTCACGCCGCGACAGGATCTGCCCGTTTACCATCCCGACGTCCAGGTCTACGAGATTTTTGACGCCGATGAGACCCCCCTGGCGCTGTTTTACACCGACTTCTTTAAGCGCGACAGCAAAGGCGGCGGCGCCTGGATGAGCAACTTCGTCAACCAGTCTACGCTGCTCGACAGCAAACCGGTGATCTACAACGTCTGTAACTACACCAAGCCGCCAGCCGGTGAACCGGCGCTGCTGAGCTGGGACGACGTTATCACGATGTTTCACGAGTTCGGTCACACGCTGCACGGTCTGTTTGCCAGCCAGCGCTATCCGAGCCTGTCGGGAACGGAAACCCCGCGCGATTTCGTTGAGTTTCCTTCGCAGATCAATGAGCACTGGGCCAGCGAGCCAGCGGTGTTCCGAAACTATGCCCGTCACTATCAGACTCATGAGCTGATGCCTGCTGAGCTACATGAAAAGATCGTCCGGGCCGCGACGTTCAATAAAGGCTATGAGATGAGCGAACTGCTGGCTGCCGCGCTGCTGGATCTGCACTGGCACAGCCTTAACTGTGATGCCGCACCGCAAAGCGTAGAAGGGTTCGAGCAGCAGGCGTTGCAGAGCGACAATATGGCGCTGTCGGCGGTGCCGCCGCGCTATCGTTCCAGCTATTTCCAGCATATCTGGGGCGGTGGTTACGCCGCAGGTTATTACGCCTATATCTGGACGCAGATGCTCGCCGACGATGGCTATCAATGGTTTGCGGAGCATGGCGGACTGACCCGTGAAAACGGCGACATCTTCCGGCAGAAGATTCTGTCACGAGGTAACAGCAGCGATCTTAAAACGCTGTATGAAAGCTGGCGGGGCGCAGCACCTCAGCTTGAGCCCATGCTGAAGAATCGCGGTCTGGCGAATTGATAATTAAAAGGGCTGTCATGGTGACAGCCCCTGTTTTTTTGGTCAGCCCAGCGGGCCGCCTTCGATGGTTTCGCACATTCCGGCCAGCACTCGCTCACCGGTTTCGTTTTTCAATGACTGATACCACTCCGCCGTGACCGCCGGGTCGCGCGCATGGGTCACGTCACAGCGTTTGCGCGCCTTCAGCACCAGATCTTTTACCCGCTCAACCCGTCGCGCCTGATAGCGCAACAGGGCATCTTCTATACCCAGCGAATGAGAGGCCAGCGTCGCGGCCAGCACGACGGCATCTTCCATCGCCGCACAGCCACCCTGACCAATATCGGGCGTGGTGCTGTGGGCCGCATCACCAAGCAGCGCTACTCGCCCTTTGACAAAGCGGCTGAACGGTTCAATGTCGTGGATCTCAACCCGGTTAGTGGTGTCGGGATGAATTGCCGCAATCAGTTGCTGCACCGGATCCGCCCAGCCCTGGAAGTAGCCGGTCAGGTCCGCTTTCACCGTGCTGCGATCCTGCGGCAGTCCCTTCGGTAGCGGCACATCAAAGAAGAAGTAGAATCGATTGCCGCTGACCGGCATCAGTGAAACACGCTTACCGTCACCAACAAAGGTGGTCCACTGATCGGCGGGCGCAATACGTTCGTCTATGGTGACCAGGCCATTCCAGTTAACGTAACCGGCATAACGTCGTTCCAGCTTCTGCTCCAGCACATAGTCGCGGACGACGGAATGGGTGCCATCGGCGGCAATCAGAAAATCGCCGTGCGCCTGACTGTTGTCAGAGAAAGTGGCGATGACGCCATTTTCAGTCTGTTCGACCTGGATCACCCGCTTGCCAAACTGCACCCGTTCTCGTCCGAAGGTATCAATCAGCATCGCCTGCAGTTCTGCTCGTGCCACCGGACAGGGATATTCGCCCACCTGCTGCACCAGCGGAGCCATGCTGAAGCGGGTCAGGGGCGCACCGGTTGCGCCGTCGTGATAGGCCATATAGGCCATATTGCCGCCCAGCTTACGTAGCGCGGTTTTCATTCCCAGCGCATTCAGGCATTTAACGCCATTGGGCCAGATAGAAATCGCCGCGCCGACGGGTTTCATCGCCTGAACGGCCTCAAACACCTCAACGTCGATCCCGGCTTTCTCCAGCGCAATCGCGCTGCTCATTCCGCCAATACCGCCACCAATTACGATTGCTTTCATAATGCTCTCCTGTCTGCATGGAGAGATTCCTGCAACTTTTGTACCAGAGAGGTGGCTACGCTGGGGTTTGCTACAAAATTAAATTAAAACATGGATTTACTTTCATTCTTGCGGTGTGCGGCAGGCAACCTCTTTCTGATGTGATGCACTTAAATGTGGCAACTCAGGGAGCCAGAAGAGTGCAGATGTGATCAGGCTGCATCTTTTGTTTCATCATTTGTTTTATGGTCGCTATCAGGTTTCCGGGACATTCATCAGTCAGTGAGAGTCAACATCCCGTTATCCCGCGCCGTAAATTACTTTAAAAGTTGTAAACTAAATAACTACCTCGCTTTGATAACATTACTAACAAATAATTAAACATACACATAATAAATGGCGCAGGTATTGCCCATGAAATCCTTGCCTTATTCAATAGACAGTTGGGCTGAAACAATTAAACACACCTGTTAATAAAAAATGCAGATTCATAAACAGACACAGTTATGACTGTTTTATCACCGGGCGCAATCATTAGCAAAACTGTGCAAGCCACAGCAGAATGGGCTTTTAGGAAATTGCTCAAACGTATCCGCCGCGATCGCGTGATATAGATCACTCTGGACATAAAGGACTCTGGAAGACGATCATGAAAATTGGAATCACGAATAACCAGTATCCGGAGCAACGTAATATCTTAGTTAATCCGGATAACGACTATATAAATCTGAAAAAGAGCAATCTGTTCTATTTTATTAATCCGTTACGTACCCGATTGCTTAAAAAGAATAAAACCTTTGTCTTTCAGCCTGTGCCTTTTTCCGGGGCATCGCGGGCTGACATCCTTCATCTGTTCAACGAAGTCGCCATCACTCAGCAGAAGTGGGTCGCCTCGTTTGAAACCGAGCTGCCGCGCGTGTTGCCGGTAGCGGGTGTTGCCAAGCAGGATAACCCTGAGCTGCAACGGCTTATTCCTTATCTGTTAAAAGATAACTGTCTGGGGCTGATTGCCATCTCAGACGCTACGCTGAACATTCAGATGAAACTGTTCAAACCGGATGTTGCGCAGCAAATCCGCCGTAAAACCCTGGTGCTGCATCCGCCGCAAAAGCTGTTCGTTCAGCAAAAAACGCCGCGTCAGCCCGGTATTCTGAAGCTGATCTTTGCCGGTAATGAGTTCTACCGTAAAGGCGGGGCGGAAGTGGTGCTGGCAATCAGTGAGCTGATTGAAGAGCACCGGCTGGACGAGTCGCAGCTGGATCTGCAGCTGATTGGCGATCTCACCAAACGTCGTAATGTTGCTCACCGTCAATTCCAGGATGATGATGCTTTTTGTCGCGACATTGAGAACCGCATCAAGCGCTATCGCTGCATTACGCATCATTCACAGATGGAAAACAGTGCGCTGATGCAGCTGTTCCGTCAGAGCGATGCCGGTTTATTACCGACCTGGCAGGAGACTTACGGTTTCTCCGTGCTGGAGATGCAGGCCAACGGCTGTCCGGTCATCACCAGCAACGTGCGTGCGCTGCCGGAAATCAATCCTGCCAATGCGGGCTGGGTCATTGCGAGTCCGCTGAACCCCGATCGCGAATACAGCATCACCTCGGCAGAGCAAAAATCGCAGTTGCGCCGGTCGCTGGTGGACGGGCTGAAATCGACGCTGCTCGCCATCATTGAACGTCCTGAAATATTGCAGGAGAAAGGGGACGCGGCCATTCTGCGTATCAAAGAGCAGCATGACACCCAGCGTTATATCGCCCGGCTCAATGATATCTACAGTCGTGGCGTGATGAATGTCACTCAACACCCTCCTGGGGTCTCAATTTGATGAGATTTCTCTGACGGCGCGCGCCAGACTGGCCATACTTAGTGCTGCGTACCTCAGGAGAAATGTTATGAAAATTATCCTCGCTCTGCTGCTGTCCGGATTACTGGGCAGCAGCGCCTTCGCTCAGCCTGCACCGATTTTTCCGGCCCGCGCGCCGCTGGTGCAGTTGACGCCCGTCGCTGACCGCTGCGATCTCTCCACCTGTCAGACCAATTGCTACGTAGAGCAATCCCATTGCAACACCCGGGATAGCGGTGCCTGTAGCTCAAAGGCTCAGATGTGCGTACAGGCCTGTTCCAGCCAGTGTAAATAATTCGATTCAGTGAAGAACGCTTAGTTAACAATGAAAAAGTCCTTTTTTTACCTTGCTTTATTTTCTCTCTCTGCCAGCTGTGTTGCCGCCGATCTCTCCTCACAGCAGGTCACTTCTCTGGTTAAAGCCGTGATCGAACCGCTGATGGAGCAGCAGGCGATCCCCGGTATGTCGGTGGCGGTGCTTTACAAGGGCCGGGCGCAGTTTGTGAACCTCGGCGTGGCCGATCTTGAGTCACGCCGCCGGGTTACGGAAAACACGCTGTTTGAACTGGGGTCGGTGAGTAAAACCTTTACCGGCACCCTGGCCGGAATCATGATCCGCAACGGCGAAATCCGTCTTAACGATCCGGTACAGAAAGTCTGGCCGCAGCTGACGGGTGAGCAGTGGCGTCCGGTGCGGATGCTGCATCTGGCGACCTATACCGCGGGCGGCCTGCCTCTACAGCTGCCCGATGAGGTGACCGATCAGGCTTCGCTGCTCCGCTTCTATCAGAACTGGCAGCCAGAGGCAGCACCCGGTTTGCAGCGCCAGTACTCTAACGCCAGTATCGGTCTGTTTGGCTCGCTGATGGTGAAGGGCGATTATGAGCAGGCGATGGAGCGACATGTGTTTCAGCCGCTGCGCCTGACGCGCACTTACATTACCGTGCCGCCGTCGATGATGCTGAACTACGCCTGGGGCTATAAAAACGGTCAGCCGGTTCGGGTTTCCCCCGGCATGCTGGATGCCGAAGCCTATGGCGTCAAATCCACCGCGCGTGACATGCTGACCTTTATGCAGGCCAACGTCGATCCCAACCGGTTGTCGGCGGGCAATGCCGTATTGCGCAATGCCATCCGCACCGCGCAGTCGCGCTATTTTAACGTCGGGAGTCTTTACCAGGGGCTGGGCTGGGAGATCTACGACTGGCCCGTCGATGCTGAGACGCTGCTCAAAGACAACGATAATGGCGTGGCGCTGAAACCGCGTCCGGCGACCCTGATCAATCCGGTCGGACCGTCGCAGAGCGCCAGCTGGGTGCATAAAACCGGCTCTACTAATGGATTTGGTGCCTATATCGCTTTTATTCCTGAGCAGAACAGCGGCATCGTGCTACTTGCCAACAAAAATTACCCCAATCCGCTTCGCATCCGCGTAGCGTGGCAGATTCTGCAGGCGCTCCGGCAGGGTACGGCTGAATAATACGCCTCACGCCTGCTCAGCCCGAGCAGGCTGGCACCCTCTGTTCATTTGCGCTAAAATGAAAATCAAATGAACAGGAGGGCTGCTATGTCCATCGCCATCTACACACCCGCTCAGCATCAGCACAACCGTTCGCTCCTGCACGCCCTGAACCTGCCGGAAACGCTGCCTGATGCACACCAGCGTATCGCAACAGGATTCAGCAGCGGCGTGCTGAAACGCACCGCGTCATTGTCCACCTTTGATGAGGGCTGGCTGTGCCGTCTGGCGGGCATCGATCGCACCACTTATAACCGTAAAGTCAAAGATCCGCAGCAGACCTTTTCGCCCGATCAGAGCGGACGGATCTATATGTTGATCCGCGTTCTTTCTGCCGCCAGCACCCTGTTTCGAGACGACAGAGAGCGGCTGGTGCAGTGGCTTGAAACGCCCGCCAAAGCGCTGGGCGGTAAAAAACCAGCCGAAATGACCACCACGGTGGTGGGTGCTGAAGCGGTGATTAACCTGATTGGTCAGCTTGAGCATGGCGTGATCACCTGATGGCGGTGCCTTTCTTTCGCCTGGTGAAGCGTGAGTATGCGATGACCGCCTTTGATGGGTTCGGTGCCCGTACTTATGGCGGGCGCTGGAATTCTGTGGGAACGATCTGTGTCTATATGGGATCGAGCCGGGCGCTCTGTGTGCTGGAGGCGCTGGTGCACCTCACCATTCAGGATCTGGCGCATGACTACACAATGCTGGCGATTAACGTACCGGAATCGCTGATCACCGAGCTTTCTCTGGCGGCGTTACCCGCTGACTGGCAGGCCGATCCTGCACCATCTTCTACCCGACAAATTGGTGATGACTGGCTCGCCAGCCCGGACAACGGCCTGGTGCTCAAGGTGCCGAGCACGCTGACGGGTGAATGGAACGCGCTATTCAATCCCCGTCATCCGGCGGCAGCGGGCATCATCAGTAAAGTGGTGGCAGAACCGTTTTTCTTCGACCCGCGCTTCCGGCTGCAACAGGACGCCGGTTCCCTGACCTCCCTGTAACATGAGTGATGCATCATGCTGACGACTGCGATTCCGATAACGCCTGCGCCGCACAGATCAATGCCAGATGGCTCAGCCCCTGCGGCATATTGCCTCGCCAGCTCTGACTGCGGACATCATACATCTCATTGAAGATATCGACGTTACCGTGGCCGTTCAGCGTATCAAGAATCTCCTGCATCGCCTGTTCCGCCTGGCCGGTCTCGCCCATCTCTGCCCATGCTTCTACCAGCCAGAAGGCGCAGGCGAGAAAGGTACTCTCTTCCTCTCTGACGCCGCTGTAGCGATAGAGCATGGCGCTGCCGTCGCCCAGCGCCTGCTGGATTGCGCGGTAGGTCGAAAGCATCCGCTGCGGATTAACCGCGTTGCCGTAGCCGTGAACCAGCGCCAGCGATGCGTCGAGGCGATCGTCACTGCCGGCGTAAAAGAGATAAGCCTGCTGTTGCTCTGACCAGCAGTGCGACTCAATCCAGTCGCGAATGCGGTCACGTTCCCGCTGCCAGCGTCCCAGCCAGGTCGGTTCGATATGCTGGCTTTCGGCCAGCGCGACCGCCCGGTCCAGCGCCATCCAGCAGGCCATCTTGGAGTGGGTGTAATGTTGCAGCTCCGGCAGTTCCCAGATGCCGCAATCTTTCTGCCGCCAGTGATCGGCGCAGCAGTTTGCCAGCTCACCCAGCATGCGCGAGGTGGTGATATCCAGTACGTGTCCCGCTTCAATAAAGTGCTGTGCGGTGACCAGCATGTCGCCATACATGCTGAGCTGCAGCTGGTCGCGGGCGTTGTTGCCAACCCGCACCGGCTGAGAGTTTTTATAGCCGCTCAGCGGCGGATAACGCTCGGCGGGCACCTCATCGCCATTCAGGGCATAGCAGGCCCGCAGTCTGACACCGTGACGCATAATGGTCTGCGACAGCCAGGAAAAGGCCGCCTTACAATCTTCCAGCGCCCCGATATAGACGAACGCTTTAATAATCAGGCAGGCGTCGCGCACCCAGGCGTAGCGGTAATCATAATTTTTCTCGCCGCCGATACCTTCCGGTAAGGAGGTGGTCGCGGCAGCGGCCAGCGCACCGGTCGGAGAGTACCAGAGAAACTTCAGCGACAGGGCAGAGCGCTTTACCAGTGCCGGATAGCTGCCAGCGTAACGCAGGCTCTCCACCCAGCTGGTCCAGCCGGTGTGACTGGTTTCGATCCGCTGATCGATAGCCTCCAGTGGCGGCACCGCCAGCGGCTCTTTTTCGGTCACCAGCAGCGCGCAGAGCGATCGGGAACCGGCCGTTGTGCGCAGCGTGGCGCAGACCTGCTCATCATCCAGCTCGGTTATCTGAATATCTTCGCTGGTGCGAAACATAGCCATGATCTCCGCGATGTGAAATACCTTGCCTTTCTCATTGTCAGCCACCCAGGGCGAACGGGTTTCAGCGGCAGTGCCGAAACGCAGGGTGATCGCTAATTCCACCTCCCCGCTGACGCCCTCAATGCGACGCGCCAGTTCACACCACGGCAGACGGCCCGCCAGCGTGCTGTTGATTGATTCCGTCAACAGTACGCTGCCGCTGTCCGTTTCGAAACGGGTTTCCAGCACATTGCTGTTGTCACGGTAGCGGCGCGAAACCTGATAGGGCGTGCGCGGCACGATCTGAAAGTAGCCACCGAGTCCGGCATCAAGCAGGCGATCAAACAGCGGTTTCGCATCGAGATTAGGCGCGCACCACCAGTCAATAGCCCCATCCGGCGCGATCAACGCCACCGAGCGGCCTTCACCAATGGCGGCATAATCACCCAGACCCGCAAAGCCATCTTCTCTGACCGGCGAATGAATGATCGGGTTTTGCATGGTCTGCTTCCTTATTTCACTGTAACGAGAATTCTTCTGTGGGCAAAAACGGGACAAAAAAATGGCCGCGTTATGCGGCCATCAGAGACAATTTACAGCGTGCCGGTGCCGCCATCAGAGCACCAGACCTGACCGGAGGAGTAGCTGCTCTCGGTTGAGGCCAGGGTAACGTAGAGTGGGGCGATCTCAACCGGCTGACCGGGACGGCCCATCGGTGAATCGGCACCAAACTGCTTCACTTTTTCCATCGGCTGTCCGCCGCTGGATTGCAGTGGCGTCCAGTATGGGCCTGGCGCGACTGCGTTGACGCGAATACCGTCGCCACCCAGCTGCTTAGCCAGCGATTTGGTGAAGGCAACGATACACGCTTTGGTCTGCGCATAGTCGAGCAGAATATCGCTGGGTTTAAAGGCCTGTACTGATGAAGTATTAATAATCGACGCACCGCGTGGCAGATATTCCAGCGCCGCTTTGGTGATCCAAAACATCGCATAAACGTTGGTTTTAAACGTTGCGTCAAAATCTTCCGTACTCAGAGTACGAATGGACTCATTAAATTGCTGACGACCGGCGTTATTCACCAGAATATCCAGACCGCCTAATTTATCAGCGGCGTCTTTCACCAGCTGCTGACAGAATTCTTCAGAACGAATGTCGCCGGGAATAGCGAAAACTTTACGGCCTTCCGCTTCGATTAATTTAATCACTTCATCGGCATCGGGCTGCTCTTCCGGCAGGTAGTTAATCACCACGTCTGCGCCTTCACGGGCATAAGCGATGGCTACAGCGCGGCCAATTCCGGAGTCACCGCCGGTAATCAGCGCCTTACGGCCGGTCAGTCGGCCAGTACCGCGGTAGCTGGTTTCACCGTGGTCGGGAACCGGGATCATCTTGCTGGCCAGGCCTGGCGCCTGTTGTGGCTGGTCCTCAAACGGAGGCTTAGGAAATTGATCCAGATCGAGCGTCTTGTTAGTTGGTGTAGCCATTGTATGCTCCTTGAACAGAGTTATCTGAGACATTAAGCCTGGCACAAATGTGATATTTGTCACATCTGACTGCTGATTCATTGAGCAGATAAAACCAGAAGAACTTAATAATGCAGATAAAGCGTAGTCAGGAAATCGATATTGTGTGCGGCACTGTCCGATTATTTTCAAAGGGGGCAGGAAATAAGTAAAGCGAAGCGTAAAACCGACTGGGGATTATTTCAGCAGGTGAAATGTTCCGGCTGAAAATAAACAAAGGGCAGTTAACCGCCCCGTACTGAACCCCGCCAGACCACATCGACCGGATATATTCTCCGCTCCTGCTGTTGTTCATTTTTGGGTGTTAGCGTTTCCGGTTGCGCTTCTTTCTCCACCAGCCAGGCAATCGCATCGCGGGCAAACTGCTCCACTGGCTGCGCAAAGGTGGTGAGGTTATACGAGGACCAGCCCGACTGCGGGATATTGTCATGCCCCATGATGCAGAGATCCTCCGGAATACGCAGTGCAAAGCGGTAACGCGCCTCATCCATAAAACCGCAGGCGAGCAGGTCGGTAGCACAGTAAACCGCATCCGGGCGAATGTTACGCGTCAGCAGACGCTGGGCCAGAATCTGGCCGCTTTCATAGGAGGTGGTGCCGAACCGCTCCACCTGAACTGTGATACCCGCTTTTTGCGCCGACGCCAGAAAATCGGCTTCGCGCTTCAGCAGACTCGGCGTGCCTGCCAGCGAATTGACAAAGGCGATGCGATTGCAGCCTGCCCGAACAAAGGCGTTAACCGCCATTTCGGCGGCAGGGCGGGAGTCGGGATTAATATTGAGCGTGCCGGGCAGGGATTCGTCGCGGTTAATCAGCACCAGATGCTGACCGTGCTTGTAGCAGAGCCGGGTAATGCCGCTGTCCGGCATACCGGAAAGAATGATTGAGGCGTCGGCACGGAAATTAATCGCCTGTTGCAGTGCGTCGGAAACCCGCGCATCCGAGCGGTCGGTGTTGATCAGCATCGCCACTTTTCCCGCTTCCTGCAAATACTGGGTCATCCAGCGCACCAGGCTGGCACGGTAGGGCGTATCCACTTCGGAGGCGATTAAGCAGACAATGCCGCTGCGGTTGCGTACGAGACCGCGAGCCAGATGATTGACGTGATAGCCCAGCTCTTCAGCCGCTTTCATCACCCGCTGACGGGTGGACTCCGACACGCTGGCACCTTGCGTAAAGGTGCGGGAGACCGCTGACCGGGAGACGCCTGCCCGGTCAGCGACATCCTGCGCACTCACTACTGCTTTAAGCTGCTGCATCTTTTTCCTCGCCCCTCTGTTGCCTGTACTGAGTCTGCCTGAAATTGCAAGGGTGTGCAAAGGGCGCCTGCCTGCCAGATGTTTCAAATTTGTGACAGACCCTGACAATTGCATAACAACTCAATTGACAGGGTCGCCGGGTCGCCGTACTACTTTGCTTACATCTTTGCACACATGTGCAAAAGCTGGCGCACATGCGTCATCCAGCCCCAGGAGAACACCATGCGTTATCCCTCTCTGCTCGCTGCTGTCATCATCTGCCCTCTGGTGCCGTTTGCTGCCTCGGCGGCGGGCCTTAATATGATCTGCTCTGCTGATGTGGTGGTGTGTGAACAGATGACCACGCTGTTCAGCCAGAGTCATCCCGACATCAAACTCAGCATGGTGCGGCTCTCTGCCGGTGAAGCTTATGCCCGTATCCGCAGTGAAGCGCGCAATCCCCGTACCGATATCTGGTGGGCGGGCACCGGTGACCCGCATATGCAGGCCGCCGAAGAGGGCTTAACCCAGGCCTACAAATCTCCTCTGCTCGATGAGCAGCAGCCGTGGTCACAGAAAGTCGCGGAGATCTCCGGGTATCGCACCGTGGGCGTCTATGCCGGTGCGCTGGGCTGGGGCTACAACACGAAACTGCTGGCGGTGAAAAAGCTGAAGGTCCCGGCCTGCTGGGCGGATTTACTCGACCCTGGCTTTAAAGGGGAAATTCAGATCGCCAATCCTAACTCCTCCGGCACGGCCTATAACACTCTGGCGACGCTGGTGCAGATCATGGGTGAAGACAAGGCCTTTGACTACCTGAAGAAGCTCAATGCCAATATCTCTCAGTACACCAAGTCCGGCTCTGCACCGGTTAAGGCCGCCGCGCGCGGTGAAACCACCGTCGGCATTGTCTTTATGCATGATGCCGTGGCGATGGAGGTGGATGGCTTCCCGATTAAGCCCGTCGCGCCCTGCGAAGGCACCGGCTATGAAATTGGTTCAATGTCGATCATTAAAGGTGCGCGCAATCTGGCTAATGCTAAAAGCTGGTACGACTGGGCGCTCAGCGCGGAGGCTCAGTCGCACATGAAAGAGGCGAAGTCGTTCCAGTTGCCTTCTAACCGCAAGGCGGAGATCTCTCAATACGCGCCGCGCTTCGAGAATATCAAACTGATCGATTATGACTTCAAAACCTATGGTGACTCGGCAAAACGCAAGGCGTTGCTGGGTCGCTGGGATAAAGAGATTGGTGCCAGCGCGCAATAACGGTGGTGTGCGCCCGGCCTTCTGAGCCGGGTCTGTGCCAGACCGCGGTGGCGTAAGCCTGATGTCCGCTTCCTGATGGAGGTGATTTATGAATGCGCACAATCGTCGCTTAACCGGCACGCTGCTGGCGGGGGCCATCGCGCTGACGCTGCTGCCCTGGTATAGCCTGGAGCAGGGCTTTTTTACGGGAGACTGGCTGTCTAGCCTGTGGGCCGATGAGAACAACACACCGGCGCTGGGGCAGCTCGCGTTACGCAGCTGGCTGGGGATCGCCGTCGCGCTATGGCTGCTCTCTGCGGCCAGCGTCTTTCTGCCGCCAGGCCGCTTCCGCAGCACGCTGCTGCTGCTGTTCAGCGTGGCGGGCATTCTGTTTCTGGTGCTGGAAGGGCATGCCATTGGGTTTAGTGGCTGGAACTGGCTGTGGCTGGAGAACCTCTTCGGGCCGCTGGCGCAGGGGCAACCGGCGATGGGTGCGGGCGCACTGCTGCTGCTGACCGTCTTTCTGCTCATCTTCGCCTTTGCCCTGGCGGAGCGCGGCGTGCTGAAAGGCGATGCCTTTGTGGTGGCGTCAATTGTGCTGCTGGTGGCGCTGGTTACGACCTTTGTGCTCTATCCGGTGCTGAGCCTGTTTGTTGCCTCGGTGCAGGATAGTGACGGCAGCTTTAAACCGGACGGGCTGATTGCCAATGTGCAGGATCCCGCCATCTGGAGCCTCGGCTGTTTCACCGGCGGCTCCTGCGGCACGGCCTGGCGCACGCTGGGACTGGCGCTGATGACCGCCAGTGGTTCTACGCTGCTGGGCCTGGCGTTTGCGCTGGCGGCCACGCGTACGGGGCTGCCCTATAAAAAAGCGCTGCGGATGCTGACCATATTGCCCATTATCACGCCGCCATTTGTTATCGGTCTGGCACTGATCCTGCTGTTTGGCCGCTCCGGCGTGGTGACAGCATCGCTGGCGACGCTGTTCGGTATCGAGCCGGGCCGCTGGCTCTATGGGCTGACCGGCATCTGGATTGCCCAGGTGCTGTCGTTTACTCCCATTGCGTTCCTGGTGCTGATGGGCGTAGTTGAGGGGGTCAGTCCGTCACTGGAAGAGGCGTCGCAGACCCTGCGCGCCAGCCGCTGGCGCACGTTCTCCCGCATCTCGTTGCCGCTGATGGCGCCAGGTCTGGCCAACGCGTTCTTAATCAGCTTTATCGAAAGCATGGCCGATTTCGGCAACCCGATGGTGCTGGGCGGCAGTCACGGCGTGCTCTCGACAGAGATCTTCTTCTCCGTGGTCGGCGCTCAGAACGACCCAAGCCGCGCGGCGGTGCTGGCGATGATCCTGCTGGGTTTTACCCTTGCCGCTTTTCTGGTGCAGCGCGTCTGGCTCTCCGGCAAAAGCTTCGCCACCGTAACCGGCAAAGGCGACGGCGGCCGTCATGTGATGCTGCCGCGTCCGGTGCGCTACAGCGTCTATGGCATGGTGATCCCGTGGGGACTCTTCACCCTGGTGATCTATGGCATGATCATGATTGGCGGCTTTGTGCAGTCCTGGGGGCTGAATAATAACCTGACGCTGGATCACTATATCCGCGCCTTCAGTGTCAGCGTGAATCAGGGGCAGCTGGTCTGGAGCGGCGTCGCCTGGAATTCCTTCTGGACCACGCTGGAAATCGCCCTGATTGCCGCACCGCTCACCGCCATTGTGGGGCTGCTGACTGCCTGGCTGATCGTGCGACAGAAGTTTGCCGGCCGTCAGACCTTTGAATTCATGCTGATGCTGAGTTTTGCCATTCCCGGCACGGTGATAGGTGTGAGCTATGTGATGGCCTATAACCTGCCGCCGCTGGAGATCACCGGCACCGCGATGATCCTGATCGCCTGCTTTGTCTTCCGTAATATGCCGGTCGGCGTGCGGGGCGGGATGGCGGCGATGAGCCAGCTGGATAAGAGTCTGGATGAAGCCTCACTGACGCTGGGCGCCAACAGTTTCCGCACGCTGCGCAAAGTGGTACTGCCGCTGCTCAAACCTGCGATCAGCGCCGCGCTCGTCTACGCCTTTGTGCGGGCCATTACCTCGATCAGTGCGGTGATTTTTCTGGTCAGCGCCCAGTACAACATGGCGACCTCTTATATTGTCGGGCTGGTGGAGAATGGCGAGTATGGCGTCGCGATTGCCTACTCCTCGGTACTGATTGTGGTGATGCTGCTGATCATTGGTCTTTTCCAGCTGCTGGTGGGCGAACGTCGCCTGCGCCGTGCAACCCAACCGGCGGTAATTGTTGCCTCACCCTCTGCATCTACTCTGACTCAGGAGAGAGCCGTATGACGACCATTAACGCCGGATCGGTGGTGTTTGAACATGTCGCGAAGCGATTTGCTGGTTTTACTGCAGTGCCGGATCTGTCGCTTACCGTAGAGCCGGGCACGCTGGTAACGCTGCTCGGGCCATCCGGCTGCGGTAAAACGACCACGCTGCGGCTGCTGGCCGGGCTGGAGCATCCTACCTCGGGGCGGATTCTGATTGGCGGCAAAGAGGTGACCCATCTGCCCGCTAATGAGCGCGACGTGGCGATGGTGTTTCAGTCCTACGCGCTGTTTCCGCATATGAACGCCATCGACAACATTCTTTACGGTCTGCTCTCTTCTGGCATGAACAAACGCGAGGCGCAGGACAGGGCGCGCGAGGGGCTGAAGCTGGTGGGGCTGGAGAGTCAGGGACAGCGGCTGCCATCCGAACTGTCCGGCGGACAGCAGCAGCGTATTGCAGTGGCCCGTGCGCTGGTGCTGGAACCGCAGGTGCTGCTGCTTGATGAGCCGCTGTCGAACCTCGATGAGCGTCTGCGCCGTCGGGTGCGCACCGATATCCGCGATCTGCAGCAGCGGCTCGGGTTTACCGCCGTCTACGTGACCCATGACCAGGAGGAGGCGCTGGCGGTCTCCGATAAGATTATTGTCATGAAAGAGGGAGATATTGCTCAGCAGGGCGCGCCGGAGACGCTTTACCATTCGCCCAATTCAGTCTTTATCGCGGATTTTATGGGTGAAGCCAATATTCTGCCCTGTGAAGTAGAACAGGCGGATGCAGATGACGCGCTGGTGCGGCTGGGTAATCAGCGCTTCCGGGTGCGGGGTGCCGGCGCTAAACCCGGCACTGCTCAGCTGGCGGTGCGGCCACAGTTTATTACGCTGTCCGGCGACGGTCAGGGTGCGTTGCAGGGTGAAGTGATCCACAGCACCTGGCTGGGCGATCATATCGAATATGAAGTCGCTACCGAGCTTGGCGCGCTGTTCATTATCGACCCGCAGATGGAACAGCGTCTGCCGCTCGCCGCCACGGTTGGCGTCAACTTTAAGCCGCAGGGTTTAGCCCTGATAGCCCGTTAATCTGATTAACCCGAGGAGTTCGCATGGAATCGCAGGAAATAATGGCGCGACTGGCGTTAGCGGAAGCCGTTGCCCGCGAAGGGGGCGCTACCGCGTTATCCTGGTTTAACCGCCGCGAGACGCTGGTAGTGGAGACGAAGTACGATTTGCAGGATGTGGTGTCGATTGCCGACCGGGAAGTGGAGCAGTTGATCGCCAGCCATATACGGGATGCGTTTCCCGATGATGGCTTCCTGGGCGAGGAGACGGGTCTGCAGGCGGGAACCTCTCACTATACCTGGGTGGTGGATCCGATCGATGGCACCAGCCCGTTTCTCAATGGGATGCCGAGCTGGTGTGTTTCTGTTGCGGTGCTGCGTGGCGATGTACCGGTCATCGGGGTGATTTTCGCACCCACCTATGAGGAGTGCTACGTAGCGGCACTGGGGCAGGGCGCGACGCTTAACGGGCGTCGTCTGCAGGTCGATGCCACACGCACGCTGCAAAACCACGTTACCGGCTTTGGTGCTAACAGCTATGTCAGTCCGCAACAGGTGGGCGAGATTGTGGCGGCGCTGTTGTCGGCGGGCGGTAACTTTATCCGCATCGGCTCCGGCGCGCTGATGCTGGCCTGGGTCGCGGCTGGTCGGGTCGTGGGTTACTACGAACCTTATATGCACGCCTGGGATTGCCTGGCGGGTTACTGCCTGGTGAAAGAGGCGGGCGGCTGGTGCCACCCGTTCAATACCGAAGGCGACCGCATCACTAAAGGGGCCCAGGTGCTTGCTGTGGCACCCGGCGCCGAAGCGGACCTCCGCCGCATTGCTGATTTGTAGGTCAGTGACCCTGTCACGCTGACTGTACTCAGGTCAGCGTGATGCCGCAGGGCTTAGCGTTTTCGTCAGATAGTGGCGCTGCATGCCGTCCTGCGGAAAATCGGGCAGGGACATCTGCTGCTGATAACCCTGTTTCTGATAAAACGGCAGCGCCTGAAAACTAAATGTATCCACCAGCGCAAAGAGACAGCCCAGTTTAACCGCCTCCTGCTCTGCCGCTTCCATCAGCGCACGCCCCAGACCACTGTCACGCAGTGTTTCGTCCACCCAGAGATAATCAATACAGAGCCAGTTTCCTTTGCGCGAGGCGATCAATCCGCCGCGTAACACACCTTCTGCATCTTTGTGAGAAACCGACAGCGGCCCCCAGTTCTCCCGACTGATAAATTGCCGGTTGTAAGCCCCTAATCCTGCCAGTAGCGCTTCCCGATCGTCGTCGTTTTGCTGATGGGTAAGGATAAATGTGCTCATCCTGTTCCTCTCTTATCCATGCGTTGTCTTTATCCCTCAAAAAGGATAAATTCAATATTATCCTCTAAAAGGTATAATCTGTATATTATCCTCTTAAGGGTATAAAGTGCGCTTTATACCCTATCGGGGATAAACCCTCTGCGCTATGCTTACAGCCTGTGATTCTTTAGGAGTTACCCCATGATATACAGCCCGCTACAGCTGGCAAACCGGCTAAAGCTTATCCGCCAGCGCAACGGCTGGACCCAGAGTGAACTGGCGAAAAAGGTTGGCCTGAAACAGGCTACCATCTCTCACTTTGAAAATGCGCCTGACACTACCTCGCTGGCCACGCTGTTTAAGCTTTTACAGGCGCTGGAAGTGAGTCTGGACGTAGTGGAAAAAGAGGAGGCCAGTGCGCCTCAATTGCATGATGAGGATGCGTGGTAATGCAAAGGCTGATTGCGTGGATGAACGGTGAGCGGGTAGGCGTGCTCACCCGGCAGCGGAATGGCGCTCATGAGTTTCAGTATGACACCGGCTGGCTGAGTAACCCGCTATCCAGGCCACTGTCACTTTCTCTGCCGCTGCAGGTTAAGGCAATCACCTCACACGCCGTGATTAACTTCTTCGATAACCTGCTGCCAGATAGCCCGCTGATTCGTGACAGAATCGTGGCGCGTTACCAGATTAAATCCCGTCAGCCGTTTGACCTGTTGCAGGAAGTGGGACGTGACAGCGTCGGGGCGACTATGCTGTTGCCGCCCGATATGCCGCTGCCCGCGCTGCAGGCTCGCTATGAGGTGCTGGATGAAGCCCGGCTTGAGAGTGTGCTGTCAGCCTATCAGTCAGATATCCCGCTGGGGATGTTGCGTGAAGAGACTGACTTCCGCATTTCGGTGGCGGGCGCACAGGAGAAAACGGCGCTGCTGCTGACCGAAGAGGGCTGGAGCATTCCTGCCGGTGCCACGCCTACCTCGCACATCATTAAGCTGCCGATCGGTGAGATTAAACAGCCAGCCGCGACGCTGGATATGCGTGAAAGCGTAGAGAATGAGTATCTCTGTCTGGCGCTGGCCCGCGCACTGGGTATTGATGTGCCGCAGGCGACGATTATCCGGGCCGGTAAGATGCGCGCCCTGGCCGTTGAGCGCTTTGATCGCCGCTGGTCGCGCGACCGAACCCGGCTGATTCGTCTGCCACAGGAGGATTTCTGTCAGGCGCTGGGGCTACCATCCTCGACCAAATATGCGTCGGACGGCGGGCCGGGCATTGCAGAAATAATGCAGATACTGATGGGATCGAGCAACGCCATTGAAGATCGCTATCGCTTTATGATGTTCCAGGTGTTTCAGTGGCTGATTGGTGCTACCGATGGTCACGCAAAAAACTTCTCGCTGTTTATTGAGCGCGGCGGCAGTTATCGACTGACACCCTTTTATGATGTGATCTCCGCTTATCCGGTGCTGGGCGGTACCGGCCTGAACAGGCGTGCACTAAAGCTGGCGATGGGGCTGCGTGCCACTAAGGGGAAGAAGACAGAAATCGACAAAATCTTTCCGCGCCATTTTATCGCCACGGCAAAAAGCGTCAGTTTTGATCGTGACAGTTTGCAGCAGATCTTCGACTTCTTCGTCCGTGAGTTTCCCAAAGCGGTGGTCTCAGTGCGCGAGGCCTTACCGGCCGATTATCCACAGCACATCGCCGACGCCATTTTCAGTCATTCACTGATTATGCTGGAGCGGCTGCGGCACAAAGAGTGATGGCGCTATAAGCTGGCACTATCCTGAAAAACCTCGCCTCCTGTGTATGGCTAAAAGCCTGTCGGCTATGCTTATCTGACAGGCTTAACAGGAGAGTCATGGTATGAAGTGTCCGGGATGTGAAGGAGAGGCGTTTGTGTACGCCACGCGCGACGTCAGTCTTAATACGGGTAATCCCGAGGACGTTGTGCCGGATGTAAAGGGCGATCACTGCATCCGCTGTGGCGCGGTGATTATGAATGCCGGAACGTCGGAGTTATATCCCGAAAAGGCTGAAGCGCTGGAGAATGCCGGCGTGCCTGTTAAATGAGACAAAGAGCCCGCCTAGTGCGGGCTTCCTTGTCTCTGTGACAGGTGAATGTCCCTCTTTTGATAACACGCAACGAGTAAGTTGTGTGATGGTGGCACCGTACAGGAGAAACCTCTTTACCCTGGGAACGGGAATCACAATCACATCAATCTGGCCACTGGAGTGCGTTATGGATGCCAATCGCTATGCCCTGAAAACAATTCCGTCACCGCCGGTCTTTCCCGGTGCTGCCAGCCCTGTGATATCTGATGAAACACTGCATCGCCGTCTGGTCGCCATTATTGAGCGGATGCAGCAGCAGCAGATTGCGCAACTGATTATCTATGCCGACAAAGAGCACGGCAGCAATTTTGAATATCTGGCGGGATTCATTCCGCGTTTTGAGGAGGCGCTGCTGGTGGTGAATCAGCAGGGCGAGCTTACCTATATCATGGGTAATGAGAACCTCAAGCTGGTGCCTTTTGCCCGCAATCCGGGACGCTGTCTGCATGCGCCGATCTTTTCGTTGCCCAATCAGCCGATGCATGGGGAGCAGCCATTGGATCAGCTGTTAACAGAGGCAGGCATTAAGGCGGATGAACGCACCGGGCTGGTGGGCTGGAAGCTGTTTACCGGCAGGCAGCAGGCGCTTTTTGATCTGCCGCAGTTCGTCTACGCTGCAGCGGCTCAGGCGGCGGGTGGCGATGTGCATCTGGTTAACGCCACCGGATTGTTTATCTCGCCAGACCTCGGTGCGCGTTGCGTTAACTGCGCCGATGAAGTCGCCTTTTATGAGGCTGGCGCCAATCTTGCGTCAACCGCGATGCTGGCTGCGCTGGATAGCGTAGCGCCGGGTGTGACAGAGAAGGCGTCAGGCGCACGGCTGAATGCAGAAGGGCAGCCAAACAGTGTCGTCACGATTGCCGCGACCGGCGATCGTTTCGCCCAGGCCCGGCTCTATCCGTCAGACAAACAGATTTCAACTGGCGACAAACTCTCACTGACGGTCGGCTATAAAGGCGGCCTGACCAGCCGCTCTGCGTATGTCGTCAGTGAGGCTTCTGAGTTACAGTGTCACGTTTCTGACTGGTTAGACCGGCTGGCGATCCCCTATTATCATGCTGTGGTCAGCTGGCTGGAGCAGTTGCGAATCGGAATTACCGGCGGCGAACTCTATACGCATATCGAAACGGTACTGCCCAAAGCGCAATATGGCTGGCATCTCAATCCAGGACATCTGGTGGCTGACGAAGAGTGGTTAAGCTCGCCCATCTATCCCGATTCAGCAGTGACCCTGAAGAGCGGTATGCTGTTGCAGATTGATATTATCCCATCGGTGCCGGGTTATGGCGGCTGCAGTATTGAAGATACGGTCGGACTGGCTGACGCCGCATTGCGTGACGAGCTGGCGAGCCGTTTTCCGGCGGTGTGGCAGCGTATGACCCGGCGCAGAGCCTACCTGACCGAGGTACTGAAAATCCGGTTGTCCGGGGAGGTGATTTTGCTCTCGAACACGGTAGGCTATCTGCGCCCTTTCTTACTGGATAAGCATCGTGCGCTGGTGCGCCGGTAGAGAATGCACCGGCCTCCTCAGGCCGGTAATAATTTGTAAAATTTAACTGAGAGTAAAACCCAAACGCATCTGTCAGGATACGCGCCTCAGAAAGTTCCTGGTTGCTCTCATTCGATGAAATGGTTTACCAAAAACGCGGTTTTGTTTGCCTGCAAAACCTCCCTTGCCGCGTTTATCGCACTCTCTGTGGCGCTGTTACTCAACTTTGAAAAACCGGCCTGGGCACTAACCACCGTGTTTGTCACCTCACAACTCTATGCCGCCTCGACCGTCTCGAAATCGCTGTTTCGTCTGATGGGCACGCTGCTCGGCGGCATCTTTATTCTGCTAATCTATCCCGAAACCGTGCAGTCGCCGGTGCTGTTCAGCCTCAGTGTGTCGCTATGGGTGACGGTCTGCCTGTATCTTTCTCTGCATGACCGCACGCCGAAGAGCTATATCTTTATGCTGGCGGGTTACAGCGCGGCGATTATGGGCTTTCCCGATGTGGATACGCCATCTGCGATTATCAGTACCGTGATTTCACGTATTGAGGAGATCACGCTGGGGATCCTCTGCAGCACGCTGGTTCACCGGCTGGTGTTCCCGGTGTCGATGCACCATCTGCTGGGGCAGAGCGTCAATCTCTGGTTTCAGAACGCGCGCAAATTATGCGATGAATTGATTAGCGGGATGGCAAAGAACAAATCGCTGGAGCGGGAAGATATCCTGATCCAGATGGCGGGTTATCCACTGAGTGTTGAAACGCTGCTGACCCACTGTGTTTATGAGGGCGAAGCGGCGCGTAATGTCATTCGTCTGGTCAGCGTGCAGTATCAGCATCTGACCTATCTGCTGCCAACCCTGACCGCGATTGAGGCACGGCTGGGTGTGCTGGCCGAACTGAATATCCGTTTCCCGCAGTGCGTTACCGATGTATTTCAGGCGTTTCTGCTGTGGCTGCATCATGACCGCATTAATGATATCGCCGGACTGCGTGAGGCGATTGCTGCCAGTCAGGCCACCCTGGAAAATCAATGGCGGGCAGGGCAGCTTGCCACCGAAGAGAGTCTGCTGCTGATCGGCCTGCTGGAGCGGATGGCTAACTTTGTCCGTATTGCCGATGCCTTTGAGAACGTCAGTGCGCGCGCCGGGGATCTCTATAGCCATGGAGATGGGGCGGCGATCCGCAATATCCGCGAACACCGTCATATCGACAAGGGGCTGCTGAGACTCTCTGCGCTGACCGCTTTTCTGGCAACCTTTCTCTCCAGCCTGTTCTGGATTGGCAGCGGCTGGGCCGATGGCGCGAATGCACCTTTAATGGCGGCCATCATCAGCTCATTTTTTGCCGGCGTTGATTCCCCGGTAACGCCTATGAAACTGTTCGTGAAAGGGGTAATGATTGCCCTGGTGGTCAGTCTGTTCTATATCGCCTTTCTGATCCCGCAGGCTAACACGTTGCAGGCGCTGATGATCTGTCTGCTGCCGGGTCTGATGCTGCTGAGTCTGGTCATTGCTAACCCGGCGACCAATATGGTGGGGCTGAGTGTTGCCATTCAGATCCCTGGCTTTATCGGCCTGAGCCATCACTATGTCCCGAACCTGATCGTCACGCTTAATGCGGCCATCTCATCAATGGTGGGGATTATGTTTGCGGTGGTGCTGACGGCGTTGATCCGTAACAAACGACCGTCATGGATTGCCAGAAGAGCGGTGCAGCGCGGACTTCGCGATCTGTTAGGGTTTATCAAAATGGTGGAGCGCAATTCGGCCACGCTGCTGTCTCGCCAGCAATTTATTGCGCGGATGCTCGACAGGGTGAACGTGATTCTGCCGCGCAAACGGCTCGATCCGGTACCGGATATCGTGGTGGGGGGGTATCTGATTACCGAAACCTGGCTGGGTGCTAACTGCTATGATTATTATGCGCGCTATCGTGAGGTGCTTGAAAGCCATCGGATTGATAGCGGACAGATGTTTCACGAAATGGCGCTCTATCTGAAGCGCAAGATGAAGAGGCTACAGCTTGCGCCGCATCAGGATCTGCTGGATGAGCTGGACCTGTTACTGCTGCGGCTAGAGCCGATTGCCCGACAGGAGAGTGGTGCAGTTGCACCGCTAATCCATCTGTTTAATATTCGGGTATCACTATTTCCACATCAGCGCTGGCCAGATTAACCCGGTGTAACAGGGCTGGCTGGTGGGGCTAAGAGAGTGCTTGCCAGGACCAGAGCGGATGATCTGATTTTAGTTACATCATACATTAGATCTTAGTTGAATTATGAATCAGGCAGCGTGCCCGTATAAATTGTCTGGCAGAAAAATAAGGTCAGCAAAGCGGAAAGGTTGGTTGGTAGAAATGGCCAGCAATGGCCTGAGCGTGAAGCGCAGGCATTATACCGCTTTTAATTCAGTCTGTTGCATTCGATTCTCTGGCCAGACACGCCTGGTTGATACCAGTCATAAACGCGTCCTGCTGCGCCAGAAGCCTGCAATAAGAGCAGGGCGCGTGCATCTCACTGCAGGAAAGCAGGGTTGATGCAGGAAAAGTTCAGCGGCTTTCCTGCGGCTGGAGTTGATAAATCCACGCACTGTATTGCCGATTATCCTCGGCAGAAACGCAAACCTCGACGCGATCGTAACCATCTTCAAACGCATCCAGCATCGGCCAGTGGGCATCCAGCTGGTCGGAGAGAAACAGATAACCCGGCACGTCGGGGCCATGCTCATCCAGAACGATGCCCGGAAAATCAGCCGCTGCGCCCCAGCCTTGCTGATAGAAGGTACCGTTAACCGAACCGGCCAGCCATTCTCCGCCAATATTTTCCAGGATATGGGCATTCTCGCGGCCCGGACAGAGAGTGCCATAGACAAATAAGCGTTTCATTTTTTCTCGTTGTTGAAACAGTGGAAGCCAGCAACTCTAGCGCGGCTAAAATGGATTGTCTTGCGGAACCGCCTCATGAGCCTCTCAAAACGCCATGCACAGGTAAATTCTGCCTACTGCCAGCCCCATCAGATGCGCAGAATTCATGTAGCGACGCCCAGGACTGCCGCAAAAGGTCGGTTTTATGTGCACTCTGCCTGTTGGCAGATGGCACTCCCGTCCGGTTACTTCAAGATTGTCGTGTAATTAACCGGAATCCCCTGGTCATTGATCACCGCATAACTCACTGACTCACCGGGTTTCGGCGGAGTGTGACTGTCAATATAAGCATCAGATTGTGGGGCAAGAGTGAGATTTTTTATTGATTGCTGACCTTCAGAATAGACATTCAAGCTCATGAACCAGGGAGTAGGATTCGTTATGGCGATTTTATTTCCCTTTACCGCGAAACGGAGCTTTTCCGGATCGGTGGTCAGCGGGGCGTTTAGTCCCTCAGGCCGGATAAAGATTTTTAGCCGGATTCGTAGCGGTAACACCACTTTACGTTCAGCCGCGTTAAGCTCTTTTTTCAGCGCAGGGATCTGATAAATATTTAACCAGTAGAGGCTCTCTTTGTCCGCGGGCAGCCCCTGACGTGAAGTAAGTAACAGACGCAACGATCGCATTTCTTCCGGATACATTTTTACCACCGGCGGTATGACTATGACGGGTGTGATGCTGGCATCGGGTGAGAGAGTCAGGTCACCGTCATCCGTCCAGATTTGCAAATACGTTTCGTTTTCGCCGCTGTTGACGACGTTAACAGACTGGCTCAGATCCGATTGATTGAAAACGATCCGGGTTTTATCCACATTGACCACCGCCCAGACGCTGAATGAGAGCAGGAAGCCAGATAGCACGACGACGTTACTGAAAACTGACCACAACCTGTAACTGCGCATTGACTGTTCCTGCTGTAATAGTTTGCCCGCTGAGCGCTTCAAGAGAGGCGGTGAAATCACCACTGTAAATATCAGCGCCTCCTGAGGAGATTTGCGACGTTAAATCTTTATAGGCATACCAGCCACGGCTGTTGCCCGCGCCCGTCACCGTTCTGTCAGGCAGTAAATTGAGCGCCATATTATGACTGTCATAAATTTTTATACCGACACCGGAGGCGGCAGCGCTGCTACCATAGTGGGTATCCAGCAGCCAGGTTAACCCGCCGCCAGCTGTAGTCAGCCCCAGATTTCTTGCCTGCGTCACCGCATTTGACTGGTTAACGAGAAAGCCCATAGCGACATTTGCTGACGTGATCGTCGATGTAGTGGTGCCGGAGATGGCACCGGACTCGCACTGGATAGTGATAGTAAAAGGAGCCTGACTTTTCCCGCCCGCGGCAAGGGTATTCACGCTTACGGTAGGCAGCACCACCACCGAAGGATAATCCTGGACTTCGCATAGCGCGCCACGGACATAGGTGACATTTGAGAAGGTGCTCCAGGCGGCGGGCCAGTTACGATAAAAACCATACCAGTAAGAGAGACTATCCTGGCCCACTTTCAGATTATTGGTATCCAGCCCGGGTCCTTTAAAAGCAATATATCCGCGAGGTTGTGTCCAGTTGTCCACATAGCGATTGCTGTTGCTGGCGTAATAGCGCGTAGAGTCTATTTTGAACATTTCATACAGCACATTGCTGAAAGCACTGGCCGGAATATAAATATAGGTGCCATCAGAATACCAGTCACTGGCCGTCAGCTGTCGGGCTTTCCAGTAGCGACTGTAATATTCGCCGGTTGTCAGGTTAGTTAGCCTGACGGCAACATTTGCAGCGACATCATAATAGGCACCGTCCACTTCAGAAGTAATATATTGACCGGCATAGGGGCTGTCGCCATTGGTGGCATACATCTCATACAAACTGTCTGCATCTGCCACGGCGCAGCGGTAAAGAATCTGGTTAGCTGAGTAGGGAACATTGCTGGCCGAAGACAGAAAGCTGCCGACCGAGCTGGCCAGCAGTGTGCCGGATGGCTGGAAGGTCTTTCCGCTATTGATGCTGATTACAGATGGCAGGCCCACATTCCCTGAGCAGGTGTCGCAGGCGCCGGTCCAGTAGGCGGCGGTATAGCCTGCTGCAATCGCGCTTTGAGACAACGAGGATGTGGCGGTAACAACGCTGCAATTAGCCCAGGCGGGCACATTGAACAGCAATAAAAAGATATACAGGAAATAGTTTTCGATTCTCACACGTTTAACCCTTATGGCAGACAGCATCCAGGCGAACAATATCCTCATTGACGCGGCCGGTTATTTGATAATTAACAAAGCATGTTTTGTTGCCCTTATATTCCCAGTTTACCTTTAAGGTTCCAGAGTCATGCGGTACACGTGCATATAATTGCCCACCCTGGCCCACAATACCTATCACGGTATTATCAGCATCACGGACCTCAGTGCCCATTGGCGGGATTTCATGATCTTCATTTTTGAGCGCGATTAAGACGGCCTTACCCTGCAGCGTGGCAAAATTAATTCGGGTAACGGAACCGGCATAGGGCACAACGCGCTGGCTTCCGCCGCTTAATTCGGCATCAGCATTCATATAGCGTGTATCAAGGCTGACGGTGTTGGCCTGATATGGCGTCAGCGACGGCAGAATAGCGTAACCAAAATGATCAATGACGGCACCCTGACCATTGCGTACGCTGGCGCCCTGGGCACCCTCCGCATGGATAAGCGCAAAAGTGTCGCTGGTATAAGGTCCGGCGGTGACGCCGCCGCGATGAATCAGCAACGTACCAGAAAGCCCTAATCCAGCCTGGCGATAATTATCCCCCTGACCATAATTCGCTCTGACCGCACCTGCGCGCGTATTCTGCTGAATATTTCCGCCGAACGAGACACGGTGGCCGGTGTTACTTTGCGTATTTTCGGTTCCGCCATACAGGGACCAGGATCGCTGATTATTCTCGCCAGATGAACCGGTCAGTGAGAGAGTCGAATTGCGCGTTTCTTTAGACTGGTTGTAGTTATAGGCCACTGAGGTAGTGTGATTGCCCCAGTTCAGCGGAACCGAGACATTCAGTGAAACGGTATTTTCGGTATATTTCTCGCGGTATGAGTTATTACCCTCGTCAAGGTTCAGCCCGAAACGATCGTAATTCCAGGTAGTACGCTGACGGGCAACGTTGAGACTGTAACTGATGTTATTCCAGCTGTTGCTGTAACCTGACTGAAGCTGAGTAATACGTGACCGGTTATTATAGTAATCCGCCGTGCTGCCGCTCAGGCTGATTAAGCCATAATCGGCCATAGACTGACTCAGGGTCACAGAAAAATTATTACGCTGATGCAGCGTATCTGAATAGTAACTGACGCCATTGTCCTGCTGGCGCCGAACGCCCAGCACATCCTGCAGATCGCGATAACCGCTGGTTGAGTAACGATAGGCGGCCAGGACCAGGTTGGTGCCGGTAGCAAAAGTTTTGCTGTAGCTCAGCTCGGCGCGCCATCCCGAAGCATTTCTGTTCTGTGCGACCTTTGCATCAGAAAAGGTGGTGTTTAATCCCACTGCGCCCGCCGCCGAGGTCCAGACACCGCCAAGCAGCCAGGCCTGATAGTCCTGAGCAAGCCGCGCTCCTGCCGTAGCGGTCAGTCGGTTACTGATACCGCGCAGCAACAGCCCTTCGAAGAAGGTGTTATTAACTGAGTAGAATTGCCGTACCCGACCCAATGCAACCGAGTAATGCCAGTTTCCCGGCCTGACCGAATCAGGCACGGAGGCATAAGGAACGGTAAACGAGGACGTTTTGCCATTGGCTTCAATAATCTCAACATCGAGATCGCCCTGGCTTCGGGTATTGTACAAATCGTTGATAACAAAGGGACCAGGCGCAACGCTGGTCTCATAAATAACGCGATTCAGCTGCCTGACGATAACCCGGGCACTGGAGGAGGCCACACCGCGAATTTCGGGCGCATAACCACGCCGGCTTTGCGGACGCATCCTTTCATCGGTAGTGAGCTTAATACCATTATAAGAAAGGCTGCCAAACTGCGAACTTTCTGTATAACTGTCGCCCAGTGTCAGCAGACTGTTCAGCGGTTCAATGGGGCGCTGAAGCCAGGTTCTGACCGTTGTGTAGCGAACATCGCTGCCGGTAACGTTATTGTCGATAAACCGCAGATTGCCCTGATGGCGCAGCTGCCAGTTATCAATATTCGTGCCCGCCGTGATGCCACTCCAGAGATACTGGTATCTGTAACCAGAAGCGGTATTTTCCGTCCAGCTATAATTGGTGTTATGCCGGATGAAAAGGGCAGAGATCCCTTTGTCCCATTCGGTGACGGGAATATTTCCCCTGGGCAGATGAATTAATTCCGCATCCGGAATAGTGAATTGCAGCCGCAATGAAGCCTGATCAAATTGCCAGCGGGCCGCTGATGACCAGTAACGCAAGGGCTGACAGTCCTCGCTGGCTGAGGATTTATTCAGTGACTTGAGGCTTAATGATTCAGCCACCGTCAGCGGGAGACAAGGTTCTATCGGCTGACCTTTCTCTGCTGATAGAAAGTTCAGGGTGACGCCGCTTTTAACCAGCTTATTGTTAACATAGATATCGACATAATAGTTGCCGGGGGCGATAGTCTGATGGTTAAACTGATCAATATTCTGGCCAAAGGCGGAACCTTTAAACAGTGAAGGATCGAAATAGTACTCATCAGCGTGTCCATACGTTGAAAAAGTAAATGATGCACAGAGAGGAAAAAAAAAGATGCGGATATTACCTGCCTGCAATCGGATAGTCTTCACTGACTTTAGCTCCCTGGTCATTCATTGCTGAAAGAGAAATCACGCTATTAGCTGATAAAGAGTGCGTTGCCGGTTTACACCTGACGATTTTTTTGGAAAAGGGCGCAATCATGTCGGCTTTGCAGGCTGTTTTTTTTCCTGCTGTTTTTATTGCAACTTCTGTAAGTGAGAGATACCAGGGTTGAGTGTTGTTGATTTCAACCCCCTCTTTTTGCATTGTTACTTTTACACTGTCGAAAACATTAACCGGCTGACCAATCACTTTAGGACGATAAAAGAGTTTCATGCGGTTACGTAACATTAAAACAATACTGTTACGACCTGATTCCGCCTGAATATTCCCAGGGGGGATCTGCAGAGAGTTGAACCAGTAAATCGTTTCGCGATCCTGTGGTAATGAGACCTTTGGCAGAAATCGGATTCTTAAAACCTGACCGGTCAGAGGCTGGATCCGAAACAGTGGTGGCGTGATAATAAAAGGCACGTCACTCTTATCGCCAGGTTGCGAATCCATATTGCCATTATCAAGCCAGGCCTGAATGACATAAGGCATATTATAGTTGTTCTTTAACTGAACATCGACGGAGAGAGCATCGCCCGGATAAATAATTCGGCTGCCAAGAATAGTGACGCTTGCCTGGACGTTATCCGAAATAAACGTCATCAAAAAAAACAGTATTACCATTTTTAATGGGAACAGCATAATGCGCGAATACATGTCGGATATCTCAAGCGTGGCGTGCGTATCTGGCTATCCGGATACGCACGAAAAATATTACTGGTACGTCACGGCATATTGCAGTGATGCGGTAACGGTACCCGCCGTTGGCGTCCCTGATGCGTAATAACGGGCAGAGTAGGTGGCAGAGCCAGAAGTTTCACCGGTCTGCAATGTCAGATCACCGCTGCCGGTATAACCGCTGGTCAGATTAACCACTGCATCTTTCGGATCTAGGATTTGTACCTCAACATTTTTTGCGGTTCCGGTGTTAGATAAATTACCGGCAGCGCTAACGTTATTCCCCACAAACACCGTCGAGATTTTGGTGGCCGAGGTACTGTCCCCGGCGCAGCCGCTAACGCCCACGGTGAAGGTGGTATCCCCCGCAGTTGCACCAGAGGCAGCAAGGTCCGAAGTACTGACCGTTGGAAGCAGCACGACAGGGGATGCATTGTTGCCATTTACGGAAACAGAACAGGTTTCAGTAGTAACTTCTCCCTGAAAATTGATGGTGTTATCTGAAGCTGCAAACACGCTGGCTGACACCAGTCCGGCACTGATTAACACAGCAAAATTAAGCGTTCTGAGTTTGGTGTTCATTAATACTCCTTTATCATAATTATGCGGAAAATAACTGATTGAGGCTGATGCCCATTTTCCGGCGAATGGCATCTTTGATGTTATAAACACGCTTGACTTCAACTCCCATTTCTCTGGCAATAATCGGCAGTGAAAGTCCGTTCATCGCCAGATCAAGGAACCGAACTTCATCCTGTTTAAGTGCATTCACTTTTTTCCTGACTTCGCCTTTTAAACCGAAATAACAGCCCTGGATTTGCCCGTTTATCTCCTCCAGGGACAGGTCGGCATAAATCACAGTTTGTATACGCAGGTCCTCTTTTTGCCAGTAAGCCGCAAGCGGCTCCATATGGCGATCACTGACGATAATCAGCATTAATCCGGTATGTTTTAAATACTCAATCCAGTTGCTATTGGTAAAGTACCTGACATTTTCCCTGGAGAAGTCAACGAATACACATCCTCTGCAAAAGAGGCTCTCATATTTTCCAGCGACCATGCTGAGTATGGATGAAGAGAAAAAATGATTCCCTCCAGGCCAGGTGGTAATTTTTTGCAACGGACATCTGTTATAAATGTCTGATGCGCGATGGGTGAGATCACAGCCATATTTACAACTGGCGCAGCGAATTTCCTCTCTGGTTATCTTTATCATAATATTTTGGCGTTGTTGCGAGAGTTGTGATTATTTTATCGATAAAAATCTCCGCCTTTCAAGGCGATGAAAATTATCCGCTATTTTCTTTATTCGGATTTTTCTTAAGGAGCCACCTCCACGGGCGGGAGTAATATTTGTTGAAAATTCGGGAAAAAAAGGGCGACGACGTCTTCAGCAGTGCTGAGAGACCAGGATTTTTTTACGTCCGTTAGGAATATTTCGCAAATAACGCCACTTTGATCAATAAAAATTCCGCACTCAATGCTAAATGTGAGCGAATTTTGTTCAGTGGCCGATTTTGTCTATAACGGCCACTATGATGGCATTGATAAATGATTTTTTACTGGCTCTATCAGGACTTACTCCCTTTTTCATTGAAACGAGCTGCATTTTAAATGGGTTTAATAAAAAAATTAGCGACGATATTTATCGTTCACATCCCATTTAATTAAGAATACTCCTGGTAACAAATATGTTAATTGACGCACTTGCTATAAATATTGATCTAAATCAGTTATTTAGCGCATGAAAACATCACTCTTTTTGGCAGTGTCATTAAAAGAAAAGAGATCTATATTTATTTCTTTCCCGGGCGTTATCATTCAGAATTTGTATGCGAAGAATCATCTTTGCTGTGCGAAATTTACGTTTCTCTTTTTTGTCAGATTATACAAGATAGTTATTGGATGACGGGACAGAGCAGGGACGTTACGTCTCATTTTGCGTGTCGCCGATAGTACTGAAAACAACCGGATGTCACTGACTCTTATTTTCAAGGCTCAGGGCAAAAGCATCACTGCGCCACGGTGACTGCCTTGCAATCGAAACGCGAATAGCCAGTATGAGTCCGGCTGACCAGACAGCCAGCAGAAAGCTGACTCAGGCTTTCTTGCTTATTACAGGATTAACCTGGCAAGGAACGGAGTGAAGAAAGCGTAGTTACACGTGGACGCGTTTACGACAACTTAGTGGTTTGCACGGCAGACTATGAGGATGAACATAAAGCGGTGATGTATAGACGCCTCTACAGCATTTTTGTGGCCGACAGCCCTGATGAATGCGCTAATTTTCACGTAGCGACGTCACTGCTTAAGTTGTGCAAAGCACCTGAGCAGAGAAACGGTCAGAATACGCAGCAGTGCATTCAGCCAGCCGCAAAGGGCGAAGCTGTCATCGCATCGTCCGACTGCACATTTTCGACATCAGATTTGTTGGTAAGAGGATAGCGTGTAGCGTCACTGAAGAAGCTGTCCCGCAGGGAAAGCCATGCTGAATAAGTAGCATCACATTATTTCAGTTTCGGAACAGAGTAAGCGACAGTAACAAGGCCAGGCAGACATTGTGATCGTTTCTGACAGATTTTGCTGTAAAGAGGAAAACCGTCAGGATCAGCCCAAAATGGTGAGCAGACCATACAACAGAGCATCACGCTTCCGGCCATAATGAGTATGCGCATAATGTATATTATGTTAAATGATAGAGATTATTGCAGGCTTAACTGCGGGTCCGATGTTCCCTGCTTTGCTTCAACCCTGAATCATTAGGTTCATTCTGTCCCTGAGGGTCTGTAAATCGCGATTGGCAAGCGTGCCATTTCACTGTTCTGAAATCGCACCGCCACTGCCACCTTACCTGTCGGGCCTGAACACATTGATTGTTTTCTTTCTGCACCGAAAGCAACCACAATTCCGGAGGTCGCACAGCTATCCATCAATCATAAGTCAGTGTGAATTGCGTCGCGGCGTTCGCATCCCCTGGCTTTACGTTTTTCACGTCAGTTGAAACATAATCAGCCCAGAAATCCAGGGTGGCATCTCCGTTTGCATCGATCACGGCAGACGGCGTATCCCCACCCATCGGGATACGATGATGCTGGCTGTCCAGAATCTCAATCGCCACACCGGAAGCGGCATTCTCATCGCTGCTATCAATGGCCAGTAACGTATTGTCATTGGTATCTTTAGTGCCGGTGAACGTCAGTTTTGCATTGTCGGCACTACAGCCGGTCAGATGAAGACTAAACGGCACCGGTTTGGTTGTCTGCCCCGTTTTAACCAGCTGCTTAGTCTGCCATTCGCCGAGGTCAACGGGTTTATTGACATCGCCCGGATCGACCGTACAACCGACCGCGACGACGGTTGCTGTAAGGCGAATATTAATTTGTGCCAGCGCATCGGCTGCCACCGACTGCGAGGTATAAAAAAGTATCGCTGCACCACCGGCCATCAGGATGATTTTTGGCAAAATAGTGCGACCTGACTGATTCATAGCCATTATCTTCCCGCCTTAATCAAAATCGACCCGAAGATAGCCTTCGGAGGTAAATCTGCCTTCCGCTGGCTTATTGCCGGTAATGCTGACGGGCCAGGCCGTAATGGGAACGGTTGCAGAGGCATTGCCATCAAGCTGAAAAGGGATTTTACTCTCCGCATTATTGGGAATTAAGGGTTTACTGTCTTTATCGGCCAGAACGAAACCGAGATCCGGGTTATCCGAGACAATCGCATTGCTGGCGACATTGTTCGCCTCAAGCCTTAAGGAGAGCATGGCTTGCGCATCAATATTTTTACATGAAATACCAATATTGCGGGTCTGCGGATTTACACCGGCGGGTTTATTGCCCGCGCCTGCAGCGGCAAACGCAGAGGCACCAATATTACCAAAATCAATCGTAATGATTTTATCTGGCGAAAATTCACAATTTTGCGGAATGGTAATTTGTCCGCCAATAGTTACGCTGGCGATAGCCTCACCGCTGACCTGAATGCCCTGCTGCGTATTTAAGTAGGTCTGTAGCGCCAGAACGCTGAATTGTGAGAAGCCGATAAAAGGTTTTCGGATCCTTAACGAGATCTTTCCGCTGTTGCCGGTTCCCCAGCCACTGCTCATCTGGCTCCGGTTCATCGGTAATTTATTTGACACATCATAAAAAGGCACCTGTGGAAACGTTTGACTGTTCCCGCCTACAAAAACCTGAAACGATGCATCAAGATAGTCGTTGAGTTTATACCACTGCGTGTCGCCGATTTTTTCTGAGGGCTGAAGCGGACTGACCGCTGTCGCATAGGCTTCGGCTGTAAAAGGATAAGGGGGTTCATCACAATGGCCGGTATACGATCCCTGCCCCTGAAAATCTTCCGCATCGGTAATAATAGCCCCCGCTTTATCCTTATCTTTATCTGAAATATCCTTCTGGATATTATCAATTACAAAATTGTGCGTTCCACCCTGTGCGGTGCAGTGGTAACTGTAGCCAAAGGCAGGCGCGCTGCCTGCCAGTAATGATAAATATAAAAGCACTGAAGCAGACAGTGCTGACTTTCTGTGCATTAGTCCCGGCAATAGAGTCATTTATTATTTTTCACCATAGCAATACAGTTAAGTGTCATACGCGCGACAGGTAATTTTTCACTTTCTGCAGGCAGCTCATAAGGAATCATGCAACTATCCGACGAGCCGCTTCCCCATATCACAGAAAGCGTGCCTTTAGGTTTAATCCCTGTCATATAGACGTCGCCAGTGTCACCAACAATACTGGTCGCACCGGTGATTTTATCGGTCACTGAAGCCCCAAAGGGAACGGGACGACCGTTGTGCATCAGACTGAAAATTGCGCGTAATCCGACATGGGCAGTGTACTCCGCCCGCACGATCGCGCCTTCCGTTGGCACCACTTCGCGGACGGTATCGTCAAGATCGGTGTGCATATCCAGGCTTTTTACATCCAGCGCGACCCGGTTACTGCGATAAACCGAGGCATACGGCATGACCGCATAGCCCCGCCAGTCAGTACTGATGCCGGTTTCATTCTCGACATGCACACCTTTAGCACCCGGCGCTTTGATCAGGACATTGGTATCCCCAAGTGGCTCACTGAACGTGATGCCGTTGGCATGGGCGATGATCCCGCCTGAAACGTCCCAGTTCATCGCGTGGTTGCCATTACTGTAACTGTAACCCCCGCTCGCTCTGGCATCTGACCCGTCCCAGCTGACGTTCATATTACCGCTGTCGCCATTTCGGTTACTGTGTCCCTGCATGATGCTATAGCTGAGGTTATTGCCCTGCAGCAATGTGCCGGTCACCCCCGTCTGCATCTGGGTAACCCCATCCTGATCGCGGTTAGCCTGGGCCGTCGCATACATACTGTTGAGTGCTTCATGCTCGGCCATGTCATGGCCCAGCCAGCGTCCGAATGGAATCGAGATGTTCAGCGAGATAAGCCGGTCGGTTTGCGGCATCCCCTTGCTGCGGCTGAGCGCATAGGAGAGATTGTAATTAATGCCGTGCCAGCCGCTGGAGAAACCAGCCTGATACCATTCATCGCTGCCGCTGCTATTCCAGTAGTCCTGATGTGTGGCGGTTAGACTTAGCGAGCCCCAGTCGCTGATCTGCTGGGCAACGCTCAGCTGAAAGCGCCCTTTTTTGCTGTTCATAAGATTGTGGTAACTGACGGGTTCAAGCTGCGGACCGCGCCCGTCCCCCCTATCTTTCCATTCATTCTGATATCCGTTCATCGCTTCCCATGCGGTTTCACCCAGCGTGTAGAAGCCGCGCGTTGAGTAGCGATAACCCAGCAGTTGAAATGTGGTGCCGGTATGATTCAGCGATTTAGCATAAAGAAACCGGACAGACTGGCCATTATGCGTACTGCCATCCGCCAGTTCACTGCGGGCAGCGGTGATATCAACAGAGACTGCACCCCAGTCACCGAGATTGCGTCCCAGCCCCGTGAGAACCGAGAGGTAATTTCTGGCAATCTGGCTCCCGCCATACAGCGTTGTGCCATTGCTGAGACCTCTGGCAAGCGTGCCCTGAGCAAATAAAGGATCCTCCTTACCTGCCAGACCGCTCCGATAACGACCTGCAACCAGATCATATTTTGTTCGCCCCTCGCGCTGCAGCAGCGGCACGGTAGAATATGGCACAACAAATTTTTGCACTGCACCGGCATCGTTTTTAATCGTAACGTCCAGGTCACCGCTGGATGATGTGGCATTCAAATCCGTAATTTCAAATGCACCGGACTGCACAATATTCTGGTAAATCACATAACCATTTTGCCGCACCGTAATCTGCGAGCGCCCTGATGCAATGCCACGAATCACCGGCGCATAGCCCTGTTGACTGTTTGGGTACATCGCATCTGAGGAGTAGAGCCGTACGCCGCGAAATCCCAGGCTATCGTAGATATCACCTGAGCTGCTGCTGTCTCCCAGAACCAGTTCACTTTTAAACGGAATGATGGTGCGTTCCGCAAAGGTGGAGATATTCTGCCACTGGCTTTGATGATAGCCATCAGCATAATCGGAGTGGTTCCAGGCACCGTTATTTCTGAGCCGCCATGCTCCGATATTCAGACCACTGGTAAGGTTCAGATAATAGCTATTGTTTCTGTCACCTTTACTGCCGGTGAGCGTGTAATTCAGCAGCGCCGCATTGATACCTTCGTCCCACTCCTCTGGCGGAATATAGCCTTGCGCACTGTTTCTCAGCGCAGCCTGAGGAAAGGTCAGCATCAGGCGCTGGGAGGCAAAATCATAATATGAGGCGGCACCCGGAAAGCTTTTCGCGAGATCGATGCACTGATCCTGATTATCCGTCGCCTTTAACGCCGTCAGATTTTCAGTATGAACGCCCAGCCGTTTCATCCATGCTACAGTCACGCAGGGTTGCAATCCTGTCCCGTCCTGTTTCACCGCTTCAGATGCAGGGCTGACCTGAGGCTGAGAAGCAACGGCAACAAAGCGCATCGGACTGGTGGTCACAAACTCATCGTTGCGCCAGATATCAACACGATAAACGCCGGGAAGTTGTCCTGAACCGTTTTCGAAGCGAGAGAGATCGGCAACTTCATTGCCATCTTTCGTCAGAAAGGCCGGGTTAAACCAGTCCTGAGCCTGAGCCGAACCGGATAGCGCGACAAACAGGGCAAGAGCTGAATACCGAAAAGAGGGCATCTTCTCCTGAACCGGCCTGCTAAATACCGAGTGGCGCATTATCGTGTCCCTGAGCGTTTAAAAAAGATGAAATCGTGGCAAGCGATTAATGCGTGCCGCTGGTTTGTGGCGCGGTGATAGCACCATAATCATTTATGGTCTGGTAATGAACGCTTCCTGAGACGCCTCGTGGTAATGAAAGCGCGAGCTGACCAAACGGGGCAACCATGCTGTTTTCAAGCTTCTTATTTCCCACGCTGATATTGACCAGCGATTGATAATAGGGCGTTGGATTATTAATGGTGAGCTGCCCTTCTCTTTCCTGAAACCCGATTTTTTTCGCCGATTCCACTTCGCTAATCGGTAAGCCATCCGGCCGCATAAAAAGCTTCATTCTTGACAAAACCGCCAGTTGCAGGGTATTCCCCCCGCTCATCGCCTCTTTATTAACCGCCGGAATCGCTTTTACGTTCATCCAGTAAACTTTTTCACGATCTTTGGGCAGGGCCGCGCCGGTATAAACAATACGCAGATTGTTTTCACTTTTTGGTGCCGCGGCAAACAGCGGTGGCGTGACGATAAAATCATTTACCCGCTGCCCTTTTTCATCCTCCACCCATGCCTGAATAAGATAGCGCTCATGACTGTCGCTATTGGTGACTGATAGCGATGTCTGATGGTCACTTTCCGGGTAAATAATACGGGTGGCCCCTGGCGCAATACCGCCAGCATGAGCCGTATTTACTACACAGGCAGCCAGCATGGCCGCAGAGATTAATGATTTTTTCAGCATGATTACTTGACCTGATTAAGGGATTCAGATTAGGGGTACGCGATATTCAGACGAACTTCACTGTGCAGCTCTTCAGGATGAACACGTACAGAAGAGGCGAGATAACGTGCGATAAAATGGATCTCCGTATCCTTTCCACTCGCCTGACGTAGCACCACGGGTGCCCCATCCGGTTTAATCTGTTTCCCTTGTGGGCCAGAGATTAATAATCCTACATGACTATCTTCACTACTCTGGCTGACGTTTTCCGTACTCTCATCATCGGACAAAACCTGAAAGAGGTTCGGCATTTGCGGGTTCGCCCTTCCTGAAAAGGAAATATTTACGCCGCTGCTGATTTCACTTTTGCAGTCAGCTAAGTGAACCGTAAAGGGCCGCGCCGCGGTGGTAATATCACCAGGCTGCTTAAATCCGTGCAACGTAAACTGACCCATATCAACGTGCATATCCACATTATCTGAGGTGACTACGCAGGCCCCGGCAATAACCTTGCCGTGAATATGTAATTTCCCACTTGTTATTTCAGCAACGTCATTTTTCATAGCGCCATATCCGGCGAAAGAAGTCAGCAATAAGCCAACAGACAAAGTGATAAAATCAGAACGCATCATCAATTCAGCCTCTAAGAAATGCCCATTCGGCCCGTTCAACAACCGGACGAAATGGGCACAGAACTTAGTTGTACTGCATGATGAAATTCGCGTCAGCGTTCGCATCACCCGCGGTTGCTACGCCGGTTGACTTATATTGCGCAGCAAATTTAAGGATATTTTCGCCATTAATCAGTGTGGTTTTATCAGTGAAGGTAGAACCATCCAGTTTCACCACGGCAGAACTGTTATCCAGAATCTGAATACCGATGTTGGTAGCAGTTCCGCTGTTAGACGATGAAAGGTCCTGGTCTACTGCCAGGAGTGTTGGATCTGTCGCATCTGCACGGCCAGAGAAAGCAACCGCTGCGGTAGTCACTACAGAGGTATCGCAGTCTTCCAGTTTAATCTGGAAGGGTACAATCGAGCCAAGCACGCCAGCACTTTTGAAATGGTGAGTGGTGTATTCGCCCAGTTTAACTTCCTGGTCGCTGGTGTCGGTGCTTACTGAGCAAGGTGCAGCAACAAGCTTACCTTTGAAATGGACCGTGCCGCCATTAACAGTAATTGGAGTAGTCTCAGCATGGACTACACCTGCAAATAAAGCGACTGCTGTGCTCATGGCGACAGCCAGTTTTTTCATTTTATATCCCTTGATTAAAGTTTCTGTAACTACACAACATAACTTCACGCTTCTCCCGGTTATTCCGCCCCGTGAGAGTCATGAGTGCCCTGCTTCTGCGCCTTATTTAAGTCGCAGAGAAAGATCAAGTATTACGCTGTTGTTCATTAAACGGACTCTTTCAAAAATGAATCTAAAAATCTGTTTAATCTGCACGAAACAGTTACGCCATACAGCATCAGCATCTTCTTAAATACATTTAACCTAATCAAACCGGCGAGCTATCCCTTTTCACGCAACAGGGAAGTCACGATTTAAATAATTCTATTCTGATAGCCTGATGGTCCAGAGTATAAGGCCGGCGTTTAAAGATAACAATCATCACCCCTTAACTCCGTTTAAAGATGACGAGCAAAAAAAACAGAAAATTTAAATACAGCAATCGCCACAGGCTAATTAATAGCCAGTCCGGGTTTATTATAAAACAGCAGGTTAGATAAACATGCATGCCAGATGAATGCTAATGTTATGAATATAAATTTTAAAAAAAACAAAAGCCCGAAATTAATTTAACCAGATATTTACCCATCTCGTTTCTGAAGGGTTTAACTTCTTAAACCAGATGTAAACACAAGCCATTGACAATCCAAGAAATTCACAACCACTTCAAATCAAAAATAAGAATCATTACCACAACCAGAAAGTTACACAGAAAGATAAATAGCCAGAAAAGGACACTGTTTCATTATTAATTTAAACCTGACATGTACGGGTTGCCGGAGCAGCGTTGATAATTATCAAATCGGGTAAGGCAGATGAACCCGGGAACAGCTCAGGTTAAGAGCAGCAGAATTATGTGGGCGCTGAACGCGAGGCATCATGACGAAACAGGAGGATGGGGATTTTGCCGGTTAATCGCAGAGCGCATCAACGGTGAACATCCGGAACAGAACAGATGCCGGCAGGATATCCTTTGTCCTGCCGGCAGCTTATGGTGATGTTATTCGCTGTCGGCTAGTGCCCCGCCTGAACAGAGGCTTTGTTGATCGCATCCTGCAGCATCGATTCCATCGCGCCTCCCGGGAAAATCGTCACTGTATCTGCGGTCGCACCTGACAGAGGCATCACAACGATTCCTGGCGTACCCTGAAAGCCTGTATTTTTCGCCAGAATATCCGTGCGGGACAGTGTGTCGAGCATATCGTTATTTTTTAACTTACCGGCACCGGCTGCAGAAGCGGCTTGAGTGACATCCTTTTGTGTCAGCGCGCCCTCAATATGACCACTGGCAAATAGCGCATTGTGATACTTCATATAGGCATCACCGCCTCTTTGCTGCCAGATTCGTAAACCGGTTTCAGCCGCCTGGAAAGACGGTTTCCAGCGATAGCCAAAAATGGGCCACTCTCTAAAGATAAAGCGTACCTGGGGATTCGCTTTCATCAGTGACTGAATAACGGGGGCCTGACGGGCACAGACGCTGCACTGATAGTCGAAGAATTCTATAACCGCGACTTTAGCGTTCTCAGGCCCAATAGCAGGCACCGTTTTATCATTCAGCAATTCATCCTGATGTTTAATTGCCGCAGTGGTCATCGCTTTCATCTGCTCGTCATACTGAATTTTCTGCAGTTTCTGATCCACTTCAACCAGTAATTCCGGATGCTTCAGCAGCCAGGCTTGTGCTATCTCGCCAATACGGGCTTCCTGTTCAGGTGTAAACAGCGGTTCGTCGGCGGCAGCTTGAGTCCGGGCAGGCTTTTGCGAGGTGTTTTCGTCTGTGGCCTGCTGCTCTGAGGTTACTGCCGGATGTGGCTCACTCATTTCTGCCCCGGAAGATGAATCAGCTGTCGGTTTTGTAGCCGGTGACGGTTGATTACTGTCCGATTGGGGCTGAACCGGTGCAGAAATCTCAGCCTGCTGCGTTGCCGGCGCTGAACCGGATGCAGCTTCTGGCACCGTTGCGACGGATTGCTGCTCTGATATTGCCGGGCTGGATGAAGTTGTCGCTACAGAACCAGCCGGTTGCTGCGATGCAGCAGCGGTTGTTGTCGCGGCTGGTGCTTCAGTACTGGCTGGCGATAGCGGGCTCGTCTCCGGTTGCGAAACCGCTGCTGCTGCAGGTGCAGGCTGGGTATTCACCGGGCTATTTAAGGCGGGATCGGCAGTCGATGACTCCGTCGCCATTGCCGTTGAAACATCAGTAGCGCCTGCCAGTAACACAAGGGCCAGCGCCAGTTTACGCATTCTCATTGCTTGTCGTCCTGAATAGGGTTGTTTATGTGGTATGGCGATAGCCATCGTCCTGATGCCTTCTGATAATGATTACCGGCATTGCCAGGAAGGGATTCTCTGCGCTGCCATGCCGGATCAGGACAGCAGGAGTAATAAAAAAGAGCGGCGCTACTCTGGGTGCAGCGCCGCTCTGGCTATTTTCATTAGTGAAGCCTGTAACTTATTGACTCACGTCATATAAAGACAATTCATACCCGTTAACGCCCTGCTTTCAGGACAGAATTGAGAAGTGGTTTAACATGAACTTTTATTCTGGTAAGCAATGCCTGCACTGAAGCAGATCTGAGGTTTATATTTGATATTTGTATGATGTAACTAAAAAAGTGTGTCTTTTCTCAGAAATTTCACATTTCCTGTGGCTGAATATCTCTTTGCCCTCAGGCGCATTACTCTTTCTGAACTGTCACCCGACTTCAACCAATCAATAAAGGAAACATTGATGAAAACTTCATATGCTTTGATCGCAACATTACTGATGACCTCTGGCGCATCCGCTATCGCAGCTCAGCCTGCTACCGCTAAAAATCCACTGAGCGTGCACGTTCTTAATCTGCAAACCGGCCAGCCAACAGCCGGTATTGAAGTTGAACTGGATCAGAAGCAGCAGGATAACTGGGTGAAACTGGCGTCAGGCGTCACCGATAACAATGGTCGCATCAGCGCCCTGTTCCCGCAGGACAAAACGGCCAGCGCGGGCAGCTACCGTGTCGTGTTTAAAACCGGTGACTTTTATAAAAAAACCAATCAGAAAACCTTCTTCCCGGAGATCCCGGTTGAGTTCAACATGGACGCCAGCGGTGAGCACTACCATATCCCGTTACTGCTGAGCCCGTTTGGTTACTCAACCTATCGCGGCAACTAATCTGCCCAATCCGGCACTCAGGTGCCGGATCCTCACTCTTCTGCAACCCGCGCCGGAAAGCACGCCACCAGCCAGTCGATACCCCCCCCGTAACCGTTGCTTCACGTGCCGGTTTTGCGGATAAACCCGATGAAACGAATAACCCGCTGGACGCCAGTCGCGCAGGATCTCCACCATGTCACCCTGCCGCAAAATTGATGACAGCGAATAGCTGAACGTCTTAATGAACCCTGCCCAGCCAGTCCCGCGGCCAGATGCCCGTTACTCTCATTGAGGCCAATACGATGCGCTCTGGTGATCTTAACTTTCACTCCCTGACGTTCGAACCGTAACGAAGCTTCCGCGACAAACTCCCGGTTCAGCCAGACCTGCACAGTACAGCCTGGCTGAACCATTAACGTATCAGTCCCTGCTTCAGAACCCGCAGGGATTGCTGCAATCTACCCGTTACCCGGTACGTAGTCATAAAATGTCACGTTGCATTAACCCCGGTCTCTCCAATCCCCCGCTATAGTTATTGCCTGTCACGTCAGTCATAAAACCATGGAGATAACATGAGCCAACTTTTTTCCACTGTCTCGCTGGGCGAACTTACGCTGGATAACCGCATTGTGATTGCGCCGATGTGCCAGTACTCCGCTGAAGCAGGCAATGCCACCGCCTGGCATCGTATCCATCTTGGCCAGCTGGCCTTTTCCGGCGCAGGTTTGATGATTATTGAAGCCACCGCCGTAGAGGATATTGGCCGTATCTCTCCCGGCGATTTGGGCTTGTGGAATGATGACAATGAAGCTGCGCTGAAAACGGTGCTGGAAGATGTGCGCCGCTACTCCTCTATTCCGGTGGGCATTCAGCTCGGCCATGCGGGCCGCAAAGCGTCGTGTGCCGTACCCTGGGAAGGCGGTAAGCAGATTGCACCTGAAGCCGGCGGCTGGCAAACCGTGGCACCGTCCGCACTGAGCTACAGCGCGGATGAAGTGAAGCCGGTTGCCATGAGCACTGACGATCTGGCGCGGGTAAAACAGGCCTTTGTCGATAGCGCCCGACGCGCGGTGCGTCTGGATATTGAGCTGATCGAAGTCCATGCCGCACACGGCTATCTGCTGCATCAGTTCCTGTCGCCGCTGTCGAATCAGCGCAGTGATGAATATGGCGGCTCGCTGGAAAACCGTATGCGCTTCCCACTGGAGGTGTTCAAAGCCGTCCGTGAAGCCGTACCCGCGTCCGTGCCGGTAGGCGTGCGTATTTCTGCTACGGACTGGGTCGAAGGCGGCTGGGAAATCGAGCAGTCGATCGCCTTTTCACGTGAGCTGGAAGCGCTGAACTGCGCCTATATCCACGTCTCAAGTGGGGGTCTGTCGGAAGATCAGAAAATCAGCGTGGGGCCTAACTACCAGGTGCCGTTCTCACGCGATATCCGTGAACAGGTGTCGATTCCGGTGATTGCGGTTGGCCTGATTACTGAACCGCAGCAGGCGGAAGGTGTGCTTCAACAGGGCGATGCCGATCTGGTCGCACTGGCGCGCGGTATTCTCTACGATCCACGCTGGCCGTGGCACGCTGCGGCTGTGCTGGAAGGCAAAGTCCAGGTTCCGCCGCAATATCTGCGTTCTGAGCCACATGATGTTAAAGGCATTCTGACGCAGGATCAGTAAGCTTTACGGGCAGAACACATAGACGTTGCTCTGCCCGCTTTCTTATAAGATACCTTTGAGTCGCAGATGCTGCAGCAGCATGATGGTTTTAGCATCCACAATCCTGCCCTGATCGATGGCCTGTAACGCCTGATCAAAATCGAGAGCCAGCACCTCGATATCCTCACCCTCTTCCGCAATTCCGCCGCCTTCGCCGCTGCGGTGCTGATCGTCATACTCAGCAATAAAGAAATAGAGCTTCTCCGTCACCGAGCCGGGGCTCATAAAGGCTTCAAACACCTTCTGAACATGGCTGACGCGAAAACCCGTCTCCTCTTCCGCTTCGGCAACAATACGCGCTTCGGGCGAGGCGTTATCCAGCAGACCGGCGGCCGCTTCAATCAGAAAGCCATCATGTCCATTCAGGAAAACCGGAAAGCGAAACTGACGGGTCAGCACCACCGTACGTTTGTCACGGTTGTAGAGCAGGATCACTGCGCCGTTACCGCGGTCATAGGCTTCACGGCTCTGCTCCTGCCAGCGGCCGTCACGGCGCAGCAGCGAGAAGGTATATTTCTTCAGGGTATACCAGTTATCTGACAGCAACTGCTCATTGATGATGCGCACGCGGGGATGGTTCTGCTGCATGATGCTCTCCAGTATAGTAGACAGCTATCACGCTATCATGCAAAATCGTGCAACTTCAAGAAAAAACATGCAAAGGCCAGTCATGCTATCCCGCCAGCGAAAACAGACGATTCTTGCCCTGCTCGCCCAGGAAAAACAGGTGCAATCGCGCGACCTCAGCCAGCGCTTTGGCCTCTCCGAAGACTCTATCCGCCGCGACCTGCGTGAACTGGCGGCTGAAGGCTTATTGCAGCGGGTGCATGGCGGTGCCCTGCCGGTTTCCGCTGCGCTGGCCACCTTTGAAACGCGCAAAAGCGTGCAGACCGCCTCAAAGCAGGTTATCGCGCAGAAGGCAATCTCGCTGATCCAGCCGGGACAGATTGTGCTGATTGATGGCGGGACCACCAGCGCGGAACTGGTGCGACAGTTACCCGCAGCGCTGAGCTTTACCGCCATCACCCACAGTCCCAGCGTGGCGCTGGCATTAGCCGATCATCCACTGGTGGAGATCATTATGGTTGGCGGGCAGCTCTATAAGCATTCAGTGGTGACGGTGGGCGCATCAATGCTGGAATCGATCAACCGCATTAATGCCGATCTCTTTTTTATGGGCGTGACCGGTGTGCATCCGGCGGCCGGGCTGACCACCGGCAATTACGAAGAGGCGACGGTGAAGCGTGCGCTGGCAGGACGTGCAGCAGAAACCGTGGTGCTGGCATCAGCCGAAAAGCTGAATTCCGCCTCCGCCTTTGCCATTGGCGATCTGTCACTGGCCAGCACGCTGATTGTAGAAACGCAGCCGGACGACGCGCTGCAACTGGCGCTGAGCCAGCAGGGTGTGACGATCATCTGAGTTCGTAGCAGGCGTGCAGCGCAAGATGCGGGCCTGTCAGCGGTCGCCGTGCCGCGGGAAACTGCAGGGCAACCGGCGTCATTGAGCTTTGCGCCAAAGCCACAGCAATGGCTCCCTGCTGATACGCCTGCTCGGCGGCTGCCGCAATCAGTGCAAAGTATCGTGTTGTGTCCCCCGCTTTAAACGCCGCCCACGCGCCCTCCACCAGCGCAATCTCTGTCTGGCTGCCCCGCTGGCAGAAGAGCGTCCGCGTCGCCGCCAGTGTTGATTCTGCCGCACAGAGCGCGACTGTCCGCCCTGCCTGCCGCTGCAGCGCCTCCGCTAACATCCCGTCGGTGCGCATAACCCGATCCTGCGCGCTGAAATCACCGGCAACCGGCCCCAGCGTCGAGCAGGTGATCAGCACCGCATCGAACTGCGGCAGCAGCGTTTCAATCATTTGGGCAATACGGCGGCGTAATCCAGTTGTCATCCCGCCGCTGCATTCCGCTTCTGCCAGCAGCGCAGGCATTACCAGATGATTCAGCGGCGACGTCTCATATGCCAGTGCGCTGGCGGCATCATCAAATATTGCGATATTACTGGCCGCGGTGTGAAAGCAAAGAATGTTCAGGGTGAGCTCCGTTACACGTCAGATTGCGGATTGCCAGGCTGCATGCTGGATAACAACACGATAACCATCCTTGTCGCTAAATGTCACGCCCCGTTGATCCCAGTAAGGATTAAATGCAGGAACCCGCAGAAATCCTGCCTCATCCATACAGGCACATCGGGCCTGCCAGTCAGGCCGTTGCGGAATGTAGAGCACCAGCAGGTCCTCATCCGTTGGCGATGGCCGGACGGGATGCGTGTGACAGAGCGTGAATTCGAGATGCCAGCCCAGCCCTTCAGCGCCCAGCATCACGCCACTGAACCCCTGATGATCAGTAAACTCACCGATTTCTTGCAACCCCAGCCCGTGGCAATAGCTCTGACTGCTTTGCGTCAGGTCTGTCACCGGTCGGGCAATACGCAGATGCTGGATAATCATGGTTCTCTCCCTGTAAAATTCCCTGATATTTATCACAATCTTCAGAGCTACCCGTGACGCCGGATGCGCAGCAACTTTCCATGTCCATAAATTGAAGGCATAAAAAAACCGCTTTAGCGGATTTGGGAGGGAGCTGACAGTCAACCCGCGTTTACTTCGCGTAATGCGTGTCATACCGCACGGCTGAAGACTCGCCTGCCCGTTTTTTTGCAAGCGGATGTGAACAGCCGTCAGTCTGAACCCGCGACATGAATGGTCCTGCATCCGCGGTGTCCCCGCGGTTAGCACCTTATGCGCTGTTATCGGTAAATCATGCTTACCGCTCACAGCGTTAAACGCATTCCCGCCGCTGTCATCTACACTTTCCCGGTATTCATATGGTGATGCCCTGAGCATTGCCCGGCTATAAAAGGATGACAATATGACTGAACAAGCAACCCAGAACCACGCCTGGTTACTGGCTTCACGCCCTCACGGTGAGCCGACCAAAGAGAATTTCCGCCATGTGGCCCAGCCCGTCCCGGAAATCAAAGAGGGTGAACTGCTGCTGAAGACCATCTATCTCTCGCTTGACCCCTACATGCGTGGCCGGATGGACGAGGGTAAATCCTACGCCGCGCCGGCAGAGCTGGATCAGCCGATGGTGGGCGGCACCGTCTGTCAGGTCGTCGAATCGAAAAACAGCGAGTTTAAAACCGGTGACTGGGTGCTGGCGCAGAGCGGCTGGCAGGAATATGCCGTCTCCGATGGCAAAGAGATTGCGAAGCTGGGCAACGATCTGCCACATCCGTCATGGGCGCTGGGCATTCTCGGGATGCCAGGCTTTACCGCCTATATGGGCCTGATGGATATCGGTCAGCCAAAAGCGGGTGAAACCCTCGTCGTTGCCGCCGCAACCGGTCCGGTAGGCGCAACAGTTGGTCAGTTGGGTAAACAGAAAGGCTGCCGTGTCGTCGGTGTGGCGGGCGGTGAAGAGAAATGCCGTTTCGCGGTCGATACGCTGGGCTTTGATGCCTGCCTCGATCACCACAGTGCCGACTTTGAAGAGCAGCTGAAAAATGCCTGCCCGGATGGCATCGATATCTACTTCGAAAACGTCGGCGGCAAAGTGTTTGATGCCGTGTTCCCGCTGCTGAACACCGCTGCGCGCGTGCCGGTCTGTGGTCTGGTCTCGGCTTACAGCCAGCGTGAGCTGCCGGAAGGCCCGGACAGAACCTCACTGATCATGGCGGGCATTCTGAAGCGCCGCATCCGTATGCAGGGCTTTATCATCTTCCAGGATTACGGTGACCGTTATCCGGAGTTCCTGGAGGCGATGCGTCCGCTGGTGGAGAGCAAAAAAATCCACTATCGCGAGCACATGATTGAAGGGTTAGAGAACGCGCCACAGGCGTTTATCGATATGCTGAATGGCAAAAACTTCGGTAAAACCGTGGTGAACGTCGGCGCCTGATGACGTTAGCGTGCCACGTCATTGACGTGGCACGCCATTAATCAGTGCGGCTGCCGGGAAACGTGTTCGGCAGCTGCACGATTTGCCGCACTCACCGCTTCTGCCAGCGTTACCCCGCTACTCAGGCGCTGACACAACACGCCGACAAAACAATCCCCGGCACCGTGGGTGCTGACCAGTGTCACCTTCTGCGCCGCCAGTGTATGCGTCTCTCCCGCCTCGCTGTAAGCCACACCATGTTCACCAGCGGTAACCACCACTCTGGCAAACCGGCTGGCCAGCGATTCTGCCGCTGAGCGCGCCGACGTCAGATCCTGCACGCTAATCCCGCACATATCGCGTGCTTCAATGGCGTTCACCACCAGCAGATCGATACAGTTTTCAAACGCGGCTGACAACGGCCGGGCGGGCGCGGCATTGACGCAGACCGTAATCCCCCGCTGCTGTGCCGCCTGGGCCGCACAGAGGTTCACCGCTTCCGGGACTTCATTTTGCAGCACCAGCAGCGACACCTCCTGCCAGAAGCCGGGTTGCACAAAGGTCTCCAGCGGGATCTGCTGATTGGCATTGGAGACCACCACAGCACCGTAATCTCCTTCGGCATCGGTAATCGCCACGCTCATCCCGGAGGGAAGCGCATCAATGATGCTGACGGCGGTGCAATCGACCCCCGCCTGCTGCAGATGATCCAGCAGGAATTGCCCCTGCTGATCGCGCCCCACTGAACCGGCAAAGCGCACTGTGGCACCCGCGCGTGCCGCTGCGACGGCCTGATTACCTCCCTTGCCACCAAACTTATAGTGACAGGCGCTGCCCATCACGGTTTCGCCTTTTTCCGGGCGATGGTGTGCATCCAGCATAATGTCGTAGTGAAGACTGCCGGTGACTGCAATTTTGCTCATAGCTAGAATTCCCGCAGATCCTGAACCGCATGCTGGGTTTTCATCAGGTTCTTCTCCGCCCGCTTCAGATCTTTCTTGGCGATAGCGACAAACAGCGCATCCAGAATATTGAGTTGGGCGATGCGTGACGCGGCGTTTTCACCCAGCAGATGCGATCCCTGAGAGGTTGAATTGAGGACCACATGCGCACTCTGCGCGATCGGGGATTCGGCGTAGTTGGTAATGGCGATAACCTTCGCGCCATTCCTTCCCGCCAGTCTGACCGGATCGTTCACCGCACGCGTAGCACCCGAATGGCTGATGGCGATAACCACATCGTCATCAGATAACACGGCGGCAGACATCAGCATGATGTGGGCGTCGTCATAGGCAGTCGACTTAATGCCAATCTTCAGCATCTTGTGTGACAGGTCCCGCGCCACGGCGGCAGAGCCGCCCACGGCGTAGAGATCGATATGACGCGCTTTAAAGATAATGTCCGCCGCACGATTGAATTCAGAAACATCCAGAATCGATAAGGTCTCTTCAATCGCCTGGATAGAGGTTCTGAAAACTTTGGCCAGCAACTGCTCCGATGAATCATCCGGCTCAATTTCCGCATGCAGCCCTGCCACTTCAGACTGGTTGTAATAGATCAGGCCACTTCTGAAATGCCTGAAGCCGGTGAAGTTAAGTTTTTTGGTAATCTTAACGATCATCGCTTCAGAGACATTATTCTCCCGCGCAATCTCCTTTAATGAGGATTGCTCGGTAATGTCGGTTCGGGCAATTATCGCCTCAGCTACCCGACGTTCTAACGGCGTCAGCTGGGGCAAACGCATACGAATCTGAGCGCCAATGGCTCGCGGATCTTGCTTCATTACTTGCCTCGGGTCGCCCGGTCAATCAACATCGCTATGATAATAATAAGGCCGGTAGCGAGCAATTGGTAAAAGGCCTGAATGTTCAGTAAGGTCAAGCCATTACGTAACGCACCGAGGATAACCACGCCGATCAGCGTCCCGAAGATACTGCCCTTGCCGCCCATTAACGACGCACCGCCAATGGCCGCCGCCGCAATCGCATCCAGTTCCCACAGGTTGCCGATGGTCGGTTCGGCAGCCCCCAGACGACCAATCAGAATCAGCGAGGCCAGTGAGGCCAGCAGGCCGGAGAAGATATAGACCGTGACCTTGGTGCGCTTAACCGGCACACCCGCGACCCGCGCCGCCTCTTCATTGCCGCCAATCGCCAGAATATATTCCCCCAGCGGGGTCTTATTCATCACCGTCCACAGCAGCAGTGCAATCACTGCCACAATCACAATCGGCGTGGGGATACCGAAAAGCGTACTGTTGATCAGGCTGCGAAATTCCAGCGGAATACCAAAGATGGGATTGCCGCCGGTGTAGATCAGCGCTATCGCTCGGAACAGCGACAGGCCGCCCAGCGTGACAATAAACGGCTGCAGCCCGGCATAGGCGATCAGCGTGCCGCTGAACAGCCCGCACATCGCGCCCACACCCAGCGTCGCAAGGATCGCCAGCGGCACCGGCACGCCCGATGCCATCAGGGTTGCACCCAGCACCGCAGAGAGCGCCGCCGTGGGACCGACCGAGAGGTCAATCCCGCCGGAGATAATCACCAGCGTCATGCCCAGTGCAATCAGGGCGTTGATGGAGGACTGCTGCAGAATATTCAGCAGATTAGGCAGGGTGAAAAAGACCGGCGACAGAAACGAAAATGTCACCACGATAATCAGTAAGCCAATTAAGGTACCGGCATCACGCAGATTAAATTTAAGCCGCAGCGCAGGTCGGGTACCCGGCCCGGTAGATGTCTGAGTTGTCATAGTTATAACCTTAAATAGTGTCAGGTAAGCGGTCAGGCGGTCTGGTCGATATCTTTGATGGCATAACGGGCAATGTTCTCTTCGGTGATCGCGCTGCCGGTTAACTCTTTGGTTATCCGGCCCTCGCGCATCACCAGCACCCGATCGGAGATGCGCATGATCTCGGTCATTTCTGACGACACCACCACAATGGCTTTGCCCGCCTGGGCCAGTTTTTCAATCAGGTGATAGATTTCAGACTTGGCACCAATATCGATACCGCGCGTCGGCTCATCAAACAGAAATACATTAGCATCCGCCGCAACCCAGCGGCCGATGATCACTTTTTGCTGATTGCCGCCGCTCAGCGTGCCGATGGTTTTCTCAATGTCGAGCGGGCGCAGTTTCAGGTCGCCCATGACCTTCAGCGCCTCGCGGTCCAGCCGGGCCTGGTTCATCAGCCCCGCCGACGTGAAGCGGTGCATCGACGGCAGCGCCATATTCATCTTCACCGCCCGCTCTTTGATAATGCCCTCTTTTTTGCGGTCTTCAGGTACCAGGCCAATGCCCGCCTTGATCGCCGCACGCACGTTGTGGTTCTTCACCGCGGCACCGTTGACGCTCACCGTGCCACGGGTGCGCCGGTCGATACCAGCAATCAACTTCAGCAGTTCTGTGCGCCCGGCACCCACCAGCCCGGCAATCCCCAGCACTTCGCCCGCACGAACGCTGAAATTGGCCGCCACCACCTCATTGCCACGCGTCAGATCCTCTACCCGCAGCACTTCGCGATCGGTGACAAATGCCTGATGGTCAAGCTTGTCGATCTTCCGTCCGACCATTTTGGCGACGATGCTCTCCTCATCCTCATCACTGATGTTGACCACCCCAACCTGCTTTCCGTCACGCATAATGGTGGCGCGGTCGCACACCCGGAAAATCTCATTCATCTTGTGCGAGACATAGATCAGCGAAACGCCGGTCGACTTCAGATCGCCAATCAGCTCCGCCAGCCGATCAAATTCGCGTGGCGTCAGGCTGGAGGTCGGTTCATCCATGGCGATGATTTTGGCGTCATCCAGCAGCGCCCGGGCAATCTCAACGATTTGCTGCTGCGATACCTTGAGGTTCCTGATCGGCGTATCGGGATCGATAGTGGGATCCAGCGTCTTCAGAATCAGGTTGGCCCGCGCCAGCTGGGCCTTTTTATCCACCCACCAGCCCCCGGCGCGGGTCAGCGGGCGACCCAGAAACATGTTCTGCGCCACGGAAAGCTCAGGCACATGCTGCAACTCCTGGTGGATCATCGCGATCCCGGCCTGACGGGCGCTGAGCGGACTGCGGATCTGCACCCGGTTTCCGTTGACGCTGATCTCTCCGCTGTCCGCGCCGCGAACGCCGGAGAGGATATTCAGCAGCGTCGACTTACCCGCGCCGTTTTCCCCAATCAGCGCGTGCACCTCGCCGGGCCGCACTGAGAAATCGACCTCCTGCAGCGCGGCGGCGTTACCGTAACTTTTGCTGATGCCACACATCATTAAGCGAAACTGTTCCATACCCGCTCCCGCTGATCTATTGTTGAGCCAGCAGCTGACGCAACCGGTTGTTGTCTTTGGTTGAGAACGCCTCAACATTCTCTTTGGTGATCAGCGCCTGAGGTGTCGAGACAACGCGCGACAGTTTCTGTCCGTTGATCAGACGGATAATGACGTCCATCGCCACTTCACCGGTCAGCACCGGGAAACTGTCGACCGTGCCGGTCAGCTCGCCGCGCTTAATCGAGGCGTAGGCATCGGAAATACCGTCAGTGCCAAAGATGGCCACCTGTGACGCTTTGTTCTGCGCGCGTACCGCCTCCACCACGCCCAGCGCCATGGTGTCGTTGTTGGCATAGAAGCCGATCAAATCAGGATGCTGCTGCAGAATGGTCGATGCGGCGTTAAAGGCCTGCTCGCGACTCCAGTTAGCGGGCACGCTGGCCACGATGGTGAACTTCCCTGCACTGTCCAGCGTCTCTTTAAAGCCACGGGTGCGCTGTCCGGCGGCATAAACCCCTGGCTGCCCTTCAATCACCGCCACTTTGCCGCCCTGCGGATGGTGCTGAATAAACCACTTCGCCACCCGCACGCCATTGTCCTTCTGGACGTTGCCGACGTAGTAGCGCGCATTCGGCATTACTGCATCATTAACGTTCACCACCGGAATATTTTTACTGTTGGCACTCTCCAGTGCAGGCTCCAGGTTGATATCGGTCTGCGGCGAAACCAGCAGGCCGTTAAAGCCCTGCGAAATCAGTGTTTCCGCAATGGAGAGCTGACCGAGCTGATCGTCTTCATTGGCTGCCGCCTGATAAGCGACAGTGAAACCATACTTTTTCGCCACGTTCTGATAGCCCTGACCGAGTGAGCGCCAGTACTCATTGGTCAGGGTTTTCGATACCCCGCCAATCTTCAGCGACTTATCGACTTTTGGCAGTGCGCCATATCTGGTGTCGAGCTGGGTCCAGTCGGTGCGATCCGGTTCAGTATCGGATTGCAGCGGTGCCAGTTCTGCCGCATAAACCGTGCTGCAGAGCAGTGAGGAGGCGATAAGAGCAAGCAGGCGTTTTTTCATTTTTTATTCTCAGGGTGTTGGGTAGAGGTGTGATGTTTTTATGATTAATCGGCTGTCAGCGCGCCAGCATGATGTCATTGACGATCTGCTGAGAGGCCACCGCATCCTGACGCCCGATGGCCGCCAGTAACGGCGCGTTGTCGTGCAGCTGGTCACACAGCCTCAGCAGACGGGTCACGGTCGCAATATTGCTTTCTGCCTCACGGATTGGGTCAAGACCGCTGGCATCCGGGAAGGTATCGAAGTAGTAGGCACCGCGGTAGCCATCACGCTGCATCTGCCAGAGAAACTCCAGCGTGGCGCGTGGGTTAACTGAGCCGACCATCAGGCCGTCATCACGCTTGCCCCAGCCGTCATTAAGGTCCAGCCCCAGCAGCCGTGAGCGGCGCGCCACCATGGCGGCGGCGTAAGCCGGGATCTCATTGGCAAACAGGACATGAGCAAAATCCAGGGTGATCCCCAGGTTGGCGCAGCCCGCCTCTTCCACAGCCAGCAGACAGGTGGTGGCGTTGGGAAAGATGCTGTAGGCGCGTGGCTCATTGGGTTTATATTCGATGCTGACGTCAACGTCCGGTGCATACTCCGCCACTTCACGCACGGCGCTGACCGCATCCTCCCAGATTTTCTTATAGTCCGCCTGGAAGCAGTAATCGAAACCGTCCTGCCCCATCCACAGCGTCATCAGCCGTGAACCAAATTCCCGACCCGCGTCGATGCCGCGCTTGGTCAGCTCAATCGCTTCGCGACGCACTTTCGCGTCGGGATGGGTAAACGCGCCGATTTTGAACTGCGGCGCGTCCCAGCGCATCTGCATACCGTTAACGGCCAGACCCGCATCACTGATCGCCTGGCGCAGTGTGGCGATATCGCTGGTGAGATGTTGCGGATAGTTGAGGTCGAGATGCGTTAAGCCTTTGACCTTGCCTGCACGGGCAACCATCTGCAGCACAGAGGGCTTGCCCTGCTGATCGGGCCAGTAGAGGTGCGCCCCCGAGGCGAAAGAGTTAAGACGGGTAGCAAATTTCAGTTCCGACATGAGCATCAATCCTTCAGAGTGCGTATTGTGAAGTACTTTTCGTATTCACGATTAATTGTGAAGTCATATATTAATCTACGCCTCGCGGCTTAATGCGCAAGTCTGTCAGGCAGGAGAAATCGTTAAAGCGGGAGCGCTGTCACGAAATGGTTTCGATGCGTTATCAGATGGTGTGAATACGGAGATGAAAGAATTGAGATGAAATACAACAGGTTGTCGCGATAAGCCGGGCGTGAGATCTGACAGGCAGAGGTGTGAAAAAAGCTGAGCGCCGGGGCGGCGCTCAGCGGGTCAGGATTACTTCAGACGGAAAGCGACAACGCTGTCGCCCGCCGTGGTGCCGAGCGAGCCGTGGCCGCCCGCGGCAATCACCACATACTGCTTGCCATCTTTGCCCATAAAGGTGGATGGCGTGGCCTGCGCACCCGCGCTCAGTTCAGTCTGCCACAGCAGTTCGCCAGTGGTGCTGTCGTAAGCACGGAAGAAGTTATCTGCCGTTGCGCCGTGGAACACCAGATCACCCGCCGTCAGCAGCGGTCCGCCGTGCGCCACCATACCCATCGGGAAACCGAGCGGGAAGCGGCCAGGCAGGAAGCTGGTCTTGAGGTTTTTGGTGGTACCGACGCGACGCAGCCATTCAGTTTTGCCGGTGGTCAGATCCACACCGACCATCCGTCCCCACGGTGGCGCGATGCAGGGAATACCCAGACCCGACGCCATCTGCTGGATGTGGATAGCGTAATCTCCGTGGAAGTTTTCATTCCAGTACGGCGTGCCATCTTTGGTGAAAGTACGCTGGGTTTCGGTTTCCGGCGTGCGCTTAATCAGGTTGTATTTGTAGGCCAGGCGCACCGGTGCCGCAATCAGCATCTGACGCTGCGGATCAACAGCCACGGAACCCCAGTTAAACACCCCGATGTTGCCCGGGAAGATCAGCGAGCCTTTCTCGGTTGGCGGCGTCCAAGGGTTACCATCATAACGCAGCTCACGGAAGGTCGTGCGACAGGCCATCTGGTCAAATGGCGTAATGCCCCACATCGACTTCTCAGTCAGCGGCTGCGGAATGAAGTTCAGGCTGGAGACCGGCTGGGTCGCCGCGTACTGTTCGCCCTTAATGCCATCCGTGGAGACCTTAACCTGCTCTACCGGGTAAACCGGCTCACCGGTCAGGCGGTTCAGCACAAACAGGTTGCCGGTTTTCGTCGGCAGGATCACCGCCGGTTGCGGTTTGCCCTGATAGTTGATGTCCACCAGCGACGGCTGTGACGGGTTATCGCGATCCCAGAGGTCGTGGTTCGAACTCTGATAACGCCATTTGAACGCTCCTGTTTTCAGATCCAGTGCCACCAGCGCATCACGGAATTTTTCAGTGTTGCTGGCGGGATCGCGTTCAAGTCCCACTTCATCCGGCGAGGCGTTACCAAACGGCACATAAACCAGGCCGTTTTTCAGGTCGGCGCTCAGGGTGGCCCAGGCGACCGGGGTATCCTGTGGATAGGTTGCGCCTGCGGCGACCGGTGCGGTGTTATCCGGATTAGCCGGATCGAAGTTCCACACCAGACGACCCGTAACGGCATCATAGGCACGGATCACACCCGATGGGTTGCCGCTGTTGAAGCCGTTATCCATCACCGAACCGCCAACGATCACCAGATTGCCTGCCACCAGTGGCGCGGCAGTCTGCATCAGCGCGTGCGGACGCACCTCGCCCATGTTGGCGCGCAGGTTTACCACGCCGTTGTCACCAAAGTCAGCACAGGCTTTACCGGTATCGGCATCCAGCGCCAGCAGGCGGGCATCGGTGGTCGCATTAAAGATACGTTTACGGCAGATAGCCGGGGATGCGCCTGTCTGCTGCTCCGCCTGTTGACCGGCATCGAAGTAGCTCACGCCACGACAGGTCTGGTGCTGCTGCAGATAAGAGCGGTTTTTATCCGGCGCTGTTTTCCACTTCACCGCACCGGTTTCCGGATCAAGAGCATGGACTTCATTGTGCGGCGTACAGAAGTAGAGCATGCCGTTGGCTTTCAGCGGTGTCGCTTCAAAGGTGTATTCAGTCGCATCATCACCCTGGCGCAAATCGCCGGTGTGATAGGTCCAGGCCACTTCCAGATCTTTCACGTTATCTTTAGTGATCTGCTTCAGTGCCGAGAAACGCTGGCCATCCGTCGTACCGCCATAGGCGTTCCACTCTTCAGTAGCACCGCCGGTCGCGGAACTATTACGTTGGGTGTTAATGGTGCCCTGTTGCGGCAGCGGATCGTAGAAGCAGAGGCCAATCACCAGCAGCACCATCAGCACCACTGAGCCGCCAAGGAAAGGATGGAAGCGACGCTGTCCCTGATAGAGAGGACGTACCACCCATGGCAGCGCCAGCCAGAGACCCAGCACGCCAAACAGGTCGCCGCGCGGGATCCACTGCCATTTGTCGAAGCCCACTTCCCAGATCGTCCAGAACAGCGTAACCCACATCAGCAGCGCATACAGCGTCAGTGCACTACGTTTGTTCATCATCAGCAGAATCGCGCTGAGCAGAACGCCCACACCCATCAACGCATAGAACGCGCTGCCTCCTGCAAGCAGAAGTTGTCCTCCCATGTAAATCAGGGCGATAGCAAATATCACCATGATTACGCTGGTTATTTTATTGATCATGATCCATCCTCGGGTCATTAGCGGTCATCAGAAAGTTAAGCTGGAAACATAAATTCAACGAGATTTTAACGTACATGAGAAATATGTAAAAACGTGTACAGGCGTAAATCATTAGTAATATTTATTAGAAATGTCGACTGCAGAGGCTTTACCACCGCTTTATTTACTTTCCTAAGGGCCAAATACGCGATATCCATCACAAAAAATTAACGATAGGCCGTGCGTTATCGCACCTTTTGTTCAAAGGTGAATAACTGACAGATCCGTTGCGCTTCATGAACGCCAGCTTAAGTCTGATCAAACAGGGGTAATAAGTGTCAAATAAGCCTAATGGTTTATTCACGTCGTGCTGCAAAAGCTCTTAATGCTATAAGCAGAAAACTTAATACACTGCAGTTTTAAACTGTCTGCTGATCAGTGCTCATGCGGTGTCAATGATTTTCAAAGTATTAATTCTGGCAGTTGACTTTAATCTGCCATTATTTTTTTAGCGCTTCATTTAATAAGAAACAGATTAATAATAAAAGGGATTCTGACCATGAAATCGCTTTCAGATATTCCGTAGCCTGACGCTGTTTCTATCTGTGATATATATCAGCACTGTTATAAGAATTTATCCGGCCAGCAGGCGGGATTTTCTCTGGCAGCAATAACCCAAGGCTAACTATGTCCGCACTTCACAGTATTTATCGTAAGTTTCGTTTCCCGTTTAAATTTATTAATGCAGCCATTCGCTATCCTGCCGCGCAGGTACGGGTAAAGCGTTATTCCGTCATGTCGATAGAAGAAACTATCGATCTGCTATTACGTAAACCGCAATTATCACTGGCCCGTTACGGCGACGGGGAACTGGAGATGACCTGGTATAAAAACATTGGCTTTCAGCCATTTGACCCAAAACTGTCGGCAAGGCTCAAGGCGCTGCTGCTGCAGGCCCCCCAGGACAACCCGGACTGTCTGATTTGCCTGCCGGATGCTTTTCGCACCACCCGCAGTATGAAAAATGGATCGGCCCTGTTCTGGTTCTTCCATAAATCATTTTACTTTAAACATTATGATGCTCTGCTGAATCATCAGTACCAGTATGGCAATACCTCAGTGACCCGCCCTTATCACGATTATAAAAGCAAACAATTATCCAGGACGATATTCGATAAATTTAAACAGCTTTACCAGGGTCGCCGGGTATTAATTGTTGAAGGCAGTGGCACACGTCTGGGATTAGGCAATGATTTACTGGAGGGGGCCAGCGAAATTAAACGTATTACGACGCTGAACCGTAATGCTTTTTCCGTTTATGATCGTCTTTTCGATACGGTATTAGCGAATGCCGTCAACTTTGACCTGGTCTTAATTTCATTAGGGCCGACGGCAACCGTGCTGGCGTATGATTTAAGTCAGCGCGGAATTCGCTGTATTGATAGCGGCCATGTCGATATTGAATATGAGTGGATGCTGGCCAGTGCCACCAGCAAAGTAAAAGTGGCAGGAAAAAATGTTAATGAAGCGGGCGTGCTGCTGAGTGAACAGACAACAGTCGCTGATGCGACGTATCAGCGTCAGATGTTGCAGCACGTTGGCGAAATGCCACAGGATAAAACCACGGCTGAAGCGGACGTCGTGCTTATCCCACTGCCCCACGTCAGCAGCACGCATCATAACGCTGCCTGAGGTTCACCATCGACAGGCAATGACTGCACCGCATTGATGCGCAGGCGAATAATTAGCGGGATCAGCTAACCCTACACGGGGCGGGCTCAGCGGCCCGTACCCAGTGCTTGTCCGCTGTTTGCCGGATAAATGCCCTTTCCGGCATCAATTTTGCTTCTGCTCTCCTGAGACATTTAATCAGGAGAAGTGAGATGACAACCAGCCGTTACCGTTACACCATATTTTCACTGCTGTTCCTGATCGCCCTGATCAACTACATTGATCGCGGCGCCCTGTCATTTGCGGCCAACGCCATAGCGGCGGAGTACCACTTCAGCAAAGTCCAGCTCGGTGCCGTGCTGGGTTACTTTGGCTTTGGCTATCTGTTTGGTTCGCTGTGTGGCGGCTTTCTTGCCGACCGTATCGGCACGAAAAAAGTCTGGCTGCTGGCCGGCGTGCTCTGGTCGCTGCTGGAGATCGCCACCGCCTGGGCGGGTGAACTGGGCATGGCGCTGTTTGGCGGCTCCGCCATTATGGGCTTTGCTGCCCTGCGCATCCTGTTTGGTTTTTCCGAAGGCCCGGCCTATGCGCTGATGAACAAGGCGATTGCCCACTGGGCACCTGACAGCGAGCGTGGCTTCGCGTTGGGTATCGGCCTGCTTTCGACCCAGGTGGGTGCGCTGCTGACCGCCCCGATTGCAGTGGGCCTGCTGCTGCTGACCCATGACTGGCGGATGATGTTTATCCTGCTGGGTGTGTTCTCCCTGCTGGCGATGGCGCTGTTTGCCCGCACCTTCAGCGACAGCCCGGAGAAAAGTCCACATACCAACGCCGCAGAACGTCAGCTTATCCAGACTGGTCAGCGCCGCAGCGCGGGCGACAGTGTCCCCCTCCCCTGGTGGCGCTTCTTTACCAGCCGCACCCTGGTCTGCAACGCGCTCGGTTACTTTTCATTCCTCTACATCACCTTTACTCTGGTGACCTGGATGCCGAAATATCTGCAGGATAATTTCCACTACGACCTGCACTCACTGTGGTACGTCGCGATGATCCCGTGGAGCGGCGCCTGTATCACGGTGCTGTTGGGCGGTCGCATTGCCGACGCCCTGCTGGCCCGCTTCCGTAACCTGCGTCTGGCGCGCAATCTGTTTGCCGCCGTCACGCTGTGCGGCACTGCCTGCTGCTTTATGGCGATCCCCTATGTGCAGTCGGCTGCCGGGATTATTGCACTGATGACCCTGGGCAATGCACTGAATGCACTGGTGAACAATGTCTACTGGTCGGTGGTGATTGATGTCACCCCGAAAGCGTCGGTGGGCACCTACAGCGGCATGACGCTGGCGATAGCCAATCTGGCAGCGATTATCTCTCCGATGCTCTGCGGCTGGCTGGCGGAATATTACGGCTACAACGCAATGTTTACCGTCACCGCGCTGATCGCCTTTGGCAGTATGCTGGCAATGACGCTGCTGCAACCGGAGAAACCGCTGGTGGCAGAGGCGCAGACCGGCGCAGCGGATGTTTCAGCCGCCTGATTTCAGACAATCAGATTGTCTGGCACGACGGTCATCTGACATGCGGGCGATCACACCCACACAGACTGACAGCCCCTGAGCGCTGGTTGCTCAGGGGCTTCAGCGTGTCACTCTGCGGGATAAACTGACTGTTCAGGTGTGCCCCGGCGATCCCAGCGGCTGGCGATCAGCCATAACAGTGCCGTCGCAAACCAGCCGATGATCCACGAGACATCATTACCGGCAAAAATCCAAGTCAGCGATCCATGGTGCAGCGGATTATCGATAAACGGCAGTTGCACCAGCACGCCCAGAAAATAGACGGTAATACCGGCCAGGTTCCAGCGACCATAGCGTCCACCCGGCTGCGACAGTGCCGGGACATCAACCTTGCCCCTGGTGATCAGATAGAAATCGGTCAGGCTAATCGCGCTCCACGGCACAAAGAAAGCCAGCAGAAACAGCAGGAAGTGGGTGAAGGATTTCAGAAAGGCCGGCTCACTGACCAGAGCAATGACGCAGGCCAGCGTCACCATCAGCACCACAAACAGAATACGCCCGCCCCGACTCAGCGTGGTTTGCTGACGGAAGCCAGAGATAATGGTGGTCAGTGACATAAAACTGCCGTAGGCGTTCAGCGTGGTAAATGTGATTTTTCCAAAGCAAATGGCGAAATAAATCACCATGGCCATGGTCGCCGTGCTGCCCATGCTCACGATGTAACCGACCTCATTGCCTGCAAACGCACTTCCGGCAATGGCAGCAACAATCACCCCCAGCGTCATTGAAGCCTGCGTGCCAAGTACGGTGCCAAAAAAGACCGAGCAGAAGAGTTTCTTCGCGGAGACATCAGCTGGCAGATAGCGCGAATAGTCCGACACATAGGGACAGAAGGCAATCTGCCAGGAGGAAGAAAGGGAAACCGCCAGCAGGAAATTTGCCGGGGTAAAGTGCTGATTCTGCCACACGGCGGATAAGTCATGCGTGGTGAACAGCGTGATAAACAGATAAGCAAAAGCTAAAACGCCGATGACGCTCGCGACCTTCCCGAGCTGATGAATCATGCGATAGCCCAGCACCGCGATGATCACGATGAGCATGCTAAACAGGATCATCCCGGCTGAATTGCTGACATCGATAAGTTTAGCCAGCGCCTGTCCCGCTAGCACTGTCCCGCTGGCGGAAAATCCCACATACATCATGCACACCAGCACCAGCGGAATGACGGCACCAAACACGCCAAACTGCATACGGCTGGTGATCATCTGCGGTAAACCCAGACGCGGGCCCTGGATCGCATGCAAAGACATGATCGCTGCACCCAGAATCTGTCCCACAAGTAAGCCGATAAGCGACCACACGACGTCTCCACCCAGCACCACCACCAGTGCACCCGTGACAATGGCCGTGATTTGCAGATTGCCACCGAACCAGAGCGTGAACTGGCTAAAGGGATGACCATGACGCTCACGCAGCGGGATGTAATCAATGGAACGGGTTTCTGACAGGCGTGGTTTCTCTGCGCCTGAATAAGCTGATACAGATGATTTGACCGACATAGATTCCTCGCTGGAACAGTGAGAGACGCGTTAACTGAAAAAGTAATGTGCCCGGTTTGTGATTGAAGATACATGTCTATACAATTAGCGAGAATGTCATGCGCCCTGGCAAGTTACAAGGCAACCGGTCATTGGAAAATGTGATGATATCGACAGGCCTGTCATGATGCGGGGCACGAAAGGATGAGGAAGCGCGGGGACCTGTTTCCGGGAATAACGCCCTTATGACGGAGCGTAAAACGGGAGTAAGGCATTTTGTTCGATCACCGCCACCGACAATAGCGATGATCGGGTAACGCGTGCGATGTCAGGCCTGTCCGTTTCAGAGTGTGCGGAAGAGGAAAAATCCTGACGGTTACCCTTCAGCAACCACTCGCTGACGATGACAGTCGGCCGGTTCCAGTTTTTGCCCCTGTGAGGAAATAACCTCCAGCCGCGCAAGCGGCTTTCCTTCCGCATTATCCAGCAGCACGGAGTGTGTCTCGCCTTTCTCAAACAGGTAACGCTCGCCCCACTGGCGCATCGCGACCACAACCGGAAACAGCGCACGACCTCTTTCGGTCAGAACATATTCGCTGTAGGCACTGCCGTCGGAGGCTGGCGCAATCTCAAACACCCCTATCTCCACCAGCTGCTTCAGGCGTGACGCCAGGATGTTTTTCGCCAGCCCTAAATTCCGCTGGAAGTCACTGAATCTGCGGACGTCATCAAAGGCTTCACGCACGATCATCATGCACCAGCGCTCACCTATCGACTCCAGGGTTCTGGCGATCGGACACTCGCTGGTTCTCAGGGATTCCTGCTTAGCCATGCTCTTCTCTCACGCTGCCTGTCTCATGATGCCAGTTTAGCCACTCCGAAAAGGAGTGGCAAAAAAAAACCAGCCCGGTTAAAGATATCGCCAATCCAGTTTCAAATAAAAACCAGAAAGGAAAGCAACATGACCTGTACGATTGGCAAGGCGCATGATCCTGAAGCCGATTCGCCCCCAGCCGCGATCCCGGCGCTTTCGTCCCGGATGATCTTTTTGTTCTCACTCACCTCTGCGCTGGCGGTCGCCAATGTTTACTCGGCACAACCTCTTCTGGAGTCGATCGCCGCCAGCCTGCAGGTTTCCAGCGGTACCATTGGCACAGTGGTAACGGCTATGCAGAGCGGCTACGCCCTTGGGCTGATCTTTCTGGTGCCGCTGGGCGACTGCGTGAACCGCAAAAAACTGGTGATTACCCAGTTGCTGTTTTCCGTGCTGGCGTTAATCACTGCTGCGGTTGCGCCAGACCTGATGACGCTGCTCTGCGCAATGCTGCTGGTGGGATTCATGGCGGTGGTCACGCAGCTAATGGTGGCGTGGGCCGCCATGCTGGCGTCACCAGAACAGCGCGGACAGGTGGTGGGCAGCGTGACCCGCGGCATCGTGATCGGCATCCTGCTGGCGCGCTTTGTTGCCGGGATGATTGCCGATCTGGCGGGCTGGCGTGCGGTCTATCTGACGGCCGCGGGCCTGTTACTGCTCATTTCGCTGATACTGGTGAAAGTGCTGCCCGCTACAACCGGCCAGACGCCGCGCACCGCTTACCCTCAGCTGTTACTGTCGGTGCGTCGGTTGTTCCGCACAGAACCGCTGTTGCACAGGCGAGGCATCCTGGCGCTGCTGATTTTTGCGGCCTTCAGTATGCTCTGGTCCCCGATGGTGCTGCCGCTGACCGCCCTGTCGCTGACACACACTGAGATTGGGATGTTCGGACTGGCGGGCCTGGCCGGGGCGCTGGCGGCCTCCAGAGCGGGCACATGGGCTGATCAGGGACGGGGGCAACGCGCCACGGGATTCGCACTGGCGCTGCTGACCTTCTCCTGGCTGCCGATAGCCGCGCTGCAAAGCGCGCTTCTGCTGCTGGTTTTAGGGGTGATCCTGCCAGACTTCGCTATCCAGACGGTGCATGTGATTAATCAGAGCCTGCTCGTGGCGGCCCGGCCCGAGGCGGCCAGTCGTCTGGTGGGTGCCTATATGTGCTTTTACTCGCTGGGTAGTGCGCTGGGCGCGACTGCCGCCACCCAGCTTTACGCCCTCTGGGGATGGCATGCCGTCTGCTATGCCGGTGCCGCGGTCAGCGCCTGCGCCTTTCTCTGCTGGTCCGGAGTACGTCAATCATGAAATTAACGCATCTGCTGCTCGCCGTCATGATCACCGCCATCTGGGGGGTTAACTTTTCCGTTATCAAACTCGGCCTGCAGGCGGTCGACCCGTTTATCCTGGCAGGCATCCGTTTTACGCTCTGCGCCCTGCCAGCGCTGTTCTTTATTAAGAAACCGGACGTGCCGTGGCGCTACCTGATCAGCTATGGCCTGGTCTTCGGGATTGGCCTGTGGGGTCTGGTGAATCTGGGGATTAAAACCGGACTGTCGGCGGGCATCGCCTCGCTGCTGCTGCAGTTCAGCGCCTTCTTCACGCTGCTGCTCGGTGGCTGGGTATTTAAAGAGCGTCTCAGCCGCTATCAGATCGCCGGGTGTGCGCTGGCCTGCGCCGGTCTGCTGAGCATTTTTTTCATTACCGATGGCTCGGTGACGTTTTCCGGCATGCTGCTGGTGCTGGCAGGCGCGGTCGCATGGAGTATTGCCAATATCATCAATAAAAAAGCGGGCACCCGGCAGGTTTTTGCTTTTCTGGTCTGGTCGAGCGCCTTTGCACCCATTCCACTCTTCCTGCTGGACGGGCTGGTCAATGGCAGCGCGGGCTATCACGCACTGTTCACCCAACTGGATGTGAAGGCGGTGTTGTCGATACTGTTTCAGGTCTATCCCAATACCCTGCTGGGCTACTGGGTGTGGAACTGGCTGCTGAAACACTATCCGGTTTCAACGGTCGCGCCACTGTCGCTGCTGGTACCGGTGTTCGGCATCCTGGGTTCAGTGGCGATATTTGGCGAAACGGTTTCACCTCAGAAAATCGCCGCGCTGCTGCTGATCGTCGCCGGACTGGCTGTCGGGCTCTATGGCCAGCGGGTTGTGCGCTATTTCGCCGTACAAACCGGCTGACGGCGCCGTGGGGTGGCTATGCACCGTGCCGCTGGCAGAACGCTTCGATGTCACCGTGCTGAAAATCGGGCAGATTCGCCAGCAGTTTCTCCAGCGGCCAGTTCCACCAGGCAATGCGCTGGAGACGGGCGGCGATAGCCGGTGTAAAGCGCACCCGCAGTGGCCTGGCCGGAACACCACCCACTACGCTGTAGGGCGCGACGTTTTTCGTCACGACTGCACCCGCAGCCAGCACCGCACCATCACCAATGGTGACGCCAGGCAGCACAATTACGCCGTGACCTATCCACACATCGTGACCGATTATCACCCGATCGGCGCGACGGGCGGAAAAGAAGCCCTGATCGCGCCGGGCGTCGGGGTGGTAATACTCCGGGCAGTAGGTAAAGCGATGCTGGGAGGCGCGGTCCATAGGATGATTCGGCGCGCCAATGCGCACCTGATTAGCAATGGCGCAGAAGCGCCCCACCTGGGTATCGGCCAGGCAGCAGTGTTCGCCGACATAGGAGAAGTCACCCAGCTCGCTATACTCCAGCGTGCTGTGCGCCAGGATCTCACACTGCTGACCCACAGTGGTTTCGCGCATCTTCACACTCTCATCAATCCAGGTGTGCGCTAATCGGGCGGGCATAACGGCGGCAATGGACATAAAACTCCCGGTCTGGATAAGCAGCGCCCCGGCGGCGTGCTTTGCCGCACCACCTTACCCGCCTCCGATGACAGAGAATTGACAAAGAAAAAAGGCGGAGTGGTTAGCTCCGCCTTGTTTCAAGTTCCGGTTAACCTGCGTGACCGGTCAGTTGCATAAGGGCAACGATGATCTGCAAGATGACCCGGATAAGATCCAGAATCAGCTTAGTCAGTTCCATCACTTTCCTTCTCCTTTTACAGGAGCGCGCTGTTCGGCAACCAGGGCTTTGACTCTACCCGCCGGGCGCCTAAGCACATCTTTGTGGAGAGAGCTGAGCGGCACTCATGGTTAAAGCCACAGGCCAGCACCACCTGATGCCTGCCGGGATTTTAAAACCGTGCCCCTGGGAGCGGCCAGTCGACAATGAGGCGATGCTCAACACTCAACACCTGTATAAACATACAGCATTTTGGCGAAACTTGAAATCCTTAGCCGCACATTTTACAATCTTGTTTGTGGAGAGTGCTGAGCACCTCGTTCGCAGCGCGGTTACCAGCCGGGTAGCGAACAAAAAATAAAGGATTTGGCGAAATGCCAAATCCTTTTTTTATGCCTGCTTTCTGCTTAAAAAAGCAGCGCAATGCTTACTTCGCGGCGCTGATTCGCCACACGGTATTACCCGCATCGTCAGCAATCAGGACACCGCCCTGTTTGTCGCTGGCCAGGCCGACCGGTAATCCACGCACCTGCTTTTCGTCGTCCGTCAGGAAGCCCGAGACCACCGTCTGCGGCTGACCCACCGGCTTGCCGTTTTCAAATTTCACCCACACCACTTTGTAGCCATTCAGCGGCGTACGGTTCCAGCTGCCATGTTCACTGATAAACGCACCGCCCTGGTATTGCGGCATGTTATCTGCGCCGTAGAACAGCAGCCCCAGCGGAGCGACATGCGAACTCAGGGCATAATCAGGCTTAATCGCTTTCTCAACCAGATCGGGACGCTGCGGTTCGGCACGGGTATCCACATGCTGACCAAAGTAGCTGTAGGGCCAGCCATAGAAGCCTTTGTCCTGCACTGAGGTCATGTAGTCAGGCACCAGATCGGAGCCGATTTCATCACGCTCGTTGACGATGGCCCACAGTTTTCCGCTCTGCGGTTCCCACTGTAAGCCGGTCGGATTGCGCAATCCGCTGGCGTAGATCCGGCTGGCACCGCTGGCCGCGTCCACTTCCAGCACCGCGGCGCGGCGATACTCTGCGCCAATGCCGTTCTCGGTGACGTTACTGTTGGAGCCGACACCCACATAGAGCTTGCTGCCGTCGGGGCTGGCCAACAGCGCTTTGGTCCAGTGGTGGTTAATCGGCCCACCCGGCAGTTCCGTCACCTCTTCAGGCGCGGTGCGGATCTCCGTCTCTCCTTCGCGATAGGGGAACTTCACCAGGCTGTCAGCATTCGCGACGTAAAGGGTATTGCCAATCAGCTGCATACCAAACGGCGAGTGCAGATTCTCAATAAAGCGGTGCTGCTCCCATTTGCCATTGACGTTGCGCAGCAGCGTAATCCGGTTGCCGCCAGCGCCGCCCTTACCTGACGCTTTCTGCACAATGCCCATAATCAGCTGTTTAGGCCGGGTGGTGGGTTTGGCCGGGCCGTTGGATTCCGCCACCAGCACATCGTTATTCGGCAGCACATAAACCTGACGCGGATGCTGCAGATTGTCAGCGATCTTTTCGATTTTCAGCCCGTCAGCCACTTTTGGCATTTCGCCCGCTTTCCACGGCGTGCCTTCCGGCACCTGCATCGGCGGCATAAAGAAGTTCTGTGCCTGCGGCAGTTCGGGATTCGGTCCGATCTGCTTTTGCGGATCGACCAGCGCACCATCATCACAGCCTGCCAGCAGTGCTGTCAGGGTAAGCGCGAGCAACGTTTTATGCGGTATCTTCATGGTGGCTCCTCCTTAAGCGCTACGCTGACGTAACGCAAGTTGCACATTCGCCAGCAGCAGCAGCGCTACCACCAGCGTCGAAAGCGTCACGCCCAGCGGGATGACAGCGGCGGCATCACGGCTGTGAATAAACGCATTGACGATAGCGATCACAATCGCCACCAGCCAGAGCCAGAAATGACTCTTTTCCGCACTGTCACTGCCGCGGAACAGATAAACCAGCGCGATGAGTCGCGGCACAATCGCCAGTATCAGTCCCAGCGCAATCAGCCAGCCTGCGGCATCCGTCCAGAACAGCACAAAGGTCTGGCTATAGAGAATATCGAACAGCCAGGCCGCGACAAAAAAGCCCAGCGGCACCGGCTCCAGCAGAGCGTACAGCGTCACGGCAAAGGCCGATCTTCCCAGGGTATTGCGCATGTTTCTCTCCATTTTTAACGTGAATGCGGACCGCGTCAGACGTCGCGCTGCTCAGAGCAACTGACTCCGCGCCTGTAAAAGATTAGTAAATCTGAAGAGAAACAGAGGGTTTATTCGGGAGGAATTGCAAATCAGGCGGATGACGTCCCTGTCATCGCCGGTCAGTCAGGGTTTATCAGCGGGTAAAGTAACCCAGTATCCTGGCTGATAAGGCAGCGGCAGGAACTTCTCGTGGAACGTGCGGAAGGTGGCATCCGGATCGACATCGGCAAACAGATCGGGATGCAGCCATTTCGCCAGCGTCTGAATCGCCACAAACTGATACGGGCTGTCATAGAACTGATGCCAGATAGCGTGGACGTTGCCGTTGTGTGCCACCGGCAGGGTTTTAAAGGCATCGCGCATCATCAGCGCCTTAAGACGCGCCGTCGCGTCGGTGACATTGGCACCCGGACCGACGCCAACCCATTTGCCCACGGTGTTGTAGTTCTTCCAGTTCGCGCCGGTTACCACCACCACGTCCGGCTGGCTGGCGATAATCTGCTCCGGGTTAACGGTGCCAAAGGTGCCAGGGATCAGGTCTTTCGCGATGTTGCGACCGCCCGCGATCTCCACCATCTGACCAAAGTTTTCATTGCCAAACGACATGCAGCACTCGTCGCTGTAGCCGCCTGCGCGATCAATCATCACTTTCGGGCGGTAGCCGGTAAAGTTCTTCAGGCGCGAAGTCACAAGGTCAATCTGCTGCTGGCGGAAGGTGATAATTTCCTGGGCACGCGCCGGCTTGTTCACCAGTTCGCCCATGATGCGGATACTTTTCTCAGCATTCACCATCGGCGCTTCACGGAAATCGATAAACACCACCGGCACACCCACGGCCTGCAATTTTTCAATCAGCTTGCCTTCATCAGTCGCCGCTTTCGACTCCAGATTCATCAGCACCAGATCGGGTTTCAGGGTTAATGCCTGCTCGACGTTGAAAGTGCCATCTTTAGCGCCGCCGAAGGTCGGTAATTTTTTAATTTCCGGATAGCGCTTTTCATAGGCCTGATAACCGTCCCAGTCCGCTTTGTGGAGATCATCACGCCAGCCAATCACCCGTTTAAACGGGGCGTCGGTATCAAATGCGGCCAGCAGATAGATCTGACGGCCCTCACCCAGAATGATGCGCTTTGCCTCCTGCGGCACCTCAACCTGACGGCCTGCGACATCGGTAATCATTTTGGCCGAAGCCGTCCCTGCCAGCGTGAGCATCCCCAGCGCTAAAAACCATTTTTTCATGATGAAAACCCGCACAAATGATAATGAGAATTATTAATGTAAAGCGGCGTTACTATCACCTAAAACGGCGTTCAGGGGAAGTCATCCGGTTAAATGTTTTTTGCGGCGAGGTTAATGAGTTAAGTGGCCATGAACCGGGATCCGGATCAGGGTAAAGCGCAGCGTGTTGCTGCTCACAAAACGGACAGCTTTCGTGAATATGCTCACAACACCCTGGGCGACTGCACACATATTAGCCATTAATCGTATCGATTTGGCCAATGCGTTAACGAATTGTGAAGGTTAGATTAAAAATGAAACAGCGTTTTAATAATCCATCAGGAAAGCCAGCCACAGGAGTATAACCGTGAAGATCAGCGCCATAGATGTCACCCTCTTTACCTATCCTACCCGGCGCGTTGCCGACAGCGCCGGCCACTCCCATCCCGGCCCGGAAAATGATGCGCAGATGGCGCTGTTGACCCTCAGCAGCGAGGATGGCGATTGCGGCTACGCCTTTGCGCCGCCTGAAGTGGTGCGATCTCATGTCGTTAACGCCTTCTTCCGCAAGGTGCTGATCGGTCAGAACGCCTTTGACCGCGAGCGGCTATGGCAGGATCTGGTGCACTGGCAGCGCGGCAGCGCCCATCAGCTCACCGAGCGTGCGCTCTCCGCTGTTGAGCAGGCGCTGTGGGATCTCATTGGGCGCAGGCTGAAACAGCCGGTGCATAAGCTGCTTGGCGGCTATCGCGAGAAGATCCCGGCTTACGGCAGCACCATGTGTGGCGACGAAATGAGCGGCGGTTTATCGACGCCGGATGAGTACGCACAGTTCGCGGAGAAGCTGGTGGCACGCGGCTATCGGGCAATCAAGCTGCACACCTGGATGCCCCCGGTCGCCTTTGCGCCCAGCCCGGCCATGGATATCAAAGCCTGCGCCGCGGTGCGTGAAGCGGTTGGCCCGGATATCGCACTGATGCTGGACGGCTACCACTGGTACAGCCGCAGTGACGCGCTGACCATCGGCAAGGCGCTGGAGAAGCTTAACTTCACCTGGTTTGAAGAGCCGATGGAGGAAGAGAGCATGGCCTCTTACGCCTGGCTGGCGGACAACCTCTCTATCGACGTGCTCGGCCCGGAGAGCCTGGGCGGCAAACATCACAGCCGTGCCGACTGGGTCCGTGCTGGCGCCTGCGACATTCTGCGTGCCGGGGCCAATGGCGTAGGCGGCATCTCCGCCACGATGAAAGTGGCCAGTCTGGCGGAAGCCTTTGGCATGGATTGCGAAGTTCACGGCAACGGCGCAGCCAGCCTGGCGGTAGTCGGGGCAATTCGTAACTGCCGCTGGTATGAGCGCGGCCTGCTGCATCCCTTCCTGGATTATGAGACGCCGCCTGCGTATCTCAACAGCCTGATTGATCCGATGGACGATCGGGGCTTTGTCACCCTGCCCACCCGCAGCGGGCTGGGAGAGGATATCAACTTCAGCTGGATTGAGACCCACACGCTGAACCGCTGGTAATGAAGTACGGCAAACAATAATAACCCCGTTGCCGCGTAGCCCTGATGATGCGGTAAACGGGAAAAACCTCTGACCTGCTGGACTTTACCTATGACCCTGACACAACGATGTGGCGCGTGGCTGATCACGCTGCTGGTGCTCACGGGCAGCGCGTCAATCCAGGCAAAGACCCCGGATGACCAGCTGATCGTCGGCATGAACATGAACAACCTGCTTACCCTGGATCCGGCCGCGATGACCGGCAACGAGGTGGTCGGTATTGTGGTGAATCTTTATGACGGCCTGGTGGAGCTGAATCCGCAGCAGCTCACCGAAGTACGCCCGGCGCTGGCGGAACGCTGGTCAGTCAGCCCGGATAACCGCACCCTGACCTTTCACCTGCGCGACAACGTCAGGTTTCACTCCGGCAATCCGCTCACCAGCGCCGATGCGGTCTGGTCTATGCGTCGCGTGCTGCATCTGAATCTGGCGCAGGCGTCGGTGTGGAAGTCCTACGGTTTCAGCCGCGACAATGTGGACCAGATGGTCACCGCCCCCGACGACCGCACGCTGGTGATCACCCTGCCTAAACCCAACGATCCGCAGCTGGTGATCTACTCGCTGGCGGCGCTGGGCAGCATGGTGGTGCTGGACCGCAAAACGGTGCAGCAGCATGAAGTCGATGGCGACTGGGGCAACCGCTGGCTCACCACGCATGAAGCGGGTTCCGGTCCGTTCCGGCTGGATGTCTGGCAGGCAAAAGATGTGCTGCGCATGAGTCGCGCGACAGACTACTGGCGCGGTGAGGCGAAGATGTCGCGGGTGGTGTTCCGTCACCTGCAGGAATCGCAGACCCTGCGGCTGATGATGCAGAAAGGCGATCTTGATATCGCCAGCAACATGGCGATCCCCGACGTGCGCGCCCTGCGTCACGATCCCGACCTCACTATTAATGCCGTCAGAAAAGGGACAATCTACTACCTGGCGATGAGCATGAAAGATCCGCACTTCGACAATAACAACGTGCGTGAGGCGGTCCGCTACCTGGTCGATTACCAGGGCATTAACAAAAGTCTGATGACCGGCTACGGCGAACTGCATCAGCGCCCGATTCAGGCGGGGATGCCCGCCACGCTGCCCGATCCCGGTTACCGGCTTGATGTGCCGCGCGCCCGTGCGCTGCTGGCTGAAGCCGGCTATCCGGACGGCTTCGACACTACGCTGCGGGTGCTGGCCGATCAGCCGTTCCTGAATATCGCCATCGCCATTCAGTCAACGCTGCTGCAGGGCGGCATCCGGGCAAAAATCATTACCGGCACCGGCAACCAGATTTATGGCGCGATGCGCGATCGCCAGTTCAGCCTGCTGGTCGGACGCGGTGGCAGCGGCGTCGAGCCGCACCCCCACTCCAGCCTGCGCGCGCTGGTCTACAACCCGAACAATGCCGACAGCGCCCGGCTGACCAACTTCCAGGGCTGGCGAACCGGTTTCTACGACGCGCAGCTCAACCGCATGATCGATCAGGCGCTGGTGGAACGCGACAAAACCCGCCAGCAGCAGGCCTATTTCGCTATCCAGCAACGCTATGACCAGCTGGTGCCTGCGCTGATGCCGATTTCACAAATGCTCGACTCCGTGGTGGTCAGTAACCGTGTGCAGGCGTATCAGCCGCATCCTTCTGCAACGACCTTCCTGCGCGACGTCTGGAAAACGCCTGAAGCCCTGGCGGGAGGCACACCATGATGATGACCCTGACACGAAATCAGTGCCGCCGCATCAGCCATCGCGCGATGCAGGTGTTAATTACGCTGTTCGGCCTGCTGCTGCTGACCTTTTTTATTGGCCGGGTGATGCCGCTGGATCCGGTGCTGGCGATAGTCGGCCCCGACGCCGACCAGGCCACCTATCAGCAGGTCTACCACCAGCTTGGCTTTGATAAACCGCTGTGGGTGCAGTTTGGCATCTATCTCAATGCGCTGCTGCATGGCGACCTGGGCCACGCGCTGCTCACTGGCCAGCCGGTAGTGCATGACATTCTGCGCGTCTTTCCCGCCACGGTTGAGCTGGCCACGCTGGCAATTGTGATTGGCGCAGGGCTGGGCGTCCCGCTGGGCGTGCTGGCGGCGGCGCGGCGTAACAGCGTCATCGACTATCTGGTACGGATGCTCAGCCTGGCCGGTTACTCCACGCCGATCTTCTGGGTTGGCATGATGGGGCTGCTGCTTTTCTATGCCCATCTCGGCTGGGTTGGCGGTGCAGGACGTGTGGACTTCAGCCTGGATGGCATCGTGCCGCGCCGTACCGGCTTTATGCTGATTGATGCCCTGCTGGCGGGCAACGGTCAGGTGTTCCGGAATGCGCTGAATCATCTGGTGCTGCCCGCCTCGCTGCTCGGCTTTCACTCCATGGCTTACATCAGCCGGATGACGCGCAGTTTTATGCTCGCGCAGTTGTCGCAGGAGTTCATTCTGACCGCGCGGGTCAAAGGTCTGACCGAATGGCAGGTTATCTGGCAGCACGCGTTCCGCAATATCCTGGTGCAGTTGCTGACCGTAGTGGCGCTGGCCTATGGCTCGCTGCTGGAGGGTGCCGTGCTGATTGAAACAGTCTTCTCCTGGCCCGGTTTTGGTTCCTATCTCACGGGCAGCCTGATGCTGGGCGATATGAATGCGGTAATGGGCTGCGTGCTGGTGGTGGGTCTGATCTTTGTGCTGCTTAACCTGATCTCCGACCTGCTCTATCAGGTGTTCGATCCGAGGACCAAAGTATGACTATCTCGTTTGATGCGGCGTCTGTCAGTCCTTCCCGCGAGCGGCTGGCGCGCTGTCGGCGGTTTGCTGCCCGCTGCGGCACTTTCCTCTGGCGCATGGCCTGTAATCCCCTGACCGCCATCGGCGGTGGCATTGTGCTGCTGCTCTGCATCGTAGCGCTGTTTGCCCCCTGGATCGCACCGCATCACCCGCTGATTCAGGATCTGGACAACGCCCTGATGCCGCCCGGTGCGGCCCACTGGTTCGGCACTGATGAGTTTGGCCGGGATATCTTCAGCCGTCTGGTGTGGGGGGCGCGCATCACGCTCTACATCGTGCTGCTGGTCTCAGTGACCGTCGGGCCGCTGGGCCTGCTGCTGGGCGTGACCGCGGGTTACTTTGGCGGCAAAGTCGATGGCGTGCTGATGCGCGTCACCGATATCTTCATCTCCTTTCCCAGCCTGGTACTGGCGCTGGCGTTTGTGGCGGCGCTGGGTCCGGGTCTGGAGCATGTGGTGATTGCAATTACCCTCACCGCCTGGCCACCCATTGCCCGTCTGGCGCGCGCTGAAACGCTGTCGCTGCGCCAGGCGGACTTTATCTCGGCGGTGCGTTTACAGGGTGCGTCGCCGCTGCGGGTGCTCTGGAAGCACATTATTCCGCTCTGCCTGCCGTCGGTGATTATCCGCATCACCATGAACATGGCGGGCATTATTCTTACCGCCGCCGGGCTGGGATTTCTCGGGCTGGGCGCGCAGCCGCCGGACCCGGAATGGGGCGCGATGATCGCCAGCGGCCGCACCTACATGCTGGAGTGCTGGTGGGTGGTGACCGTGCCCGGTCTGGCGATCCTGATTAACAGCCTGGCATTTAACTTCTTAGGAGATGGCCTACGTGACCTGCTCGATCCCCGCAGTGAGTAACGCCTCGCCGTTGCTCGACGTGCGCGATTTGCACGTGAACTTTGTTAACGGACGCCAGATCACCCCGGCGGTGCGCGGCGTCTCCTTTCAGCTCGGACAGGAGAAGCTGGCGATTGTCGGCGAGTCCGGCTCCGGTAAATCGACCGTGGGCCGCGCCCTGCTGCACCTGCATCCGGCCAGGGCGCGCATTGAGGCGAGCCGGATGCAGTTTGGTGATATTGACCTGCTGCACGCCAGCCCGGCACAGATGCGCGCCATTCGCGGTAAACGCATCTCCATGATTATGCAGGATCCGAAATATTCCCTGAACCCGGTGATTCGGGTTGGCGAGCAGATCGCCGAAGCCTGGCGCAGTCACCATCGCGACCAGAAAGCGGCGGCCCGTCAGCGGGCGCTGGCGATGCTGGAAGAGGTGCAGATCCGCGATCCTGAACGGGTTTATCAGCTCTATCCTCATGAGATTTCCGGCGGTCAGGGGCAGCGGGTGATGATCGCCATGATGCTGATCACCGAGCCGGAACTGGTGATTGCCGATGAGCCGACTTCTGCGCTGGATGTCTCGGTTCGCCTGCAGGTGCTGGCGCTGCTGGACAATCTGGTGAAGGCGCGCGGGCTGGGGCTGATTTTTATCAGCCACGACATCAGTCTGGTGCGCAGCTTCTGCGATCGGGTGCTGGTGATGTACGCCGGACGCGTGGTGGAGTCGCTGGCCGCCAGTGAACTCGATCGCGCGCAGCATCCCTATACCCAGGGATTGCTGGCGGCACTGCCCGACCTTGATCACCGCCGTACACGCCTGCCGGTATTACAACGTCATGCCAGCTGGTTGACGGACTAAGGAGTACGTGATGATTGATGTGAAAAATCTCAGCCTGAGTTTTGGTGATGACGCTCGCCAGCGTCAGGTGCTGTTCGACGTAAATCTGCAGGTGAAACCGGGTGAAATTTTCGGGCTGGTGGGCGAGTCGGGATCGGGCAAAACTACGGTACTGAAGTGCCTGGCGGGACTGTTTACTCACTGGCAGGGTGAGCTGAGCATTGATGATCAGCCGCTGGCGCACCGCATCGACCGGACGCGCTGTCGTCAGGTGCAGATGGTGTTTCAGGATCCTTATGGTTCGCTGCATCCGCGTCACACGCTGGGCGACATCCTTGAAGAGCCGTTGCAGATTCAGGGTATCGGGCAGCGCCAGCAGCGGGTGGTGGCGATGCTGGATAAGGTCGGGCTGAATCGCGCCTGGCAGACACGCTATCCGCACCAGCTTTCGGGAGGCCAGCGTCAGCGCGTGGCGATTGCCAGGGCGCTGATTTTAGAGCCACGCGTACTGCTGCTGGATGAGCCAACCTCCGCACTGGATGTCTCGGTGCAGGCGGAGATCCTGAATCTGCTCAGCGATCTGCAGCAGCAGGAGAACCTGACCTATCTGATGGTGACACACGATCTGGGCGTGGTGGCGCATCTCTGCCATCGCGTGGCGGTCATGCAACAGGGTAAGGTGCTGGAGACGCTGGATGTGCCGACGCTGGTGGCGGATCGCGCTGCGATGCCCTATACGCGGATGCTGGTCGAGGCGAGTCGCCACAACCCTCCGGCGCTTGCGCAGCAGAGCTGAAGAGCAATGGACGCCGAGAGAAAATAAAAAAGGCCGGTCAGACCGGCCTCGTGAAATCGGATGGCTTAGTGCGTCAGCTGACGCACAAACGCAACGATCTCCTGATTCTTGCCATGCTCAGACAGGCACTGCTGGAAACGCGGGCCGCTGACCGCGGTACGCACCAGTTCAGGATCGATAGCGCGCAGGGTGTCGAGATAGTTATCTTTAATCACCGCAGCCTTAACCTGATTCAGCAGACCGGCATTGCGTACCTGCGGCTCTTTACGCTCTGGCGGATAGCCATTGCCCTTCTCACCGGTAAACGCTTTTTCAAAGATAAAGCGCAGATTCAGTTCTGCGCCCCAGCCAAACCCTTTGGCAAACGGCAGCGCCAGTGCGTTACCGTTGTTAATCTGGGCAAACAGGTAGGCATCCGCCGGATCGATACAGTAGCCGCAGTTGACGCCCGGATGGATATTAAGTGACATCAGCGCGCCCTGCCCGGTGCCGCAGCCCGCGACCACGAAATCCACTGCCTGGCTGTTGAGCAGTATGCTGGCCTGAATACCGAGGTGAATGTAGGTCAGATGGTGATCCTGCTCATCGCTCATACCGACGTTGAAGACCTGATGGCCCAGCGGCTGTGCGACGCCTTCCAGTTCTTTCAGCACGGTAACGTTTTTAGCGGCCTGGCTGTTTTCCATCATTAACGCGATTTTCATGATCTACCCTTATAAATTAATTGAAACACTGTTTCATTTTAGTGAAAAACCACTAAAGTGCATGAACTAATTCACCCGAGTGCTGTGAGATCCATCACAAAACGGTTACCGCAGCAGGGGCAACCGCAGGAGGATTGCGATGTTTATCTACCATAAAGAGCGACCATTGGAAGATCTGGGTAACGGCGTAACCCGCCGTGTGCTGGCGTACGGCGGCACCATGATGGCGGTAGAAGTGATTTTTGAGAAAGAGGCTGTCGGCCCGCTGCATCACCATCCCCACGAGCAACTGACCTATGTGCTGAGCGGACGTTTTGCCTTCACCATCAATGGTGAAACGCGTGAGGTGGGCGCAGGAGATACGCTCTACAAAGCGCCCAATGTGGTTCATGGCTGTGTCTGTCTTGAAGCAGGTGTGCTGCTGGATACGTTTACACCGCAGCGCGAAGATTTCCTCGCCGCTAAATAATTCACGCGGCCCAATGGGCCGCCTGTTTAACTGCCCAATGCTGTGTCTTTTCCCTGCCCGCCGGATTTAACTTAAAACCGGTACAATTTTTCTGAAATTCCGTTCACTCCTAACTGAATGATTAGCCAGCACTTCCTCTTCAGCCGCGCTGCGCTTAGCCCCGGCTTAAAAATCATTCAGGCAGATTCCTGTACAAAAACCGGATCGTTGTATAAGTTTAATAGCAACATCAGTGCGTTTTTTAACCCGAAACAGGACAATAATATGCCAATGCAAAACACCCTGACCCTGCCGGTGAACCATACCATCCCGGTCAAAAATGAGTTCACATCATCCTTTGCCGCCTCTGAGCAGGACAAACTCAATTTTCTGATTGAGGAATTACTGGAAGCAGGCAAAGAAAAAAGCTGCATGGAACTGCTGCGCCATCTGGCCTCTGCGGACAGTGCCGAAGAAGAAGCGTGCTGCCGCGAACTGTTGACGTTGCTGATGGCACAAAAATGATGCCTGTGGCTGGCTGTTCAGCGCAGCTTCACTACGCTTCGGGACGTTCATCGATATTCCGCACATACGCCTGACCGCATTCCGCCGTTCAGGCGTATTAGTGTCTGTGTAAACATTGCCTGGTGTTCTCAACACCATATTGCCCACAGCTACGGATGCTGATCCGGGTGGTCAATGCGGGTTTACTTACACGCCCCCAGCCTCTCATTGCTTATCCCTCCATGCTTTTGTTAGCCTGAATCGCGCATCGACGAGACGCGTCTTACATCGGCCGCACGGTTTATTCCCCGTCTGTTAAAGGAGTGACATGTTCATGACCTCTGCACCTGCCACACTGCATCTGCTGTGCGGCAAAATTGCTTCAGGAAAATCGACGCTGGCGGCTCAGCTGGGCGCGTTGCCCGGTTACGTCGTCCTCAGCGAGGATCAGTGGCTCGCCGCGCTTTACCAGGACGAGATGCATTCAGTGGCCGATTACGTGCGCGTTGCGGCAAAACTCAGGAAGGCGATGACGCCCCATCTGGTGGCGCTGCTTAACGCGGGTGTCCCGGTGGTGCTCGATTTTCCGGCCAACACCCGGGCAAATCGTGACTGGATGCGCTCGGTGATAGAGGCGTCCTCTGCTGATCATCGCCTGCATTATCTGGACGTGCCGGACGCACTGTGTAAATCGCGTCTGCACGCCCGTAATCAGAGCGGCGAACATGCCTTTGCTGCAACGGAGGAGCAGTTCGCGCTGATTACCCGCTATTTTGAACCGCCGCAGGAGGAAGAAGGCTTTCATCTGGTGCGCCACGTTTAACGTCTTCTGATATCAGGAGAGTCCGAGAGCGGCAAGCACGTCAGCAATCTCCCGACAATCGGCAGCAGAAAGCGGCAACAGCGGGCGCGGTACACAGTCGCGTTCAGTCAGCCCCAGCAGCCCTGCTGCGGCACTGATCACCCGGAAACTGCCGCCGTGATGGCGGAACAGTGCCCACAATGGCTGAAGACGATCGGACTGCGCTCTGACGCTCGCATAATCGCCTGCGGCTGCCGCATCGGTCATCGCTTTTGCGACGCGCGGAAACAGCCCGCCGCACACCGAATACCAGCCATCACAGCCTGCAATCAATCCGTTGGAGGCAGCGGCATCACCGCTGACGCCAACCGACACGGAAGCAGGCAGCGTGCCGCGCAGTTGCATGAGGCGATCATTCGCTACTGATTGCTCCGCCGGTACACCCGGAATTTTCACTGAACCCACACCAGGCAGTTCAGCGATACGGCCCAGCAGCGTATCCGAAAACGTAAAATGGGTTGTGCCCGGATTGTCATAGACGCAGATCGGCACCGAGGCGTAACGCGTTACGGTCTCATAGAGCGTGAACACTTCCTCCTCTTTCAATGCCTGATAACCCAGTGGCGGCAGTAATAGCGCGGCGGCACCCGCCTGCTGCGCATCTTCCGCCAGCGCCAGCACCTCGTCGGTGCTTACCGCACCCACGCAGATCATCACCGGAATCGAATCTGCATGTTCCACAGCCAGCGTTGCGATGCGCCTGCGCTGCGTGCGGGTCAGATACGCATAGCTGCCGGTTGATCCCAGCACACCAAGGGAGTCGACTTTTGCCTCCGTCAGCCTGCTCAGCAGCCGCAGAAAGGCCGCTTCATCGGGGTTACCCTCGGCAAAGGGAGTAAGGGGAAAGGCACTGAGTCCGCTGAACATATCATCTGCTCCATCGTAAGAATGCGTTGCCTGGCTGACGTTCGTCCGCACAGCCATATTTCGTTACGGGCCGAAGCCTCGGTTGGCTCCGCCCGCTATTTTTGCGCCATCACCCTCTTTACTCTCGTCTGAAGGAAGATAGCGATGATTGTCGTACTGTTTGAAGCTGAAGCCCGCCCCGAACACCAGATGCGTTATCTGCAACTGGCCGCTGACCTGAGACCGCTGTTAAAGGACAGTGATGGATTTATCTCTATTGAACGCTTTCAGAGCCTGGGTGATGAGAGAAAAATACTCTCGCTCTCCTGGTGGCGCGATGACGCCGCGGTGCAGGCCTGGAAACATAACCTCTGCCACCAGGCCGCACAGCGTGAAGGCCGTGAAACCCTCTTTGCCGGTTATCGCATTCATATCGCCGCGCTGGTCAGAGAATATGCCTCACAACAGGGAGTAAATTAACATGTTCGATATTCATATGATCCTGCAAAATAGTCCAGGCACCCTTTCCCGTCTCGCCACGCTGCTGGGCCGTAATGGAATCGGCCTGGAAGGCGGCGGCCTCTTCTCGTCTGGTGCGCAGAGCCATGCCCATTTTCTGGTTGCGGAAGGCGAACGGGCGCGTGCCGTGCTGGAAGCGGAGCGGATCACCGTCGAGGCGGTAAATGTCCCGTTGATTCGCAGGCTACCGCAGCAGCGTCCTGGCGAGCCTGGAGCGATATGGCTCGCCTGAGTTCAGAGACCCTTTGCCGCAAGACTCTGCACGGGCGGCTTCACACTGCCCGGAATCCCCTTATCTGCCCGTAACAGGCTTATGAATTCTGTCACATTTTCGCAAACTCACCTCAGAGCCGATAACACGCCGACAAAATCGGCAGTCTCTGTAACTTTATGAATCAAAATGCTTTTAAATAGTAACCCTATGAAATCATGCGGTGCGCACATTAATCATTGTCCTTTTTGCACTTATTTAGCGCCGGGCACTGATCCACTCTTCAGTCACAGGCGCGGCAAAAAGCGTCATACCTTACTGGAGTTACTGATGCAGACAACCTCACCCATGACTCACCGCGCCAGGATTGGCGCCATTTTTCGTGTGACCTCTGGCAATTTCCTCGAACAGTTTGATTTCTTCCTGTTCGGTTTTTATGCCACCTATATCGCCCATACCTTCTTCCCGGCCAGCAGTGAGTTTGCCTCACTGATGATGACCTTTGCCGTGTTTGGTGCAGGGTTCCTGATGCGCCCGATTGGCGCAGTGGTGCTGGGGGCGTACATCGATAAGGTTGGCCGTCGCAAGGGGCTGATCGTCACGCTCTCCATCATGGCGGCAGGCACCTTTATGATCGTGCTGATCCCCTCTTACCAGAGTATTGGCCTGTGGGCACCGCTGCTGGTGCTGATCGGCAGACTGCTGCAGGGTTTCTCCGCAGGAGCAGAGCTGGGCGGCGTGTCGGTTTATCTGGCCGAGATCGCGACGCCGGGCCGCAAAGGCTTCTACACGAGCTGGCAGTCGGGCAGTCAGCAGGTCGCGATTATGGTCGCGGCGGCGATGGGCTTTATCCTCAACGCGGTGCTGGAAGAGAGTGCCATCCGCGAATGGGGCTGGCGCATTCCGTTCCTGTTTGGCTGTCTGATTGTGCCATTTATTTTCGTGCTGCGTCGCAAGCTGGAAGAGACGCAGGAGTTCAGCAATCGTCGCAGTCATCCTGATGTGAAACAGGTGTTCCGCATTCTGCTCAGTAACTGGCAGGTGGTGATTGCCGGGATGCTGATGGTCGCGATGACCACCACGGCGTTTTACCTGATTACGGTTTACGCGCCGACTTTTGGCAAGAAAGTCCTGCTGCTGAGCGCCTCTGACAGCCTGCTGGTAACGCTGCTGGTGGCGGTATCTAACTTCATCTGGCTGCCGATTGGCGGCGCGATCTCTGACCGCTTTGGCCGCAAACCTGTCCTGGTTGCCATGACGCTGCTGGCAATCGCCACCAGCTATCCAGCCCTGAGCATGCTGGCGGCGGCACCGGGCTTTTCCATGATGCTGGGCGTGCTGCTGTGGCTTTCAATGATTTATGGCCTCTACAACGGCGCGATGATCCCGGCACTGACCGAAATCATGCCAGCGGAAGTGCGCGTGGCGGGCTTCTCGCTGGCCTACAGCCTGGCAACGGCGCTGTTTGGTGGCTTTACCCCGGTGATGTCGACCGGCCTGATCGAGCTGACCGGCGACAAAGCTTCGCCAGGTTACTGGATGAGTTTCGCAGCTGTCTGCGCACTGGGCGCAACACTGTATCTCTATCGCCGCACCCGCAGTGCCGTCTCACCTGTCCATAAAACCGTTAGCTGAGGAAATGAAAATGAAACTGAAAACGATGTCGCTGTACGCTGCCCTGCTGTTCAGCGTGGCGGGCAGCGCCACGGCGCAGGCGAAAGAGCTGACGGTAATGATCTCCGGCGGATTTAAAGCGGCATGGGATACGCTCTCGCCACGCTTTGCCGAACGTGAAGGGATCACCATTAACACGGTTGCCGGTCCGTCAATGGGCAAGACGCCACAGGCCATTCCGGCGCGGCTGGCGCGCGGTGAACCGGCCGATGTGGTGATTATGGTCGGTGATGCGCTAAGCGATCTGCAAAAAAAGGGGGCGACGCTGCCGGGTTCACGGGTTGAGCTGGCGGACTCGCGCATCGGTGCGGTGATCAAACAGGGTGCCACGCCAGTGAAAATCGGCAGCGAAAGCGCACTGCGTACCACCCTGCTGAACGCCTCTTCTATCGCCTACTCTGACAGCGCCAGTGGCAAATATGTGAGCAGTCAGCTCTTCAGCCGACTGGGCATTGAGGATCAGGTGAAAGCGAAGGCGGTCAAGGTTGAGCGCATTCCGGTGGCCTCCGAGGTCGCGGCCGGTAAATACGCCATCGGCTTTCAGCAGGTCAGTGAGCTGCTGCCGGTATCAGGCGTTACTTTTATTGGCGAACTGCCGGACACGCTGCAGTACACCACCCGCTTTGCCGGTGCCGTAGTACGCAGGTCAGCGCAGCCCGACGAGGCGGCGAAGCTGCTGCACTGGCTCGCCTCGCCTGAGGCGCAGCAGGCAGTGCACGCCAGCGGCCTGCACAGCGTAATGGCGTCAAAACCCGCTAACGTCGCTGATACTGTTCAATAATCAGATTCTCCAGTTCGCTGGCGATATGCGACAGCGTCCGGCCATTCTTGCGCAGCAGTCCCACGGTGCGTTTCACCTGCGGATCGGTTAACGGCACCGCCATCAGCAGGGCGTGATCGTAGCCTGGCATCGACATGGCGGGGACGGCAGCAATGCCCAGCCCCGCCTCAACCATCCCCAGCATGGTGGTCACGTGCCGGGTTTCGCAGATACAGGACTTCTCCGGCATAACCGCCTGCAACGCCAGATCCAGCAGGTTGCGATTGCCGGAGGTTTTATCCAGCCCAACCCACTCATACTGATAAAACGCCTGCCAGCTCAGACTCTTTTTGCCGGCTATCGGATGGTCACGCCGACAGGCCGCCACATAAGGATCGTCCATTAGCGGCTGGAAGTGCACATCCGGCTGTGACCGGCTGGAAAAACTGATGCCGAAATCGGCCTGACCGCCAATCACCGCGTCATAGACGTTGGCCGCACTGCTGTCGACCAGTTTGACTCGTACGCGGGGATAGCGCGCCTGAAACAGCCGGATGATGTTAGGCATAAAGTAGTAGGCAGCTGACGGCACACAGGCGACGGTGATCAGGCCGGTGCGGGCTAAGCTCACTTCACTGAGATCGGCCATCACCTCTTCAAAATCAGCCAGCAGCTTTTCCGAGCGCTGAGCAAACGCATGCCCCTTCAGCGTCAGCGTGACGCGGCGCGTGGTCCGCTCAAACAGTTTGATCCCCAGCCTAGTTTCCAGCTTGTCGATCCGGCGGCTCAGCGCGGACTGTGAGAGGCAGATCGATTCCGCCGCCAGACGAAAATTGCCAAACTCCACCAGCGCGCGAAACGCGTAGAGGTCATTGAGATCGAAATTAACCGGCATAAGTCCTTCTATCCGTGGTCTGTCAGTGCTAGCAATTAACATTGAGGAAACGTAACAATAACATCATTGTTCTCACTGATCTCATTGCCACCTGCTGCTGACGGTAAAACCTTAATGGGACGTCTCCACCTCATGCAGAAATCGACCCGGATAATCGGGTTGGATCGCGTGCTGGCTGCTGTAGCGGCCAAACAGCTTATAGCGGTTTAACGCTATGCGGTCGTAGGCAAAATTACTGATCGCGTCGGGAAAGTGGCGCAGCACCGCCAGCCCGCGCCACGGGGCAGGCAAATGCTGCATCACGCGGAACACCGCCTGCGCCCGCAGCCAGTGTTGATTACCGTCAATGTAGACAATGGTGCTGATGTTATCTTCCGGCATACCGGCCCAGCGCAACAGCGCTTTGCCCTGCTCGCTCTGTACTGAGGCAAAACGGACCTGCCGCGCCAGATGGTGACGCAGCAGAAACTGAACCCAGCCGTTACATAGTTTACAGACGCCGTCATAGAGCACGGCGCTTTCACCGGTTTGCAGATACGGGGGTAACGACATCCTGCAACTCCTCACTCATCTGATGATGAGCTGAAGTGTAGCGGGTTCTGGTCAGTTGCTGGTGCAGCCAGCGGATAACGGCCGCAAGATCCTGAGCGCAGGCATCCACTTCACACACCGGCCCCAACGCCATCGGACTGGCCTGGTGCGCCAGCTGGCGCAGCTCCGGCAGATACTCAGCCCCCGGATGACCTGGCAGCCGCTGCGACAGTCGCGCCTGATAGCGCGCCACCGCCACCTCCGGCTCAATCCTGAGCCACAGTTCGAGCGCCTCATCGACACCCGCCTGTTTCAGTCCCTGCTCCAGCAGCGCGCGCGGCTGAAAACCAAACCAGGCATCAATCAGCCAGATCTGACTGGCGGGTGCCTGGTCGACGATGTTCCAGATCGCCTGATAAGCCGCGCAGCCCAGTTGCCGGTTGCGCTGGCGATCGACTGGGGAAAAAACCTGCATAAACGGCTCTTTCAGGCTGTCGAGTGTCAGCACCGGCCAGCCAAAATGTTGTGACAGCGCGTGCGTCAGGGTGCTTTTACCCGATGCCGGAATACCGTTAACCAGCACCACGCGTTTGAGGGGGGTATTTTGCGTCATAGAATGTCGATAACCTCCGCCACGCTGCTGGCCTGACGTAACCGGACCAGCGTCTCCTCATCCTCCAGCAGCGACACAATCGCGCGGATCCCCTCTTCGATATGCGCGTTGCTGTCGCGCGCGCCAAACATAATCACGATGTCCGCCTTGTCACTGCCTTCAAACGAGATCGGCTCATTCAGCAGAATCAGACTGAAACAGTCGCGGATCACCCCCGCTTCCGGTCGCGCATGGGGAATGGCGATCCCCTCCTCAAACACATAATAAGCGCCATGGGCCAGCGTATTGGCGATCACGGCATCAGGATAGGTGGCATCGAGATAACCGCCGCTGACCAGCGGTTCGGCAGCCAGCGCGATAACCTGACGCCAGTCCGTGGCGTCAATCCCAATCTGAATAGCGTTTGCCTCTTGCAATAACTGCTTAATCGTCATCAGCTCTCCTTAAATCGACTGGCGAACCACATTGCGTAATTCATCGATTTTGACAAACAGCGCATCAATTTCATTGCGGTAGCGACGGCTTTTCGCAAACAGGCTTAATGCACGATTATATTCCAGCATTAATTGTTTTTGCGTTTCGCCATCACGCGGATTAATCGCCAGCTGCTGCTCCAGTTGCGTTATTTTCTCGCGACTTAATTCCGCCAGATGATCCTGCTGCTGCTCGCTGGGTGGTTCCGCAGCCTGAGACTTTTTGAGGAATCCAAACATAGGCTCTCCTGCCCCGCATAATATTGGGGTGGCTAATATAAACTGAGAATAAAAGATCGTTAACGCATTAAGCCGGTGATGGCGGCACGTGTCATTACCGGAATAACTGCATTTTCTCTACCAGTACATTGGTTACTGCATCATTGGCCGGTACCAGGAAATTACGCACGCTGTCATTGACCTTGCCTTTTTCAAAGGTCGATTTGCACTGCGCTACCCACTGCACGTTCATTTCGGTGCCGACATTCACCTTCTCAATCCCGCTGCTGACCGCCAGCCGCATATCTTCATCGCTGACGCCGGTGCCGCCGTGCAGCACCAGTGGCGTATGCGTTGCCGCCGTAATATCCGCCAGTCGCTGATGCTGAATATGCGCTTTACCGGTGTAAAGGCCATGTACGGTGCCGATAGAGATCGCCAGCATATCGACGCCCGTCTCTTCGACGAAACGGCGAGCATCTTCCACGGGCGTGAACGCTATCGCCTCCATCTCTACGCATTTACCATCTTCCGACCCACCAATGGCACCCAACTCAGCCTCGACCGAAACATTGTGTGGCCGCGCCATATCGATGACCCGGCGGGTATTCGCAATATTCTCGTCAATGGGCAGATGGGAGCCGTCATACATGACAGAACTGAATCCGGCATCAATCGCTGTCTGAATCGCGGCTAAATCGGAACAGTGATCCAGATGCAGACAGGTCGGCACATTCATACTCTCTGACAGCGATTTAATCGCATCAACCAGCAGCTTGTGGCCAAGATATTTCGCCGTGCCTGTAGAGATCTGAATCATTAACGGACTGTTGGTTTTCTCTGCCGCTTTAAAATAGGCGGGCAGCATCTCCAGACAGTGAAGATTAAACGAACCGACCGCTTTAAAGTCACGCTGTTTGGCCAGCTGTAACAGATCGGCGAAGTTATAAAGTTTCATGGATTTTTTCCTCCTGAGGTTTGGTCGATTTGCCATTAACAAACCAGGCAAGCGCGGTAACAAAGGCAATAAACAGGGCGACGAACAGCCAGTTATTCTGGAAGGCATGGCCGAGCACCAGGCCGGTACTGATCACGTCGGAGTCACTGAAGGTGACGCCGGTAAAGCCGTAGCTCTCCAGCATCGGCACCAGGATGGCAGGCAGAATGGTGATAAAGAGTCCATGGACGAAGCCGCCGATCATTGCGCCGCGCCGTCCGCCCATGGCATTACCAAATACGCCGGCGGTGCCACCGGCAAAGAAGTTGGTCAGCAGGCCAGGCAGGATCATCGCCAGACCCAACATCGGGAAGACCAGCATGCCGACGATGGAACCAAGTGTGGTGGCAAGGAAGCCAACGATCACCGCGTTCGGGGCGTACGGAAACATCACCGGACAGTCCAGTGCCGGTTTCGCATCCGGCACGACGCGCATCGCGATACCCCGGAAGGCAGGCACCAGCTCGTTCAGCAGCAGACGGACACCGCTGTAGAGCACGAAGACCCCGGCCACGAACTGAATCGACTGCATAAAGGCGTACATCAGGTAGTTCATGCCGTTGCTGTACTGGGCAATGAAGGCCGGACCGGCTGCCACGGCGGGAATCAGGTACATCGGCACCATCACCAGCGCCATCGACAGATAGGTATCCTGCAGAAACTTAAAGTTATCGGGCAGCTTCAGGTCTTCGGTGGAGCGCGATCCTTTGCCAACCACTTTGGCGACCGCCGCCGTGACCAGATAACCGATGGTGCAGAAATGACCCAGGGCGACATCGTCAGAGTCGGTGATGCGCCGCACCACCGGCTGCGCCAGCGCGGGCATCACGACCGCCATGATTCCGCCAAAGATACCGCCGGTCAGGATCAGCGGTAGCCCGGTCAGCCCCGCTTTATAACCGATCACCGCGCCAATGGTCGCCATCCACAGCAACGCCTGGCCGGTCAGGAAGATGTATTTAAAGGGCGTCAGTCGCGCGACGATGATATTGACGATAAAGATCACCAGCAGCGTCAGCGCGACTTCAGACCCCAGCTCACGGTTAGCCAGCCCGGCAATGGCGGCCACATCGGTGATATAGCCGCGCATGCCAAAGCCATGGGTAAAAATAGTATTGAGGAACGTCAGGGTGCCTACAATAATATTGATACCCGCCATCATAATTAAAAAGCCGAGCAGGGTTTTAAAGGTGCCTTCCACCACCTTGCCTGCCGATTTTTTTTGCAGCAGCAGACCAATCAGGGCAATAAAGGCGATCAGAATCGACGCCTGCCCCAGCAGATCTTTTACCAGAAAGTCGATCACACTATTCATGGGCGGCGACCTTCTGATTGCGTTCTTTTAAAAAGGCCAGGATCTTCTGCTCAATTTCCGCTTTATCGGTGAGCCGGTTAAGAATTATGACCCGTTTAATCTGCTCCGGACTGGCGTCGGCGTTTAAAACATCGGCAAACGCTTTTTGCGTCAGGATCATATCTGACTTAAAGGCATTCGCTTCTGAAATGGTGGTGTGATCGATATCGGCCTCAATCTCCAGTTTTTTTAATACCGCTTTTGCGCTCATCTCAATCGCAAAACTGGAACCTAATCCACAACCACAGACACATAATATTTTCAGCATGGTTTTTCCTCACACTATATTGAGTTGTTTAGCGAGTTTGTAATGGTGCCCGTCAATATCGACCAGGCGTTTTTGCATGCTTATTAAATCAATCGGGATTGGTTTATTGCTGCCATTAATAATGACCGCTTTATTCCGCATGCCTGACTGAATACAACGCACCACTTCACTGGCTATAATGGTGCCCTGAAAGATCTCTTCGCAGGTGGGATCACCATTGCGCAGCCCGTAACCCATAATGGTTTTACGGATGCGCACGCCAATGAGAGGTTCAAGCTGTTTGATTAAGGTGTCGATCGCCCCCTGAAAACCGGGCGAATATTCACGGGTGTAGCCTTCCGAACAGAGGATGACTACGCTATTCTGCGCTGCCAGCCGCCCGGTGATGCGCTGCGCCAGTTGTGGCAGCGGGATCTGGCACTCCGGAATTAACGCAATATCTGCGTTAGATTTAATCGCGGATTGCAGCGTTAATTCGCCGCAATAGCCACCGAGCAACTCCAGCATAAAAACCCGGCCCGGTAAGGCGCGGCCGGTATTGCGCAGTTTCGCCACCTCTTTAAATACCTGCTCGCAGGCGGTGGAGAATCCCAGCGTGTAATCACTGCCGAAAACATCATTATCGATGGTCATGCCGACGCCGAAACAATTTACGCCATACGCCGACAGGGTATGGAGAAATTGCAGCGACCCGTCTCCACCCGCCATAATTAATATGTCAATCCGGGCACTTTTCAGCTGGCGTGCAATTAACTCATATTCGCTGCGCACCAGTTTCTTTTCAGTGCGTCCCGATTGCATAACCGGAATAGAGGCGATGGAAAAGTCGAGCAGATCGCGCTGGCTGATCTCACGATGATGATTTTGCAGCAGGCCGGGAATACCGCCATCAAATATCACCATCTCCGCCTGTGCCATACGCCCAATCTGGAAGACAAAATTATTAATGCCGGTCACGTCACCGCCACTGATCACCATTCCAATTCGCATCACCCTCACCTCGCTGGCTTACTCTGCTGAAGGTTATTCTTCCGGTTAGCGGGGTTGCTATTTGCAGAGGAGATCACAGTTACGCGCGGTTTTTCTCAGACAGGAATATTGACAGGGCAATTCACACTCCTTTATTTGTGATTTAACTCACACTATTCCTACTTATTGCGCTTAAGGCGAATCGATATAAATCATTGGGTTAGCGGATGACGGGGGTGAGCTGGCCAGAAAGCAGGAGGAGGTAAAATCGGTCATTCACGTGGCGTTGCAGATTTGTGACTTTCACCTCATTTTTCCCGGTTTCACAGAACAGAAACCGCAATTAAGATGCAAAAAGAAAATCTGCAAGCCGATTCAGCATCGCTGTTGCGAACAAGTCGTATTCTTCGGTATAACCTTTCTATGTAGACAGAACAGGTAGCCTGACGATAATGATTTTTAAGGAAAAACCTCCACGCTTTTTCTGAGGGGTGACTTTCTCTTCTGCGTCCGACGCTGCTATTCCGCACGGCAAAACCGACGTTCACCGTGACGACAAACCGGTTCTCTGTGACCCCATTTAACCTGGATCAGACGCATGGAAATAGCTATCCGTACCCCTCTCATTCACTCCCTGCCACTGAGTCAGCTCAGCGGCAGCAACGTCTGGCTGAAAATGGAGTCGGCGCAGCCGACCGGATCCTTTAAGCTCAGAAGCGCAGGCCATATCTGTCAGTACTACGCTGCACAGGGCGCTAAGGCGTTTGTCAGCTCCTCCGGCGGCAATGCGGGTATTGCTGTGGCGCACAGCGGCCGCAGGCTGGGGCTCCCGGTCACGGTGGTGGTACCTGAAACGACCCCGGCGCGCGCCAGACAGCTTATCGAACAGGAAGGTGCCAGGCTGATCGTACACGGCAGCGTCTGGAGTGAGGCCAACGCGTACGCGTTATCGCTGGCGTCGCAGGAACATATCTACATCCATCCGTTTGACAATCCGCTACTGTGGGACGGTATCAGTACGCTGGTCGATGAAGTGATTGATGAAGGGTTACGTCCCGATGCGGTAATCCTCTCCGTGGGCGGAGGCAGTCTGCTCTCCGGCATTGCCCAGGGTCTGGAAAAGCATCAGCTCAGCCATATCCCGATTTATGCGGTTGAAACTGAGGGAACCGCGTCGCTTAACGCTGCGCTGGAAGCCGGGGAGCGGGTCACGCTGGACCGGGTCAGCGGTATCGCCACTACGCTGGCAGCCAGTCAGGTGTGTGAAAATGCGTTTAACGTGGCACGCCGCGCAGATGTCAGGGGAAAGGTTGTGAGCGATGATGAAGCTGTGAATGCCTGTCGCCGCTTCCTGGACGATCATCGTGTTCTGACAGAGCCAGCCTGTGGCGTCTCATTATCGATGCTGTATGACGGGAAAATCGGCTTTAAATCGGATGATAACGTGCTGGTTATCGTCTGTGGCGGGGCGTCTGTCACGCTGGAGAGTCTGCAGAGCTGACGAATTAAAGGGAAAAACGATGGCGCAGCCAGAGGGGCTACGCCATCCGTTGATTACTTCGCGTAAGCTTCGGTAGACAGCGTCAGCGTAACGTCGTCGCTTACCGCAGGGACATATTTGTCCAGCTTGAAGTCAGAACGCTTGATGGTGCCGGTGGCGTCAAAACCAATCGCCTGCTTCTTGACCATCGGATGCTCGCCCTGCTTGTTCAGCGTCGCGTGCAGCGTAACCGGTTTGGTGATCCCTTTCAGGGTCAGGTTACCTTCAACGTCAAATTTATTGTCGCCCTTCGCCACCACTTTGGTGCTGTGGAAGGTCGCTGTCGGGTATTTGGCGGTGTCGAAGTATTCGGTACCTTTGAACTCTTTGGTCAGCGCCGCGACGTGGCTGTCGATTTTGCTGACTGGCAGGGTCACGTCAACGCGTGAGGCCTCCGGATGATCTTTATCGAACACCAGAGTACCGGTTGCGTCCGGGATATCCGCGGTAGGATTTGAGAAGCCAAAGTGGTTCCAGGCAACAATTACCGACGTATGCTCAGGGTTCAGCTGGTAGTGCATCGCCTCAGCCTGAGATAACGGAGCGTAGAGGGTAGCAGCGGCTAACAGGGGCAGTGCAATACGTTTGAAGTTCTTCACGGTCAATTCCTTATGCGGACAAAAGTGAATTGAGTGTGGTCCAGTTTTCCCGGAATAGACAGTGAAGAGATTTGTCGGTAATTTTCAAATAAATTCAGCAACCTTAAAACCGGTCACTACGTATTCCCGCCGGTAAACAGCACCCGCCAGCGGCGGCGATCCTGAATCAGCGTGCGGTGCAATTGCAGTAAATCTGCAAGGGTCAGCGCCGCAATCTGCGTCGCGTCCGGTTCTGCCAGGCCATTTTCACGGCGTAGCAGGGCCAGTGGCTGCTCAACCTGCTGGCTCAGCAGTCGCGCTTTCAGGGCCACAAGATCACATTCCGCCAGCGTCTCGTTCAGTGACCGCAGGAAGTTACGGCAGTAGCGCAGTAGTGACAGCGCACTGTAATCGGGCGACTGTAGCGCAAATAACACCCCCTCTTCATCAGCGCAGCGCATATAGCGGCTGCTGACCACGTAACCTATTGGCTGCTCAACGCGGTAGCGCTGGAAAAAACGTGGCTCGTAGATGAGCGCCAGTGCGCGCAATGCAGCCAGCTGTTCAGGACGCTGCAGCGGAATAAACAGCAGCAGCGCGTTGTCTGCACTGGCGTGTGGAAGGCGCGTCATGCCGGTCTGCGTGGTCATACGCTTGGGCGGCGTGTCCGGGTTAACCGGCAGCGACAGCGCGCTCAGCAGTCGGGCAATGCGTGAATGCAGCGCGGCGTTGCCGCCCTTCAGCGCCGCCCGCCAGCACCCTGGCGTAACATTGGCTGCCAGCTGATAAGGCAACTGTCGCAGCAACGCACGGATAGCGATGCTTTCGACAGGCGATGGCAGATTTGCCTCAACCGGCAATGCCAGGGCAGAAACAATCTGGCTCAGCGTCTGGTCAGTTACCGCCTCATCCTTTGTCAGGCGGAGCGTCAGTTGCCACACGCCCTCTGTTTCCTGCCAGCTGCCGTGCCCCCCCTGATGACGCAGCGCCGCAAATAGCGGACGCAACCGCCGGCCCAGCGTTTCTCCCGTCTCCGCAGTAAAGGTTGACCAGAACTCCGGTCGCAGGATAAGCGTTGCCTGCGGGTCATCTGACTGATGATGCGGCAATGCCACCGCCTGCGCGGGCAGCGGCGCAGGCGTCGCAGTGATGTCGGGCGGATAGAAGGTGAAACGGGCAGCGGGCAGCGTCTCATCCGGGGCTGGCTCACAGGCCGTCAGCGCCAGAGTGAAGCCCTGCGTGACGATGTGTTCCTTTGCCGGTTGTGACGTACAGCACAGCACGGTGCCAGACGCATGGGTGAGTTTCTTCAGCAACGGCTGCAGCGCAGGCAAGCTTTCATCAGGTGCGAAGCCGATAGCGCGCTGACGCAATTGCTCCAGTGGTGACAACGTCACAAAGTAGTGATGTGCAAGCTGATGATAGTGCTGATGTTGCTGATTATTCGTCTGGCGCAACGCATCGATGTAACCATTAACCAGATGATTTACCCTCGCAGGCTCGCTGGTTTCGATACCCAGCGCCAGCCAGCACGCATCTTCAGCCTGATAAATCCATTTCAGCTCCAGCGCCTCCGCCAGTCCCTGCTCACGCAGAGTAGCCAGCAGCGAGCCGGGCGCTTCATCCAACAGAAATTCACGCCATAACGTGACACCGTCACTGTTATCCAGCAGCCAGGTGCGCCATAACGCTGCCTGGGCAGTCTCTGCCAGCTGCCAGCCGGTATCGCTGTTGAGCTGCGGCGGCGCCAGATCCTGCTGCCACTGACCGGCAGGCAGCGCGGCGGCAAACTGACGCGCCAGCTCTTCCAGCGCATCCAGCGACTGCGGTCCCTGCAGCCAGAGCCGCATATTGCTGGCAACGTAGTAGCGCTGGTGAAACTGGCGCAATGCCCGTTGCAGCGCCGACAGCTCATTGCCAAAGCTCGCCCGGCTGCCAATATGAAAGCGCTGAAATTCAGCGGGGGTTGCTGCGGCGTGCAGCAATGCCGCTTCGATGCGGGATGGCTCATGACGCTGCAACAGCCGATATTCCGCGTCGATGACCGCCACTTCCTGCGCAATCGCCTGATTATCAAGCAGCGGAGAGACCAGCATATCCTGCAGTCTTGCCAGACCGTCTGCCAGCAGTGACGGCGTGGCCTCAAAGAAGTACGCGCTGCGCCGGGCCAGCGTGGTGGCATTAACCCTGCCGCCCTGCGTCTGGATCCAGCTCATCAGCCGGCCCTCGTCGGGCCAGCCGGTGCTGCCGGTGAACAGCAGATGCTCCAGCAGATGCGCCAGTCCGGGCCAGCGATCCGGCTCGTCGTGACTCCCTGCCCCTATCTGAATCAGGGCGGCGGCCTGGCTGGCATCAGCCTGATGCACCAGTTCAACCATCAGACCGTTTATCACCAGGCCGCGCGGGGTCATCAGAGGTTCCGGGTTTTGTAGATCAGTTGCGAGTTGCTGCGGTTGCGGAACTGCAGCTGACCAATTTTAATGTCGCTGCAATCCGCCTCACGCCGGGCCTCAAGGATTTTGCCGTGATGCGGTGATTTGCTGCAGACCGGATCGGTGTTGTCAGCATTACCGGTCAGCATAAACGCCTGACAGCGACAGCCACCAAAATCTTTCTCTTTCTCATCACAGGAGCGGCACGGCTCCGGCATCCAGTCAAAACCACGATAGCGGTTGAAGCCGAACGAGTTGTACCAGATATCGTCCAGGCGCTGTGTCAGTACCGACGGAAATTCTACCGGCAGCTGGCGCGCACTGTGGCACGGCAGCGCGGTGCCCTCTGGTGTGACGCTGAGGAAAATGGCACCCCAGCCACCCATGCAGGGTTTAGGTCGCTCTTCGTAGTAATCCGGCGTGACAAACAGCAGATTGGTCAGATTGCCGGTGGTGCTCATCCGCTCGCGGTAGCGCCTGACCACCGCTTCCGCCTGAGCGATCTGCTCACGCGTCGGCAGCAGGCCTTCTCGGTTGAGCTGCGCCCAGCCGTAGAACTGACAGGTTGCCAGCTCAACGTCATCCGCTTCCAGCTCAATGCAGAGGTCAATGATCCTGTCGATCTGGTCGATATTATGGCGATGCAGCACAAAGTTCAGCACCATCGGATAGCCGTGCGCTTTTACCGCTTTCGCCATCTCCAGCTTCTGCTGAAACGCTTTCTTCGACCCGGCCAGCGCCGCATTCAGGGTTTCGTCACTCGCCTGGAAGCTGATCTGGATATGATCCAGACCGGCCTCGCTGAACGCATCCAGCTTCTTCTCCGTCAGGCCAATGCCCGACGTGATCAGGTTGGTGTAGAAGCCGAGATCGCGCGCCGCTTTAATGAGCTCAGGCAGATCTTTACGCACCAGCGGTTCGCCGCCGGAGAATCCGAGCTGGACGCTGCCCATGGCGCGCGCCTGACGAAAGACCTCAATCCACTGTTCCGTGGTCAGCTCCTTCTCCTGCTGTGCGAAATCCAGCGGGTTGGAGCAGTAGGGACACTGCAGCGGACAGCGATAGGTCAGCTCGGCCAGCAGCCAGAGCGGCGGATTCACGCCAGGTTTATGCGGGGTCACGGAACTGTATCCACTTCTGTTCATGGGCTGACTGCAGGAACTCTAAAACGTCCGGCCCCACACCGCCCGCCTCAGGGAACCGGCTATCCAGCGTTGCGATAATTGCGGCGATATCCTGTTTGCCATCCACCAGCTCAAGAATGGCGGCGGCGGTTTCGTTCAGCTTCGCCATGCCTTCGGGATAGAGCACCACATGGGTATCCTGGGCAGCTTCCCACTGCATGCGGTAGCCGCGACGAAACGCGGCAATCGAGTTTTCATTCATCTGTTATACCAGTCGGGTGGTGTGCCACGCCGCCTTGTCGGTGACGGTGTGATAAGGCGGACGTTTCAGCTCATAAGCCATGGTCATGGCGTCAAGCATGCTCCATAAAATATCGAGCTTAAACTGCAAAATTTCCAGCATCCGGTTCTGCGTTTCGGCGGTGGTGAAGTACTCCAGCGCCAGTGCCAGGCCATGCTCCACATCGCGGTTCGCCTGACCCAGGCGGCTGCGGAAGTAGAAGTAGCCCTCTTCTTTGATCCACGGATAGTGCTGCGGCCAGCTGTCGAGTCGTGACTGGTGGATCTGCGGGGCGAACAGCTCGGTAAGTGAACTGCAGGCCGCCTCCTGCCAGTTAGCGCGGCGGGCGAAGTTAATATAGGCATCGACCGCAAAGCGTACGCCCGGCAGCACATGTTGCTCAGACAATAATTCTTCGCGCGTCAACCCGACCGCCTCGCCCAGCCGCAGCCAGGCCTCAATGCCGCCCTCTTCGCCGTTACTGCCGTCGTGGTCAAGGATGCGCTGCACCCATTTACGGCGGGTAGCCGGATCGGGGCAATTCGCCATGATCGCCGCATCTTTCAGCGGAATAGTGGTCTGGTAATAGAAGCGGTTCGCCACCCAGCCCTGAATCTGCTCGCGCGTGGCCTGACCGTTATGCATCGCGATGTGATACGGGTGATGAATATGGTAGAAAGCGCCTTTGTCGCGCAGGGCCTGTTCAAAAGCCTGCGGCGACAGCGTGTCAGTAATCTGCATGATTTAGCCCTGAAGGTGGATCGCCATTCCGTCCCAGCTCACCTCTATTCCCTGCTCCGTCAGAAACTGACGCTGGGGTGACTGCTCATTAAGGATCGGATTAGTGTTGTTAATGTGGATCAGAATTTTACGTTTTGCCGGCAGCGACGCCAGCAGCGCCATCAGCCCTTGTTCTTCCGCCAGCGCCAGATGCCCCATCGCCTTGCCGGTGTTGTGACCCACCCCGGTGGTCAGCAGTTCATCATCCTGCCAGACGGTGCCGTCAATCAGCAGGCAATCCGCTTTTTGCAGCCACGGCAGGATCACCGCATCCGGTTCGCCCAGACCTGGCGCGTAGAGCAGCGTCTGCCCATTCGCCCGGTTTTCAATAAACAGCGCCACGTTATGACCGGGCAGCGGCCGGTCGCGATACGGCGAGTAAGGCGGTGCATTACTGATAATAGGAATCGCGGTGAACTGCAAATCGGTGCAGACATCGACGCTGAACGGGGTCAGTGGCGCAATCGGCCGGTGCTGTAAACCGCCGTTCCAGTGGGTCAGCATCGGAAAGATCGGGAAGCCGGTGCTGAGGTCGGCATGCACTTCCGGCGTACACCAGACCTGATGCGGGCAGCCCTCACGCAGGCTCAGCAGCCCGGTGGTGTGATCGATCTGGCTGTCGGTCAGGATAATTCCCCCGATCGCCGTGCCGCGCAGTACGCCCTTACGGGTCAGTTCTGGCGTGTGCAGGATCTGCTGGCCGATGTCAGGTGACGCGTTACATAACACCCAGTCTTCGCCGTTATCGCTGAGGATAATCGATGATTGTGTGCGTGCCTGAGCCTGAATGGTGCCATTTCGCACGCCGTGGCAGTTGGCGCAGTTACAGTTCCACTGCGGAAACCCGCCACCCGCGGCTGAGCCGAGGATTTTGATAAACATAGAGGACAACCAGAAGTTGAAAAAAATGCCCGCTCAGAGGGCGGGCAGAACGATTAACGGTTGGAGATGTAAAGAGTCACTTCCAGACCGAGACGCATATCAACGAAAGTTGGTTTTTTCCACATGAGTTACTTCCTCTTGGTTAACAGTAAATGTGCTGTCTGAAATCGGCGTGACGGCTGTTAAATGAGAACACCGTCACAATTTCCAGGCAGATGTTGCGCCAATGGCGCGTCGGGATCAAGCCCGGAACATAAGGAAATTGTTATCACAGCCCGGTCAGATGTAAAACCCGCTGCCAGTTTCCCCATGCCAGCTTCTCTGTCAGTCTCTGATCATAGCCCGCTTCCTGAAAAGCGGCGAGCAATCGCGGCATTCCGCTGACATCGCCCAGCGCGGCCGGAGGGGTAATCCCGTCGAAATCAGAGCCAAAGGCCACATGGTCGCTGCCCATTATCTTCAACAGGTGATCACAATGCTTAACAATTTCTGTTAATGGCGTTTCAGCGTCGCGTTTTCCATCGGCGCGCAGAAACGCATTGCCAAAGTTAATGCCAACCAGACCGCCGCTGTCGCGGATCGCTACCAGTTGATCGTCGGTCAGATTGCGCGGCTGTGGACAGAGGGCGTGCGCGTTGGAGTGGCTGGCGACCAGCGGCGCACGGGAAAGCCGGGCGGTGTCCCAGAACGCATTGGTATTCATGTGCGACACGTCGATCATCATCTTCAGGCTACTCGCCTGCTGAATCAGCTTTTCACCGACGGCGGTCAGCCCCGGCCCGGTATCGGGCGTGCCGGGAAACGAGCCACTGACGCCTTCACCAAAGCGGCTGCGCAGATTCCAGAATGGCCCGATACTGCGCACACCCGCCTGCCAGAAGGCGTGCAGCTGCTCGCCCTCTTCGTCCAGCGCATCGGCACCTTCAATGTGCGCCACCATCGCCAGCACGCCTTCCGCGCGGCAGGCGGCAATCTCGTCACTGCTGAGGCAGAGTCGCGCCCGTCCGCCTGGTGCCTCGGCCAGCTGCCTCAGGATATCGAGCTGCTGCCACATGATTTGCAGCGGTTCATACGGCTCATCGGCGCGGGCCGGAACAGTGCTGGCAATGTACGCCTGCGGCGGCACAAAAATCGCAAACAGCCCGCCGCCCATCTCGCCCTGCTGAATGCGCGGATAGTCGAGGTGGCCCCGTTCAATGCCCTGATAAAACGCCTGCACGGGTGCATCGCGATGATGCAGCCAGAGGTTAAGCAAGAGATCATTGTGGCCGTCAAAAATCAGCATAAGTGTTCACCCGGATAAACAGGTGACCATGCTAACCCTGCCCGGCGGATTCACCAAACCAGAGCGCACGCAGGGCAACACAGGTCATGCAGGTCATGCAGGTCATGCAGGTCATGCAGGTCATGCAGGTCATGCAGGTCATGCAGGTCATGCAGGGTATTGTCACTTTTGCGCGTCAGGTTGTCAGCCTTGCGCGCGCGGACCCGGAGCCGTGTCGGCAGACTGATAAAAAAACCACAGGAGACTCCTATGCTGACCCGACCCGCTGATAAATATCGTCCCTCCCCGCTGATCACCCTGCCCGATCGCCAGTGGCCCTCACGCCAGCTGACCCAGGCGCCGCGCTGGCTTTCCACCGATTTGCGTGACGGCAATCAGGCGCTGGCAGAACCGATGGATCGGGAACGCAAAATGGCCTTCTGGGATCTGCTGCTGCGCTGCGGGTTTCGGGAGATCGAGGTCGCCTTTCCCTCTGCCTCGCAGACGGATTTCGGTTTCGTCCGCGACCTGATTGAGCAACAGCGTATCCCGGAGGATGTGACGTTACAGGTACTGACTCAGGCGCGGGAAGACCTGATTGCCCGCACGTTTGTGGCGCTGCAGGGCGTCCCGCGCGCCATCGTGCATCTTTATAACGCCACCGCGCCGCTGTTTCGCGAGCGGGTATTTAAGCAGAGCAAAGCGGAAATCGTGGCGCTGGCCACCGCTGGTGCACGGCAGATCCGCGCCGAATGCGAGGCGCAGCCGGACACCCACTGGACCTTTGAATATTCACCAGAGACCTTCTGCTTTACCGAGCCGGAGTTTGTGCTGGAGATCTGCGAGGCGGTAGCCGATGTCTGGCAACCGGACGCGCAGCGCCCGATGATCATTAACCTTCCCGCCACGGTAGAGGTCAATACCCCCAACGTTTATGCCGATCAGATTGAGTATTTCTGCCGTCACTTCAGCCGCCGTGATGCCGTCTGCATCAGCGTGCATCCGCACAACGATCGCGGCACCGGCGTCGCCTGCGCAGAACTGGCGCTGCTGGCGGGCGCTGACCGGGTCGAGGGCTGTCTGTTTGGTAACGGTGAACGCACCGGCAATGTGGACCTGGTGACGCTGGCGCTGAATCTCTATACCCAGGGCGTTTCGCCCCAGCTCGATTTCAGCCAGATGCATGAGGTGATTGAAGTGGTAACCCGCTGCAACCAGCTGCCGGTTCATCCGCGCCATCCCTATGCGGGCGAGCTGGTCTTCACTGCCTTCTCTGGTTCTCATCAGGATGCAATCAAAAAAGGGTTTGCCATCCGCGCTCAGCAGCAGGAAACAGAGTGGCAGATGCCTTACCTGCCGCTGGACCCGGCCGACATTGGCTGTAGCTATGAGGCGGTGATCCGCGTCAACAGCCAGTCGGGAAAAAGCGGGGCCGCCTGGCTGCTGGAGCAGAATCACGGGTTACAAATGCCGCGAGCGCTGCAGCAGGATTTCAGCCGCTGTGTTCAGCAGGAGACTGACCGGCACGGCGGAGAGATGACGCACTACGCGCTGTGGCAGCTCTTCTGCCGCCAGTATGGCGTAACGCAGCCCGCGTTGGCATTACAGCGGGCTGACAGCCAGAGTGACAGCGGCGGGCAGACGCAGATTAGCGCCAGCGTGGTGTATCAGACGCAATCGCTGATGCTGACCGGCAGCGGCAACGGCTGGCTGTCGGCGGCGGTCAATGCCCTGCGCAGCACGTTTGATCTGCATCTGACCATCGAGGGCTATCACGAGCATACGCTGGGACGGCGCAGTGACAGCCGCTCGGTGGCCTATATCAGCTGCGTGGATGCCCGTGGCGCGCGAGCCTGGGGAGTGAGTATCGACAATGACGCTGCCCGCGCCGCGATGCAGGCGCTGCTCAGCGCAGCAGGCCAGTTTCTGCAGGCGAAAAGTAGTCCGTCGGAGAGGCGCCCAGCAGACGACGAAACATCGCACTAAACGCGCTGGGGCTTTCATAGCCCAGCTCCAGCGCCACCCGCAGTACGGAGTCGCCCTGCGCCAGTCGCGTCAGGGCGATAGCCAGGCGGGCGCGGCGCACCCAGTCGCTGAACTGCAGGCCGGTTTCGCGCATAAAATGGCGGGCCAGAGTGCGGCCCGAAACATTCAGGTGGGCGCTGGCGCGCAGCAGCGTCCAGCTTTCACCGGGCGTCTGCTGAATCAGCTCGCACAGGGCCTGTAAACGGGGGCTGTCGGGCGTCGGCAAGGCAAATGGCAGCACCTCCATGCCGCGGATTTCATCCAGAATCAACTCCATCACCCGCTCGGCCCGACTGCCTGCGGCGTAACGATCTGGCAGGCTCAGCGCCGTGACAATCAGTTCGCGCAGCAGCGGTGAGATTTGCACCACCTGACAACTGGCGGGCAGATCGGCGCGCGCCAGCGGATCGATAAACAGCGTGCGCGCCGCCACACTGCCGGTAATCTGCAGCGCATGACGGGTAAATGCGGGCAGCCAGACGCCGCGACTCGGCGGCACAATCCAGCTGCCATACTCCGTCTCCACCCGTACCACGCCGCTCAGGGTGTGGATCAGCTGGGCACAGGCGTGCTGGTGCCAGGGTTCGCTGGCACCGTGCAGATAATCGTGTGCCAGCGGCACCAGCGGACGCGTGCTGAAGTCAAAATGTTGCTGACTCATTGCGCCTTCAGGTAGCGGTAGATCACCGCCAGGTCCTCTTCACCGTGTCCGGCCTCCACCGCCTGCTGCCAGAGCTGGGCGATATTCTCCAGCGCCGGCAGCGGCGTCTCTGCGGCATCCAGCGCCAGGCGGGCATCTTTCAGCGCCCAGACCAGATGCATCTGCGGCGTGAAGTCGTCGCTGGCGATCATCCCGAGCTTCATTTTTGCATACGGTGCGGCCAGCGGACCGCCCTCCAGCACCTGCCAGAGATCGTCGGTAGAAAAGCCGAACGCCTCCGCCAGCCGGGTGCTCTCTGCCAGGCTCTGCATCATGCCAATCAGCCAGCTATTGATGACCAGCTTCATGCGGGTGCTTTTGCCCGCCTCGCCCAGCCACTTTGTCTCTTTGCTGATGGCGGCAAACACCGTTTCTGCCGCCTGGGCACGGCTCTGATCGCCACTGGCCAGCACCAGAATCTGTGCGTTTTCTGCGGGTGCTTTGGTGCCGGAAACCGGCGCGTCGATGAACAGCAGATCCGGTCGTTCCGCTGTGAAAAAGGCGATCAGCGCATCGGTTTTTTCCACGCCGATGGTGCCCATCTGACATAGCGTCGCACCCTGCTTAAACGCCGCTTTGGCCTGATGCAGCACCTGCTCTGTGGTGTCACCGTCGGAGAGCATGGCGATTACCACATCTGCCTCGCGTACCGCCTCTGCCGGTGAATCAGCCAGCTGCAATCCGGCGCCCAGCAAATCCTCGCCGCGCGCGCGGGTACGGTTCCAGCCGTGTACGCGAAAGCCTTTTTTCAGCAGGTTGGCGGCAAATGCATGCCCCATTGCGCCTAATCCCAGAACCGCCACTTCAGGTTGTTTCATGCTGACTCCCATAAGTTTGTGTCTGCATCCGTCAATGCTGGATGCCTTATTACTGCAAAAGATGGATTCCAGCCTGGCGGTAAACAGAGAAAAAATCCAGCGTGAAACGGTGTACCCCGGCACCCCGAAGCCTTACCCTATGCGGCAATTGTTCCACCTGGTTCATTTATGCTTCTCTTTTCAGGCCTCTGATAATGAAAATACTCTCTCTGCGGCAGGCGACGCTGCTGATGTTGCCTGCCATTTTGCCGCTGCCGCTGCTGGCAGCAGACAATGACAATACCCTGGTCGTCACGGCCACCCCGCCAGAAACGGGCCTTAACGAGCTTGATACCCCCGCCGCCCTGAGTGTGGTCAGCGGCGACGATATGCGTCAGGCTGCGCCGCGCGTTAACCTGTCGGAAAACCTCAGCAGCGTGCCGGGTCTGCAGATCCAAAACCGCCAGAATTACGCCCAGGACCTGCAGCTGTCGATGCGTGGCTTTGGCTCCCGCTCAACCTACGGCGTACGCGGGCTGCGCATCTATGTGGATGGCATCCCGGCCACCATGCCGGACGGTCAGGCGCAGACCTCCAATATTGATATCGGCTCGATTGATCATGTCGAGGTGCTGCGCGGCCCCTTTTCTGCGCTCTATGGCAACGCATCGGGCGGCGTGATCAATTTGACCACCCAGCAGGGTCAGCAGCCGGCCACGCTGGAAGCGAGCAGCTGGTACGGCAGTTACGGCAGCTGGCGCAACAGCGTTAAAGCCAGTGGCGCAACTGGTGACGGCACGCACGCCGGGGATGTGAACTACACCGTCTCCGCCTCACGCTTTACGACCCACGGTTATCGCGATCACAGTTCTGCGCAGAAAAACCTCGGCAACGCCCGGCTCGGCGTGCGCATCGATGATGTCAGTACCCTGACGCTGCTGTTTAACAGCGTGCACATTGACGCCCAGGATCCCGGCGGCTTAACCGAAGCGCAGTGGCGTGACAATCCGCGCCAGGTGGTCAGTAACGTTACGCTTTACAACACCCGTAAAACGGTCGATCAGACCCAGGGCGGCCTGCGTTATCAGCGCCAGATGAGTGAAAACGATGACCTCAGCGTAATGCTCTATGCAGGAGTGCGTGAAACCACGCAGTTCCAGTCCATTCCTGCCGCCGTTCAGCGTAATCCCTCTCATCCAGGAGGCGTGATCGACCTTACCCGCCACTATCAGGGCGTCGATACGCGCTGGACCCATCGCGACACGCTGCTGTCGATGCCGGTGGCGGTGACCGGCGGACTCGACTACGAAACCATGACCGAGCGCCGCAAGGGTTATGAAAACTACACCGTCAGCAGCGGCGTAACGCAGCTGGGCGAACAGGGCAATCTGCGCCGCAACGAGCGCAACCTGATGTGGACGCTCGATCCTTATGTGCAGACCAACTGGCAGCTCACCGATAAACTGTCGCTGGATGCAGGCGTGCGCTTCAGCACCGTTAACTTTGATTCCAATGACTTCTATATCCGGCCCGGTAACGGTGACGACAGCGGTGAGGCGCGGTATCACAAGTGGCTGCCCGCGGCGGCGCTGAAATATGCGTTTGACCCGAGCTGGAACGCGTGGATCTCCGCCGGACGCGGCTTTGAAACGCCGACCATTAATGAGCTCTCTTACCGCTCGGATGGCGCGACCGGCCTGAACCTGGGGCTGAAACCGGCCACCAGCGACACGCTGGAGATCGGCAGTAAAAAACGCATCGGCAATGGCCTGGTCAGCGCGGCGCTGTTCCAGACCGATACCCGCGATGAGATTGTGGCGGATACCAGCAGCGGCGGACGAACTACCTATAAAAATGCCGGTCAGACCCGCCGCCGCGGTCTGGAGTTAAGCCTGGATCAGCAGTTTGCCTGGGACTGGCGGCTGAAGATGGCCTATACACTGCTGGATGCGCGTTATCGCAGCAACGCCTGCGGCAGCGATAGCTGTGACGGCAACCGCATTCCGGGCATCGCGCGAAACATGGCGTACGCCGGACTCGGCTATCTGCCGGAACAGGGCTTTTACGCCGGCAGTGAAGTGCGTTATCTGAGCCAGATCGCCGCTGAAGATCAGAACAACGTGAATACCCCGTCTTACACCGTGGCGGCCGTAAACAGTGGCTATAAGTGGCTGGTGGAGAACTGGACGCTGGATCTGTTTGGCCGGGTCGATAACCTGTTTGACCGGCACTACGTGGGTTCAGTGATTGTGAATGAGAGCAATGGTCGCTACTTCGAGTCTGCGCCGGGCCGCAACTATAGCGTCGGTGTGACGCTGGGTTACGCCTTCCGTTAAAACTATCCGGGCCACCATTGCGGTGGCCCGGATCATACCGTCATACGCTTATCAGGCACGGGATTTTAGCTGCGCCACAATATCGTCACAGCTGCCGGATTCACCCAGGCGCGGGAATATCAATTTTACGCTGTTGTTGTGCGTATCCATGTTGAGATCGGTCATCGCATCGGTCGTCAGCGTGACGTTGTAACCTAATTCATACGCCTGACGTGCCGTCGACTCCACGCCGATGCTGGTCGCAATACCGCAGATCACGACCTGAGTAATGCCGCGCTTTTGCAGTTCCTCATGTAGCGCCGTGTTATGAAACGCGCCCCAGGTTTTCTTGGTGATGGTGAGATCATTCTGCTGCGGCGTCATCGCCGGAACCAGCGTGGCCCAGTCGTCAGGCAGATCGCCGTTGTGACGCGCCTGCTCGTTACGGCCAGGTGCCCCACCGGCCACGTTAACCAGCACCGCCGGCAGGTCGTGCGCGCGAAATGCCTCAGCCAGATCGGCACAGCGTTCGATCACCGGCTGCGGCTCATGGACCAGAGGCAGCGCTACAATGCCATGTTGCAGGTCGATAACAATCAGCGCAGTTTTTGCATCAAGTGTGGTTACAGCCATGTTGGATCCTCAGGTTCAATAGTCAGTGAGTCGTTGCAGCAGAGGGAGAACGTCGATCAGTTGTTGCTGCTCTGCCGGACTGAGCCGCGCATCCAGTGTCCTGACCAGCCAGTCATCGCGCATTGCACGACTCGACGTAATTACCGCCAGGCTCGATGCGGTGGGCAGATAGCGTGTTTTACGGCCATCATGGGGATCGGGCTCGCCCGTTATCAGTTCTGCCGCCACTAATCCGGCGACGGTCGTCCCCATTGACTGGGTGCGCACGCCCTCGGCGGCGGCCAGTTGCGTCACCGTCATCGCCCCGTCGCGCACCAGATGCCCCAGCACCGCCACCTGCGACCAGGTGAGTTCGCCAGGCGGTGCCGATTCGCGCAACCGGCGACCCAGCTTGCCCACCAGCATGCGCAGCGTGGCAGCAGATTCAGTCAGATCGCGCATTTCCCGTCTCCATCGATAAGCGAAAGTATAAAGATACGAAGGTAAACTGTGTAGTTTGCTCAGGTATCAATTTGTAACGTCCGGGCGCTGCAGATAGTGAATCAGGCTGTGAAAGCGCAGCGGCGTGCTGAGCGGGTTGCGGTAGCTGTGCGGCACGTCGGCGCTGAACTGAAACGCCTCGCCTTTTAGCAGACGCCGCCAGCGATCGTTGACCCCCAGCAACAGTTCGCCCTCAATAACCACCACCTGCTCCACGCAGCCCGCTTCATGTGGCGAGGAATGGCTCTGCGCGCCCGCGGCCAGCTCCACCGCCAGCAGATCAAATCGCAGTTGCGGATCGTAAGGCAGCACGGAGCGTACCGACATGTCAGCGTTGGGCTGACTGAATCCCGATATGGTGCCGGAAGGCAACGCGCTCCCGTCGATAAAAAAGGAAAAGGGAACGTTAAACCCGGTAGCAATCTTCCACAGCGTCGCCACCGTCGGACTGGATTCACCCCGCTCAATCTGCCCCAGCATCGCTTTACTGACGCCGGTTCGCTCCGCCGTCAGCGTCAGGCTCCAGCCATTGGCCTGGCGCAACTGTCTGAGCGCACCGCTCAGGTGTTGCTGAAAATCTGCCATTTTTTCTCCTGAGTTCTCGTCACCCTGGCAGGTGACGTTATGCCGATAGTGTAACACTTGTGCGTTATAGCGCACTATGCGAACATGTGCGCTATAACGCACACCTTAAATTGAGTCTGACCATGACGAGAGCCGAACCGTCCCGTTTTACCCTGCCGATGCTGGTCTCCGGCTTTGTTGCTGTGCTGGTGGGCTACAGCAGCAGCGGCGCGATTATTTATCAGATGTTTCAGGCGGCGGGCGCTTCACCGGCGCAGATTGGTGGCTGGCTGTCAGTGCTGGGTCTTGCGCAGGGGATTGTCTCGCTGGGTCTTTCACTGCGCTACCGCATGCCGGTGCTGGCCGCCTGGTCCACGCCCGGTGCCGCGCTGCTGGCGACCAGCTTTCACGGCGTTACGCTGAATGAGGCGGTGGGCGTGTTTGTTTTCGCAAATCTGCTGATCGTGGTGTGCGGCGTGACCGGCCTGTTTGCCCGGCTGATGAACCATATTCCCGCCTCGCTGGCGGCGGCGATGCTGGCCGGTATTCTGTTGCGCTTCGGGCTGCAGACCTTTGCCGATTTGCAGAGCAACTTTGTGCTGTGTGGCAGCATGTGCCTCGCCTGGCTGCTGGCCCGTCGCTGGCTGGCACGCTATGCCATTCTGGTGACGCTGATGGTAGGGATTGCCGTGGCACTGGCCCAGCATGCCATCCATTTTCCCCCGCAGGCGATGATGCTGGCACTGCCGGAGCCGGTGATGCCGCACTTTACCCTGACCACGCTGCTGGGGATCGGCGTGCCCTATTTCCTGGTGACCATGGCGTCGCAGAATGCCCCTGGCATCGCGACGTTACAGGCGCACGGCTACCGTCCGCCGGTCTCTTCTCTGATGAGCTGGACCGGTGTTACAGCGCTGCTGTTGTCGCCTTTTGGAGGCTTTTCGGTCTGCGTGGCGGCGATTACGGCGGCGATCTGCATGAGCGATGAAGTCGACGCTAATCCGCAGCAACGCTGGCGTGCCGCTGCGCTGGCCGGGGTCTTTTATCTGCTGGCGGGCGCGTCCGGTGCGCTGATTGCCGTGCTGTTCAGTGCGCTACCTGCGGTGCTGATTGAGGCGCTGGCGGGTCTGGCTCTGCTGGCTACCCTGGGCGGCAGCCTGCATCGCGCACTCGATGTGCCTGCCGAACGCGACAGTGCGCTAATCACGTTTCTGATCACCGCATCAGGCGTCTCTTTGCTGGGTATTGGCCCTGCCTTCTGGGGACTGATCGGTGGCGTTATCGCTCACCTGGTGCTGGTGCGTAAAACCGCCTGATTGCGTGATAGCTGCTGAAATATCGGTTATTTTTCCGCCCGCCGGTGAAAAAAACACTGGATTTACCTCCTTTTCTGCCGTTTGATTTGTCATTGCCCCGCGTAAAATCAACCTAATCGTCGATAACACGCGATTTTCTGCCTCAGACAACGACCGATAAGGGCCCAACAGGTGGCAAAAACTTTTCTGCGCAGCGGTAATTTAGATGCAGTTCTGGCATTAGGTGAAAATGGCCAGCCGGTCTATGCCTCAGCATTGCAAATTCGTGAAACCCTGCGCCTGCGCCGTCAGAGCGCACTGGCAGATTGCCTGGCCATTCCTCAGGCCAATGAACGGGGCGACCGCCTCGACTGGTATGCCCCTTTCAGCGGCCGGGTGAAATCCTGGCTGGGCGCCAGCGATCATGAACGTCGGGTGGCACTGCAGCAGCTTACCGCATGCCAGCAGGATATGCAGGATCTCAGTACGCGCGCGCGCGCGGCAGAGAACCCGTCGATGCGGCTGTTTGGTGCGCTGCTGAGCAAAACCCTGCAATTCCCCGATCAGCAGTATGTTTATCTGGTTGATGGCAAACCGGTCATTACCTTCTGGGGCTTTGTTGATGCCCAGGCACGCAGCCGTGACGATGCGCTGGCCTGCCTGCGCGACACGCTGGAAGAGAATCTGCCGGTGACGCTGGTTGAACCGCTGCCTGAGCTGCCTGCCGCACCTGTTGCCGTCGAGCCGGTCATCGTCGCTGAGCCTGAACCTGCACCTGAACCTGAAGAGGAGCCGCTGCCAGTCGCGGCAGCCGTTGCGCCTGAGCCGGTTGCACCTGTAGCGGCTCGCCGTCGTTTCCGCGTCTGGTATCTGTTACCGCCGGTGGCGATTGCTGCCGCCGTAACGGTGGCCGTGCTGCTGCATCGTCCTGAACCTGTCGCCACACCGGTGGCATCAACGAAGCCAGCCGCCGCCCCTGCGGTTGTTTCAGCGCCCGCCGCGGTTTCTACTCCTGCCTCTGCGGCGAGTCAGGCCCCGGCAGCGGCCACACCTGCCGCTACACCGGCAGCAACGACACTTGCGGAGACAGCAACAACTGAGAAACAACCCGAGTCGCAGCCGCAAAAACCAGCCAGCGCTGGCACGACCGAAGCCGCACCAGCCGCTTCATCTGCTACCCTTGCCAGTGCAGTGACCCCGCCGGTTCCGGCTAAGCCTGATGATTTGATTGTCACGCCGGACGCCGTGCGCGAAGGTCAGGTACAGGTGATTGATGGCCGCTGGCGTGTGACTATCGACCAGATGCCGACGCCGACCGGTAAGCCGCCGGTGATGCGCTTCCAGTTTAAAAATGGCAAAGGCAGCGTGCAGGTTGCCCAGGGTAATACCACCTGTAAAGCTGATGTCAGCGCCGCCATGACCAGTGCCGGTAACCTGGTGATTGAGAGCCGCTACACGGCGAAGTGTCAGAACAGTTCGCGCTACCGTATGCCACTGCTGATCTGCCATGCGAGTATGGGCGCCGCCGTGTGTGAAGCACAGTATGCTGAAGACCGGGTATTCCCGATGACGATTAAGCGTGAGAGTAAATAACGATGCTGGCTCCCCTGATCGATGACAAACAAAAAATTTCGCTGATTGAAAACAGCGGTGTGCAGTTTCTGGATTTTGGCCTGCAACTCTCAGCTACCCAGGCACGCCGTCAGTTTGTGCGCCAGACCGCTAACGGCCCGCTGCTGCGCCTGAACGTCGATGGCAACAGCGGTAAATTCATGCTCTACCCGGAAGATGGGGGCGCTGCTGAAGTGGTGCGACCGGAGTCGGATATCGCCCTGGCAGACTCACTCACACTGCTGTCAGCCTGCTGGCTGCCGCTGCCGATGCTGCGCTGCGCCAGCGGCCGTCGTTTTATCGGCGGCCCGGAAAACTGGGCGCGGATGCGTCTGGTGGCCCTGCCCGCGCCCGATGCGGCAGGCAATACCCATCGCGTTACTCTGGCCTTTGATACCCGCTGTGTAGCGGAACAGGATGGCGGCGAACAGCTCGGCCTTAGCGCTGCCGATGCGCAGAACGGCGTGACCTTTGCGCTGGCCTGGCACAACTACGAGCTGGGCGATTTTCTTGACCTGACCTGGGTTGACGGCTGGCTGCGAGAATCCTTTACCGACCGTGTTTCCGATCGCCGCGAACAGGCAATTAATCAGGCCCTGCGCGAGTTTGAGTATCAGGCGCACTACCTCAATCTGCTGGAACTGATGGGCGAGCAGCTCGACCTCAGCGAGATCCATATCCAGGCCGCCACGCTACAGACCCCGGCGGTCAACGTCGATATCATTCTGGATGTCGGCAATTCTCATACCTGCGGCATTCTGGTGGAAGATCACCCGGAAGAGAGCAACGGCCTGAAGCAGACCTATGAGCTGCAGCTGCGCGATCTCTCGCAGCCGCATCAGGTGTATAACGAGCTGTTTGACAGCCGTCTGGAGTTTGCTGAGGCGCGTTTCGGCAAAGCCAGCTTCTCGCTGGAGAGCGGTCGTGAGCAGGCCTTTATGTGGCCTTCCCTGACGCGCGTGGGACGCGAAGCAAGCCGTCTGGCGCTACAGCGTGTGGGTCTGGAAGGCAGCACCGGCCTCTCCAGTCCACGTCGTTACCTGTGGGATGAAGCCCGCTATCAGCCAGGCTGGCGTTTTAACACCCCTGGCGATCAGGCTGAACCCCTGGCTTATGCCGCACCCTTTACCACCCTGCTCAACGACGAAGGCCAGCCGCTTTCCTCACTGGCACCCGACGATCGTCTGCCGGTCTTTTCACCGCACTATAGCCGCAGTTCGCTGATGACCTTTATGCTGTGTGAGCTGCTGGCACAGGCGCTGATGCAGATGAACAGTGCAGCACAGCGTCAGCGTATGCCGCAGAGCCACGCGCCGCGTCAGCTGCGCCATGTGATCCTGACGCTGCCGTCAGCGATGCCGAAGCCGGAGCGCGAAATTTTCCGCCGCCGGATGCAGGAAGCGCTGGCGCTGGTCTGGAAAGCCGAGGGCTGGCTGGCGGACGACGATGACCTGTCACCTTCTCTGCCGCGTCAGAACCCGAAACCGCTGCCGGATGTGCAGATGGAGTGGGATGAAGCGACCTGTGGTCAGATGGTCTGGCTGTTTAACGAAACCCAGGTCAACTTTGCCGGTCGCGCCGAAGACTTTTTCAGCAGCATGGCCCGTCCTGATCGCCCGCGCGAGGCCGACGAACTGCCAGGCAAAAGCCTGCGTATCGCCTCAATAGATATCGGCGGCGGCACCACCGACCTCGCCATCACCCAGTATCGTCTGGATGATGGTCAGGGCAACAACGTCAAAATCACGCCGCGTCTGCTGTTCCGCGAAGGCTTTAAAGTGGCGGGCGACGACATCCTGCTGGATGTGATTCAGCTATGGATTTTACCGGCGCTGCAGCAGCATCTGCAGAAAGCGGGCCTGACCCTGGCGGAACCGCTGATGAACAAGCTGTTTGGTCACGACAGCCGCATGGACGGTCAGGCGACACTGCGTCAGCAGGTTACCTTACAGCTGTTTATTCCACTGGCGCAGGCGGTGCTTGAGCGTTACGAAAACTGGGATCCGCTGGAGAGCCATGCGGAGATCAATGCGCTGTTTGGCGAGCTGGTCGAGCAGCCACCGGGCGAGGCGGTGCTGGCGTTTGTTAACGGCGAAATTCAGCGCGAACTGGGCGGTAACAGCCGCTTTGACCTGCTGCAGGTGCCTCTGGTGGTGAGCCTGTCGCTGCTGCATGGTGAGTTTATGCAGCACCGCATGGCGATTATTCCGGCGCTGCGCTCCATGTGTGAAGTGGTGTCGCTCTATCAGTGTGACGTGCTGCTGCTGACCGGTCGTCCGTCGCGCTTCCCGGGCATTCAGGCGCTGGTCCGTCATCTGCAACCGCTGCCGGGCAGCCGTATTCTGTCGCTGGAAGGCTATCACACCAGTGACTGGTATCCGTTTAACAAACATGGCCGCATCGACAACCCGAAATCTACTGCAGCAGTCGGCGCGATGCTCTGCCTGCTGGCACTGGATCTGCGTCTCAGCAGCTTCTGGTTCCGCGCCGGGGATTTTGAACCCTATTCGACCATTCGCTACCTGGGTATGCTCGATGAAAATCAGGCGCTGACGGACGAGAACCTCTGCTACAGCGAAATTGACCTCGACGATCCTGGCTATGCGCTGGATAAAAAAAGCAGTTTCCGTATTCGCGGCAACGTCTGTCTCGGTTTCCGTCAGCTGGATAATGAACGCTGGCCCGCCTCGCCGCTTTACAGCCTGACGCTGAACGACGCCACGCTGGCGCGTAAAGTAGCCGGTGAGAGCGTGCTGCGTATTCGTCTGGCCGTCAAAGCCGGTCCCGACGCCGCCGGCCCGGAAAGTCTGGTGCTGAGCGATGCGCGCCTGGACGATGGCACCCGCGTGCCGCTGGAGCAGTTAAGTCTGAAGCTGAATACCCTGTCGGCGACCGGCAATGCCAATGCGCAATACTGGATTGACAGCGGGAGCGTGTGTAAACGATGAAAGCGTTAAAACCCCGTCAGCCACAAACACTGGCAAAACGTCTTAGCCTGTTGCAGGACGCCCTGAATAACAGCCTGAACTGGATTGAGACCACACGTGAGCAGTCGCCGCGTCTGGCGCTGGAAGCCGAAACCCTGACGCTGCAACTGCGCCAGGCGCGCGTGCAGACTCAGGCGCTGGCGCAGCAGGTGGCGCGTCCGGTCACGCTGGCGCTGTTTGGCCAGTCGCAGGCAGGTAAAGCCTGGCTGCTGAACGAAATGGTGGCCGATGCCCAGGGCCAGTTAGTCACCCGCATGGGTGATAAACAGCTGAGCTGGTTTCAGCATATCAATCCCGGCAACCTCGATTTTGCGACCGCCACTCGCTTCAGCCATCAGCGCGAACCGCTGTCAGGCGAATGGCCGGTTGAACTGACGCTGCTGAGCGAAGCGGAACTGGTGCGGCTGATGGTCGCCTGTGCCAGAACGTCCACGCCCGACACCGCGCAAATCGACAGCACCCTGCAGCGCCTGCAGCGTCATCGTCTCACCACGCCGCTGGCCGGTCTGGAAGGCGACGCGCTGGTCACACTCTGGTCCTGGTGCCGCCGTCGCCCGCACCACGATGCACGGCTGGATCGCCATTTCTGGCCACAGGCCGTTGAGCTGGCGCCCTGGCTCAGCGTTGACGACCGGGTGCAGCTCTTTTCACTGCTGTGGCCTGCTCAGCCTGCCCTGAATGAGATGCTGCGTACCCTGCTGCACCTGCGTCACCAGCTGCGTAACAGCAGCCGGGTACTCGCGCCGCTGAGCCTGCTGACCGATGCGTCACTGCTACCTGCCGAGCAGCTGATTGTGCCCGCCAGTGAGCAGGATCAACAGCAGTCAGTAGAAGTCTGCCCGATGAACGGTAACCGCATCGGCAAGGCGCAGAACGTGCCGCTGGGGCTACTGGCGCTACTGACGCTGGAGGTACTGGTCCCGCTGAGTTCCACACCGCGAACCGCGCTTTATGATGATGCCGATATGCTGGAGCTGCCCGCGCCGGGTCAGTCCAGTGATGCGGCAACGCAGGAAGATCGTCAGCGCCTGCAGCAGCAGGATCCGCTACGAGCACTGCTGCTGGAACAGAAACGCGCCCTGCTGCCTGGCTTCTATGCTGCGCGGCAGGCGATTGATCTGTTGCTGGTCTGCACTGCCGCCAGCCAGCGTCAGGATGCTGACCTTGCCAGCGAAACGCTGCGTGAATGGCAGCGCCACCAGCCTGCCCAGGAATCTGCAGAGAAACCGCGTCTGATCTGGGCGATTACTCCTTTCGATGCCCGTCATCAGCAGGTCAATGTCGATGAAGCCGTTCAGCGTCAGATGGGACAGCCCGGTCAGCACTGGGGGTCGATGCTGGCACTGGATCGCGCAGGCGTCGATCGCATGGCGAGCTGGTTGCTGGACGAAATGCAGCCGGAAGCGCGCCGCGACATGTTGCTGGCTCAGCTGGCGCAGATCCAGCACACCGTGGTGGAGCGACGTCTGCTGCCCTGGACCGAAGCGGGGGCCAGCCCGGAGCAGGCGGCACGCAAACAGAATATCGCCGACACGCTGCTGAAGTGTTTGCAGCATCGCACCGGTCTGCATGGCGAGCTGCTCGAGCGCCTGCAGCCGCCGCGTGAAGCACTGCGCCAGCTCTGGCTCAATCAGTCGGCCCAGCCAGGCAGCAAACCGGCCACAATTCAGGCACCGGAAAATCAGTTTGGCATCGGGTTTGAATTTGATCTGTTCAGCGAAAGTCCGGCGGAAGCGCCGGTTCAGCCGCGTCAGAGTCTGCAGAGCGCTCAGCAGTATCCGCGTCAGGTGCTGCTACTGTGGCTGGATCATCTGCGCCAGTTGCCGGAAAATCGCAGCCTGCTGGCATTACTTAACGTCGACAAGGCGACGATGGAGTGGCTGGTTGAAGAGCTGATCACGGCCGGTTTCCGCACCGATATCGCGCAGAAACTGCAGCAGGCGTTGCATGAGCCGGATACGCAGAGCGTCAGCTATGAATCACGCGCCGATCGTCAGGTGACGCGGGCGATGACAGTGCTGGGGGATTTTGTGGCCTGGCTCGGCTTTTTACAGCGTCCTGAATCCGAACGTCCGGCCAGCCGGGTTAACCGGGGTCAGGCAATTTTCTCCCGTCCTCCGGCACCCAGCGTCAGCTTCAGTGCCGGTCAGCGCCTGACCAAACTCTCTGCTGCTCCGGCCAACCACACCGCCTACTATATTTACGACTGGCTGGTGGGGCTGAATCAGGTGATTATTGAAAACAATGGTTATACCGGCGGCGGCGACCTGCCGGTGGCGGCCCGTGAAGCGCTGATTGCTCTCCTTAAGCCCCTGCGCACTTAATCGATAATCAGGCGCAGTTCGCCCTCCAGCGACTGCGTCGCCTCTTCCAGCAGCGCCAGCACCGGCGCTAAATCCGCTTCATGCGCAGCATAGTGCTGCAGCCAGACCGTAGCAGGCAGCGCCATGCCGCCCGTCAGCCAGTCCCATAACGCATCCAGATTATGGCCGAAGCGCTGCGGGCAGCCGCTCTGCTCAGCAAACTGCTGATAAAAGGCCGCACGCGTGGTGAGCTGACGCAGGTCGAAGGTCAGGTTAAGCATAATCAGGGCACCTGTCTGAAGCTGCGGTAGTGGTCGGTGGAGAGGAACACCAGCCCGTCAGAGGAGTATACCAGGCGGTCGGCGTCGCGGTGACCGCAGCGATAATTCACATCCGCTTCATACCACTGACGGCCCGCACGCGCGGGAAGCCGCTTTTCACGGTTGGTAAAGCGATCGCCGCCGATAGCTCTGCCCGGCAGTACCTCGCACAGATTACCTGTGGCCGGATTCCAGCCACGCTTACGCGCATCACTTTTAGTGAGGTAGTAGTCCGGTAATTGCTGGTGCTGCAGCACCCAGCGCGCCACGGTATGGGCGTCAGTCAGGGTGGCGATATCTGCCTGAGAAGGGGCTGAAACAGTGTTCAGATAAGGTTTAAGGCCGTAGAAACAGGCCGCGAGGACAAGGAAAAGTCCAATCCAGAGTTTTTTTGACATGATGGCATCCGAGACAACAGGACGCAGATAATACCAGTTTTGTGCGCTGAGAAAAGCGCGGGCCAGACAAGCTGGCCCTGGCGAGGTTATGCGGCGTGCGATTCCCCGCTGTGACGACGCCATGCACCCGGCGCGACACCATACTGACGTTTGAAGCTGCGGTTAAAGGACTGCTGGGAGTCGAAACCTAACGAGATCGCCACATTGAGAATCGGTTCATCGGTGCTGGTCAGACGATCGGCTGATTTCTTCAGCTTCTTAACCCGGATGTATTCACCCAGTGGATAACCGGTGTGCTCTTTAAACATGCGCTGCAGGTGCCATTTGGAGTAGCCCGCGCGCTCTGAAACGGTATCCAGATCCAGACGTGCTTCGATGTTGTTATCAATCCAGTCGATTAAATCGTGAATAAAAGCATCACTCATCATTCCAGTCTCTCCTGTCGCCATGGCGAAAAGTATTAGTATCAGTTGCAGTTACACTTAAGGGTGGCTGACTATGCCATTTAATGCAAGTTTTATTAGTACATTAAATGCCGCACTGTTTATAGGGTTTTAGCGCAACTGGTCAGGCTTTCATCGCTCTGCCCCAAACCGCACATAAAGTGTATCTGTTATTCTTGCAGTTGCCCGCGACGCAAGCCTACACTCCCTGCGATTAATTGCAATATTAAAAGTTGCAAATATTGGCCTGCAGGTCGTCTTTTATATCTATCGCGGAATAACAACAATGATTACGAACCGGGTTCGTCAGGGTTTAACCCTCTTAGGGATGGTACTGCTCATCACGCAACTGAGCGGCTGCGATAAAGGTGTGGCGCAAAACGCCCCGCCACCACCGCCTGAAGTGAGTGCCGCGCCGGTGCTGATCAAGCCGGTCAGCCAGTGGGACAATTTCAATGGCCGGGTTGAAGCGGTGCAGAGCGTACAGCTGCGGCCGCGCGTCTCGGGTTATATCGACGCCGTTAACTATCGTGAAGGCGATGAGGTCAGAAAAGGTCAGGTGCTGTTTACCATCGATGACCGCAGCTACCGCGCAGCGCTGGAGCAGGCCAAAGCGGAACTGGCGCGGGCGCGCAGTCAGGCCAGTCTGGCCCGCAGCGAATCAGGTCGCAGCGAGAAGCTGATCGGCACCCAGGCGATTTCCCGCGAGACATGGGAACAGCGTCGCTCAGCCGCCAGTCAGGCGCAGGCCGATGTGCTGGCCGCTGAAGCTGCGGTCGATATGGCGCAGCTGAACCTCGACTTTACCCGCGTCACCGCACCGATTGATGGCCGCGCCAGCCGGGCGATGATCACCGCCGGTAACCTGGTGACCGCCGGCGACAGCGCCAGTGTGCTGACTACGCTGGTGTCGCAGCAGCAGATGTATGTCTATTTCGATGTCGATGAGAACACCTTCCTGAACTATCAGGCGATGGCGCGTCAGGGCCAGCAGCGCCATGCGCTGCCGGTTGAGATTGCGCTGGTCGGCGAACAGGGTTTCCCGCACCAGGGCAAAATTGATTTTCTGGATAACCAGCTGACCGCCAGTACCGGCACCATTCGTATGCGCGCCCTGCTCGACAATCAACAGCGGCAGTTTACGCCTGGCCTGTTTGCCCGCGTACGTCTGCCCGGCAGCGCACAGTTTGAGGCGGTGCTAATCGATGATAAAGCGGTATTGACCGACCAGGATCGCAAATATGTCTACGTGGTGGATGGTGAAGGTAAAGCGCAGCGGCGCGATATTCAGCCCGGCGCAATGGCAGATGGCCTGCGTATCGTTAAATCGGGTCTGCAATCCGGTGACAAGGTGATCATCGCCGGTCTGCAAAAAGTCTTTATGCCCGGCATGCCGGTCACAGCTCAGCAGGTCGCCATGCGTGCGGCAACCGCTCAATAATTCGAGGCCGCTATGGACTTTTCCCGCTTTTTTATCGACCGGCCTATTTTTGCTGCGGTGCTGTCGATCCTGATTTTTGTCACCGGCATGATTGCCATTCCGCTGCTGCCAATCAGTGAGTACCCCGACGTCGTGCCACCCAGCGTGCAGGTGCGCGCCGAGTATCCTGGCGCTAACCCGAAAGTGATCGCGGATTCCGTGGCAACGCCGCTGGAAGAGGCGATCAACGGCGTCGAAAACATGATGTACATGAAGTCAGTGGCCGGTTCGGACGGCGTGCTGGTGACAACCGTTACTTTCCGTCCGGGCACCGATCCCGATCAGGCACAGGTACAGGTGCAGAACCGCGTGGCACAGGCGGAAGCCCGTCTGCCGGAAGATGTGCGTCGGCTGGGCGTGACAACCCAGAAGATGTCGCCGACGCTGACGCTGGTCGTGCACATGTTTTCACCGAACAATACCTACGATTCGCTCTACCTGCGTAACTACGCCACGCTCAAGGTCAAAGATGAGCTGGCGCGCCTGCCGGGTGTCGGTCAGATCCAGATTTTTGGCGCAGGCGAATATGCGATGCGCGTCTGGCTTGATCCCAGTAAAGTTGCGGCGCGTGGCCTGACGGCCGCTGACGTAGTGACGGCGATGCAGGAGCAGAACGTGCAGGTCTCTGCCGGTCAGCTGGGCGCGGAGCCTCTGAAAAAGCAGAGTGACTTCCTGCTGTCGATCAACACCCAGGGACGACTGGAGAGCGAGCAGCAGTTTGGCGATATTATCCTGAAAACCTCAGAAGATGGTTCGCTGGTGCGGCTGCGCGATGTGGCGCGGATTGAGATGGGATCAGGCAGCTATGCCCTGCGCTCGCAGCTCAATAACAAAGATGCGGTCGGTATCGGCATCTTCCAGGCTCCGGGCGCTAACGCTATCGATCTCTCCAATGCGGTTCGCGCCAAAATGGATGAGCTGGCAACCCGCTTCCCCAACGATGTCAAATGGGCTGCACCTTACGATCCAACGGTGTTTGTCCGCGACTCGATTAAAGCGGTAGTGCAGACCCTGCTGGAAGCGGTAATCCTGGTGGTACTGGTGGTGATTCTGTTCCTGCAGACCTGGCGCGCCTCGATTATTCCGCTGCTGGCGGTGCCGGTTTCGGTGGTCGGTACCTTTAGCGTGCTCTATCTGCTCGGCTTTTCGCTGAACACCCTGAGCCTGTTCGGGCTGGTACTGGCGATCGGTATCGTGGTGGATGACGCCATTGTGGTGGTGGAGAACGTCGAACGTAACATTGAGATGGGACTGTCTCCGCGCGCCGCCGCCCATCAGGCAATGCGCGAGGTCTCCGGGCCGATCATCGCCATCGCGCTGGTGCTGTGCGCGGTGTTTGTGCCGATGGCGTTTCTCTCTGGCGTGACCGGGCAGTTTTATAAGCAGTTCGCCACCACTATCGCGATCTCCACGGTGATCTCGGCGATTAACTCGCTGACGCTCTCGCCCGCGCTGGCGGCGATGCTGCTGAAAGGACATGATGCGCCGAAAGATCGGCTGACGCGAATCATTGATGCCCTGTTCGGCTGGCTGTTCCGTCCGTTTAACCGCTTCTTCCAGCGTAGTGCGCACGGTTATGAATCGCTGGTTGGCCGCACGCTGCGTCGCCGTGGCGCGGTATTTGGCGTCTATATCCTGTTACTGGCCGGTGCTGGTTTTATGTTCCACACCGTGCCGGGTGGCTTTATCCCAACCCAGGATAAGCTCTATCTGATTGGCGGCGTGAAGATGCCGGAAGGCTCCTCACTGGCCCGCACCGATGAAGTGATTCGTAAGATGAGCGAAATCGGTATGCAGACCGAAGGCGTCGCCTATGCGGTGGCCTTCCCCGGCCTGAATGCGCTGCAGTTCACCAACACCCCGAACAGCGGCACGGTGTTCTTTGGTCTGAAGCCGTTTAATGAGCGCAAACATACGGCGGCAGAGATCAACGCGGAGATTAATGCAAAAATCGCGCAGATCCAGCAGGGCTTTGGCTTCTCGATTATGCCGCCGCCGATTCTGGGACTGGGTCAGGGCTCTGGCTATTCGCTCTATGTGCAGGACCGTGCCGGTCTGGGCTATGGCGCGTTGCAAACGGCAATTAATACGCTGTCGGGCAGCATCATGCAGACGCCAGGGATGCACTTCCCTATCTCCTCCTATCAGGCCAATGTTCCACAGCTTGATGTGCAGGTTGACCGGGATAAAGCCAAAGCTCAGGGCGTGTCGCTGACCGCACTGTTCAGCACGCTGCAGACCTATCTCGGCTCGTCATACGTGAATGACTTTAACCGCTTTGGGCGCACCTGGCGCGTCATGGCGCAGGCGGATGGGGAGTTCCGCGACAGCGTCGAAGATATTGCGAACCTGCGTACCCGCAACGACCGCGGTGAGATGGTGCCGATTGGCAGCATGGTTAACATCACCACCACCTACGGCCCCGATCCGGTGATCCGCTATAACGGCTATCCTGCGGCGGATTTAATTGGCGATGCCGATCCACGCGTGCTCTCTTCGGCGCAGGCGATGAGTCAGCTGGAAGCGATGTCCGGCCAGCTGTTGCCGAACGGCATGAACATCGAGTGGACCGACCTGAGTTATCAGCAGTCAACCCAGGGTAATACCGCGCTGATTGTCTTCCCGATGGCCGTCCTGCTGGCGTTCCTGGTGCTGGCGGCGCTGTATGAGAGCTGGACGCTGCCGCTGGCAGTGATCCTGATTGTGCCGATGACGATGCTCTCTGCGCTGTTTGGCGTCTGGCTGACCGGCGGTGACAACAACGTCTTCGTGCAGGTCGGACTGGTGGTGCTGATGGGCCTCGCCTGTAAGAACGCGATTCTTATCGTGGAGTTTGCGCGTGAGCTGGAGATTCAGGGCAAAGGGATTATCGAAGCGGCGCTGGAAGCGTGTCGCCTGCGTCTGCGTCCGATTGTGATGACCTCAATCGCCTTTATCGCCGGTACGATCCCGCTGATTCTGGGTGAAGGTGCGGGTGCAGAAGTGCGCGGCGTGACCGGGATTACCGTCTTCTCTGGCATGCTCGGCGTGACACTCTTCGGTCTGTTCCTGACGCCGGTGTTCTACGTCGCCCTGCGCAAGCTGGTGACGCGCCGGTCAGGTGATGCCGAAACCGTGACGGCGTAAACACTCAACATTAAAAGGGGCGATCGGATGATCGCCCCTTTTTTTGTCTGTGACTGGCAACATGTTGATTAGCGCCGCTTCAATCTTTCATTCAGCGTTTCAATGATAAACGCATTCAGCGAGGTTTCATTTTGCGCGGCAGCCTGAGACAGGCGCTCTCCCATCGATTCAGGATAGCGCAGCGTAAAGGTCTTAATTTTTTCCTGCTCAGCATAGGGATTAATGCCGGAGGCTGCACAATCTTCCAGGTATTCGCGCAGCGAAATCTCGCCCTCTTTGTACAGCCCCTGTACGCTGTCAGAGACAAAATCACAGTAGCCTGACAGGCCAGTAAAACGCCCACGGAACATGTGGAGTTCAGGAACATAGGTGATCACGGCGGGTTGCCCGGCGACGGTGATTGATGAATTTGAACGATTATTCATAAGGATCGACTCCAATACTTTCCAGCCATTCACGCAGATTAATAACAGCCCCTCTGTCGGTGTCTGGCGAAGGATGCGGCCGGTGAAAACGCGCTATTCTTCCTCTGAGAAGAAAACGCACCCGTGAACCACTGCCTTCTTTAATCTCACCACCCAGAGCCCTGATTAATGACTCAACTGCCTGCCATTTCAGTCCGGACGGCGGCGGCATTTGAAAAACCTGCTCCAACGTTTCACGCTGTTTTTTCCGTAAGTCCCTGACAACGGTGTTCATCCTGACCTTCGCGACTTCATCCAGTGAAGTCATTTTATTACGATACGGTAAGAGGTCAAGATGGAATTTACGGAGAGAGGGCCTGTGTTGCAGGTTTGGGAAAGAAGTGGCTCAGAAATGGACGTTCAGCAGGCATAAAAAAAGCCGCTAATCAGCGGCCTTTTTTGCAGAGTTCTTCACTCTCTTCGGGTTCAGGTTCCGGCACGGCGGTGCAGTTGCTGGTATCGCGTTTCTTCAGTTCGTTCAGTGCGTCTGCCACGGTGCGTTTTGCCAGCACATCCAGCGACGCCTGCTCGGCTTCATCGGCTATCGACTTAAAGTACCAGCAGAGGTTGGCACTGACCAGACAGCGCGGCGCGACGTCAGGGCGCGCAGCCCAGATTTTTTTGTCTTCAATCACTGAGACATAGATATCCCGCAGGGTGATTTCCGCCGCAGGACGGCCCAGATGAATCGAACCGGTTCGGCCCAGCGTAGAGACGATAATGCCGTCACGGGTCAGCGGGACCATTAATTTTCGAATGAAACTGGGATTCGCTTCAAGCCCGTAGGCCAGAATCGCGCTGGTAGAGCGTTTACCCATTTGCTCCGCCATCGCTACGCTCAGAACCATTTGCAAAGCTGTCGGGAAGCGGTAATCAAGCATTTCTTTATCCTGAGTTGCGGTGCATCTTATTGTTTTATTGCCGCATAAGTGAACAATCAATGAGCAATAAATATAACAAACACTGTTGCTTTTTTGAAGCAAGCCCACGGTGACAAGGCACGTATTCACCAAAGGCTGAGGCCTGATAGCACAAGGTGCTTACCCTGTTCTTTGTCCTTATTCTGCTGAACACGGAGAACAGTGCGATCATGCGGTGGTGACAGACGCCGCCGTTAATCGCTGCTTTAGCGCCATAACCAGCACCACGTTAAAGATTGCTAAAGCGCAAAGCAACCACAGCGTCGCCGATGCACCCATCTTTTCAAACACATATCCACCCATCAGCGGTGTCAGTGCCTGTCCCATTAATGCCGGGCGGGCCATTTTACCCACTACAATCGCGTAAGACTCTGGTTTGACCATCGCCAGCGGTAAAGTTCCGCGCACGATGGCGCGTAAGCCATTTCCTGCGCCATACAGCACCATGCTCAGCAGCGCCATCTGCGGAAAAAGTGCCAGTAATAGCAGGCCCAGCGCCACCAGCCCGACAGAAAAAAAGGTAGTGCGGATCGGATGACTGCGTTTAAAGGCGATATCGACGAGTCGGGATCCCACCTGGCACGGGCCAAGTACGGCGCTGATCGCCAGCGCCGACGTCAGCGTATGGCCACTCGCCTGCAACAGCGCGATAAGCTGCACAGAAATCGCCGTCATGATCACAGACGCGAGAGTAAAAATGGCGCACAGCAGCCAGAACAGCGCAGGTTCAATCTCCGGCATGGCAGACTGTTTAACCGCCCTTTTTGCAGGCGGCTTAGCATGGCTCGCCGGTAAGGCAAACAGATAGGCAGGCAGCACGCAGATCACCATCATTGCCGCAATAATCAGTGACGCATCCCGCCAGCCAAATCCATGAATCAGTAACGCTGTGCCGGGCCAGACGAGCGTGGTACAGAAGCCTGAAATCAGCGTAATACCGGTGATCGCTGAACGTGCCTGACCGCCATAGCAGGTGCCGAGTGTGGCAAACAGGGCATCATAAAGGCCCATCGCCATACCGATGCCGATGATCACCCAGGCAAACAGAAACAGCGGCAGCGAGTCGCTGACCGCCACTATCACCAGCCCCACCGCCATTACCAGACCGCTTAACGCCAGTAACAGACGACCGCCGGTACGGGCGATAATCCTGCCAGCCAGCGGTGACAGCAGGCCTGACACCAGTATTCCCGTCGAGAGCGCGCCGTAGATCCACTGCTGTGACCAGCCTGTCTCAGCCGCAATCGGATTCGCCATCACCGCCATCAGGTAGAATGACCCGCCCCATGACAGGATCTGCACCAGGCCCAGGGTGAAAATGGCGGCGATACCGGGTTTGTTGTTCTGATTCACAGGCAATCTCTTGGTTAGCAGGCGAACCGTTTTTATAACATGTTCCGCGATAAGCCAAAATGCGTGATGCCCTTTTGACTGGATAGCTACGCAGGCCGCACGGTTTTAAGTAAAATACTTTTAGTATGTTGTAACTATATGGTGCTTGCATCCTCGCCAGGCTTCTGCCACATTGTGAACGTTGTAACTATGGAGGCACGACATGACGCGCTACGACTTAGTGGCTGATATGCATCAGTGTATAAACGACCTGGAACTGGCGCTGGGCGAGTTGCGTCAGCAGATTGAGGCGCAGCCTTTGCTGATCGCCCGCATCTTCAGCCTGCCGCCGGTGGTGAAAGGCCGTGAACATGAAGCGATAACTCAGATTGCCGTTGAACAGCATCTCGGTGAGAGCGCGTTGAAGATGGCACTTGATCATTATTGCCGCCTGTTTATGCAGCATCAGTCCGAACAGCTCAGCACCAAGGCTGCCGTTCGCTTACCCGGCGCGCTCTGTATTGAATGCGATGCGCAGCGGGAAGCGGAGATCGGCTCGCTGGTCGACCTCATCAACCAGTTGAAAGCCCGGCTGGAGCAACTGATCACGGTAGACTCGGGCCTGCCGAGCGAAGCGCGTTTTGAGTTCGTCCACCAGCACCTGCGCGGCCTGATTACCCTGAATGCCTATCGCACGATCACCCTGCTCAGCGCCCCTGACAGCCTGCGTTTCGGCTGGGCCAACAAGCACATTATCAAGAATCTTAAGCGCGAAGAGGTGATCGCCCAGCTGGAAAAAAGCCTGAAGTCGGGACGCGCGAAGGCACCCTGGTCACGCGAACAGTGGGCGGAAAAAGTGCAGGAGGAGCTGGCAAGCGTGCGTGCCCTGCCCGCCTCGGCACGGCTGAAAATCAAGCGCCCGGTGAAAGTCCAGCCAGTGGCACGCGTCTGGCGCGCGGATGAACAAAAACAGACCCAGCTGGCCTGCCCTTCACCGATCCTGGTGATCTGTCGCGATCGCAGTCAGGTTCCGGTACTGGGCGAGCTGCTTAATTACGACGCCGATAACATTACGCATCGTCATAAGCCCGCCGCTGAACCGCTTAATCTGCTGATACCCCGACTGCATCTGTGGGTCGATTGCCCGATATAAAAAAAAGGCCAGCATTCGCTGGCCTCTTCTTCATCGCTGACCTTACGACTTCATGCTGCCGACCATCTCTTCCGGACGAACCCAGGCATCAAACTCTTCTTCGGTCAGATACCCCAGCTTCAGCGCCGAACCCTTCAGCGTCAGCCCCTCTTTGTGCGCCTTCTTGGCAATTTCAGCCGCTTTGTCATAGCCGATGTGGGTGTTCAGCGCGGTCACCAGCATCAGTGATTCGTTGAGCAGTTGATCGATGCGCTCACGCACCGGCTCAATGCCGACGGCACAGTGATGGTTAAAGCTGTCCATGCCATCCGCCAGCAGGCGAATCGATTGCAGGAAGTTATGGATCACCATCGGACGGAAGACGTTAAGCTCAAAGTTACCCGACGCGCCGCCCATGTTGATCGCCACGTCGTTTCCCATCACCTGACAGCAAAGCATGGTCATCGCTTCACACTGCGTTGGGTTAACTTTGCCCGGCATGATTGAGCTGCCAGGTTCGTTTTCCGGAATGGCGATTTCGCCAATGCCGCAGCGCGGGCCGGAAGAGAGCCAGCGTACGTCATTGGCAATTTTCATCAGCGAGGCGGCAAGCCCTTTTAGCGCGCCATGCGCATGCACCAGCGCATCACAGGTTGCCAGTGCCTCAAACTTGTTGGGTGCGGTGACAAATGTCTGCTGCGTCAGATCGGCCAGCGCCTTCGCCACGCGCACTGCATACTCCGGATGGGTGTTCAGACCGGTGCCTACGGCGGTTCCGCCCAGCGCCAGCTCCGCCACGTGCGGAATGCTCTGTTCGATATGCTTCAGGTTGTGCTCCAGCATCGCTACCCATCCGGAAATCTCCTGGCCCAGCGTCAGCGGCGTCGCATCCTGCAGGTGAGTACGACCAATCTTAACGATGTCTTTAAAGGCGTCAGACTTCTGGCTCAGCGTCTTTTTCAGTACCTGAATCTGAGGTATTAACTGTTCGCGCAGGGCGATCACGGCGGCAACATGCATCGCCGTCGGGAAGACGTCGTTGGAGCTCTGGCTCTTGTTCACATCGTCGTTAGGATGGACCAGGCGCGACATCCCGCGCTCCCCGCCGAGGATTTCACTCGCGCGGTTTGCCAGCACCTCATTCATGTTCATATTGGTCTGGGTGCCGGAACCGGTCTGCCAGATCGCCAGCGGGAACTCGTCCGCATGCTTATCCGCCAGCACTTCATCCGCCGCGCTGACAATCGCATCCGCGCGGTCAGCAGGCAGTAGCCCCAGATCGCGGTTTACGCTGGCCGCGGCGCGCTTGGTCAGTGCCAGCGCATGCACCAGCGCGGTCGGCATTTTTTCGGTTGAGATACGGAAGTGTTCCAGTGAGCGCTGCGTCTGCGCGCCCCACAGTTTGTCTGCCGGTACATCGATGGGGCCCATTGAATCTTTCTCAATGCGATTGGCTGCCATGAATACGTCTCCTTCACCTGTTTTTTAAAAGAATGATCGCCCGTTCTGTCATCGCAATCGATAACCCGGCGGTCAGGATACTGATATACAATAATTTAACATTATCAGAGCTTAGCGTCCTTTTGCGCTGGATATGTATTTTTACCGGTAGTTTCTGCTTTAATAGCCGCAATAATTTCCCGTGATAAAGGGTTACACAATGCAAAAAATGAATAACTCGCTGCAAAATTACGCATGGGGCAGCAAAACAGCGTTGACTGAGCTGTATGGGATTGCCAATCCCGAGGGCCTGCCGATGGCAGAGCTGTGGATGGGCGCACATCCGAAAAGTCCCTCTATCGTGATGGATCAGGGCAGCGAGCGTTCGTTACGTGACGTGATTGATGCGGCGCCCGCCGCGATGCTGGGCGACGCGGTGGCACAGCGCTTTGGTGAATTGCCGTTTCTGTTTAAAGTGCTGTGTGCCGATCAGCCGCTGTCGATTCAGGTCCATCCCAGCAAACGTGCAGCCGAAGTGGGCTTTGCCCGTGAGAATGCGGCGGGGATTCCCCTGACGGCCGCCGAGCGCAACTATAAAGATGCAAACCACAAGCCGGAGCTGGTCTATGCGCTGACGCCGTTTCAGGCAATGAATGGCTTTCGCACGCTGACGCAGATGGCCTCACTGCTCGAGCCGGTTGCAGGTGCACATCCTCAGATTGCCCATTTTCTGCAACATCCCGATCGGGAGACGCTTGCTGCGCTGTTCTCGACCCTGCTGTCACTGGAGGGTGAGGCGAAATCGCTGGCGCTGGGCGTGCTGAAATCCGCACTTGATGCGCAGCAGGGCGAGCCGTGGGAAACCATCCGCATGATTGCGGCTGAATATCCTGACGACAGCGGCCTGTTTTCACCGCTGCTGCTGAATGTCATCACCCTGCAGCCCGGCGAGGCAATGTTCCTCTACGCTGAAACCCCGCACGCGTATCTGAAAGGCGTAGCGCTGGAGGTGATGGCCAACTCTGATAACGTATTACGAGCCGGTTTAACCCCGAAATATATCGATATCGACGAGCTGATGGCCAACCTGAAGTTTGAGGAGAAGCCTGCGAGCTCGCTGCTGACGGAGCCAGAGCAACAGGGCAACATGCTGCGCTTCCCGATTCCGGTGGAAGATTTTGCCTTTGCCATCCATAGCCTGAATGCAGAACCGCAATCGCTGGCGCAGCAGAGCGCTGCCCTGCTGTTCTGCATCGAAGGCCAGGCGGTCATCGCCAAAGGCGATCAGCAACTGACGCTAAAACCGGGTGAATCCTGCTTCATTGCCGCCAGCGAATCGCCAGTAACGGTCGCCGGTACGGGCCGACTGGCGCGGGTATTTAACGACTTAGGGCAGCGCGGCTGACGGAATCTCTGTTAACTGCTATTATTTCAACCTATTAGCTTTTAAACGCCTGCGGGCGTTTTTCTTCGGTCGCTGGGGTAAACCTGCGGCATAAGCGGACTCAAGGATAAGGACGAATCAGCAATGAAAAAGACCAATGTTGCCGTAGGTGTCATCATCGCACTGGGCGTAGTCTGGACTGGCGCGGCGTGGTTCACCGGCAAGCAAATTGAAAGCCACAGGGATGAGCTGGTGCAGAACGCCAATGCACAGCTGAACGCTTATGCCCCTAACAGTCGACTGAAGATCAGCTATCAGGACTATCAGCGCGGCGTGTTCAGCAGCAAGGTGAATCTGGTGGTTCAGGCCAATTCGCAGACGGAAGATAATCCGCTGCTTAAGCCGGGTCAGAGCATCATCCTGAATGAAACCATCGATCATGGCCCTTTCCCGTTTGCGCAGCTCAGGCATTTCAATCTGATCCCGAGCATGGCATCTGTTCATACCGAGCTGGCTAACACCGATGCGGTGAAGAAGCTGTTTGAGCTGACCGGCAATAAATCGCTGATTAACGCAGACACCCGCATCGGCTACAGCGGTGCTACCGATACCGCACTGCGTGTCCTGCCGGTTGATTATCAGAATGCGCAAACCGGTGAACGTTTTGCCACCAATGGTGGCACTTTCAACATCAGCGCCGATAATAAAGGCGATAAAGTGTCGCTGGACAGCGATGTGGATAGCCTCGCGCTGACCAGTAAAAATGAGATGGGCCAGCCGGTACTGTTCACTGTCAATGGTCTGAAGCTGAGCGGTAACACGCACCTCAGCCCCGAAGGCGTACGCATCGGCGATCAGTCGGTCGGTATTGAGAAGGTAAATGCCAGCATCAATGGTCAGGACGCCCTGACGCTGCACAAAATGAAAGGCACCTCCTCTTTCGACAACAGCGCCGGTAAAATTGGCGGCGATATCGACTACAAGGTTGAAAGCGTTCAGCTGCAGAAGCAGGACTTTGGTCAGGCAGCGCTGAAAATGAAGCTGTCACAGTTTGATGCGCAGGCGGTCAAAGCGTTCTCCGATCGTTATAACCAACAGATGCAGGAACTGCTGACCCAGCCTGGCGTTGCAGAAGATCCTATCCGCTATCAGGCAGGCGTACATCAGATTCTGATGGCCAATCTGCCGATGCTGCTGAAAGGCTCGCCATCCATCAGCATCGCTCCGCTGAGCTGGAAGAATGACAAAGGTGAAAGCACCTTTAATCTGACGGCCAGCTTCAATGACCCTTCTGCTGTTACCGGTGAAGCCCAGACTCTGAGCGCTATGGTTGATCGGGTACTGAAAAGTCTGGACAGCAAGCTGGTCATCAATATGCCGATGGCAACCGAAACCATGCATAAAGTGGGTCTGGCTGAAGGTTATCAGGCCGACGACGCGCAGAAGCTGGCGGATCAGCAGGTTAAAGGTCTGGCGGCGATGGGTCAGATGTTCCGCCTGACTCAACAGCAGGATAACAACATCGTGACCAGCCTGCAGTACACCAACGGTCAGGTGAACATGAACGGCGACAAGATGACGCTGGAACAGTTTCTGTCCCGTTATATGCTGGGTATGCCGACCAGCGAAGGCATGCCGCAGTAAGCGCTGTCTTCCACCAAAGGCGACCTCCGGGTCGCTTTTTTTATGCCTGACCGCTGCGGAAGTGAGTTTGCCCGCCAGTTATGGGTAATTAAGCAGCATCCGGCGCGGCTGTTGCGCAAATAGCTGGCGCTGTTGCGCAAGATATTTTTATAATGCTCTGCACTTCACCGACAACTCAGCGAGTGCGCCATGATCGATTCTAAAATTCCTCTGACTGATATTCACCGCCACCTTGATGGCAACATTCGTGCACAAACCATTCTTGATTTAGGCCGCCAGTTTAATCTCGCCCTGCCCGCATCAACCCTGGAGACGCTGCGTCCGCATGTGCAGGTTGGCCAGAATGAACCTGATCTGGTGAGCTTCCTGCAGAAACTCGACTGGGGCGTGAAAGTGCTGGGCGATCTGGATGCCTGCCGCCGCATTGCGCAGGAAAATGTCGAAGATGCCGCGCGCGCGGGCATTCATTATGCTGAACTGCGTTTTTCGCCCGGTTATATGGCGATGACCCACAATCTGCCAATTGCCGGTGTGGTGGAAGCGGTCATTGACGGCGTGCGCGCAGGCCGTCAGCAGCACGATATCGACGTGCGTCTGATTGGGATTATGAGCCGGACCTTTGGCGAAGATGCCTGCCTCAGCGAGCTGGAAGGTCTGCTTGCCCACCGCGATCATATCACTGCGGTCGATCTTGCGGGTGATGAGCTGGGCTTCCCGGGCAGCGAGTTCCTGAGTCACTTTACCCAGGCGCGCGATGCCGGTTTCCGCGTTACCGTGCATGCGGGCGAAGCGGCTGGTCCGGAGAGCATCTGGCAGGCGATTCGTGAGCTGGGCGCAGAACGTATCGGTCACGGCGTGAAAGCGATTGAAGATCGCGCGCTGATGGATTTCCTGGCGGAGCACCATATTGGTATTGAGTCCTGCCTGACCTCCAACATCCAGACCAGCACCGTGCCTTCACTGGCGCAGCATCCGCTGAAGACCTTCCTTGAGCATGGCATTCTGGCGACCATCAATACCGATGATCCCGCGGTTCAGGGCATTGAACTGGCGCATGAATATCATCATGCCGCACCGGCTGCCGGTCTGAGCGCGGCACAGATCCGTCAGGCGCAGGAGAATGGTCTGACGATTGCCTTCCTCAGCGACGCTGAGAAAGCGGCTATTCGCGCTCGCGTGCAGTAATCCTGAAGCGTAGCGACAAAAAACGGGCCGGATAACCGGCCCGTTTTTATGGTAACGAGGTATAGATCTTTTCGCTGTGGGACCGAGCCTGCGCAGAGACTACGGTCAGATCGGAAAGACGCAAAAGCCGTCATCCGTGACACGCTCGGCCCACGCAATTACGCACCTCATCCCTGAGGTGCGCCCGTACCGGGCCAACGCGTTGCGTTGTTCAAAAACGCTCCCGGCGTTTTTGTCCATAGCGTGGGACGCTTTCCTCTTCTGACCGTAGTCCCTGCGCGCTAAACAGATTTATTGCTGTCTGATTCACGCTACGGGCTTGTTAGCAATCTGACAGGCTGGTACCCAGCCCGTATTGCACCTACAGATTAAACGCGCTTCAGCGACAGCGTCTGGCGTTTCTCGGCGGATTGCAGACCCAGTTCGATCAACTCCATCACCTGAATCGCCTCTTCCGCCGTTACCGGATTATTACCGCGTCCGGCAATCGCATCGCGGATGCCTGCATAGTAAGCAGGATAGTTGCCCGGCTGGGTCAACTGCGTGGTTTCGGTCAGGGAGTCGCCCTCAACCAGCGTCAGTGTGCCGTCGCGCATGTCATAGCCCCAGTCTGCCTGCGGCGGGAAATCACCTGACTTCAGGCGATCTTCCTGCGGATCAAGACCATATTTGACGTAACTGCCGCGCGTGCCGTGGACGGTATAACGCGCAGATTCCGCTGCCACCAGCATGCTGGCGTGCAGCACGACGCGGCGCTGCGGATAGGTCAGCGTGGCGTGGAAGTAGTCGGTGGTCTGCGCACCCGGACGCATTTCGGCCAGATCGACATTGATGGCGACCGGCGGGCCAAACAGCTGCAGCGCCTGGTCCAGCAGATGCGGTCCCAGGTCATACCAGATTCCGCTGCCTGCGCCCTTCATTTCACGCCAGCGATTACGCACTTCCAGACGGAAACGGTCAAAATGCGATTCGAAGTAGCGCACGTCACCCAATGAACCTGCTTCAAGCAGGGATTTCAGCGTCAGAAAGTCACTGTCCCAGCGTCGGTTGTGGAACACCGACAGCAGCAGCCCTTTGGCTTTCGCCAGCGCATCCAGCTCACGTGCCTGTGACAACGTCACGGTAAACGGCTTATCGACCACCACATGTTTACCGGCGTTCAGCGCCGCTTTAGCCAGCGGGAAGTGGGTATCATTAGGGGTAGGAATAACAATCAATTGCAGAGTCGGGTCGTCCAGCAGCGCCTGAGGATCGGCCACCACCTTTACGGCGGGCCAGTCGGCGTGAACTTTGCTGGCGTCGCTACTGGAAATGGCGGCCAGTTCGACGTCCGGCGTTCCCGCAATCAGCGGGGCATGAAACGTTTTACTGGCAAAGCCGTAGCCGATCAGACCAACACGTAATTTATCGCTCATTTGGATTCCTCTCAGAGCCTGTATGGCAGGCTCTTAGTTGATAACCTGATTGATTTAAGACTATTAACCAGGTGAGGACAAGGCGGAATCCCCCGAAAAAACTAGGAGATAGCACTTCGCGCCAGGGGCCAGGCCGTCTGCGCCGCCAGGCTGTCGTGCGCATCCTGATTGCGACGGCGGAAGTCGCTGGGACTGACGCCAACACGCTTGCGGAATACCCGTGAGAAGTAGAGCTGGTCATCGTAACCCACTTCACGCCCTACCGAGGCGATAGGTTCCTGGGTAGTCTGCAGCAGCAGTTTAGCGCGGATAACGCGCTGATCTTCACGCCAGCGTAGCAAATTCACACCCATCTGCTCGCGGAACAGGTGCGCCAGCCGCGACGGTGAAAGACAGACGTGACGTGCCACCTCTTCAATCTTCACCTCGCTGGCGAGATGGTTGGTCACATACTGGCAGGCTTCAATCACGCGCGGATCGCGGATTAGCTGATGGCTGCGCGGATCTTCTTCAACGGCGCGCAGCAGCAGTCGCTCCAGCAGGTTCATCGCCAGCTCTTCCGCAAAGCGACGGCCCGAGTTATGGGTTTGTTCGATACTGGCAAACAGGCGGTCGAACTCGCCGCGCAGCGATTCCGGCAGCAGCAGTCGTCCCACGCCCTCCTGCTCATCCTGCCAGCGCAGCCAGTCGTGCCAGTAGGCGCGTGGACGGAAATAGACCCAGCGGTGGAACCACTGCGGGCTGTCCGGCGCGCGGCCATAATAGTGAGCGGTTTTTGGCTGAAACAGCAGCATTTCGCCCGGTTCGCAGTCAAATGCCCGCTCGCCGTCGAATACCCGCCCTTTGCCTTTGATGGTGAGGTTCAGAATGTAACCTTTCATGCCGTGCGGGCGATCGATAAAGAAATCGAGCGGGCCATCAGCGGTGATGGGCGTCAGCCCCGCCACCAGCCAGGCATTGAATGAATAGCCCGGCAACAAGGGGTTTTGCTGCTCGGCCGGTAATTCGCGGTGATACATAGCGTCCTCACTCAGTTTGTTATTGTTCGGATAGCCCGCAGAGACCTTTGCCTCTGCGGGCCAACGGCTCGATCAGTCAGGCTTTTTTCTGTTTGTAACGGTCAAAAATCACCGCAGCTAACAGTATCAGACCGCGCACCACATACTGTGAGAATGGCGAGATATTCAATAAATTCATCGCATTCTCGACGGTGCCGAGAATTAACACCCCTGCCACCACGTAGGAAATCTTGCCGATGCCGCCTTTCAGTGACACGCCGCCCAGTACGCAGGCAGAAATCACCACCAGCTCATAGCCGATGGAGGTCATTGGCTGACCACTGGTCATACGTGACGCCAGGATGATGCCCGCGGCCGCCGAAACCAGACCGGAAAGAATGAAGATGATGATACGGGTTCGCACCACCGGCACACCGGCCAGTCGCGCGGCCTCTTCATTGCCGCCAATCGCCAGGGTATTACGGCCAAAGGTGGTTTTGTTAAGCAGGAAGCCGAAGATCAGCATGGTAGCCAGCGTCAGCCAGATGGGCGCAGGCACGCCAAGCCAGTTGGCAAAACCGAGTTCAAAGAAGCGCTCATCTTCAATCCCGACTGCTTTACCGTCAGAGAAGATATAAGCCAGGCCGCGCACGATTTGCATCGTCGCCAGCGTGGTGATCAGCGCATTGATCTTGAGTCGGGCAATCACAAAACCGTTGATAAAACCGGTGATCATGCCGAGCACCAGACCGGCCGCTACACCAATCCACAGGCTTTCGGTCATGTTGATCACCACGGCGGTCACAACACCTGCACAGGCGATAACTGACGCAACCGACAGGTCAAAATCCCCGGAGGCCAGACAGAACAGCATGCCGCAGGCGACCATGCCGGACATCGACATCGCCAGCCCTAAGCCTTTCATATTGATAAACGAGCCGAAGTTCGGCACAAAAATCGCACAGACAATAAACAGCAGTGCAAATACCACCAGCATGCCGAAGTTGTCCCAGATGCGACCTAACTGCAGGCCGCCGCGTGAAGCGGGCTGCGGCGTATTTGAGGTCGTGGATGAAGCCATGATGATCTCCTGTCAGGCCACGGCGGCCACTTGAGTGGTTTTGGGCATCGCCAGGCTCAGCGTCTGCTGCTCCGTGGCGTCGTCGTGCAGCAGTTCACCGGCAATGGCACCTTCACGCATTACCACGATGCGGTCGGCCAGGCCCATGACTTCCGGTAAATCGCTTGAGGCGAACAGCACCGCAATACCCCGGTTCGCCAGTTGATAAATCAGGTTGTAAATTTCATGTTTGGCACCGACATCGATGCCGCGCGTTGGCTCATCCAGCAGGATCACTTTCATATCCTCAGAGAGCCAGCGTCCCAGAATCGCCTTCTGCTGGTTACCGCCGGAGAGGTACATGATCAGCTGGTCGGCGCTGGGCGTTTTGATGTTCAGCGAGCGGATATGACTGTCGGCGTTTTTGTTTTCCCAGCCGTTTTTAATCAGACAACCGGCGGTGAGATTGTGACGACGGGCGCTGATGTTGATGTTGTCGCGCACCGAGTGCACCGGAATAATGCCTTCGGCTTTGCGGTCTTCCGGACAGAGCATGATGCCCGCGCGGATGGCATCGATCGGCTCCCGCAGCGGCAGCGGTTTACCGTCCAGGATCACCTGACCGCCGCGCAGCCGCGTGCCGCCAAATAATCCTTTCAGCAGTTCACTGCGTCCGGCTCCGACCAGGCCAAACAGCCCGACGATTTCACCGGCATGAACTTTCAGCGAAATTGGCGTCCGCACGCCCTTCGCTTCAACCTTGTCCAGCTCCAGCCGCACTTCGCCTTTGGCCCGCGGTGAGTAGCCATAGATATCACCCAGGTTACGTCCCACCATCGCCTGCACCAGATCGTCATGATGAGTGTTGGCCATGTCAGTAAAGGTCCGCACGTAGCGACCATCTTTGAAGACGGTGATGGCATCGCTGAGGGCAAAGATCTCCTCCATGCGGTGAGAAACGTAGAGCACCACCCGGCCCTCCTCGCGGAGCTGGCGGATGACGCGGAACAGGTTGTCGATTTCACGCGCTGACAGGGAGCTGGTTGGCTCATCAAAGGCGATAATGCGCGCGTTGCGCGCCAGCGCTTTGGCAATCTCCACCATCTGCCACTGCCCCAGCGACAGGTATTTCAGCGGCATATCGGGATCGATATCCATGCCGAGATTTTTCAGCTGCACGCCCGCCTCAAAGCGCATCAGCTTACGATTAACCAGCCCGTGCTTGTGCGGAATCTGACCGAGGTAGATGTTCTCCGCCACGCTCATTTCCGGTACCAGATGCAGCTCCTGGTAAATAATGGCAACGCCCGCGTCCAGCGCATCTGTGGTGCGCTGAAAGCTCATTGGCTTGCCTTTAATACGAATCTCACCGCCGCTCGGCTGATAACTGCCGCTGAGTATTTTTAACAGCGTCGATTTGCCTGCGCCGTTTTCGCCCATCAGCGCATGGACTTCACCGCCCCGGCAGTTGAAGGAGATATCCTGCAACGCTTTCACGCCCGGGAAGGTTTTACTGATGCCATGAAACGACAGAAATGCTGAATCAGTGTTCATGTTGGTCCTCACTCTTTCGCGCCACCGGCCTGTTACGGCGGGCGGCGCGAAATCGGCTATTAAGGATGCCAGGCTGCGGACAGCCCGACAGGCTCAGGGTTACATCAGTCCTTTTTTCGCCAGTTCAGTTTTGAAGTTGTCACGGGTGATCAGCACCACATCGGTAACTTCGGTGAATTTCGGTGGCTCTTCACCTTTGCTGACCCAGTTGTAGAGCATCTGGCTGCTTTTATAGCCATGGATATCCGGGCTTGGCAGCAGCGAACCGTAGAAGCCAGTCGCCTTGTCTTTCGACAGTTCACTGATGGCATCGACGCCGTTGATGCCGATACCGATGACGTCAGCCGCTTTAAAGCCCTGGCCTTCGGTGGCACGCACGCCGCCCAGCACGGTGTTGTCGTTCATGCCGACAATCAGCCAGTGTTTAACTTCAGGATGCTGCACCAGCAGGGAGTTACCTGCGTCAAACGCGCCTGGGATATCGTTAGATTTGGTTGGCACCTGGTAGATCTGCGCTGCCGGGAAACCTGCGGCTTTGATCGCGTCCATTGAGCCGCCGGTACGGCGACGTGCGGTATCAAGTTCATTCGCGGTAATCGCCATCACGCCAGTGGTTTTTACATCCCAGCCGCGTTTCTGCATCTCTTTATAGAGTTCCTGACCCTGACGCTCACCAATTTTGGTGGCCGCCATCATCACCAGTGGCACGGTGTCCATGGGTTTACCTTTCGCGGTGACGAACTGGTCATCCACAGCGATGACTTTCAGACCATAGCCCCGCGCTTTTGCCATGATGGCAGAGCCAAGTTTCGGATCGGGGGTACAGATAACAAAACCTTTCGCGCCATTGGCCGCCAGGCTGTCGATGGCATTCAGGGTTTTTTCACCATCCGGCACGGCAATTTTGATGACATCAAAGCCAAGATCTTTGCCCGCTTTGTCGGCGAATTTCCATTCAGTCTGGAACCAGGGTTCCTCTGGTTGTTTGACTAAAAAACCCAGCTTCATGGTCTCGGCGATAGCGGATTGTGACATAACCGCTGCCAGGCCGATGGCCGCGAATGCTTTAGTGAATTTATGCATGATGCTCTCCGGTACCAGGTTATTTTTCGCTGCTAATAACGAATTGGTGTAAACGCTACCAGTTAATTTTCTTATGTGGGTACAGCCATAAATCAGTGCGTTAGGCTGGCATGTGCCGACAGACTGTCCAGACGCTGGGCTAGTTTTAGCGGTATTAGCGAAGAAAAATGTAGAGCGGTATCACACATTAAAATCACGACAAAATGATCCATATATTCAGCAAATTTAACCGGACCTTAACTTTTGCAATGGATCACAAAATCACTGCCGATGACAGAAAAGTGCATATTGTCAGCCAGCGATGACTAACTGATTTGGCGCGCCGAACCCAGGATACAGGAGTTAACTAACTACAGGAGATTCCGATGCGTGCTGGAGCCATCACCCTTGGGCTGGACTTTGGTAGTGATTCGGTGCGTGCGCTGGCCGTAGATTGTCATAGCGGCAAAGAGCTGCAGAGTGCGGTGTGCAGCTACCCGCGCTGGCAGCAGGGCTTATACAGCGATCCGCACACTAACCGTTTTCGTCACCATCCACAGGATTACATCGACGCGATGGAGCAGGCGCTGCTCGGCGTGCTGAATGCACTGAGCGACGATCAACGCGCCGCCGTAGCCGGCATTGGCGTTGACAGCACCGGGTCAACCCCGGCGCCAATTGACCGCGACGGCAACGTGCTGGCGCTGCGCCCCGAGTTCGCGGAGAACCCCAACGCGATGTTTGTGTTGTGGAAAGATCACACGGCGATAGAAGAAGCAGAAGAGATTAATCAGCTGTGTCACAGCGGCCGCTTCGAGGATTACAGCCGCTATATCGGTGGCATTTACTCCTCGGAGTGGTTCTGGGCGAAGATTCTGCACGTGTCGCGTGAAGATGCGGCCGTACGTGAGGCCGCGGTCTCCTGGGTCGAACTGTGCGACTGGGTACCCGCCCTGTTAAGCGGCACGACCGCGCCAGATAAGCTGCGCCGTGGCCGCTGTGCGGCCGGGCATAAAGCGCTGTGGCACGGCGACTGGAACGGCCTGCCCGATGTCGATTTCCTTAATGCGCTCGACCCGCTGTTAACCCAGCAGCTCGACTCCCCGTTATTCAAGGATACCTGGACCGCGGATCTGCCGGTCGGCACGCTCAGTCCGGAATGGTCACAGCGTCTGGGCCTGATGCAGACCGTCACGCTCTCCGGTGGCGCGTTTGACTGCCATATGGGCGCAGTCGGTGGCGGAGCTAAACCCTATACCCTGGTGAAAGTGATCGGCACATCCACCTGCGACATTCTGATTGCTGACGCAGATAAAGTCGGCGATCGCGCTATTAAAGGCATCTGTGGTCAGGTCGATGGCAGCGTCGTGCCAGGCGCTATCGGACTGGAGGCGGGTCAGTCTGCTTTTGGTGATATCTACGCCTGGTTCAGCCGTTTACTGGGCTGGCCGTTACAGCTGGCGGCGCAGCAGCATCCTGAGCTGAAGCCTCAGCTGGCTGAGATGCAAAAGAATCTGATTAAGGATCTGACCGAGGCCTGGGCTGCCAATCCGCAGCTCGACCATCTGCCGGTGGTACTGGACTGGTTTAACGGTCGCCGCACGCCAAATGCCAATCAGCGGCTGAAAGGGGTGATTACCGACCTGAATCTGGGCACCGATGCCACCGCGCTGTTTGGTGGTCTGGTCGCGGCAACCGCGTTTGGCGCACGTGCCATTATGGAGTGCTTCGAGCAGCAGCAGATTCCGGTCGAGAGCATTCTGACACTCGGTGGCATCGCGCGGAAATCCCCGGCGATTATGCAGGCCTGCTGCGATGTGATGAACCGCCCACTGGATATCGTCGCCTCTGACGAGTGCTGTGCGCTGGGTGCGGCCATTTTCGCCGCCGTCGCCGCTGGTGTTCACGCCAGCGTACCGGATGCACAGCAGATCATGGCCAGCCCGATTGCCGTGACGCTGCAGCCCGATCCGGCGCGCGTCGCCCGCTATCAACAACTTTATCAACGCTATCAACAATGGTGCGTGACGGCAGAACCACAATACGCCGCCCGCCCCGCTTCCGCTAAGTGAAGGAGTGGTTTTATGGAACAGTCAAATAACTACAGCGTGTGGTTTGTCATCGGCACGCAGCACCTCTACGGGCCGGAGACATTACGCCAGGTTGAAGAGAATGCACGTCAGGTCGTCGAGGGGTTGAATCAGGCCGGTTTACCCGTGCGTCTGGAGCTGAAACCGCTGGTGAAGTCACCGGATGAAGCCCTGGCCCTGTGCCGCGACGCCAACTATGACAAGCAGTGCGTCGGGATCATTACCTGGCTGCACACCTTTTCTCCGGCCAAGATGTGGATTGGCGGCCTGAGCGTGCTTAACAAGCCGCTGCTGCAATTTCATACTCAGTTCAATGCAGAGATCCCATGGGACAGCATGGACATGGACTTTATGAACCTGAACCAGACCGCCCACGGCGGCCGTGAGTTTGGGTTCATTGGCGCACGTATGGGCCTGCAGCACAGTGTGGTGACCGGTCACTGGAAAGACAGTGCCAGCCAGCAGCGTCTTGGCAACTGGATGCGAGCGGCTCTGGCTAAACAGGCCAGCCAGCAGCTGAAAGTCGCCCGTTTTGGCGACAACATGCGTGAAGTGGCCGTGACCGAAGGCGATAAAGTCGCTGCACAGATTCAGTTCGGCTATTCCGTGAATGGCTGGGGCGTCGGCGATCTGGTTGAGGTGATCAATGGCGTCAGCGATGGCGACGTGAATGCACTGATGGACGAGTACGAAAGCCTTTATCGCTTTACTGATGTCGCTGCGTCTGGCGGCGAAAAACGTCAGAACGTGCTGGATGCCGCGCGCATAGAACTCGGTCTGAAGCGTTTCCTGGAAGCGGAAGGCTGCCACGCCTTCACCACTAACTTCCAGACGCTGCACGGCATGACGCAGTTGCCCGGTCTGGCGGTTCAGCGTCTGATGGGTCAGGGCTATGGTTTCGCAGGCGAAGGTGACTGGAAAACTGCTGCGCTGCTGCGCATTTTCAAAGTGCTGGCAGGCGATCGCAAAGGTGGCACCTCATTTATGGAGGATTACACCTATCACTTCTCACCGGGCAACGATCTGGTGCTTGGCTCGCACATGCTGGAAGTCTGCCCGTCGATTGCCATTGAAGAGAAGCCTTTAATCGATGTGCAGTTCCTGGGTATTGGTGACAAAGCCGATCCGGCACGCATGATTTTCTCCACGCCAGCCGGTCGTGCGGTTAACGCCAGCGTGATTGATATGGGCGATCGTTTCCGTCTGCTGGTTAACGTGGTGGATGCTATCGAACAGCCGAAACCGCTGCCGAAGTTGCCGGTTGCCCGCGCACTGTGGAAAGCGCAGCCATCACTGGCGACCGCTTCCGAAGCGTGGATTCTGGGCGGCGGCGCGCACCATACGGTGTTCAGTCAGGCGCTGACGCTTGAGGATATGTATCTGTACGGTGAGATGAACGATATCGAAGTGCTGGTGATTGATGAGCACACCACCTTGCCAGCATTTAAAGATGCGCTGCGCTGGAACGAAGCGTATTACCGGTTGAAACGTTAATAGGTGATTGGTGCTGCCTTTCTTTGATTGGTAGCGTGCCTAAGTGATTAAAAAAGACCGACGCAGGAATTAATTCCGCGTCGGTTTTGATAAAAACTGTGCTATTCAGTCGGGAATGGCGGGCGTTACGTAAAGTCGCCGTAAATACATCCCTGTAGGCTCGGCCGCCGCATCCATGCGGCGGACGCTTTACTCCACTGCCCGCCATCCCCTCCTTTTTGTTGAGTCTGAGCGAATATTTCAAAGCTCAGAGCATCAAGCGTATTAGCAATAACTTCATGCGTCAGATGTTTCACTCAACCGCCTACGATTCCTTCCTTTTTGATAGCTCAGTGCAAGTTGTTAAAAGCCATGATCAAACCCAACCGGGAAGGAATGGTATGCCTGAAGAGCAAAGCGTCCGCGCCAGGGATGGCGCGGCCGATCCGCATGGATGCGGGAATTCTTTGCGATCAGGCATACCTTTCCTGACCTTGCACACAAATCCCATAGCGATTGTATTTCCGGACATACAAAAGAGCGCTTTAGTCTTTGCTATAACGCTACTCTTTCACCATCTTGCACTTTCCCCCACCAGCCTGTATCGCTACATACCTGATAAAACAAGGTTAAAGCGCCATGCAAATTACCGATCTGAACCTACATCCCGACTACGCCCCACAAACCGCAAAACTGTTGCACACTGAATGGTCACATCTTCCTGCATGGTCGGATCATCACACTATCCTTACGCGTTTAACAAAACGGAATCAGACCGGCTCGGCGGAATTTACCCTCGTCGCCACATCGGACGGTGAAACGGTTATCGCGACCTGTAGCGTCATCCGTTTTGAACTGGACGATATCGCGGCAAGGGAGTACTGGATTGGTGAAGTGGTGACGGACAAGAAATACCGGGGCCGGGGCGTGGCGAAAGCCTTGATCCAGCAGGCGATTGTCCGGGCAAAACAACAGCAGATTGGCGAGCTCTGGCTCTATACACCCGATCAACAGGCATACTATCAGCGTTCAGGATGGCAGGCGGTGGAACAGCGGCAGGTAGCGGGTGAAGCGGTCACGGTGATGGTACTGCATCTGGCACAATAAATGGCGGCTCCTGAGAGCCGCCATTCAGCCATTTATTCAGGTAGGGATTCGCTTAACCGGCGCGTTCTGCTGACGATCCCAGATCACCGTCAGTAACCGCTGCAGGGCGATAAACGCAAACAGCAGGATCCCGATGGCGATCTTGGTCCACCACGAACTCAGCGTGCCGTCGAAATTAATCCAGGTCTGAATCAGCCCCTGAATCAGCACGCCAAACAGCGTGCCCAGCACCGTACCGACACCGCCCGACAGCAGCGTGCCGCCAATCACCACCGACGCAATCGCATCCAGCTCCACACCCAACCCGGCCAGCGCATAACCTGCCGAGGTATAGATCGAAAACACGATGCCAGCCAGCGTCGCCAGCGTGGTGGAAAGCATATAAATCTTAATGGTGGTGGCTCGGGTTGAAACACCCATCAACTGAGCCGACGTCATATTGCCGCCGATGGCGTAAACCCGGTTACCAAACCGCGTGCGGTGCGCCAGAATAATCCCGCCCAACACCACTACCAGCATAATCACCGCCAGCAGACTAAGACGCCCTCCGCCCGGCACTTTCCACGCCAGACTGGAAAGCAGGGTGTAAAACGGATGATCGATAGGAATCGAGTTTTCCGACACCAGATAACTGCAGCCGCGCAGGAAAAACATCCCCGCCAGGGTAATGATAAAGGCCGGGATCTTCAGCGCATCGATCAGCCAGCCCATCATGGCGCCGAACAGCGCGCCCAGTGACAGAATCAGCGCAAACGCCAGCAACGGATCGACATGGAAATCGCCAATCGCCCGCGCCAGGAACACGCCGGTAAAGGCAATGACTGCGCCAACCGACAGATCGATACCACCCGACAAAATCACAAAGGTCATGCCGACGGCGATAATCCCGAGGAAGGCGTTGTCGGTCAGGATATTGCATATCACCCGGGTAGAGGCAAAGCCGGGAAACTGACTCAGACAAAACAGGTAACCCGCCACAAACACCAGCAAGGTGATCATCAGCGGAAGATGACGTTTAATCATGTCGGGCGTCTCCGTTTCAACATCGCAATAAACCGCGGTGACTGCAGCAGCAGCACACACATCACTACTACCGCTTTCACCACCTGATTCAGCTCCGGCGGGAAGCCAGAAAGCAGAATCCCGGTATTCATCGACTGAATAATCAGTGCGCCAATCAGCGACAACACCAGATTAAAGCGGCCACCCATCAGCGATGCACCGCCAATCACCACGGCGAGAATCGCATCCAGCTCCAGCCACAAACCGGCGTTATTGGCATCCGCACCGCGAATATCCGCCGCAACGATCAGACCCGCAACAGCGGCACAGACGCCACTGAGCGCATAGGTGGACATCACCACCAGCCAGCCCGTCACGCCCGCATTGCGGGCAGCGCGCAGGTTAATCCCCACCGCTTCGATAAACAGACCCAGCGCGGTCTTGCGCGTCAGCAGCCAGACGGCCAGCGCCACCACCAGCGTGATCCAGACCGGGACCGGCAACATCCACAGCGAGCCGTTACCAAACCAGCCGAGACTGTCACTATCGAATGTCACAATCTGCCCCTGCGTAATCAGCTGAGCGATACCACGCCCGGCGACCATCAGAATCAGCGTGGCAACAAACGGCTGAATACGCAGCAGCGCCACCAGCACCCCATTCCATAACCCACAGGCTAAACCGGTTCCCAGCGTGCAGAGAATAATGAACGGCACACCGTGTCCGGCGACGGTCAGTGTGGCGGCGGTCGCGCCCGCTATCGCCATCACCGCACCCACGGAAAGATCGATGCCGCCAGTGGCGATCACCAGCGTCATGCCAATTGCCAGCAGGGCAACCGGGGCCGCACGATTAAGAATATCGATCGGGCTGCCGAACAGGCGACCATCCTGCAGGTGCACGGCAAAAAAGTTATTGGCTACCAGACTGTCGATCAGCAGCACCAGCAGCAGCGCGGCGATTTGCGGCATCCCTGGCGGAAACTTCAGCTTACGACGTGGTGGTTTTGCAGATGTCATAGGCGACTCAAGCATGTTTTGCTCCTCCGTCCGCGATAGCATTGACGATCGACGCCACCGAAAGCTGCTCCAGCGGAATTTCTGCCACCTGCTTCAGATCGCGCATGATCAACACCCGATCGGCATAACCGACCAGCTCTTCGAGTTCAGAGGAGATCACCAGCAGCGCCAGACCATCGGCGCACAGGGATTCAATTAAACGGATAATCTCGGCGTGTGCGCCTACATCAATGCCGCGCGTCGGTTCGTCGAGGATTAAAAACTGCGGTTTAGTCACCAGCCAGCGCGACAGCAGCACCTTCTGCTGGTTGCCGCCCGATAACAGCTCTACCGGCTGCTCGGCGTGTGGCGTGCGAATGCCCAGGCTCTTAATAAAACGGTCAGCAATCGCCTGCTGCTCGCGCTTCTTAATTGGCCTTAACCAGCCGCGCTGCGCCTGCAACGCCAGAATAATATTTTCGCGAACGGAGGCTGCGCCAATAATCCCATCCGTCTTCCGATCCTCCGGGCAAAATCCCATGCCAAGTTGTGAGGCTTTCGCCGGGTTGGTAATGCGCTGCACTTTGCCTTTGATCTTCGCGGTTCCGCGATCGGCCCGACGAATACCAAACAGTACTTCAGCGGTTTCTGTGCGGCCAGATCCCAGCAGCCCGGCCAGGCCGACGACTTCACCAGGACGCACCGCCAGGTTGAAGGGTTCGATGGTGCCCTTCCTGCCGTAATCTTCAAACGACACCACCGGCTGATTACTTCGCAGCGTGCTGCCCTGACGCTGTAATGCAGTCTCCAGCAGTTCGCGACCCAGCATCAGCTTAATCAGCTCAATCTGCGGCAGCGTGGCGGTATCGCGGGTGGCGATAAACTGCCCGTTACGCAGCACGGTAATCCGGTCAGTAATGCGGTACACCTGGTCGAGAAAGTGGGTCACAAAAATCAGGCTCATCCCTTTGGCTTTTAGCTGCGCCATCAGGGTAAACAGCATTTCGACTTCGCTGGCATCCAGACTCGCGGTTGGCTCATCGAGGATGAGCACCTGCGCCGAAAGATCCACCGCGCGGCAGATGGCAATAATCTGCTGCATCGCCACCGAGTAGTGGCCCAGTGGGCGCGTCACGTCGAGGGAAAAACCGTAGTTCCGCATCAGCGCATCGGCATCGCGTACCATGCGGCGACGGTCGATCATGCCAAAGCGACGCGGCTCACGACCAATATAGAGGTTATCTGCCACCGACATGTTCGGCAGCATATTCACTTCCTGATAAACGGTACCGATGCCCATCTCCTGCGCCTGCGCGGTGTTATGCGGGGTAATCGGTTCACCATTGAGGGTAATCGTTCCGGCATCACGGCTGTAAACACCGGTCAGCACTTTTATCAGGGTCGATTTCCCCGCACCGTTTTCCCCCAGCAGCGCCATGATCTCCCCTTTGCGAATATCAAAGGAAACATGACTCAGCGCTTTAACGCCGGGAAACCCTTTGCTGACGCCGCTGATGGATAACAGCGGTGTTTCATTTTGCGTGGTCATTCTGCTCACTCCGCCTCACGTCATGAAAAACCGCCCCGTAGGGCGGTCTGCGGCTGGTCTTTGGCAGGTCTGTGGATCAGTAACCCATACCCTTTTTCTTATCCAGTTCCGCCTGCGCGTCAGCAGGCAGGAACAGCTTCGACTCGGTCTTGATGACTTTAGGCGGCAGCGTGCCATCTTTTTTGAATTTCTCCAGGGCATCAAATGCCGGACCAGCCATGTTCGGTGTCAGCTCCACGTTGGCGTTGGCTTCCCCTGCCAGCATCGCTTTGTAGATATCCGGCACACCATCAATCGAGCCGGTCAGAATGTCTTTGCCTGGTTTCAGGCCGGCTTCTTTAATCGCCTGAATGGCACCGATCGCCATATCATCGTTATGCGCGTAAACCATGCAGATGTTTTTGCCGTTGTTCTCAGCCTTGATAAAGCTCTCCATCACCTCTTTACCCTTACTGCGCGTAAAGTCACCGGACTGCGAGCGGATCACTTTAATGTTTGGATGGTTGCTGATCGCTTCAGCAAAGCCTTTCTTACGATCGATTGCCACGCTGGCACCGACAGTACCCTGCAGTTCCACCACGTTACACTGCTTGTCACCCACGGTTTTCACCAGCCAGTCGCCAATCAGTTTGCCTTCCAGCACGTTGTCCGCCGTCACTACGGCCTGATAGAGCGATTTGTCTTTCACCACGATGGCGCGGTCCAGCAGGTAAACCGGGATTTTGGCATCTTTGGCTTCTTCCAGAACCGGCTCCCAGCCGGTCTGTACGACTGGCGCGATGAAAATGGCATCAACGCCCTGCGCAATAAACGAACGTACTGCCTTGATCTGATTCTCTTGTTTCTGCTGCCCGTCGGCGATTTTCAGGGTGATTCCGCGTTTTTTGGCTTCGCTTTTCGCCACGCTGGTCTCTGCCGAACGCCAGCCAGATTCCGAACCTACCTGCGAGAAGCCCACCGTCATATCTGCAGCGAGCACCGGGCCGGTTAACGCGGCGCTGACCAGCGTGGTCAGAAGTAAACGTTTCCACATAGTTTTTAATCCTCTGAAAGGCGTTTGCTGTTTAGGGTAGAGAGCCTGCTTAGACTGGACTAAAAAAGCGTGCATAATGGCGACACACTTCACAAATCAGAGCAATTTAAAGGAGTTACGTGCAGCCAGACGGGTTCGCTGGTCACAGCGTTATGGATAAAACGACTGAGTAATAAAACAATGTCCGTTAAATAATTGTAATAAACAGAATCGCTTATGCTTAACGCCACTGGAAACGATTACAGACAGGCGTACTAAATGGGTTATCCGGCCTGCGATGAACAAAAAATGGGATTTGTGATTGCCCGCACAGTCGTTTGCGCGTGCTGATTGGGCGCGAAACGTTTCTATGCGCGTGGTTTCAAAAGGATTATTTCTTCTGACCGGAAATTGTCAGAAAGGAGGCATTGATGCATTGGCTGGCCTGAAGGAATGCAAAATGATATTTAAAATACGCGTTCAACGATGTATTCCGGCATGGATTTGTGTGAGCTAATGCCATATTTACTATCATCGCGCGGGCAGGCTGGCACTGACTGCGATAAAAATAGCAGATTTGGACTTTTAATAGCTGATAAGGTGCTTTAGTCTGATTTTCGCCTTTTTTAACCGGCCCGATCTGGACAGCCCTGGCTTGCCCCCTATACTGAGCACTCCTTTGTACTTCTATCTGTTATGGCAATGATGACTGCGCACGATTACCTGCTTAAGTTCCGCAAAGTAAATAATTCAGACAGTCTGGAAAAGCTTTTCGATCACCTTAACTACTCCCTTACAAATGATATGGAAATCATCAATATGTATCGGGCTGCCGATCATCGTCGTGCCGAACTGGTTTCTGGCGGACGATTATATGATCTTGGCTGTGTCCCTAAAACGGTGTGGCGCTACGTGGTCTGATATCCGGCTGATTAATGGCTCTCTTTACCTCTGACCTTGTCCGGATGGGCGTGCCCCTCTGGACATGTTATTCTGCTGCGCTTCGACTCCCCGAGACAGGAATAACCACGATGAATGAACAGGTTGCTGCGCCGCGTATTGGTGGCTGGCTTTTGCTGCCGCTGGCCTGGCTGATAATGACCCTGTTAACCACCGTTCTGGTGCTGGCGATGTATCTGACCCCCCTCTTTAATCCGGAATGGCGTGTGGCGCTGTTTTCACACGGCAGCACCCTCCTTTCTTACTGGGCCATCTCGCTGCTTACCGCCGTGGCGGTCTGGGCCTACAGCCTCTGGATCAGCTGGCTTTTCTTTAAGCGCTCGCGCCGTTTGCCGCGCCACTATCTGCTCTGGCTGCTCATAACCGTGCTGCTGGCGCTGAAAACCTTTGCTTTTACGCCGGTTGCCGATAGCCGTGCTCTTCAGACGTTACTGCTGTCACTGCTCGCGGCGGCGGTATTTGCACCCTATTTCAAACGTTCAAAGCGGGTAAAAACCACCTTTATCGCGCCGTAACGCTGTGAGTTATGTCAGGAATTTAATTCTGAGTGCGGTCTGCCGCCTTGCGGGAGGCGCGGATATTGAGATACGCCGCGCTATCAATGATAATAAGCCGCTTTCCGGCTCCCAGGCGAAAAAATGACCGATTATCTGCTTCTCTTTGTTGGCACCGTGCTGGTGAATAACTTCGTCTTAGTGAAGTTTCTCGGCCTCTGTCCTTTTATGGGCGTTTCCAAAAAACTGGAAACGGCGATTGGCATGGGCCTCGCCACGACATTCGTGATTACGCTGGCCTCTATTTGCGCGTGGCTGGTCAACCACTTGATCCTGCTGCCGCTGGACCTGGTCTATCTGCGCACCATGGCCTATATCCTGGTGATCGCTGTCGTCGTGCAGTTCACCGAAATGGTGGTGCGTAAAACCAGCCCGTCGCTCTATCGCCTGCTGGGTATCTTCCTGCCGCTGATCACCACTAACTGTGCAGTGCTGGGCGTGCCTCTGCTGAGCGTTAACCTTAACCACACCTTTATGCAGGCCGCGCTGTATGGTTTCAGTGCCTCTATCGGCTTCTCGCTGGTCATGGTGCTGTTCGCGGGAATGCGTGAGCGACTGGTGCTGGCCAACGTGCCTGCGCCGTTCAAAGGCAACTCCATTGCCCTGATTACCGCAGGCCTGATGGCGCTGGCGTTTATGGGCTTCAGCGGTCTGGTGAAATTCTGATGACCGCGATCTGGATTGCTGTAGCTGTATTAAGCGCCCTGAGCCTGGTGTTTGGCGCCCTGCTGGGTTACGCCTCGCGCCGCTTTGAGGTCGAAGAAGATCCTATCGTTGAGCAGATTGATGCCATTCTGCCACAGAGCCAGTGTGGCCAGTGCGGCTATCCGGGCTGCCGACCCTATGCCGATGCGGTCGGCAACAACGGAGAAGCAATCAATAAATGCACGCCGGGCGGGGAGCAGACCATGCTCAAGCTGGCTGCGCTGCTTAACGTTGAACCGCAGCCGATTGATGGCGATGAAACGGCGAAAGAGCCGGTGCGCACCGTGGCGTTTATCGATGAAGCCAACTGCATTGGCTGCACCAAATGTATTCAGGCCTGTCCGGTTGATGCGATTGTCGGCGCAACCCGCGCCATGCACACTGTGCTGAGCGATGTCTGCACCGGCTGCGATCTCTGTGTCGCGCCCTGCCCGACTGACTGTATTGAAATGCGTCCGGTCGCCACCACGCCAGCTAACTGGAAGTGGGATTTGAATACCATTCCTGTACGGGTGATCCCGGTAGAAACTCATGCTTAATCTGTTTAACTTCCTGAAAAAAGAGAAGGTCTGGGATTTTCAGGGCGGCATTCATCCGCCCGAAATGAAAACCCAGTCCAACGGCACGCCGCTCAGCGAACTGCCGTTGCCGCACCGTTTTATTATTCCGCTGAAACAGCACATCGGACATGAAGGTGAGATCTGCGTTGCGCCCGGCGACAAAGTGCTGCGCGGTCAGCCCCTGACCTTTGGTACCGGCCGTATGCTGCCGGTCCATGCACCTACCTCTGGCGTAATTGCGGATATCGGTCAGCATATGACCGCGCACCCTTCTGGTCTGTCCGAACTTTGCATCTTCCTGACGCCCGATGGTGAAGACCGCTGGATGCCGCTCGATCCGCTGCCAGACTACCGTCAGCATCCGCGCGCCGACATCGTGCAGCGAATTCATGATGCGGGCATCGCGGGGCTGGGCGGCGCGGGCTTCCCGACCGCCACCAAACTGAAAGGCGGCCTGCGCGGGGTTAAAACCCTGATTATTAATGCGGCGGAGTGTGAACCTTACATCACCGCTGACGATCGCCTGATGCAGGATTACGCCGCCGAAGTGCTGGAAGGCAGCCGCATTCTCGCCTGGGTGTTACAGGCTGAACGGGTACTGATTGGCATTGAAGATAATAAACCCGAAGCGATCGCCGCACTGAAACAGGCGCTGGGCAGCGAGCGCGATCTGCAAATCCGGGTGATCCCGACCAAATATCCTTCCGGCGGTGCCAAGCAGCTGACCCGCATTCTGACCGGCATGGAAGTGCCGCACGGCGGACGCTCAACCGATATCGGCGTGCTGATGCAGAACGTCGGTACCGCCTGGGCGGTTAAACGGGCCATCATCAATGGTGAACCGATCACCGAACGCGTCGTGACGCTGACCGGCGAGGCGATTGCCCAGCCGCGTAACGTCTGGAGTCGTCTTGGCACGCCAATCAGCCATCTGCTGCATCAGGTGGGTTTCACGCCTGCACCGCGTCAGATGGTGATTATGGGCGGTCCGCTGATGGGCTTTACCCTGCCATCGCTGGATGTGCCGGTGGTGAAGATTACCAACTGTATTCTTGCGCCCTCTGCCAGTGAGATGGGCAATAACGACGAAGAGCAGTCCTGCATTCGTTGCTCTGCCTGTGCCGATGCGTGTCCGGCTAAGCTGCTGCCGCAGCAGCTTTACTGGTACAGCCAGGGCGGCGATCACGATAAAGCGCGTGCACATCATATTGATGACTGCATCGAATGCGGTGCCTGCGCCTATGTCTGCCCGAGTAATATCCCGCTGGTGCAATATTACCGTCAGGAAAAAGCGGAACTGCGCGCCATCGATCTGGAAGCGAAACGCACGCTGGAGGCCAAAGCCCGCTTCGAAGCGCGTCAGGCGCGCCTGGAGCGTGAGAAGCAGGCCCGTGAAGCGCGTCATGAAGAGGCGAAACAGCGAGTTGCCCGCACCGATACCAGCGAACTGACCGCAGCCAAAGCGCGGGTGAAAGCCCGCCAGGCCGCTGAACCGGATGAAGCGTCGCTTGAAGCGCAGCGTGAGGCCCGCCATGCGCAGGCGCGTCTGCGTCAGGCAGAGGCGCAGGCTGAAACCCAGCCGGTGACGCGTCAGTCAGTCGATCCGCGTAAAGCGGCGGTTGAAGCGGCTATTGCTCGGGCAAAAGCGAAGAAAGTTTCACCGGCTGATACGGCTGCTGACGCCAGTGTCGATCCGCGCAAAGCCGCCGTCGAGGCCGCTGTAGCGCGCGCCAAAGCGAAGAAAGCGGCACAGGCTGAAGGCGCTGATGCGACGACGCGGGCTGTATCGGAGAGCGTTACAGAGGCCGCGTCGGACGCTGCCGCTGAAACCGATCCGCGTAAAGCCGCGGTTCAGGCGGCTATCGCCCGTGCTAAAGCGAAGAAAGCCGCGCAGGCTGAAGGCGCTGATGCGACGGCTCCGGCTGCTTCGGAGAGCGTTCCAGAAGCTGCGTCGGACGCTGCCGCTGAAACCGACCCGCGTAAAGCCGCCGTTCAGGCGGCTATTGCCCGCGCTAAAGCGAAGAAAGCCGCGCAGGCTGAAGGCGCTGATGCGACGGCTCCGGCTGTAGCGGAGAGCGTTACTGACGCCGTATCAGACGCTGCCGCTGAAACCGACCCGCGTAAAGCCGCCGTTCAGGCGGCTATTGCCCGCGCCAAAGCGAAGAAAGCCGCGCAGGCAGAAGGCGCTGATACGACGGCTCCGGCTGCTTCGGAGAGCGTTCCAGAAGCCGCGTCGGACGCCGCCGTAGAAACCGATCCGCGTAAAGCCGCGGTTCAGGCGGCTATCGCCCGCGCTAAAGCGAAGAAAGCGGCACAGGCTGAAAGTGCGGCGGATGCCGCGTCACGTGACGCCGCAGCGCTCGCCACCGCCGCACACTTTGCGGTAGAGAACGCGGAACAGGCGCAGGAGCAGGCAAATAACGCCAATGCTGAACCTGAACAGGCACCTGAACTGAATCAACCCGATGATGCGCGCAAGGCCGCTATTGCCGCCGCCATCGCCCGTGCCAAAGCGCGTAAAGCGCAGTCGTCTACGACGCTTGAGGATTAAATGGCTTTTCGTATCGCAAGTTCTCCCTATACCCATAACCGCCGAAGTACCGGCAACATCATGTTGCTGGTGGTGCTGGCGGCGGTGCCCGGTTTTGCTGCACAGTGTTATTTTTTTGGCTACGGCACCGTTTTACAGGTCTTACTGGCGACCCTTACCGCCTGGCTGACAGAGGCGGCGATCCTACGTCTGCGTAAAGCACCGGTTGCCAGCACCCTGGCGGATAACTCGGCGTTGCTGACCGCCATCCTGATCGGTATCAGCCTGCCGCCGCTGGCACCCTGGTGGCTGGTGGTCATTGGTACCCTGTTTGCGGTGGTCATTGCCAAACAGCTCTATGGCGGACTGGGCCAGAACCCGTTTAACCCGGCGATGGTTGGCTATGTGGTGCTGCTGATCTCCTTCCCGGTGCAGATGACCAGCTGGTTGCCGCCTGACATGCTACAGGCGATTAAACCCGGACTGATGGACAGTCTGAGCATGGTGTTCCAGGGCCACACGGTGGCGGGTGACACCATGCAGCAGTTGCAGCTGGGTGTGGATGGCATCAGCCAGGCGACCCCGCTGGATACCTTTAAAACCGGCTTACGTGCCGGCCACAGTGCCGAACATCTGCTGGCGCAGCCGATTTACAGCGGCGTGCTGGCCGGGCTCGGCTGGCAGTGGGTGAACGTCGGTTACCTGGCGGGCGGCCTGTTCCTGCTGTGGAAGAGTGCGATTCGCTGGCATATTCCGGCCGCCATGCTGCTGTCACTGGCGTTCTGCGCCACACTGGGCTGGTTCTTCTCCCCGGAATCGCTGAACAGTCCGCTGATTCACCTTTTCTCCGGTGCCACCATGCTGGGCGCGTTCTTTATTGCCACCGACCCGGTGACCGCCTCAACGACTAACCGTGGCCGCCTGGTGTATGGCGCGCTGATTGGACTGCTGGTCTGGCTGATCCGCAGCTTTGGCGGCTATCCCGATGGCGTGGCGTTTGCGGTTCTGCTTGCCAACATCTGCGTGCCGCTCATCGATTACTACACCCAGCCGCGCGTTTACGGCCATCAGAAGGATTAAGCGATGCTGGAGACGATTCGTAAAAATGGCGTCACGCTGGCGATTTTCGCCGCGATTACCACGGCCGCTACCGCGGTGGTGAATACGGTCACCAAACCAACGGTGGAGCATCAGACCCAGTTACAGCAGAAAAGTTTGCTGGACCAGGTGGTGCCGGTTGAGCTGTATGACAACAACATTCAGCAGGATTGTTACGTTGTCACGGATGCAGCACTGGGCAACAATGCGCCGCATCATCTCTTCCTGGCACGTAAAGGGGGCCAGCCGGTCGCGGCTGCACTGGAGACAACCGCACCTGACGGCTATTCTGGTGCGATACAGATGCTGGTCGGTGCCGATTTCCAGGGTAAAGTACTGGGCGTGCGGGTGATTGAACACCATGAAACGCCTGGCCTTGGCGATAAGATCGAACTGCGCATCTCTGACTGGATCAACAGCTTTAATGGCAAAGTGGTGCAGGGTCCGGCGGATAAAGCTTTTGCAGTTAAAAAAGATGGCGGCGATTTCGATCAATTTACTGGCGCCACCATTACCCCACGCGCGGTGGTCAATGCGACGAAACGCACCGCGCTATTCATGAAAACGCTTCCGGAGAGACTCTCTTCGTTACCGGCATGTGGAGACACAAATGAGTGAAGCTAAAAGTCTGCTGGTTGGTGGATTGTGGAAGAATAACTCAGCACTGGTACAGTTGCTGGGCCTCTGCCCGCTGCTGGCGGTAACGGCGACGGCGACGAACGCGCTGGGTTTAGGTCTGGCTACCACGCTGGTGCTGACCCTGACCAACAGTTTCATTTCCGCCTCGCGCCGCTGGGTGCCGTCGGAAATCCGTATTCCGATTTATGTGATGATCATCGCTTCGGTGGTGAGCTGCGTGCAGATGCTGATCAACGCCTATGCCTACGGTCTCTATCAGTCGCTGGGAATTTTTATCCCGCTGATCGTGACCAACTGCATCGTGGTGGGCCGTGCTGAAGCCGTCGCCTCTAAAAGCAGCATCCCGCTCTCGGCGCTGGATGGCTTCGCCATCGGTATGGGCGCAACCTGCGCCATGGTGGTGCTGGGTTCGCTGCGCGAAATCATCGGCAGCGGCACGCTGTTTAACGGTGCCGACCAGTTGCTTGGCCCGTGGGCAAAATCGCTGCGTATCGAAGTGGTGCATTTCGACTCGCCGATGCTGCTGGCCATGCTGCCGCCTGGCGCGTTTATCGGCCTGGGCATGATGCTGGCGGGCAAGTACCTGATCGATCAGAAGATGAAACAGCGTGCAGCGCTGCGTGCTCAGGCGGCTGAAACCGCGGCCCCTCAGGGCGTAGCCGGGAAAGCGGTGTGAATCAGACCAAACGCACCGAAATCCTCCACCGGCTGCAGCAGAACAATCCGCATCCGACCACCGAGCTGAACTTCAGCACGCCGTTTGAGCTACTGATTGCGGTGCTGCTCTCGGCGCAGGCGACCGATGTCAGCGTGAACAAAGCCACCGCGAAGCTCTATCCGGTGGCGAATACGCCTGCCGCGATGCTGGCGCTGGGCGTGGATGGCGTAAAGGAATACATCAAAACCATCGGCCTGTTTAACAGCAAAGCGGAGAATGTGATTAAGACCTGCCGCATTCTGCTGGAGCAGCACAACGGCGAAGTGCCGGAAGATCGTGCAGCGCTGGAAGCCCTGCCCGGTGTTGGCCGTAAAACCGCCAATGTGGTGCTCAATACCGCCTTTGGCTGGCCGACGATCGCCGTTGATACCCATATTTTTCGCGTCAGCAATCGGACAAAATTTGCGCCGGGTAAGAATGTGGAAGAGGTCGAGCAGAAGCTGCTGAAGGTAGTTCCGGCAGCCTATAAGGTTGACTGTCACCACTGGCTGATACTGCACGGCCGCTACACCTGCGTGGCACGTAAACCGCGCTGCGGCGCCTGCCTGATTGAAGATCTCTGCGAGTACCCCGACAAAGTCGAGTGATTTGATAACTGACCCGCTGCGGCGGGTTTTTTATTATCTTGCTGTGCCCGCTGCATGACCTCTCCTGCGCGATCCGCCTTTTCACCACGCTTTCCGACGCGCCTGAATACCGGCACAGTTTGTCGGGTTGTTACATTGATGTTGATGATGGAAAATCGCCGCCCCTGATGATAAGAAAAAGTTATGACACGGTGAGTAACGTAATGAAGAAAAGCCCTTCTGCTGGAAGGCATCGTCTGCGCCTGCTTCTGGCACGCCTCTGGCCGCATCCGCTGGCAGTCAGTAAAAAACATGTGGTGATCGCCGGACTGGGTGCGGGCATTGGCCTGGTGCTGACCAGCCTGCTGAGCCACTGGATGCTGGGCGAGCTGAACCTCTGGTTTGTCGCCCCGGTTGGCGCATCAGCAGTCCTGCTCTTTGGTTTGCCTGCCAGTCCGCTGGCGCAGCCGTGGGCAATCGTTGGCGGCAACAGCCTGTCCGCGCTGGCAGGCGTCACTGTCAGCCAGCTGATTCCCGATCCGGCCATCGCCTGCGGTGTCGCGGCCTGTGTGGCGATCCTGCTGATGTTCCAGCTGCGCTGTCTGCATCCGCCCGGCGGCGCAGTGGCGCTGACCGCTATTCTGGGCGGGCCTTCAGTGCAGCAGCTGGGTTATCACTTTGTCCTGACGCCGATTCTGCTTAACTCACTGACGCTGGCTCTGCTGGCCCTGCTGTTAAATAATCTGGCCGGTCGTCGCTACCCCCATCCGCTGGCGCCTCAGGAAGTTAAACCCGAGCCGGTTGCCATGCCGGTCCCGCTCACGCGTGCCGATCTGCATCAGGCTTTACAGGGCGGCGAACTGCTGGATATTGACGAAGATGATTTGCAGGCGCTGCTGCTGCGCGCTGAAGAGATTGCGCAGCGCCGTCAGTTTAGCGGCTGAAGTCTGACCGCTGCTGGCGCATCCTGTACTGTCGGCATATTCCGCGTGGCCGACTGACACACACAACGTTGATCGCTGCCACAGTTTTGCTCAGCCGCTTCGCCTCACCTTTCCAGTAACATCTTGATAACACAGCCACCCAGGCCGGACGCCCATCCGGTCCTGGGCGGATGCCCATAGAGCTCGCCTTTTCAGCGCCCTACACTTTGCTCTTCTTTACGTTTCTCATGAGGAAGAACGATGGATAGCGCCTTATCCCCGCAGCACGATGAGCTGATCGCCTCCGCCATCAAAAAATTCTTCACCCATATCATCCCAATGCTGGTGGTGATGCTGATCATTAATCAGATCGACCGCGCCAACATTGGCTTTATTAAAGCCGAGCTGCGCACCGATGCCGGGATCAGCGCCGCCGCCTTTGGTCTGGGTGCGGGCCTCTTTTTCATTGGTTATGCGCTGTTTGAAGTGCCGAGCAATCTGATGATGAAGCGATTTGGCGCACGCGTCTGGCTGACACGCATCATGATTACCTGGGGATTCGTGGTGGTCCTGACCGGATTCGTCACCTCACCCATTCAATTTTACCTGCTGCGCTTCTTACTGGGCGTCGCCGAAGCGGGCTTCTTTCCCGGCGTGCTGTTCTATTTCCGTCAGTGGGTGCCCAATGCCTGGCGCGGCCGGGCCACTGCAATGGTCCTGAGCGCCACGGCTGGCGCCTTCCTCTTCTCCGGGCCGATCACAGGCGCTATCCTGATGATGCATAATTTTCTGGGAATAGCGGGCTGGAAATGGGTGATGTTTCTCGAAGGTGGTGCCTCGGTACTGATCGGGATCCTCGCCGCCTGGGTACTGGTGTCGCGTCCTGCTGATGCGCGCTGGCTGAGTGACGCGGAGAAACAGGCGCTGGTGCAGCAACTGGATAGTGAAGAGGCGCAGCGTGACGCGCTTAATCGTGAGCCGGGAAAAATGTCGCTGTTACGCAATCGCAGCCTGTTGTTCTTCTGCGCAATCTTCTTCACCATGACCATGACCGGTTACACGCTGGTGTTCTGGCTGCCGCAGATTATTCAGCGCATTCAGGGCTTCAGCAGTTTTGGTATCGGCATTCTCACCGCCGTGCCGTGGCTGTGCGCCATTATCGCCATCAACCTGCTGAGCCGCTTTTCAGATCGCCACCGTGACAGACTCGATAAAGCGCTGGGCGTCGCCATGCTGGTCGCGGCCTGCGGCACTTTTATGGCGACGTTAGGTTCCCCGTGGTTTGGCTTCCTGGCGATGATCGTGGCCTGCATCGGCTCAAAAGTCAGCGCCACCTTTTTCTGGCCGATGCCGCAGGGAGAACTGCCCGCCTCGATTGTCGCGCCGGGTATTGCGCTGGTGAATTCTGTTGGCAATCTTGGCGGTTTTTTCGCACCGACGGTGTTTGGCTATCTGGAGATGAAAACCGGCTCCACTACCGGCGGCCTCTATGCCCTGACCAGCGTCTCGCTGCTGACCGGGTTGTGGCTGCTGCTGCGCCGCAGGCCATCCCCGCCTTCCCTTGATCCTATGGAGAATCACCATGTCAGACAGTCCAGTCATTAAAACAATGCGTGTGGTGCCGGTCGCCGGGTATGACAGCATGCTGCTGAACATTGGTGGCGCGCATAACTGCTACTTTACCCGCATCCTGGTAATCCTGACCGATTCCGCTGGCCGTACCGGCGTTGGCGAAAGTCCCTGTCACGCTTCGACGCTGGCGCTGCTGGCACGTTTTCGACCGCAGATTGTGGGCAGCGAGCTGCTGCGGCTGAATGCGACGATCGCCACGCTGTTTGCGAGTGATGCACGACATCAGCAGACCGCGCATACCGATGACATCCACATTCCGCAGATGAACCCGGAGAAGTTCTACAACGCCACCGCAGCGATTGAAGCCGCGCTGCTTGATCTGATGGGCCAGCACCTGAATCTGCCGGTTGCCGAGTTACTTGCCAGCGGCAGGCAGCGCGATCGGGTGCCGGTGCTCGGCTATCTGTTCTATATCGCCGACCGCAACCTGACCAGTATGAACTATCAGGCAGGCCAGGCCGGCGGTGATGCCTGGCTGCAACTGCGCCATGAAAAAGCAATGGATGCGCAAGGCGTCGTGCGGCTGGCTGAGGCCGCAGCGGAACGCTATGGCTTCCGCGACTTCAAACTCAAGGGTGGCGTACACCACGGTGAAGTGGAGGTCGAGACGGTTAATGCCCTGCTGGCGCGTTTTCCGCAGGCTCGTGTCACGGTCGACCCTAACGCCAGCTGGTCGCTGGACGAAGCCATTTATTATGGTAAACAGCTGGCGGGCCGCATTCCCTATCTGGAAGATCCCTGTGGCGCAGAGCAGGGCTACTCCGGCCGGGAAACGCTGGCCGAGTTTAAACGGGCCACCGGTATTCCGGTCGCCACCAATATGATCGCCAATGACTGGCGACAGTTGCAGCATGCGTTACAGCTCAATGCTATTGATATTCCGCTGGCCGATCCGCACTTCTGGACGATGCGCAATGCGCATACCGTGGCACAGCTCTGTCAGGAGTGGGGGCTGACCACCGGCTGCCATTCAAACAACCATTTTGATGTCTCACTGGCGATGGTGGCGCATCTGGGGGCGGCTGCACCCGGCGATCGCCTGACGGCCTTTGATACACACTGGATCTGGCAGGATGGACAACAGCTGACGCAGCATGCGCCGCAGATTCGGGATGGGCATCTGGAACTGCCAGAGGGGCCAGGGCTGGGTATTACCCTGAATATGGAACGAGTCGAAGCGGCACATGCACTCTACAATTCGCTGCCGGATAAAAATCGTAACGATGCGCTGGGCATGCAGTTTCTGATTGATAACTGGTCGTTTAACGCCAAACGCCCGGCGTTGCTGCGCTGATGACGGCCATCCTGTGACAGTGTCACAGGATGGCCGCGTTTAACGTTGTGCCAGCGCCGCCTGCATCCAGGCAATGACCAGGGGAGACTCTTTCTCCTGTAGTGCCGCGCGCTCGGACTGGAACAGCGTCGCGACGAAGAAAGGATGATCTGGCAGCTCCACACCGCGTACGTCACCTGCTTCATCCCAGGCGGTAATACGCAGGGTGTTATCACCCAGCGCCGCACTGAATTCGGGGTTGACGCCAAAGTTACAGTGATAGCCTTCATCGCTTTCCAGCATGCCGTAGGCCGTAGCAATACCCGAACCAGGTTCGAATCTGACCGCGCCGCGCTGTTCCACCAGCGAGCAGCTCAGCGGGGCTATGACCATGCGCCCACCGGTGTCGGTTTCGGCATGACTGGCATCGTGCCAGCCCAGTACATTGCGTGCATACTCGATGACCGCATACTGGAATCCCCCGCAGGAGCCCAGGAAAGGCTTTCCACTTTCCCGCGCCCAGCGAATGGTATCAAAAACGGCCTCATCATTATGATAGGGACTGCCCGGCACCACCCAGACTGCGTCACTGCGCCTGAGATCGGATTCAGCGAGTTTTTCGCTGGCAACCCATTCAGCTTCAACCGCTATGTTCAGCCAGCGGGCAGCACGTTCAATAGCAAGAGGAATGGCCTGATGGGCAACCGCATCCGCGCGGTAGTCACCAGCCAGAGATAAGCGCAGGGGAGACGACATTGGAATGATCCTTTCCGGAGAAATGGAGAGGTTACAGGAATGTTAATTTCAAGTCGAGCGGCCTGACAGTCGCGTCATAATGCTGCCACTCAGTACAGGGAGCATCATGCCTTCATCACAGTCTGCTTCTCTTTTCTTCAGCGGAAACTTTTTTGCAGGTTTATGCTGCCGACAGGCTTTTTAGCTTTCCTGCGCAGCAACGCAATCGGTTTCTTCTTTTGCTTTCTGAATTAAATCGCTGGTTTGTGCTCTCGATCAGCAATTGTATGCTTTGCCGCCAGATGAGACGCGTTAACGTTTACTTTTTCGTCACACTGCCTGAATAATGGCCTGAAACCTCCTATAAATGCTGCTGATAAAATCTGCGGCAAACGTTTCATCTGAATTACTCTTCATTAGCAGTTAATGTTAAATTCATCCAGCGCCTCACTCGCATTCAGTTGATTTATACTGATATACTCTTTTCCATCAATATTAAAACCTGATCAACAGTTTGTTATAAGGTTTTTAACTCTGGATTATCAGCTCAGGCAGGTTGTCAGAAAATTCTTGCCCTGCCGCCCGTAATCAGCCAAATTAGTCGCCGCTTTTCCCTTCTAATAACAATCTCGCGCATGAAAAACTCACATGACGCGGACTTAATTGCTGTCCCGAAACAGGGTATGAAAAAACTGAGGTACATGTGTCAACTGCAAACAAACACACTGATGAGGCTGTCAGTCTCAATGCGTTTAAACAGCCGAAGGCGTTCTACTTAATCTTCTCGATTGAGTTATGGGAACGTTTTGGCTTCTATGGCCTGCAGGCCATTATGGCGGTTTACCTGGTGAAGCAACTGGGATTGTCTGAATCAGACTCCATCACCCTGTTCTCTTCATTCAGCGCGCTGGTTTATGGACTTGTCGCCATTGGCGGCTGGCTCGGCGATAAAGTGCTGGGCACGAAACGTGTGATTGTGCTGGGCGTGCTGGTGCTGGCGCTGGGTTATGCGCTGGTGGCATTCTCCGGTCATAACGTCAGCACCGTCTATATCGGTATGGCAACGATCGCCGTGGGCAGCGGCCTGTTCAAGGCGAACCCCTCTTCTCTGCTCTCCACCTGCTACGAAAAAGATGATCCGCGTATCGATGGTGCCTTCACCATGTTCTATATGTCGATCAACATCGGTTCACTGTTTTCGATGATGCTCACCCCGTGGTTAGCGGCGAAATATGGTTACAGCGTTGCCTTCTCACTGTGCGTTATCGGTCTGATCATCACCCTGTTTAACTTCCTGTTCTGCAAACGCATGGTCAAGGATTACGGTTCTAAGCCGGACTTTGCACCGTTGCAGGTTGGAAAACTGCTGATGACCCTGGTTGGCGTCGTGGTGCTAATCGCGCTAGCGAACTGGATGCTGCATCATCAGGTCATTGCACGCCTGGTGCTGGCGGTCATTGCGCTGGGTATCGTGCTGGTGTTTGCTAAAGAAGCCTTTGCACTGCAGGGCGCGGCGCGTCGTAAAATGATTGTGGCCTTCCTGCTGATGGTCGAAGCGATTCTCTTCTTCGTGCTCTACATGCAGATGCCAACGTCACTCAACTTCTTTGCTATCCGCAACGTTGAGCACACGATTTTCGGCATTACCTTTGCGCCCGAGCAGTTCCAGGCGCTGAACCCGTTCTGGATCATGCTGGCCAGTCCGCTGCTGGCGGCGCTCTACAACAAGCTGGGCGATAAGCTGCCTATGCCGCACAAGTTTGCCTTTGGTATGGTGCTCTGCTCCGCGGCGTTCCTGGTGCTGCCGGTGGGCGCGAAGTTCGCCAGCGATGCCGGTATCGTTTCTGTTAACTGGCTGATCCTGAGCTATGCATTGCAGAGTATCGGTGAGCTGATGATCTCCGGCCTCGGCCTGGCGATGGTGGCACAGCTGGTGCCTCAGCGTCTGATGGGCTTTATCATGGGCTCCTGGTTCCTGACCACCGCAGGCGCGGCGGTCATTGCCGGTAAAGTGGCCAACCTGATGGCGGTGCCGGAAAACGTTACCGATCCACTGATTTCGCTGGCGACCTACAGCCGCGTATTCCAGCAGATTGGTATCGTGACGGCGGTGATCGCCCTGCTGATGCTGATTACGGCGCCGATGCTGAACCGCATGGCGCAGGATCCTGACGCGAAAAAATAACGTGCAGGCGTCATCGCTGCCGTGATACGAATCAGCCGGGCTCTGCCCGGCTTTTTTTATTGCTGACCCTTTCCCCTCATCGATCCCTGATCCTTATCACTGGTAATTCCACCCTGAGCCTTTACTATGCTGTGATCCCATTGCAACAAGGAGTACATGGTCATGAAACTGTTTTGCAAAGCAGGAGCCTGCTCTCTTTCTCCCCATATTGTCATGCGCGAATGCGGTCTCGATTTCACTCAGGTGAACGTTGATCTGGCCACAAAACGCACTGAACGGGGCGATGATTTCCGCCAGATTAACCCTAAAGGTCAGGTGCCCGCGCTGCTGCTCAGCGACGGCACCGTGCTGACGGAAGGCGTTGCCATTGTGCAGTACCTGGCAGATCTCAAGCCCGATCGTCATCTGCTGGCACCGGTCGGCAGCCTGACGCGTTATCACACCGTGGAGTGGCTCAGCTACATCGGCAGTGAGCTGCACAAAAGCTTCGGGCCGCTGTTTCGCCCGGGTTACTCCGATGAGGTGAAAGCGCAGACGCGCAGTCAGCTGGAAGCGAAATTCCGCTATGTCGATGCGTCACTGCGTGACAAACAGTGGCTGATGGGGCTGCATTTCAGCGTGGCGGATGCCTATCTGTTTGTGGTGACGCGCTGGGCAAAAGCGCTGGGACTGGATTTGTCCGGCTTTACGGCGCTGGAGGCGTGGTTTGATCGTGTTGCGGAACGTCCTGCGGTGCAGGCGGCGCTGAAAGCGGAAGGCTTAGCCTGAGTGAACAGGGCCGGTCAACCGGCCCTGATGCATTACAGCTTTTCGGCCGTGAAGTGCTGCGTTGGACTGGCGATGGCATCCTGGGCCGCCACCAGCTGCAGCTCATACTCGCCCATTTGATGGGTTTTCAGCATCACCTCATAGACCGCCGCAGTGACGTGCTCCAGCGCATCCTGCAATGATTTGCCGTGCAGCAGATTCACCAGCAGCAGACCGCTGGTAAGATCGCCTACGCCGACCGGCTGACGCACACCGAAATCGACCAGCGGACGGCTGATGTGCCAGGCGTCTTCCGCCGTCACCAGCAGCATCTCAAAGCGATCGCTGCGACGACCGGCGCGCGCCAGATGCTTCACCAGCACCACGCGTGGTCCCTGGGCAATCAGCGCCCGCGCAGCGTCGACTGCCGCGTCGACGTCGGTGACAGTGCGTTCGCTCAGCATCTCCAGCTCAAGCAGGTTCGGGGCGATGATGTCGCTGGCCGGCATCGCCATTTTACAGTGAAACTCCGCCACGCCGGGTGCCACGATGCAGCCTTTCTCGGGATGACCCATCACCGGATCGCAGAAGTACCAGGCATCTGGATTAGCCGCTTTGACCTGCTGAACAATCTGCAGAATCTGCTCACCCTGCTCTGCCGAACCCAGATAGCCGCTCAGCACCGCGTCGCAGGTCTTCAGACGGTCAATATCTGCGATGCCTTTAACGATGTCAGTTAAATGCGTGGCAGGCATCACCGTGCCGGTCCAGTGACCATATTGCGTATGGTTGGAAAACTGCACGGTGTTCAGCGGCCAGACGTTTGCTCCCAGACGGCGCATCGGAAACTCAGCCGCCGCATTACCGGCGTGACCAAAAACAACATGCGACTGAATCGCTAAAATATTTTTCACTTGTTTGCCCTGTCCTGCCTTGCCATAAAAAAGGGCCGGAAACCGGCCCTGAAATCTTACTGCCAGTTAATCAGGCAGTAATGTTTCTTACCGCGACGCAGCAGCGTAAAGCGGTTAAACAGTTTGTCGCTGTCGCTGAAGCGGTATTCCGCGTCAGACTGCTTTTCACCATTCAGAGAAACGGCATTGGAGCCGATCATGGTGCGTGCCTGACCGCGAGACGGCACCAGCTCGGCTTTCACCAGCGCCTGCTGCAGATCGTCGTCAGCGCCCAGTACGATAGTGGGCATACCATCCTGCGCCAGCTGTTCAAAATCGGCTTCGGTCATGTCGCTCACGGAGCCAGAGAAGAGGCTGGCCGTGATGCGTTTTGCCGCCGACAGACCCGCTTCGCCATGCACCAGACGCGTTACCAGCTCAGCCAGCACATACTGCGCACGTGGCGCGGTGCCGCTGTTTTTGTCCTCCTCTTCCAGCGCGTTGATCTCTTCAATGCTCAGGAAGGTGAAGAACTTCAGGAAGCGATAGACATCGGCGTCAGCGGTGTTGATCCAGAACTGATAGAACTTGTACGGGCTGGTTTTCTTCGCATCGAGCCAGACTGCGCCGCCTTCCGTTTTACCGAATTTGGTGCCGTCAGACTTGGTGATCAGCGGAACGGTCAGACCAAAGACCTGGTTCTGATGCAGACGACGGGTCAGGTCGATACCGGAGGTGATGTTACCCCACTGATCGGAACCGCCAATCTGCAACGATACGCCGTGACGCTCGTTCAGGCAGGCGAAATCATAGCCCTGCAGCAGATTGTAAGAGAATTCGGTAAAGGAGATGCCCTGATCGTCACGGTTCAGACGCTGCTTCACCGCTTCTTTATTGATCATCTGGTTAACGGAGAAGTGTTTACCGATGTCACGCAGGAAGGTCAGCACGTTCATGCTGCCAAACCAGTCGTAGTTGTTGGCGGCGATTGCGCTGTTGCTGCCGCAATCGAAGTCGAGGAATGGCGCCACCTGCTGGCGGATCTTCTCAACCCATTCGTTGACGGTGTCGCTGGTATTAAGTTTACGCTCTGCAGCTTTGAAGCTCGGGTCGCCAATCAGGCCGGTTGCCCCCCCGACCAGTGCCACCGGCTGATGGCCGGCATCCTGAAAACGCTTCAGGCAGAGCAGCGGTACCAGATGGCCCAAATGCAAGCTGTCAGCAGTGGGGTCAAAGCCGCAATAGAGCGAAATTGGCCCCTGCGCCAGTTTCTCTGTTAACGCGTCTTCATCCGTCACCTGGGCGATAAGGCCCCTCTCCTGCAATTGTTGTATCAGGTTACTGCTGGTCATTACTGACTCCAAATTGATCAGACTGCACCTATGCTGGTACACAGCTTTCCGCTGAGTTGCGGAATCGAAAAAAATGAGGGCTATAGCATAAAGCGCTGACGCCTTCTGTGCCAGCGCTGATAGGGGGAAATCATGCAGATTCAGGGTGCCAGACGGTCGATTTTCCAGCCATCGTGATCGCGCTGATAGATGAAACGATCGTGCAGGCGATGTTCGCCGCCCTGCCAGAACTCCACTGTGTGAAATTTCACGCGGTATCCACCCCAGAAGCTGGGCAGCGGCACATCACCCTGCTGGAACTTCTGTTTCAGTTCCAGAAACTTCCCTTCCAGAATGCCACGGGCCGAAATACGGCTCGACTGCTTCGACACCCAGGCTCCAATCTGACTGTCGCGCGGGCGGCTGTGGAAATATTTCAGCACCTCCAGCGGCGACAGTTTCTCCACTTCGCCCAGCACCATCACCTGACGCTCCAGGTAGTGCCACGGGAAGTGCAGGCAGATACGTGGATTGTGCGCCAACTGCAGCGCCTTGCGGCTGCCAAGATTGGTGTAAAACACCATGCCCTGCGCATCGAAGTGCTTCAGCAGCACGATACGCTGCCACGGCTGGCCCTGCTCATCCACGGTGGCCACGGTCATTGCCGTGGGATCGGGCAGTTTTGCTTCACACGCCTGGCTCAGCCACTGTTCAAACAGCGCAATCGGATCATCCGGCAGATCCTTACGACGCAATCCGCCGCGGGTATATTCACGCCGCAGATGGGCAATGGTGTGTAGCGTTTCGCTGTCGCTCATAATGCTCGCCTATTCAGATAAAGAGTCAGCTGGCAGGTTGCAGCTCACAATCGTTCACGACGATTTTATCGTTACGTTCGATAAATGCGCCGTTTCCTTTGGACCAGAACACATAGGTGTTGTCGCTATAGCGTGCGCCGGAAGCCGATACCGTCTGCTTCAGCGTCAGGGGCTGGCCATCCATGATGAAGCTCACCTGCTCGTTCGCCTCATCCAGTGTCACGGTCAGGGGCAGGGTTCCACAGCGATAATGCAGGGTCTGCGGCAACGGTGGCTGTTTATGCATCAGACTACAGCCGGACAGCAACAGCACCGCGGCAACGGTCAATCCTTTCAACATAAGCGGGTCTCCTTCACGAGTGAAGCTGGCATTATAAGAAGGATTTTGCGCGAAGTAAGTGGGAATCCGCGCCAATCTGGTGGATGCTGTCATGCCGCCTGAATTATTCCGCATTTTCAGGCGGTTGTCTGAATGCACAGACCGCGTTCTCAGGCTACGCTCTATAGATCTTAAGCGAGGAAAACAAATATGAAATTTGATAACGAAGATGCATTTAAGCTGGCTGTGGCGTTTATGAACCACAAAGAGAATGCCACCGTCGCCAGCAGCTACTTTAAAACCTTTATCGACACCTACCAGAAATTTGATCGCTGGCTGAGCGCATCCGATCCGGTCAGCGCCATGAAAGCGGAAAAAGCGGCAGCCAAAGCCGGCGAAGACTCCATTCTTTGATCCCCTTCTTCACTGGCCCGATAGTCATCAGGGTATCGGGCCAGCGGATATAAGCAGCCGTTAACGCTGGTGCAGACGATTACCCCTATGGCGACGCTGGCTTTAACGAAGAATATCTGCTCCGGCTGCCGTGCTTATTTTCCACCCTGACCTCACTTTTATTCAGGCCATGTAATGCCTCTGCTGAAACGGCATAAACAGCCGTGCACATTTGCAATAAATGCTATTCCCCACCGTCATTCCCGTGAATAATCGCTACACCCCCCTTTTTTGTCTAAAAAACCGGCAGCGAAACGTGACAGGGTCAGCAAACTCTATAAAGCCGTCTATGCTGTAAACGTCTGGTTATACTTCATGGAGTTAAAAAAAATGAAAATGAAATCCCTGTCAGCCATTGCTTTGCTGGCGCTTTCTTTAGGTACGCTTGCAGGCTGCGCCTCGAATCAGTCAATTAAGACCACTGATGGCCGTACCATTGTCACTGATGGTAAACCGCAGATCGATTCAGATACTGGCCTGGTTTCTTATCGCGATGCTCAGACAGGAAAAACTGAGCAGATCAATCGCAATGAGATCAGTAATATGAGTGAACTCGACAACTAATATAAGGTGAATAAGATGAAAAAAGCGCTGATTTTACCTCTCGCCGCATTGATTGGTATGACCGTATTAACCGGCTGCACCCGTACCAGTTATGCGATTCAGACTAATGATGGACGTACCATTATTAGTGATGGCAAGCCTTCTGAGTCAGATGCCGGTCTGCTGGCCTACACCGACGCCAATGGCGTGAAGCAACAGATTAATAAAGCGGACGTTAAAGCGGTTTCTGAAGTACCGAAGAAATAAACCGGGCACTATCGTTCATTTAATAAAGCCGCCTACGGGCGGCTTTATTTTTTCCTGTGCTTAGCGCGACATGTGGTACGAACGAAGCTTCCCGCCACCTGCCGATTCGAATCAGAAATATCCGTTATGTTATAGCCATAATATGGCAGTCAACATGACAGTAATCGTGATTCACCTGCTTATTACTTATCTGAATTTCAGGCAACCCCTACCCTTTTTAACCAGCTTAATAGCTCAAGCTCTTTTACCCGTAAAACAGAACTCTGTTTTTATTCTTTTTTATTAGAGGCTTATCGCTTCGCTTAAAGGTTCATTTTATTTTTTAATCATTTCAACTGTGTTTATCGGCGGTTTCCGATCTTTTAGTCCGGATGACCTTTAACTAGACTATTCATATCGTTATTCAATCAGGAGGTCGCTGATGGTTTACCATGATAAAACAATCGGTCATATCATTCTTGGTGAAGCCGCCATTAATCTGGCGTTTGAAGAGCAGGAGATCACGCTGGTATCACTGATTCGCCAGCTGGCTGAAATGGCTGAAAACGAACGCAGCGATGAGCGCGTCGCGCAGATTGCTGCTACACGCAACTGGCTTAAAGGCTTTATCGAGGCCTCAACGCGCGACCGCGCCGAATTAAACTGGCTGGTTGAAACCGGACAGGCGCCGGTTTACCTTAAAGATTACCGCTAATGTGCTAAAGAATGTCCTGTCGGTTCAGGGTGCCAGGCCTCGCCTGGTGCCACTCACCACTCCGCGGCATCACGCCAGTTTTTGCATTTTTTCTGTTTATCGCCAGAAGCTATGCAGATCGCACGAAAACCACCGGTCCTGCCCTGAAATAGCTATACAGATTCGATTTTTTTGTATAACTTTGGCGCAAGCCGATCGTTTTTCCATCACCTCACAGGAAATTATCCATGTACCCGAACCAGAGACTGCCGCGGACGGCAGACGATATTGCCCGTTATTTTAATGCGGCAAGCCTGCCCTCACAGCAGGAAACGCTGGGTCAGGTGGTGGTGGAAATTCTGCATGCAGGCGGGAACGTAAACCGTAAATCGATCTGCACCAAACTTCTCCGTCGGCTGGAGACAGCGTCCACGCAGGAAGAGGAGCGTCATTACCGTGCCCTCATCAGCCTGCTGTTTGGCCGTTAAGCAGCGGACGCTCTCTGCCAGCGACTTCTGTCAGCGCGTCAGCGGCTCTCCGCTTTCCGTCACCTGCTGTTGCAGCGGATGTTTCACTGCGCGGGTTTCAAATCCCCCCTGTGCAGCAAAGACAGAGCAGCCAATAGCGGCGACGAGTGTCAGTAAGATTGAGGTTTTCACGAAGCAGGCCTTAATTTTCTACGCTACAGAATAAAGCGTAAAAGCCTGGCACATAAACAGCGTCGGGAAAAGCGCACTGCAGACTTTTTCTGTCCGAAAAACGTGGGCGGGGAAATGCCGGTTTACTGATGCCCCTCCCCGTAATGATTACCCCAGCACTTTCAATGCCAGCGCCAGCGTCTGCTGTTCGTTGGTCACATCGCTGACCTTGCCTGCAACCCGCATCCCGTATGCTATGCAGAGGATTAAACCGGCTGCCGCTTCACTGTCCAGTGTGTTATCGATTGAGCCATCCCGTTGCCCCAGCTCCAGCAGCGAGACCAGGAAGCGCTGATTACGCTGAACCACCTCATCAATGCGCTGCCCCAGCGCCTGATCCATCGTCTGCAGCGCAATGGCGCTGGCAACGACCAGACAGCCGCGCCGCCCTTCGATGGCGCGCGCCGAGTCAAGATAGAACTGCAATAGCTCGGTTATTTTTTCCCGTCCGCTGACACAGGGTGCCAGACGACGGCGCAGCTCGGTATTTCTGAGCAACAGATAACGTTCAAACACCTGCAGAAAGAGCGAGCGCTTATCTTTAAAGGCCTTGTAGATGCTGCCTGCAGAGAGGTTCATCGCCTCACCCAGATCGCTTATTGATGTGGCGTGATACCCTTTTTGTCGGAAAACGATCATGGCGTGATCCAGAGCCTGTTCAATATCGAACTCTCTGGGACGTCCCCGCTCTTTGTTTTTTTGCGCTGTCGCTGTCATGATCATTGTTACCGGTCTGGTAAGGACGTTCCTGTCAGAATCAGCCCGGATTCTATCCCAGGCATGGGTAACAAGTATAGATAGCGGCCTGACACTGACGCCTGTCCGTTTCTGTCGCCTGATGATCAAGGGGAGTAACCGGTTGTACCCTGCAACCCGGCAGAGGTTACAGAGCAAACCGGTCACGATTTACTCAGATAATAACGCGGTCTCTTTGCGGCGATCTGCCCGTTGCTGCGTGTTTATTTTAATCAGCCATAACATAGACTGCTTAATAAGCAGGCTGGCGTGGTGCTCATTGTCAGCAAAACATAAAAAGAGTCGGGTTTTTATAGTGCTGTTGCCGTCGACCACATAAATCTCATCGTCGTCATGGTGGCGGGATTGAATGATTGCTGTGAAATGTATTGCAGGCCAGAGCATGACTCTGGCTTCAAACGCTCTGAAACCCACTATATTTACGTGGTTATTTTTTTAAAATGCCCGATGAAAAACTACTCATCGGGCCAGGCAAAGCATCACTTCCTGTCACTTTAATCGCGTGATAAAAAAGCGTATAACAGCTGCTGCTACGTCAGCAACAGAGGAAGCCGGACCCGCGCCTACTTAACCGCCGCCACCGGCAAATCCGTTACCCGCGTGGTATAGGCAGGTGACAGCATCTCGCGCTTCATTGCCCAGGCCTTGTTGATCCCCTGCCCGGCAAACCAGAGTTTTCCGCTGCCGATTTTATTAATTTTATCAATCAGCTGCATCAGCTCCTGGCTGTTGCGGCGCGGCTGATGCTCGTCAAACAGATCAAGCTGGGCCACGCCCTGACTGAAAAAATCCCCCAGCACGATGCCCGCCTTGATATAGCGATGCCCCTCAATCCAGATGTTATCCAGACACGCCATCGCAACACCGACAATATCGCGCGTGTCCTGTGTCGGGATGACCAACTGGCCGGTAGACTGATTACCATAAAAGGGTTCATCCGTAGCATGCGGGCTGGTACGCACAAAGACCCCCACCTGACGGCAATACTGGTTACCGCGGCGTAGCTTCTCTGCCGCACGCTCAGCATAGGCACAGACGGCTTCACGCATCTGGTCATAATCGAAGATGCGGCTGCCAAACGAACGGGAACACATGATTTGCTGCTTATCCGGTGTCACTGACTCCAGTTCCAGGCAGGATTCGCCACGCAGTTCTCTGACGGTACGCTCCATCACCACGCTGAACTGTTTGCGAATAGATTCGGTGCTTTGATCGGCCAGATCTTTCGCCGTCATAACGCCCATGGCGTTGAGCCGTTTGCCGATCCGGTGCCCTACGCCCCAGACGTCAGCCACATCAATCAGCGCCAGCAGCTTTTTCTGTCGTTCGGGGTCCGACAGATCGACAATGCCGCCGGTTTTGCTCCACTTTTTGGCCGCAAAATTCGCCAGCTTAGCCAGCGTTTTGGTCTGTGCAATGCCGACGCCGACGGTCAGATGGGTCTCTTTGCGGATCCGTTCTTTAACCTGCCGGCCAAAGGTCTCCAGCGCCATGCAGTTCTGCACGCCGGTAAGATCCATAAACGCCTCGTCGATCGAGTAGATCTCCACCGAGGGAGCCATCTCTTCGAGGATGGTCATCACCCGTTCACTCATGTCGGCATAGAGCGCGTAATTTGAGCTGAAGACCTTTACCGCATGACGCGTCAGCTCTTCACGCATTTTAAAATAGGGTGCACCCATTTTAATGCCGGCTTTTTTTGCCTCGGCGCTGCGCGCAATCACACAGCCGTCGTTATTCGACAGCACCACCACCGGTTTGCCTTTCAGATCGGGCCGGAAAACGGTTTCGCACGATGCATAAAAGCAGTTCACATCGACCAGCGCGAACATGGTCAGTGCGTCGATTTAATAACAAAGGTCACAACACCAAACACTTCCAGCGCATCTTCGGTCTGGATAGCGATCGGTTTAAATTTGGTGTTCATCGGCATCAGTTGCAGGCAGGGATGAAGCTGAAGACGTTTAACGGTAAATTCACCATCGACGGCGGCCACCACGATATCGCCGTGTGAGGCGGTGAGCGAGCTGTCGACCACCAGCATATCACCATCGTTAATGCCCGCCTCAATCATCGACTCGCCGCTGACGCGGACAAAATAGGTGGCACTGGGATGCTGCACCATCAGCGCATTGAGATCGATACGTTGTTCGACATAATCCTGCGCCGGGGAGGGAAATCCGCACGGCACACGTTCGATATAAAGCGGTAAAGGCATAACGGCGCGAATGTCCGCAGGTTTAATGAATTCCACAATTTCACTCCTTGCTCAGATTACTGTATATAAATACAGTAATAGCTAATCCCCCTTTTAATCAAGTGACACGGAACATTTTTAAGCAAAGGAGTTGATGGTAATACACTTTTTTAATCCTCTTTTTTCTCACTGCTGTGAGAGTAAGCGGAAACGGGTTACTTTTGCCGCAGCACGGGAATATCAGCGTTTTTTCTTTCAGTAACTAATCTTATAAATTCACCCGCTGATTATTTTTACTTAAGGAAAATCTGACAACGTCTCTGTGGCATTCGCCGAGGTTTGAATATTCAGAGCGGGCTGGTTATTCTGCCTTTTTTAAGGCATGGAGAGGTTATGACAGACGACGATAGAATTAAACATCTGGAAGAAGCCGTTGCGCAGTTAACGGTTGAGACCACGGTATTAAAAGCGATACTCGGTCAGCAAATTGCGCTCAATAATCTCAACTACAAAGGGAAATTTGACGATGTGCTGGCCGCGCTGGCGAAAGAATATGCCGAACGTGGTCTGGAGGAAGGCAATAATCAGGCAATCCATGACGCCCTGCGTCAGTATATTAAATATGAGCCACCCACGATGGAATAGGACTCTCCGGCAGCGTCCGCTCACCGGACGTTACCGGCTCCTGAACACTGCCATCCCCTGCCCCGTCCCGGCAGCCGTCTGAGACGCTGCGGATTAGCCTTTAAGCCTGGCTATCACTCTCCAGCGCATCCTGAATCGCATCGGCCAGATTACCAATTTCATTCGCCACGGCCTGCAGGTCCCAGGAGGCTTTTGAACCGGTTGCTGACGTTGAAGCGCTGACGGATTCCTTTGCCACTGACAGCGCCGCTGCCACAGCCACTGAACGTTTATGTTGTTCCTGCGTCACGCCCGCAGGCGGAATCGCAAAATAGTCGTGAACCATGATCATTTCCTTGTGATGAATAAGGGCTCAACCTTAGCCTTCTGCATCAGGCGTGGGAAGTGAATTATGTGGCATGACCTGTCAGGCGGACAGGATTGCAGCAGCTGTGTTGCGTTGTCCGCTTTTCCTGCGCAAAAAAAACTGTACGGGCTGTACAGGTTTTTTGCAAAAATGTCTGCCTGAACGGCTATTGTATCGTTTTACAGGACGGCAGAAAAATAGCTGGCACTCACCAGCAGACGTTATCATCTTATGGGAAATCCCTGTTAATTCACTGAATAATATAACATAAAGAGTGAAAGCCTCGCTTTGTCCTGTGTGCCATCTCTCCCTCAACACATCTGACCAGTGATCTTTTGTCAAATTTTATTGTACAACTTTGCCATTTTTGTATAACTTTACCTCGTGATGTTAAATCACTTGTAACGAGCGTGCTTTGCACCGCATCTGAAGGTGTTGTGGATTTCCACCTTCAGATGCAATTTTTTTGCGTCAGCCGGTTACCGGATCTGAATCAACGCATTCCTTCCCAATTTCTTATGAGGCCTGACATGCAAACAACGATGAATACAGAGTCTCAGATTTCTGATTACTTCATGAACTCTGGTACAGCGCTGACCACAGAAAAACAGGTGATCGCCGCAGTTCATGCTGAACTTGCGCGAGCCAAAGCCCATGTCTCCGATAAAGACATTGTGCTGGGTCTGATTCACCGCCTGGAGAGCGAGCGCGACATGGTTAAGCAGGATATTTACCGTCAGGCTCTGGAACATGTTCTGCAGCGTGCAACGGCCACCAGCGAAAGCTAAAAACCTGTGTCTGTCATGACGGAACGCGAATTAGCACGGATGCTTTTCCACTACGGAATCGGCCCCTTTTAAAGGGGCTTTTTTATTTCTGCTGCACTGCATCGCCCGCTTCTATATTCACCTCCCGTACTGCCTGCCCTGCCGGACCAGATATAGCTCTACTATTTACCGTTTTTGCCGCTTATTTCACCTTAAATTGCGATTAATTGCTCTCGGTTCGCTTTATTTATCCGATATCTGTGTCCAGGCTTTTTCTGCATCTACTGCAAACACAGACGAGGAAAATAATCATGTTTCATCATTCATCAAAACTTCAATTCCCGGTTCGTGTAGAGAAGCCCGATCCAGAGTTTGCCATGCTGTTACAGCAGGCCATCGGCGGCGTCGAAGGTGAGATTCGTGTAGCGATGCAATACTTTTTCCAGGCGATGGGCGCGCGGGGTGATGTGCGGATTCGGGATCTGCTGATCTCCACCGCCACCGAAGAGCTGAGCCATATCGAAATGCTGGGCTACGCCGTGGCGCTGAACCTTGAAGGCGCACCGCTCTCTTACCAGGAAGCGTCAGCCAAAGACCCGGTGGTTAATGCCATTCTGGGTGGCATGAACCCACGCCATATCCTCTCTTCCGGTCTGGCTGCGATGCCGGTGAATGCCAACGGCATGCCGTTCGACATGAGCCACATCTACGCCTCCGGCAACGTGGCGGCAGATATGCTGGCTAACGTCACTGCAGAAGCCACCGGCCGCGTACTGGCTACCCGGCTCTACAACATGACCGAAGACAAAGGGATGAAGGACTTCCTCTCCTTCCTGATCGCCCGTGACACGATGCACCAGCAGCAGTGGCTGGCGGTGATCGAAGAGATGGGTGGCCTGAACGCATCGCTGCCGATCCCGAACAGCTTCCCGCAGGAACATGAGGCGCAGGAGCACTCGTACTACTGCCTGAATACCTCACTGGACAAACCGCTGCCGGAAGGTCGCTGGAGCAGTGGCCCGGCTTACGATGGTCATGGGCAGTTCAGCGCGAAGCAGCAGCCCGAGATTCTGGGTGATGAGCCGCTGCTGGGCAATGCCCGTCCCGGCTCCGGTGCACAGTCAGAGCAGATTGATGGCGTTACGCCACCGAAACCATAATTACCCGCCTGTCAGGGACCAATGCCCTGACAGGTTTTTCCATTTTTTACGGAGGAGAAGTCATGTCATCCACTCAGCGTCCACAACCCCCATTCACAGAGCAGCAGCAGACGTGGCCTGGCAGCACCGCCGCGATGCAGCCACAGCCCGATCATGGTGAAGAGAGTTATCAGGGTTCAGGCCGTCTGGCGGGTAAAAAAGCGATTATTACCGGCGGCGATTCCGGCATTGGCCGGGCCGTGGCGATTGCTTTTGCCCGGGAAGGTGCTGACGTGCTGATCTCTTATCTTGATGAGCATGAGGATGCGCAGGATACCGCCCGACTGGTTGAGGCCGCCGGTCAGAAAGCCGTCCTGGTGCCCGGCGACATTACCGATGCGTCACACTGCAACGCGCTGGTTGATAAAGCCGTTGAAGCCTTTGGTGAGATTAACATTGTGGTGAATAACGCGGCGTATCAGATGACGCGCGACTCGCTGGATGCGATCAGCGACGACGAGTTTGATCGGACGATGAAGACTAACCTGTACGCGATGTTTTACATCACTAAAGCGGCCACAAAACATATGCCTGCAGGCGGGTCGATCATTAATACGGCTTCGATCAATGCTGACCAGCCGAAACCGAAACTGCTCGCCTACTCCGCCACCAAAGCCGCCATCGTTAACTTCTCCGGTGGCCTGGCAGCCTTGCTGGCGGAAAAAGGCATCCGAGCCAATGCGGTTGCGCCCGGCCCCATCTGGACACCGCTGATCCCGTCGACCATGCCGGTTGAACAGGTGAAGACCTTTGGCAGTGAAGTACCGTTGCAGCGTGCCGGTCAGCCTGCTGAGCTGGCGCCAACCTATGTGATGCTGGCCAGTGATGAAGCCAGCTACATTTCCGGGGCGACCATCGCCGTCACGGGCGGCGTGGCGATTATTTAACGTTTGCCGATTCCCTGGTCGCTTCGGCCAGGGGATTCTCTATCAGCTTCTGCGTTATTCCCCACTGATAAAGCGGCTCCCGCGCCAGATTCTTCATTTTCACTTCGCACATGATGTCGAAAGCGTGGAACGACAGCGCCCAGCCATTCAGCGTCGGATTGAAAAAGAAGTCGGAGTGCGCCCGCAGTTTGCTTTTGCTCACGCCCAGTTGCTGCTGATCGGGCCAGCCCGCCTGCGGAATAATCCCCTCCTGCGAAATCGAATAGTGCAGCACCGGCCGTACGCCGCGCCATGAGTCGATTACTCTGGCAACGCGCGCATCATCCGGCTGAATAAACTCACTCTCTTTTACCCAGTGATGGTGGATATCCAGCACGACCGGACAGAGGGGTGCCGCCTGCAGCACATCATCCAGCGAGCAGGAAATCTCATCATTCTCCACCGTCAGCATCAGTCGCGCTTCCGGGCTGAGCTGATTAAATGAGTGTTTAAAGCCGTCGAATCCCGCCTTACCATTCATATGAATGTTGATTTTAAAATCCTGGAAGGTTTTGCCGTAGCCCATCAGACAGGCGCAGAGCGTGTGATACTCCACATCTTCCAGGGCTCGCACCACGACATCGGGATTGTCGGAAGCCAGCACGGTATATTGGCCCGGATGGAATGAGAGCCGGATGTCATGCGCCCGCGCCAGCTCACCACAGCGGGCAAACAGCGGGTAGAGTTCAGGCAGGAATTCCGCAAACAACGGCGTCGCTTCGGGCACCGTATAAAGCGGCAGCAGATCGCTGCCGATACGCATCATTCGCAGCGGCGCGGGTAACGTGGCCAGATGCTCAAGCGTCAGGTAGAGATTATTGAGATTGGTAACGGTGATCTCATGAACCAGCTGGTGACGTTCAGCGTGCGGTAAACTCAGAAATCGTTTACGGGTAGTCGCGCGAAACGGGAAAAACTGTTTGCCGTCGCTATTGAGATACTTACATGCAAAGCCTAATTTCATGACTGCTCCTGATTGATGCTTATCAGAAGTGTAACAGGCCTCTGGCGACCAGCCAGTCGCGGGCCACAGAGGCAGAGTGAATAATGACAGGGAGAGAGACTATGCAGGGTCACGCGATCCAGCGTATCGCTATCGACGCAGCTGAACGGCTGCCCGCCGCCGAATCGGGCTATCCGTTCGGGCCGGAACATCAGGTTTTTAAAGTGTGTGGGAAAGTGTTTTTACTGCTGACCGAACTGCGGGGCGTGCCGATTATCACCCTGAAATGCGAACCGCAACAGGCGGAGCTGCACCGGGTGATCTATCCCTCGATTACCGCCGGTTACCATATGAATAAGCGCCACTGGATTACGGTTTATCCCGGCGACGGCCTGTCGCCAGGCCTGATTCAGCAGCTGGTTGAGGAGTCATATCAGCGGGTGGTGCGCGGCATCCCTGCCTCACGCCGCCCGGTGTGGGTGGGATAAAGGCGGCGAAAGGTAATAATGAAAACCCGCCCTGACCAGCACGCCATCAGCCCCCGCCCCGGCACTCAGTGGTGCAGCATCTCATCCAGCACCTGTGCGTTCGACATCTGGTAAGGGTAATAGGTTGGCCAGTTGTCCATCTCCGCCAGCAGGGCCTGCTGAGAGGCGTTACCCATAAAGATATGGAAATGGGCGGACTTACGCGGCCCGATGGTGTGATCGCTGAACTGCACATATTTCGGGGCGGTGCTGCTGGCGTCCTGACACTCGAACAGATAGCGCACCCCTTTCTTCCCGGACGTGTAGGTCAGGATTTTGTGCCCTGAATAGTGATAGTGGCAGGCGCTGATCTTATCGCCGACATGGAACTCCATCACGCCATTTTCGATGCCAATGGTATCGACGTCGGTGGCGTAGCCTTTGCGATAATAGGCCTTGTACTGTTCTGCCGTTTTACTGTTGTCCTGCTGGGCTTTCTTCTGCCAGACCGGGTCCAGCTCGCCACTTTTCAGCAGCGGATAGACCGACTGCCAGATTCCGTCCCAGTCAGAGAGCGGACGATCTTTTACATCGCTGTCAGCGAAGATGCCTTCAGCCGCCTTCTGCTCCATCGCTGACAGCGGTTTTCCATGGGCATGCGTACCATGTGCCAGCGCCTGCTGACTGATTAACAGCGTGCCTGCGATTCCTATCCATTTACCTGCATGATTTTTCAAAGCCCGATCCCCGATTCATGTAACAGGATGAAATGTTATGATATAACATTTCACAATTCAACCTAAATCTGCCTGTCGCCCTATTAATTTTTTTAATGATCAGAGTCATCTTCTGGTGCATAGCCTTCTCCTGTCGCAGAGCAATCTGACGGGGTTGTAAAGCGCGTTGCCAGCACAGCAGGCGCGAGCTGGCAGGCCGCTAAGCCAGACGGCACAAGGTGTAAATAAGCGAAGCGATAATCAGCAGTCAGCGATAAGCCCGGTTTTGCTGTCGGATGAAAAAGGCGCTGTCACTACAGTTAAATGGCCGAATTAACCTCAGCATTGTTCAGGTTGTTCTATATTTAGTGTCGCCGAACGTAAAATACCAGCTGGAGCATGAATTAATGTCGAAAGAAACTGAGAAGAAACCCCTGAGCGAACGCGCACCGACCACCGGCCCGGAATCATCAGAGCCGGGTCTGGGATCGCTGGCACCGAAAGATGGTTCGCATCAGCCCCCAGCCGAACCGACCCCGCCAGGCAAGCAGCCTACCGCCCCAGGCAGCCTGAAAGCACCACAGACGCACAACGCCAAACTTGACCAGCTTGAAGCCAGCCGTAAAAACGGCACCGACCGCGCCCTTACAACCAACCAGGGCACACGCATCGCCAACGATCAAAACTCACTGCGTGCCGGTTCGCGCGGTCCGACGCTGCTGGAAGACTTTATTATGCGTGAGAAGATCACGCACTTTGACCATGAGCGTATCCCGGAGCGCATCGTGCACGCCCGTGGCTCTGCCGCACATGGCTATTTTCAGCCTTACCGCTCCCTGAAAGATCTGACCAAAGCGCAGTTCCTCAGCGATCCCGAGCAGACCACGCCGGTTTTCGTGCGTTTCTCTACGGTTCAGGGCGGTGCCGGATCGGCTGATACCGTGCGTGATATTCGCGGTTTCGCCGCCAAGTTCTACACCGAAGAGGGTGTCTTTGACCTGGTCGGCAACAACACGCCGGTATTCTTCATTCAGGATGCGCACAAATTCCCTGACTTTGTGCATGCCGTGAAGCCAGAGCCACACAACGAAATCCCGCAGGGCCAGAGCGCCCATGACACCTTCTGGGACTACGTCTCTCTGCAGCCGGAAACCATGCATAACGTCATCTGGGCGATGTCTGACCGCGGCATTCCGCGCAGCTATCGCACCATGGAAGGCTTCGGTATCCACACCTTCCGCCTGATTAACGCCGAAGGCAAAGCGACCTTTGTCCGTTTCCACTGGAAGCCGGTGGCGGGTAAAGCCTCGCTGTTGTGGGACGAGTCGCAGAAACTGACCGGTCGCGATCCCGATTTCCATCGCCGCGATCTGTGGGAAGCGATTGAAGCGGGTGATTTCCCGGAATATGAGCTGGGCCTGCAGCTGATCCCGGAAGAAGATGAGTTCAAATTCGACTTCGATATTCTGGATGCCACCAAGCTGATCCCGGAAGCACTGGTGCCGGTGGAAATTGTCGGCAAGATGGTGCTGAACCGTAACCCGGACAACTTCTTTGCCGAAACCGAGCAGGTGGCGTTCCACCCTGGCCATATCGTGCCGGGTCTGGATTTCTCCAACGATCCGCTGCTGCAGGGTCGCCTCTTCTCCTATACCGACACGCAGATCAGTCGTCTGGGCGGACCGAACTTCCATGAGATCCCGATCAACCGACCGACCTGCCCGTACCATAACTTCCAGCGTCAGGGCATGCATCGTCAGGATATCGACACCAATCCGGCAAACTACGAGCCGAACTCAATCAACGACAACTGGCCGCGCGAAACCCCACCTGCTGCAACAGGCGGCGGCTTCGAAAGCTATCAGGAGCGGGTTGAGGGCCACAAAGTGCGCGAGCGCAGCCCGTCATTCGGCGAATATTATTCCCAGCCGCGCCTGTTCTGGAACAGCCAGACTGAAGTCGAGCAGCAGCACATCATCGGTGCTTACTCGTTTGAGCTGAGTAAAGTGGCGCGCGCCTATATTCGTGAGCGTGTGGTCGATCATCTGGCACGCATTGATACCAGACTGGCGCAGGGCGTGGCGGATAACCTCGGACTTGCCCTGACTGATGAGCAGCTCAATCTCCAGCCACCGGCTGCGGTGAACGGCCTGACCAAAGATGACAGCCTGAGCCTTTACGCTATCCCGGATGGTGAGATTAAAGGTCGTCAGGTGGCGCTGCTGCTGAGCGATGGTGTAAAAGCCGCTGATGTGCTGGCGATTTTGCAGGCGCTGAAAGCGGAAGGTGTGCATGCCAAACTGCTGGCGCCGCATATGGGTCAGGTGCGCGCGGATGACGGCTCTGTGTTGCCGGTTGATGCCACCTTTGCCGGCCTGCCTTCTCTGACCTTTGATGCGGTCATCGTACCGGATGGCAATATCGATGCCCTGCTGTTAAGCGGCGATGCCCGTTATTTCCTGCTGGAAGCCTACAAGCACCTTAAGGTGATTGGTCTGGTGGGTAACGCGCGTCGCTTTAAAGCGCAGTTCGGTCTGGAAGATGCGGATCAGGAAGAAGGTATTGTGCAGGGCGACTCGGCGGAGAGCGCGATGATGTCAGAGTTCACGCAGGCGATGAAAGCGCACCGCGTCTGGTCGCGCAGCCAGAAGGCACAGTCCGTCCCGGCCTGATGCGTTGAGTGAATAAAAACCGCCTCCAGGGGCGGTTTTTTTATGCTGAAAACCGGAGCACTGTCGCATGTGCGGTGATCCGTCAGACGTTCCATTATCAGAAGGTCTGCCAGTTCTCATTATCCATCACAGCGACAGGCTGACGTTTTGGCACAACAATCGCCTTCGCTACCGGTGCGGCAGAGAACGCCGTATGCAGCGTGCCGGTTTTGAATACCGATACCGTTTTACGCAGGTAGCTCGCCTGCTCTTCCAGTGAGGCGGCGGCAGTGGCGGATTCCTCCACCAGCGCGGCGTTCTGCTGCGTCACGCCATCCATTTCCGAGACCGCTTTGCAGACCTGCTCAATGCCACGGGTCTGTTCCGTCGAGGAGGCGGCGATCTCTTCGATCAGCTGCGTGACGCGACTCACCGACGTCACGATGCTCTCCATCGCGACGCCCGCCTGCGCAGCATGGCCGGCACCGGTTTTAATCCGCTCGGCTGAGCGGTCGATCAGTCCGCGAATTTCCTGCGCGGCGCTGGCGCTGCGTCCGGCCAGCGAGCGCACTTCACCCGCTACCACTGCAAATCCACGACCCTGCTCACCGGCACGCGCGGCTTCAACGGCGGCGTTCAGCGCCAGAATATTGGTCTGGAAGGCGATACTGTCGATAATGGCGATAATACCGGCGATCTGATTCGAGCTTTCGCTGATCTGATCCATGTTGGCGATCACCCGGGCAACGGTCTCACCGCCCTGCAGAGCCGTAGCTGATGCCTCTTTCGACACCGTGGTCGCCTGCTGCGCATTGTCTGCGTTGAGTTTCACCGTCGAGGTAAGCTGCTCCATGCTGGCGGCAGTCTGTTCCAGCGCGGCTGCCTGCTGTTCGGTACGCGAGGAGAGATCGGTGCTGCCGGCGGAAATCTCCGCTGCACCCGTGAAGATCGAGCGGGTGGCGTCATCGACCGAGGTAATGGTGACCACCAGCGCATCGCGCATCTGCTGCAGCTCCTGAATCAGCTGGCCCATCTCGTTGCGGCCCTCGTGCTGAATATCAGAGGTTAAATCACCGGCCGAGATAGCGCGCATATGCGCGGTCAGCCTGGCCAGCGGGTTAATCAGCAGCTTCTGCAGTCCCATCCAGACTGCCACACCAATCACAGCCGTAATCAGGCCGATAGTCAGCAGCGCCCAGAGCGCGTCGGTCAGGCTGCGCTGGTTGTGCAGAGAGGTATCTTTCATGAGCTGGATGTTCACCGCACGCCAGGCTTCATAGGCCGTGTCGAGCTGGTCCTGCGCCGCCTGTGCTTCGAGATTGCCATACGCCGGGTAGTTGCCCTGCTTCAGAAAGGTAATGGAGGCCAGCATGGTGTCACGCATCTGCTGATAGGCAGTCTGAACCTGCGTTGACTGGGCTTCGCCCTGTCCTGCTTTACGCGGCATCGCCTGCCACGCTTTAAAGTCTGCATCCGCTTTTTCCGCTGACTGACCTGCCTGTGTTAGCAGCGCAGCCATCGCCGCAAGGGATTTTGGGTCCTGCTGATTTTTCAGGAAGCGGATCGCCACGCGGTTGATGGTGACGCGGGTTTTTATCAGGGTTTTTACGGCATCACTCAGGTGCTGCTGCTGCAGCGTCAACTGCTCGGCCGCCACAAAGTTTTTGTCGGCTTTGGATACGCCGTTGTAGAACAGAAATCCGGTCAGAGTCAGTAACGTAATAAAGACGGCAAGCACCGCCAGAATACCGTGAGTTATTTTAAGATTTTTAAGCATGTCCGCAGACTCATATCAGAGAAGATAAAGCTGTTATCGGCCAGCGAGGCATTTATCTGAGCACAGTCGCGGAGAAGCTTGCTCTCCGCAACACGCCGGATGCAGCCAGCCCGTCGTACTGCACTGAAAAAAGGGGGCGACGGGGCCTGAACGCATTCCGCGCTTAACAAGCAACCCCATGCTGTGGTTGAATTCGCCCCTTACATTTTTCGCACGTGGTTAACATGCATTACATTCAGAGTCTGATGAGTTTTATTGAGGGAAACCGGGTGCTGTCGATCGGCTTCAGCCTGCTGCTGCTGATTATGGCCGGGATGGTCACTCACCTGATCTGCAAATTTTTCATCGTCAAAGTGATCAGGAAGGTCTTTTTCAGCGGTCATAAAAAAGACGTTCCGCTGGATAAAGATGTCCGCCTCTCTCAGAAGCTGTCAAATTTTGTGCCGGTGATTGTGGTCTACAATTTCCTGCAATTTATGCCGGGCCTGCCTGAAAACCTGAAAGTGGCGATTCAGACCATCTGCGGCATCCTGTTTTTTGTCTATCTCTCGATCTTCTTCAACGAAGTGCTGGAGATTGTTAACAACTCTTACTCACGCAAATCGAAGCGCAAGAATCACTCGATCAAGGGCTATATCCAGATTGGCAAAATCCTGGTGCATATTATTGCCGCGATCATGATTCTGGCGATTATGTCCAACAAGTCGCCCGCGATTATCATCTCCTCGCTGGGTGCGGTCGCCGCGGTGCTGATGCTGATCTTCCAGCATACGCTGCTGTCGCTGGTGGCGAATATCCAGCTCTCTTCCAACGATGTCCTGCAACTGGGTGACTGGATTGAGATGCCGGACAGAAATATCAGCGGCGAGGTGATCGATATTGCGCTGCATACCATCACCATCCGCAACTGGGATAACACCATTTCGCGCATTCCGACCAAGAACTTCCTGACCGAAACCTATACCAACTGGCAGGCGATGTTCTCCTCGGGCGCACGCCGCATCATGCGCAGCTTTTATCTTGATCAGAAATCGATCACTTTTGTAAATCAGGAGATGCTGCAGGCGATGAGCCAGATCCGCATCGCCAGCGAATCAATTACTGAGCTGCTGGATGGACGGGATATCAGCGCCGTTGGCGACCGCTGGTTTATGGAGAACGGCATCACTAACCTGATGGTGTTCCGTAAATTCCTGACCGCCTGGCTGGCGCAGCGTGATGATATTAAGAAAGAGATGTATATCGTGGTACGGCCACTGAAACCGTCGCCGGATGGGTTGCCGGTGGAGATCTACTGCTTCACCTCATCCATTTTCTGGGCCGATTATGAAAATACCCAGGCGGCGATTTTTGAGTATATTTTTGCCATGGCCCGCCACTTTGAGCTACAGATTTACCAGCATCCGGCAGGGTCTGATTTCGCCCGTCTGGCGCAGCCGCGTCCCGTCAGCGGGGATGCAGAGCCAAACGGCATGCCGTAACCGGTGACCTGCTGGGGCAGTCCCGCACCGCCACAGCAGCTCACTGAGGCTCAGGTCATTAACTCTTACTCAGTGCATAGTTCAGCACTTTGTCATTTTTCATCTGCACGGTCAGCGTCTGCCCCTCAGTGGTGTTCAGCGTGCGCGCCTCGCTGTAGGTCCACTTCAGCAACCGCTGACCGTCCGGATAAGGCGTCTCACTGTCAGGCTGACCAAACAGCGCGATCAACTGGGCTTTAGTCGTCTGACCGGCATGAATTTGCTGCAGATTACGGCTGTCCAGCCGGTGCCCGACCCGGTTAGAACAGGCGGAAATCAGTAGCAGCAGCGTGACTAACAGAACGCGTTTCCTCACGTAATATCCTTTTGATATGTTCAGTGTCGCAGGTCCTCCCGCGTGACCGGCGCGATCGCGCTTAAGCTTATAGCGAATCCGCGCCATCCGGCAGGGTTTTCTGAACCTGCCTTCCATGATTTCCCCCTGTCAGAGGCCGATTCCAGGCAATTAACGCAAATTAATGCGCCTGAACCGCCTGCCGCCCTGCGACTGCAACATCTTAGTCTATGATTACTCTCTGTATGCCGCGTGGAAGCGGTCTCACTTTTCCCTTCCCGACGCACCACGCTGAATACCAGTCCAGCTTCCTGGCTGAAGAGGCGCGCCAGCCCACCTGGCATCCGGGTCTCACTGATAGCTTTACGATTTTTTGACGCTTGCGTCATCGACATCCTATTCGCGCGATGGTCACCATCGCGTAATTCCAGGCTAAATGAGGCAACTGAATGGAATCCAAATCTTTTTCTAAAAGTTGGGGCGCTGAACGGGTTGCCAGTGACGAGGTGCGTTTCCGCCTCTGGGCAACCGGTCAGCAACGCGTGACGCTGCGTCTCGCCGGTCAAGACATTGAGATGACACCGCAGGCTGACGGCTGGTTTGAAGCCCAGGTCGCCGGAGTGGCGGCGAATGCCGAATATGATTTTGTGCTGGCAGATGGCACGGCAGTGCCCGATCCCGCCGCCCGCGCCCAGAAAGCGGAGGTCAACGGTCCCTCACTGGTGATCGATCCTGACGCGTATCAGTGGCAGAACATGGGCTGGAAGGGTCGTCCATGGACAGAGTCAGTGGTCTATGAATTGCACATCGGCACCTTTACCCAGGAAGGCACCTTCCGGGCGGCGATTGAGAAACTGCCAGTGCTGGCTGAGACCGGCATCACCATGATTGAAGTGCTGCCGGTGTCGCAGTTTGGCGGTAATCGCGGCTGGGGCTACGATGGCGTGCTGCTCTATGCACCGCATGCCGCCTACGGATCACCCGATGATTTCAAAGCTTTTATCGATGCGGCGCACGGTCACGGCCTGTCGGTGGTGCTGGATATCGTGCTGAACCACTTCGGCCCGGAGGGCAACTATCTTCCGCTGCTCGCGCCAGACTTCTTCCATAAAGAGCGGCAGACGCCGTGGGGCGCCGGTATCGCCTATGACGTTGATGCAGTACGCCGCTATATCGTGGAAGCACCGCTCTACTGGCTGCAGGAGTTTAATCTGGATGGCCTGCGCTTTGATGCCATCGATCAGATTGATGACCCGAGCGAAAAGCATGTGCTGGTTGAGATTGCCGAGCGCATCCGCGCCACCATTACCGATCGCCCCATTCATCTCACCACGGAAGATTGCCGCAACGTCACTTTCCTGCATCCGCGCGACGAAAACGGAGACGCTCCGCTGTTTACCGGCGAATGGAACGATGACTTCCACAACGCCGTACATGTGCTGGCAACCGGTGAAACTCACGCCTATTACCAGGATTTCGCTGACCAGCCGGCACAGCGGGTAGCGCGGGCGCTGGCAGAAGGCTTTGTCTATCAGGGCGAAATCTCAAAGCAGTCGGGTGAGCCGCGCGGCGTGAAGAGCAGCAGTCAGCCGCCGGTCGCCTTTGTCGACTTCATCCAGAACCATGACCAGACGGGCAACCGTGCGCAGGGCGAAAGGCTGGTCTCGCTGGCGGGTGCAGAGCGGACGCAGGTGCTGCTGGCCATGCTGCTGGTCTCGCCACACATTCCGCTGCTGTTTATGGGCGAAGAGTATGGCGAAACCCGACCGTTCCTGTTCTTCACCGATTTCCACGGCGATCTGGCTAAAGCGGTGCGTGAAGGTCGCGCCCGCGAGTTTGAAGGCCATGCCGGTCACGGCGAAACCGTGCCGGATCCTAACGATATCACCACCTTTGAACAGTCGAAACTTGACTGGCCGCGTACAGAAACGCCTGAAGGTCAGCAGTGGCTGGCGCTGACGCGTCATCTGCTGGCGCTGCGTCAGGAACATATTGTGCCGCTGCTACAGACCGCTGGTGGTGATGCCGGGCAGATAGTGAAAACAGCAGACGATTTCCTGGCGGTGCGCTGGGACTTCCCGCTGGGCACGCTATCACTGGCGCTGAACGTTGGCGACAGCACGCAGCCAATCCCGGATTTGCCGGGTGAAACGCTGTTTGCCTGGCCGCAGACCGCAACCGAACTGATTCCCAACGCTATCGTGGTGCGTCTGGCTAAGAGAGAAGCAGAATGACTATTCCAACCGCAACGTACCGCATCCAGTTCCGCAATGGCATGACCTTTGACCGTGCGGCGGCGCTGGTGCCCTACCTGAAACAGCTGGGCATCAGCCATCTTTATGCCTCGCCGATCTTCAGCGCTACCGCTGAATCAACCCACGGCTATGACGTGACCGACGTTAACCAGATTGAGCCGTCGATTGGCGGCCGGGAAGGTTTTGACCGCATGGTGGCCGCGCTGAAAGCGGCCGGGCTGGAGCTGATCCTCGACATCGTGCCTAACCATATGGCCGCCTCGCTGGAGAACCCGTGGTGGCGCGACGTCATTGAGCATGGCCAACAGAGTCGCTATGCCACTTATTTCGATATCGACTGGTCACGCCGCCTGACGCTGCCGTTCCTCGGTGACACGTTTGAGGCGGTGCTGGAAAACGGTGATATCAGCGTGCAGCGCGATCCGCAGACCGGTAAACCGGCGCTGGCCTACTTTGACAATTTCTATCCGCTGAAACCTGAGACCTGGCAGGATCGTGAAGAGGCGGTACTCGCCCTGCGCGATGCCGCAGAGATCGCCGAGCTGCACGACCAGCAGCCGTGGCGACTGATGTCATGGCGCGACGCACCCAACGATCTCTCCTACCGTCGCTTCTTTGAAGTGACCGGTCTGGTCGGCGTGCGCGTGGAAGACAAGGCCGTCTTTGATGCCGCTCATCAGCTGATCCTCGAACTGGTCCACAGCGGCGCGGTGCAGGGATTGCGCGTCGACCACGTGGATGGTCTGGCCGATCCGCGCGGCTATCTGGAGCAGTTACGCCAGGCTGCCGGTCCCGACTGCTATCTCACCGTGGAAAAAATTCTTGGTGACAATGAACAGTTGCCGGACGAGTGGCCGGTCTCCGGCACCACCGGTTATGAGTTTATGGCTGCACTCGCTAATCTGCTGGTCGACAGCGAGCGCCTGAGCGGACTGCGTAAAGCCTATCAGGCCGTGATTGGCAAAACCGTCGACATGAAAGCGGAGCTGCGTGCCGCTAAGCTGCTGATGGCCAACCGCAACTTTGCTGGCGAATTTAACCGCTTACTGCAACTGGCACTGAAGATTGCTGAGGCAGAAGGCACGACTCAGCCGGAAGCAGAGTTGAAAAATGCCCTGCGTGAGCTGCTGGTCGCGTTCCCGGTTTACCGCACCTATGGCACGCCGGAAGGCCTGACGCCAGCCGATACCGCGCTGCTGGACCAGGTGGTCAGCCAGGTCAAAGCCAGTGCACACGCGCCCGACACACAGGCGCTCGACTTCCTGACCCGCATTCTGCGTGCAGAGGTGGGCGACACGGCTCGTGACGATGCCACGCAGTTCCGCACCCGCTTCCAGCAGCTGACTGGTCCGCTGATGGCGAAATCCGTCGAGGACACCCTCTTCTTCCGCCAGCATATGGCGCTGGCGCTGAATGAAGTCGGCGCTGAGCCGCTGGCGCGCCACTTCTCGCTGGATCAATTCCATGCGGAAATGCAGGCGCGGCGCGAACATCAACCCGATGCGCTGTCGGGCACCTCAACGCACGACACCAAGCGCGGTGAAGATGCCCGTGCGCGGCTCTATACCCTGACCGAAGCGCCACAGCGCTGGGCGGCGTGCGTGAGCCGCTGGCGGGAGATGAACAGGGATCACGTCGTACGCCTGAAAGATGGCCCGGCACCGGAACCGGCGGTTGAGTGGATGCTGTATGAAGCGCTGGCCGGCGTCTGGCCGACCACCCTGCAGCCGCAGGATGCGGAAGGTCTGGCGGCGCTGGAAGCCCGCTTTGTGGTCTATGTTGAGAAAGCGATGCGTGAAGCCAAACTGCGCACCGACTGGGCCGACAATAACGATGACTATGAAGAGGCGGTGCTGAGCTATGCCCGTCATCTGCTTGCGCCCGGCAACAGCACCTTCCTGACTGATTTCTGTCAGTCGCTGCAACCCTTTATGCGCGCCGGACTGGTCAACAGCCTTACCCAGACCGTTGTAAAACTGACCGCACCTGGCGTACCCGATATTTATCAGGGCAGCGAGGCGCTGGACTTCAGCCTGGTTGATCCCGATAACCGCCGCGAACCCGACTTTGATGCGCTGGCGGCGATGCTTAACGCGCCACAGCACGATGACAGTGAGACGCACTGGCTGCGCGGTCAGGTCAATCAGCAGGCGATTGTAAAGCTGTTAACGCTGCGTCAGCAGCAGCCTGCGCTGTTCCGCCACGGTGACTACCTGCCGCTGTCCGCAGAGGGCGCGCAGCAGGATAACGTGCTCGCCTTTGCCCGCACCCATGAGGATCAGGCGGTCATCGTGATTGTCTCACGCCGGGTTTTTAACGCATTGCCGGAGAATCTCGATCAGCCGTCTGAGGCGCGCTGGGCTGATACGCATATCGCCCTGCCCGCGGCACTCGGTCAGCGCGGCTATCAGGATGTGCTGAGCGGTAAAACCCTCAATGCAGGCGACCCGCTGCCGCTTACCGCACTGGCGTCACAGTGGTGCGCCGTGCTGGTGGCACAGTGAAGTCAGAAAGAATTTGTTTATTACGCGTCAATCTGTTCATTGAATAACGAGGCATAAATGTCAAACAGTCAGCGTTTTGAAATTACGGCGGGTTACAGCCATTTGCTGGGGGCCAATTTTGATGGCCAGGGCGTGAACTTCGCCCTGTTCAGCGCCCACGCCGAGCGGGTTGAACTCTGTCTGTACGATCCCAGCGGCAAAACGGAAATTGCCCGGCTGGAGCTACCGGAATATACCCATGAAGTGTGGCACGGCTACATTCCAGGTCTGAAGCCCGGCGCGCTCTATGGCTATCGCGTCTATGGCCCTTATGACCCGGAAAATGGTCACCGCTTTAACCCGAACAAGTTGCTGCTCGACCCGTACGCCCGTGAACTGGCGGGCGACATCGCCTGGAACGAGGCGCACTTCGCGTACGATCTCTACCATGACGATAAAGATCTGACGTTCGACACCCGCGACAGCGCGCCGTTTACGCCAAAGTGCCGGGTGATCGACCCTGATGAATTCGACTGGCAGGATAAAAACCGCCCGAATGTGCCGTGGCCGAAAACCGTCATCTATGAAACCCACGTGAAAGGCTTTACGCAGCTCAACACCGCACTGCCACCTGAAATGCGCGGCACCTTTGACGGCATGAGTCACAAATCGACCGTTGACTACATCAAAAGCTTAGGCATTACCTCGGTCGAACTGCTGCCGGTGCACTGGTTCCCGGACGATCAGCACCTGCTGGATAAGGGGCTGAAAAACTTCTGGGGCTACAACACGCTGGGCTTCTTTGCGCCCGCGACCCGCTACTTCGGGCCGCGCGGCATTCAGGGCTTCCGTGACATGGTGCGTGCCTTCCATGATGCCGGTATTGAGGTCATCCTCGACGTGGTCTACAACCACACCGCCGAGGGCAATGAACTGGGGCCGACGCTATCATTTAAAGGCATCGATAACTTCTCCTATTATCGTACGATGCCCGACCAGCATCGTTACTACATCAACGACACCGGCACCGGCAACACCGTGAACACCTCGCATCCGCGTGTGCTGCAGATGGTGCTCGATTCACTGCGCTACTGGTCTGAGTCGATGCATATCGACGGTTTCCGTTTCGACCTCGGTACGATTCTGGGGCGCGAACCGGATGGTTTTGACCCGCGCGGCGGCTTCTTCGATGCCATCATGCAGGACCCGATCCTGTCGCAGAAAAAGCTGATTGGTGAACCCTGGGATATCGGTCCGGGCGGCTATCAGGTGGGCAGCTTCCCGCCAGGCTGGGCAGAATGGAACGATCAGTATCGCGATACGGTGCGTGACTACTGGAAAGGCAACAACGTCTCCACAGACTTTGCTGCCCGCCTGCTGGGTTCCGGCGATCTCTACGATCAGCATGGTCGGCGTCCATGGGCCAGCGTCAACTTTATCACCGCGCACGACGGCTTCACGCTAAACGATCTGGTGTCGTACAACGACAAACATAACGATGAGAATGGTGAAGACAACAACGATGGCCACAACGACAACCGCTCTTACAACTATGGCGTTGAAGGCCCGACCGATGACGAAGGCATTAACGCGGTGCGCGAGCGACAGAAACGCAACTTCCTCGCCACGCTGATCTTCTCCCACGGCACGCCGATGCTGCTGGCAGGCGACGAGTTTGGCCGCAGCCAGATGGGCAACAACAACGGCTACTGCCAGGACAGCGAAATCTCCTGGGTACACTGGGATAACCTGCCGGAATCTGCCGAGGCGCTGCGCGAGTTCACCCGTCAGATCCTGACATTGCGTGCTCAGCAACCGTTGCTGCGCCGTGAAAACTGGCGCGACGGCATGGATATCAAGTGGTTTAACGCCGGTGGCGGCTTCCAGCAGAGTGAGCAGTGGGATGAAGGCTCAACGCTGGGCGTCTATATCGGCCGGCCGGATCTGCAGACCGAGGAAGGCATCTGGCATGACGTCCTGATGCTGCTTAATCCGTTCGAAGGCAATGTGCCCTTCCGCATTCCACAGTTTGGCGAAGGCGGCTGGGTGCTGGAGCTGACCACCAGCGACGTGACAAAGCGGGGACTGGTGATCACCAAAGAGAAGGATTTCGAGCTGGAAGGACGCAGCTTTGCCCTGTTCAGACGTCCCTAGTCACTGAACAGGTTAAAAATCAGGCATCAGGCGCAGCGCATTTCGCGCTGCGCTTGTTTTTTTGCAGATCGTTGCCAGGCTTAACCGGTTGTTAACAGTAAGAATTGATGCTGATAAGGAGGCATAATGTCCAGATTTACACAGAAGGTTGTGGTTGTGACAGGTGCCGGATCCGGCATTGGCGAAGCCAGCGCAAAGCGCTTTGCTGAAGAAGGGGCATCCGTGGTGCTGGTAGGACGCACCCGACAGAAACTGGAAGAGACGCTGGCCGAAATGACGGCGGGCGATCATCTGGTGGCTGCCTGCGACGTCTCAGAAGCCGAACAGGTTAAACAGCTGTCAGAAACGGTGCTGAAGAAGTATGGCCGTGTAGATGTGCTGGTAAATAATGCGGGCGTTATCGTTCAGGGTCGCATCCATGAAGTCGACCTCGACGCATGGAAAACCCTGATGAAAACTGACCTCGACGGCGTTTTCCATGGTGTTCACTACTTCATGCCAGCGCTGCTAAAGAGCAAAGGTAACGTCGTCAACATTTCCTCCGTTTCCGGCTTAGGCGGCGACTGGGGTATGAGCATCTACAACGCAGCTAAAGGGGCGATTACCAACTTCACCCGTGCGCTGGCGATGGATTACGGTACGGATGGCGTGCGGGTCAATGCTATCTGTCCCGGATTCACCTTTACCGATCTCACCGAAGATGCCAAACAGGATCAGGAACTGCTGGAGCGTTTTTACGATCGTATTCCGCTGCGCCGTGCCGGTGAAGCGGATGATATTGCTCGTGCGATTCTCTTTATTGCCAGCGATGAAGCCAGTTATATTACCGGCGTCAATCTGCCGGTTGATGGCGGAATTACCGCCTCAAATGGCCAGCCTAAACAGGCATAAGTATCAGGGCAGCGTATTACGCTGCCTTTTTTATTCTGAACGCCCCGCCCTGTTAATTCCTTTTATTCTCTTTTACTGCTGCCATTTAATTTCAGCAATCAATGTTTTGGCGTGTGGCGGGTTGGCGTTGCCGCCCGGGCCGGTTTAATTGCCGTGCTGGTTGTGGTCGGGCAAATAAAGGTGCTCAGACAGGCATTACACAATATGGCATTAGCGTGATGGACTTTCGCCACCGCCAGCGCCTGCTGTCGGGTATAAAGCGAACCAATAAAAACGCGTTTATCGTTCTTTGACAGATTTACGCAATCTTCTTTGTGTAAAATCCATCCACCCATGGGACGCGGGCACAGATAATAATAGCTGGCTTTGAGCATGGTAGTCATCCTGATAGTTGCTGTATGTATCGTAAAAAACGAACCAAAATTCGTAAGAGTTTTTATTTGTAATCTGAAGCTTTATTAAACTAACTGAGAATTATCCCTAAAACCACTTTATTGCGTCACTCAAACCGACTTTGAGAATATGCCCTTTTCAGCCACGATTATCGCTTCAGTCATTCAGCGCGCTTAAACTTCCCGCCCCGCTTTACAGCCCCGCTTTCATTTAGGGTTCTAATGCATCAATAAAAAGCCAGCAACCCTAATAATCGTTATAAAACAGTCATTTATTTGAAATTTCACTATAACCAGCCTGATATGTCACGGCCGTTATGATTAGAGCCACAACAAACGATATTACTCGCCGCAGGGGTACTTATGAGTATTGATAAACTGAGGCTGAAAAAGTGTGAAAGCGGCAGAGCGCCTCTCTTTTAGCGAAGCGCTGATACAGGCAGAGTCAGGGGTTTATCAATACCGGCGGGAGTAATTAACCGTAACTGGCTTGAAAAAGTAAAACGATCGGTTTACTTTTAAGGAATGAAAAAGAGAGACGATATTCTTCAGGCCGCCGAGCGGCTCTTCTATACCCATGGCTTCCACGCCACCAGTACCGATCAACTCTGTCGCGAAGCGGGCGTCTCAACACGCACGCTTTATCATCATTTCGCCTCTCGCGAAGCACTTACCGCCGCGGTGCTTGACGCCCGCGAGCAGCGCTTTATGGCGGAACTGTTGCCAGCGCAACAGCCTGAGGCAATCGCGCATCTGTTTGCAGTGCTGAATGAGTGGACGGTAGTAAACGGCGCGCGTGGCTGCTTCTTTCTGAAAGCCTGGGGAGAGTATGCCGAGCGGGATAGTGAGCTGGCATCGCAGGCACTGACCTTTCGCGCCACGATGCGTGCTTACATTACGCAATGCGTGACGCATCTGCGCGGCGGTGTTAATCAGCAGCTGAGTGATGCCATCTGGATACTCTTTGAGGGGGCGATTACCACAGCGCTGATTACCGGTCCTGACGCTGTGCGGCAGGCGGAACAGGTCGCCAGCCAGTTATTGCAGAGTGGTGCGGTCTGATGAGGTCACCCGCCACGCTGGCGCTGACAGGCTTTAGCCTGATTGCTGTGACTTACGGCATGGCGCGCTTCTCGTGGGGGTTAATGCTGCCTTCGATTTCAGCAGATATTCCGTTCAGCCCGCAGCAGGCGGGATTATTGTCAGCCTGCAGCTTTGTGGCCTACTGCCTCACTATTCTCACCGCAGCCGCACTGGCAGACCGCTATGGTGCCCGACAGACCGCGCTGCTGGCGGCCCTGAGTGCAGCATCAGGGCTGCTGCTGCTCGCCTGTGCCTCCTCACCACTACTGTTGGCGACAGGACTGTTTGTTGCAGGATTGAGTTCAGGGCTGGCATCGCCCGCTCTGGCCGCGGCAGTCAGTAACCGGATTGCGGTTGCCGATCAGCCGCGCATCAATACCCTGATCAACGCCGGCACCAGCGCAGGTATCATTCTGACCGTGGTGATCCTGAGCGTGCTGCCTGGCGGATGGCGGGCCGCCTGCCTGCTGTTCGCCCTGCTGTCACTGGCCTGTCTGCTGCCGGTGATGCGCGTGCTGTCGGTTCATGGGGCTGGTCGCGCCGCCCGCGTCACCCGCTGGTACCAGCGTCTTTACCGTCGCGCGATGCGGCGGCTGATGGGCATAGCGTTGATGTCGGGTCTTGTCAGTGCGGCCTGGTGGAGCTTTGGGTCGGCGCTGCTGCGCCAGCATGTCGGCGTTGATGCAGAGACCGCCCGTTTACTCTGGCTGGTTGCCGGAGGTGCAGGCATTGTGGGTGCCGCAACCGGCCCGGTCGCTGCCCGTATCGGGCTGAACGCGGTTTACCGGCTGTCATTGTGCGGAATGGCATTGCCACTGCTGGTTCTGGCCTTCAGTCACGGTGAATCTGCCGGTTTACTGATTGCGGTGGCCTGCTGCGGCGCAGGTTACGTCACGCTGTCGGGCGTGTTGCTGGTGTGGGGAGCACAGGCCACAGCTGAAGAGCCCGCGACAGGCGTCGGTATCCTTTTTTTTATGCTGGCAGCTGGTCAGGTCGCAGGATCGCTGCTGTTTGGTCAGCTTTACGCCGCGCTGGGTGCCATTACGGCATTAACGCTGTTTGCACTCAGTGCCCTGCTCCTGCTGTTTATTACACCGTCGCAGAATAGTAACGCATCAGATAAATAAGACGTTAATAATTAAAAGCAGCATAAAGCCGGGGAGTTAACTGGTTATATTATTTGCCAGACAGCGTAAAACAGAACTGTCCGGCTCATCAGGAATAACCATGTCACTTTATAATTAAACGGATAAAGGCAGCACCGACGCTTTTCAGATCGCGCGGATATTTTTAATTCGTGGATTGACCTTCTGCTGAAGCAAATCTTCATCGGGCCCCAGATAATATGGCACCGCACACTGCTTACCATCTTTGGTGAAAATAATCTGATTATCCTGCAGGAATAACGCTGTGAAATGGCCCAGCACAACCCCATTTAATTCGAAGCAGTGATTTCGTGCTGCACGCAGCCCCTGCTTACTATTCAGAAAATCAACAAATCGCATCACGCTGCGCCTCCCGTGAATTATTAACCCTATCGGAACGGCACAGATAATAGCCTTAACCACGGCATGAATCATCCGGCTAACGCTGTTTTCAGAATAGGCTTAACCGCCATTCAGTAGCGGGACTCAACCGGCAGGAATGAGTCTCTCTTTTTCGCCAGGAATAGTCCTGGAGGAAGCGCCCATAATAAAATTGCTAATGCGCACGAGAATTACATTGCGCGCTATGAGCGCCCGCTATACCGTTGTTTTCCAACAGGTGCAGACGATAAGGGCAAAACCCCATGATGGAAATTTTTGATGCAGATGAACGCCATATCCCGGCGATTCAGCAGATCTACGCCTGGCATGTCCTTAACGGCACCGGCTCATTTGAGACCGTGCCCCCTGACGCTGCAGAGATGGGCGAGCGAATGCGTAAGATTCAACAGGCGGGGCTGCCGTGGTTCATTGCTGTCAGCGACGGCGACGTACGTGGATTTTGCTATCTGGCACCTTATCGCCTGCGCTACGCCTACCGGCATACGCTGGAAGACTCGATTTATATCGATCCCGGCTTTCAGAAGCGTGGTGCCGGCTCACGTCTGTTAGAGCATGCCATTGCCTGGGCTGAGCAGGCAGGGTTTCGTCAGATGATCGCCAACGTGGGCGACAGCGAGAACCAGGGGTCGATTGCCGTGCATCAGGCAGCAGGTTTTGAGATGACAGGCATCCTGCGTGCGGTGGGTTTCAAACAGGGCCGCTGGCTGGATACCGTTTTCATGCAACGTTCTTTGGGAACCGGCGATACCACGCCGCCAGTTGATTAAAATAATAGCGTAAGAATAAGAAAGTCATACTGGCCCTCGTTTTCCCCAGGAGAAGCTTCTGGTAAAGTGCCTTAACAAAAAAATAAAAAAGTCGGGAAACCTTTATGTTGTCGACAATCATCTATCGCAGCCACCTCACTGAAAATGTGCAGCTCGAGACCCTGAATGATTTGGCGCGGAAAGCAAATAAAATCAACAAATCGTCCAATGTCACCGGAATTTTACTGTTCAATGGCACGCATTTTTTCCAGCTTCTGGAGGGTCCGGAGGCGGCAGTAAAGGCGGTCTATAGCCGGATTTGCCAGGATCCGCGCCACCATAATCTGGTCGAACTGCTGCGCGATTACGCCCCGGCGCGACGTTTTGGTCATGTTGGTATGGAGCTCTTCGATCTGCGGCTCCACGATCAGGAAACCGTGCTGGAGTCAGTGCTGGAAAAATGCACCACGAAATATCAGATGACCTATGCCGATCGCGCACTGCAGTTCCTGCGCACCTTTGTTGAAGCGCGCGAAAAAGAGAACTATTTCGAGATCCCTGCCGCCAGCGGCTGGACGTTTATTCGTAACGAGACAGAGCAGCGCGAAGGCGATGCGGCGCTGGTGGCTACGAATGAAGTCAGCTTTGCGTTTCAGCCTATTGTTGATCCCTTCGCCTGCGAGATCGTTTCGCTGGAAGCACTGCTGCGCGGTCCGCAGGGAGAATCGCCGCTCGACTATTTTGCCCGACTGACACGCGAAGAGCTTTATCAGGTCGATCTTCGGTCAAAAAAGATCGCCTTTGCTCAGGCGAAGAAGCTGGAGATTAAGGGGATGACCCTGTCGATTAATCTGTTGCCGATGACCCTGGTGGAAGTGCCCGACGCCGTCCCCTTTTTGCTGAATGAGATTGCGGCCCAGGGACTGGTGCCAGAGCAGGTCATGGTTGAGTTTACCGAGAATGAAATCATCTCGCAGCCGGAGGCATTTGAAGCCGCCATCAGGCAGCTGAAAGCAGCCGGCATCAGCCTGGCGCTGGATGATTTCGGTGCCGGTTTTGCCGGGCTGTCGCTGCTGACCCGCATTCAGCCCGACAAGATTAAGATCGACCGCGCCATCATCTCTGACGTGCATAAAAGTGGGCCCAAACAGGCAATCATTCATGCCATTCTGAAATGCTGCGCCTCACTGGAGATTGGCGTTATCGCCGAAGGCATAGAACAACCGGAAGAGTGGATGTGGCTTGAAGCGGCGGGCGTGACCCAGTTTCAGGGCTTCCTGTTCTCTAGGCCTGAACTGAATGGCGTTGCGGCCGTCGCCTGGCCGGAGCTGATTTAACCCCTGCGATTTGGATGAATTTACGCTTCCCTGCCTTGCTGGATCATCCGGCTGCTGCTAAATAATTAACAGCGCCGGAGGATCATCTTTCTGTCATCTTCCTGCGTCACAGTCAGTCATAACCCCCATCAGTGATTAAATGTTTAGCAGTCAGATGTTCAGTGTTAGGCCAGCGCTACGCGCCATTACGTGCGACGTGACTCCAGGGACAGCATTTGAGGAACTGAATGAAGCAAATCATCCGCGGTGATAAAGAACCCTCCCATATCCTGGCAGCGACCCGTGCGCTCGAAGCGCACTACGCCCGCTACGGAGAAGGTAATAAGTACCATCCCATCATCTATTCCATCGCCTACCGCAGCCGGTTTTATCAGGTTGAGGTGATTACCCGACGTGAAACCATGGTTGCCACGGTGATCACCGGGGTTCGTAATCTGACGCATCTCTCCGGCGCCGCCTGACGGCCGCCTGTAACATCAGGGGGCAGAACTTGCCCCCGTACTCCTGCTTAGCGTCGATAGAGAGCGTTAGCCGGATAGATTGCGCCAATTACGCTTTTCTCCCGTGCGCCTGTCACCGCAGGCAGATTGCCCGGCAGGCCGGAGAGCGTGCGAAATGCCAGCCAGGCAAACGCCAGCGCTTCCATGTCATCACCACTGATACCCGCCGCATCGGTGGTCGCCACCTCCGTTCCGGGAAGGTGCGCCGCCAGCCGCGCCATCAGCAGTGGATTGCGACTGCCGCCGCCGCACACCAGCAGACGATCGCAGCCATCATTGAGTAACACCTGCTGTGTGATGGTGATGGCGGTCAGCTCCACCAGCGTGGCCTGCACATCCTGCGGTGCCTGACCCGGGAAATAGCGCAGATGCTGCTCCAGCCAGCCCAGGTTGAAGTGTTCGCGCCCGGTACTCTTCGGCGGTGGCAACGCAAACCAGGGTTCACGTAACAGCGCCTCCAGCAGTGCCGGGATCACCGAGCCGCTGCGCGCCCACTGCGCATCTTTGTCATACGGCTGTCCCTGATTCCGCCAGATCCAGGCGTCCAGCAGCATATTGCCGGGACCGGTATCGAAGCCGCGTACCGCCTGTCCCGGGATCAGCAGCGAGAGATTGGCGATGCCACCAATATTCAGCACCATGCGGCGTTCCGTGGCATCCATCAGCAGCGCCTGATGAAAAGCGGGCACCAGCGGCGCGCCCTGCCCGCCCAGCGCCATATCACGACGGCGGAAATCGCCCACCACGGTGACGCCGGTTGCCGCGACAATCTGGTTATTGTCACCAATCTGCAGCGTATTCGGCGCGTCACTCTGGGGCTCATGCCAGACGGTCTGACCATGACAGCCAATCGCCGTGATATCGCTGGCATCCAGCGACTCGCGCTTCATTAATGTCACCACGGCTTCTGCAAACAGCTGGCCGAGGCGGGTATCAAGCTGACCGAGCTGTGACAGCGTCAGGGATTGTCCCTGGCAAATCCCCAGAATGGCCTGACGCAGTGCAGATGGCATCGGATGGCAGTAACTCGCCTGCTGCGCCACCATATTCCCATCAATGGCGGCCAGCACCACATCCACGCCATCCAGGCTGGTGCCTGACATTACCCCGATATAGCGTCCTGATTTCATAACCATTCCTTACTTCCGGCGGGAAGTGCGATTCATCTGCGGCTAGCCTGACAAATAATGATCGCTAATTCTATGATTAAATTCTTTTTATCCGATCGTGCTAACCAGTTACGTTACGGGACTATTTTTAAATGACGATTGAATTATTGTTGATCTTACATAGTCTATGCTTCGTCCAACCGTGTTTTATTCGGACAGGGATTAATTTGCCAGTTTTGTGTCTTATACTGTGTGCAGGATACAGCGATAAACGTGGCGCCTTCTCGACTAAAGGAGTTTCAAATGATTAAGCGTGTAATTGTGGTCGCTCTGGCCGGTGCGATGCTGGCAGGTTGTAGCAATACCAGTACGCTGTCGGGTGATACCTACAGTGCCAGTGAAGCGAAGCAGGTGCAGAGCGTGTCGTACGGTACTCTGGTCTCTGTGCGTCCGGTGAAAATCCAGGGCGGTGATGAGAGCAACGTTATCGGTGCAATCGGTGGTGCGGTACTGGGTGGCTTCCTGGGTAACACCATTGGTGGCGGTACCGGACGTAGCCTGGCGACAGCCGGTGGTGCGGTTCTGGGCGGCGTAGCAGGCCAGGGCGTACAGGGCGCAGTCAATAAAGCTGATGGCGTTGAGCTGGAAATCCGCAAGGATGATGGCAACACCATCATGGTGGTTCAGAAGCAGGCTGCCTCACGTTACTCCGTTGGCCAGCGTGTAGCGATGGCGTCCAACGGCAGCCAGGTGACGGTTTCACCTCGCTAAGGCTGCAAAACAAAAAACCGACGCGCAGGCGTCGGTTTTTTTATTTCTCTTTGTGCTGAAGTTCGAGAATGTTTTTCTCAAGCCGGGCGATCAGCGTCACCATCTGACTGATCTCTTCCCGACTGATGCCGGACAGAATGTCATCCCGCGTCTCATCAATCACACTCTCAACCTGTTCGATAATCGGCTCAGCCTGCTGCGTGAGCTTAATGCGCTTGGCACGACGATCGTTGGCGCAGGTCGACCGGGTAATCAGTCCTTTCTCTTCCAGCTGATCCAGCGTCCGCACCAGAGAAGGCTGTTCAATACCAATCGCCTTGGCTAACTGAATCTGCGACTGTTCGGGCGGCAGTTGATGAATATTATGCAACGTCACCCAGTGAGTCTGAGTCAGCTCAAGCGGCTTGAGCCGCTGATCAATCAACGCGCGCCAGATGCGCACCAGGCGAGATAAATCCGTTCCGAGGGGCGTATCCATTTCATCTCCTTATAATTAGCTTGCTAGCTATCAAGCCAGATTTTACACTATTCTGCGAGTTTACAGGACAAATTACAAATCCCGGACCAGGCTACGATTACGCGGCAGCGCGTTCAGTCTGCCGTTTGGGTTAACGAAGGATGTTATCACGTGCTCACTCCTGCTTTTTCAGGTGCGAAACCGCTAACCGATCTGGTCGTGGGCGCCTCGCTTTTTTTCCCGCCGATATTTAAAGCGGTACTGCTCGGCTTCTTTTTCTGGCTGCTGATTCACCCGCTGGTGCGCGGCTGGATCTACTCCGGCGATGTCTGGCATCCCACCCTGTTTGATCTCTCTCTGTTTGTGCTGTGCGTTACCGCCGCACTCTGGCTCATCGGTCACGGATAATCGATATGAAATTTAACGCGGTAAAATATTTCTCAACGCTGATTGTGTTTGCGCTGGCGCTGCTGGCTGCTGGCTGGCTGTGGAACTACTACATGCAGTCGCCCTGGACGCGTGACGGGAAAGTACGGGCGGAGCTGGTGGATATCACGCCCCAGGTGTCGGGCCGGATTACGCAACTAAAAGTCAAAGACAATCAGTTCGTGCATCAGGGCCAGCTGCTGTTAACGCTGGACCCGGTGCCATGGCAGATTGCGCTCGACAACGCTGCCGCTCAGCTCAGCAAAGCGCAGGCGGACCTGGCGAAAGCGCAGCACGAATATCACCGGCGCAGCAGCCTGCCGCGCAACATCATCTCCGCCGAGGATCTTGATGCGGCACGCTTAAGCGCGGAAGCCGCCGCCGCCAGTGCCAAAGCCGCGCAGGCGGAGCTGGAGCGGGCGCGCTGGAATCTGCAGCAAACGACGCTTACTGCACCGACTGATGGCTGGATCACGAATCTGACACTTCGTCCCGGCAACTATGCGACAGCGGGATCGCCCCTGTTTGCGCTGGTCGACAGCCACTCTTACTACGTCTTAGGCTATTTCGAAGAGACCAAGCTGCGCCATATTCACACAGGCGCGGCGGCGCAGGTGGTGCTTTACAGTAATGGCATGCAGCTGCAGGGCCAGGTGGACAGCATTGGCCGCGCTATCTATGACCAGAGCATTGAGACTGACAGCGGCCTGGTGCCCGATATCAAACCCAATGTGCCCTGGGTACGGCTGGCGCAGCGGGTGCCGGTGCGCATTCGTCTCGATACGCTACCGGTTGATGCCAATCTGGTGGCAGGCACCAGCTGCACCATCACCATCCAGCCATGAATGTTCAGTGGCTGGCCTGGGATCAACTGCCCTGGATTAAGGCGAATGCCGGTCAGTGGCGCTATGCGTTGCGGAATGCTATCGCGATGTGTCTGGCGCTGAGCATCGCCTATGGCCTGGATCTTGATGAACCTTACTGGGCAATGACCTCTGCTGCGGTAATCAGCTTTCCTACCGTTGGCGGCGCAATCAGTAAAAGTCTTGGCCGCATCGTTGGCAGTCTGCTTGGGGCGAGCGCCGCGCTGCTGATTGCCGGACATACCCTGAATGAACCCTGGCTGTTTACCTTTGCGATTGCCGGCTGGCTGGCGTTGTGCACTGGCATTGCAAACCACCACCAGAACAACGTTGCCTACGCCTTTTCGCTGGCGGGCTACACCGCCGCTATTATCGCCTTCAGCAGCGTCAATATCACTGATATCACCTCACTGTGGACGATCGCCCAGGCACGTGTTTGTGAGGTGATCTCCGGTATTCTTTGCGCTGGATTGATGATGATGGTGCTGCCGAGCACCTCCGATGGCGAAACGCTGATTACCTCCCTGAAACAGATGCATGCGCGATTGCTGGAACATGCGGTGTTACTGCTGCAGCCCTCGACCAGCGACACCATTCGCACCGCACATGAAAACGTCATCAGCCAGATCCTGACCATGAACCTGCTGCGGATTCAGGCGTTCTGGAGCCACTACCGCTTTCGCCGACAGAACAACGTCCTGAACTATGTGCTGCACCAGCAGTTGCGACTCACCAGCGTGCTCTCCAGCCTGCGCCGCATGTTGCTGAACTGGCCCGACGCGCCAGAGGCGCTGTTTGAGGCGCTGCAGCAACTGCTGGCGGAGCTGGCGAAACCGGCGTGTGATAAATATCGTCTGGCGCAAATCCTGCGTAGCGTGACGCCTGCGGCAGAGGGGGACTACCGGCAGCGCGCCTTTTGTCAGCGGCTGCGCTACTTCTGCTGGATGTACCTCAACGTGCTGCGCTGGATCCGCCTGCTGGATCGCGCCGATGCCGATACCCGCTTTCAGCCGCCGCCGGTTCCGGCGCTGGCGCGTGACAGTGACAGTGCCGAAGCGGGCTGGAGCGCCCTGCGCACCTTCTGTGCGATTGTACTGGGCTGCGCCTTCTGGATTAATACGCAATGGTCTTCCGGGGCCTCGGCGCTTACCCTGACCGCTATTGCCTGCGTGCTCTATGCCTCTGCCCCTTCACCCGGCGGCAGCGTCACGCTGCTGCTGAAAACGCTGCTGTGGCTGTTTGCATTTAGTTTTGTGATGAAGTTTGGCCTGATGGTGCAGATCGGTCAGCTATGGCCGTTTTTACTGTTTCTGTTTCCGCTGCTGGTGACGCTGCAACTCTTCAAACTGCAGCAGAAACAGCGCGCCGGGATGTGGGGACAGTTCATCGTCTTTATGGGCTCGTTTATCGCGGTGACTAATCCGCCCACCTGGGATTATCAGGACTTTTTTAACGATAACATCGCCAAAGTCTGCGGAGTGCTGCTCGCCTGGCTGGCGTTTCAGATTTTGCGGCCCAGCTCCGATGCGCGGCGCAGCCGGCGGCATATCCGGGCGCTGCGGCTGGCATTTCTCGATCAACTGCGGCAACGGCCACGGCTCAGCGAGAGCCGCTTTGAATCGCAGATTTACCATCGCATCAGCCAGCTCAGTCACAGCCGGGATGAGCAGGCGCGTGTCTGGTTACTGCGCTGGGGAGTGGTGCTGCTTAACTGCTCGCATATCGTCTGGCAGTTGCGTGAATGGCGCGCCGGTTCGGCAACGCTGATGGCGTTTCGCGATAACAGCCTGCAGAATTTGCAGCAGATTATCAGCAGCCGCGGCGTACGGCACATTTCGCTGGATCAGATGCTGACGGAACTGGAAGCGACGATTACCGCGTTACTGGCCCTGAAAAACAACGAGGCCAGCGAACTGGCGGGGATTATCTGGCGGTTACGCTGTTCACTGGCACAGCTGAAGCAGGCTGTGCCGGAGTGATTACTGGCAATACTGCTGCTGTTGCCGGTTAAAATCATCCTGCAGCTGTTGCAGCGTTTTATGGCCCTCAAAACGGGTTTTATCCATCTCGGTCATCGGTTCAATCACCAGCGCTTTCTCATCAGGTGAAAAGATAAAACGGCGTGTCAGTTCAGTGCCGGTGAAACTCTGACCATGAATGCCACCGCACACCATAGTCATGGTGCGGCGATAGATCGTGGTGTCAGTAAAATTGGTTTCAGTTGCGCTGCGAAAGACCTGATCGCATCCCTGCGCTTCCAGCTTGCGCACCATGTGGCGGCTGAGCCATTCACGACCTTTAGCAATCTTTTCACAGGTGACCCGCATCGGACTGGTATCGATGGTGCGCTGAAGCTCCCGTCCGGTTTCAGTGACCAGTTGCGTATCATTGGGTTTATCGCATCCCACCAGCAGCAGACACAGCAGTAATGCGCCCTTGAATTTCATTTTCCTGCTCCTTTCCCCATCACGCTTTCTTACCTGAATCAATATCATAGGGGGGAAATGTCAGGGATGGTATAACAATTCATAAACAGGCGGGATAAAAAAGGGCGGCTATCGCCTGCCGCCCGGAAATTCAGATAACGCCGCAGGCATAACGAGCTCCGCCGCCGCCCAGCGGGGCAGGATGATCGGCATGATTATCCCCGCCAGCATGCACCATCAGCGCTTTACCCTTGATCTCTTTCAACGACTTCAGCCGTGGTGCCAGTACCGGATAGGAGGCGTTGCCTTTCTCATCGACATAAATCGCGGGCAGGTCGCCCAGATGCCCTTCAGCATAGGGCCCCAGATGTTTGCCGCTGTTAGCCGGATCAAGGTGACCGCCTGCCGCACCGGCAGCGACCACTTTGCCTTCAGATTCGCCTGGCTCACAGCTGCCTTTAGCATGGACATGAAAACCGTGAATGCCCGGCTTCAGTCCCTGCAGTTCCGGCGTAAACTGCAGACCATACTGGGTCTCGTCAATCTTAACGGTGCCCAGCGATTTTCCTGTTCCTTCAGCGGTAACCTGATGGATTGTAACCTGCTCGCTGGCAGCCTGTGCTGAGCCGCAGGCAATTAGGGCAAAAAGCGCAACTGCTTTCATTTTCATGGTGACTCCATTTGTATCCCAGGGTTTGAGATAAGTCTGGCCGCTGTTGCACTATTTTGCCGAAGATTGACGCAGTTTTACGCTTCAGGGCACATCAAATCCCAGCGCCGCTTTTCGAATACGGAACCACTGCTGCCGGGACAGGGACAAATTCAGTGACCCGGCGGCTTCGCTGACCCGCGCCGCTTTGCCTGAACCAATGATGGGCAGCGGTTGCGACGGCAGCATCAGTATCCAGGCATAAACCACCTGTTCCAGACTGGTCGCACCGGTTTCCTGCCGCACCACCTCCAGTTCATTACGCAGTGGCTGGAAGTGAGGATCGTTAAACAGGCGTCCGCCGCCGAGACAGGACCAGGCCATCGGACGAATGCGCAATTGCTGGCACTGATCCAGCGAACCATCCAGCAGCACGCTTTGCTGGACGGGTGAAATCTCCAGCTGATTCGTGACCAGCGAGAACGGCAAACGGGATTGCAGCAGTGAAAACTGGGATGGCGTGAAATTCGAGACGCCAAAATGCAGCACTTTGCCGCTTTGATGAAGTGCCATAAAGGCTTCGGCCACTTCATCGGCCGACATCAGCGGATCGGGGCGATGGATCAGCAGCAGGTCGAGACGATCGGTATGGAAATGACGCAGTGAGTTTTCAGCACTCTGCAGGATATGATTTTTGTCGGTAATGTAGTGCCCAATCTGATGTTCAGGCCGGGCGCGGGTAGCGATGCCGCACTTGGTCACAATCTGAAGCTGATCGCGCAGTCCGGAAGCCAGCTTCAGCGCCTCACCAAAAGCCGCCTCACATTGGTAGTCGCCGTAAATGTCCGCATGATCAACGGTAGTAATGCCGAGCCTCAGATGGTGCTCAATAAACGCAACCCGCTCCTGCGGCGACATGCCCCACTCCATCAGACGCCAGTACCCCATAACCAGCGGTGAAAAATCGGGGCCCTGTAAAGCGATGGCCTGCGGTTCTAACATGGCGTTCTCCCTGTTGCGCGTTGGCTGTAATTAATGTGTCAGAGAGTATAACGGAAAGCGGAAAGTCGTCAGAATAACTCCGGCTGTTGTGGCTCAGGTGGCTCCTCACCTTTCTGCTGCCGCTGCAGGCGCAGACGACGCTGCTGACAGAGACGAATGACCTCCCGCTTTTGCGCATCGCTGAAGCGCAGCCAGTTGAACCGCTCATCGCGGCTGCGTAAACATCCCAGGCAGTAGCCGCGCGCATCCGTCTGGCAGATGCCGCGACAGGGGCTGGGAACCGGGAAAAACTCAAGCTGCTCGGCCACCATGACTCCGGATTCACAGAATAAACAGTCCAGTAAAAAGCGTAGCCTGGTTGCGCAGGAATTAAGCCATGCCCCGTCAGAATTATCCTTTTCTTTAGCGGGTGCATGAACACTCTGTGCCAAATGCCCGGTGCCGCGTTGCATTAGACCAACCGGTCTACTACTCTCTCTGCCATGAATAAGACGCTACAACGCAATGAAACCCGCGAACACCTGCTCCAGACAGGTGAACAGCTCTGTCTGCAACGCGGCTTTACCGGAATGGGCCTTAGTGAACTGCTGACTCAGGCGGCGGTGCCGAAAGGGTCCTTCTACTATTACTTCCGATCTAAAGAAGCGTTTGGTGTGGCGTTACTGGAACGCTACTTTGTGCGTTACCTGCAGGATGTGGAGTTACAGCTCAACCAGACAGACGGCACGCCGCGTGAACGTCTGCTTAACCATTTTCGTGCTGCCGTTGAGCTGTTTGTGCAGCAGGGTCACATCGTTGGTTGTCTGGGCGTGAAAGTTTCTGCTGAGGTGTGCGATCTCTCTGAGCCGATGCGTGATGCACTGCAGCAGGGTGCAGCAAAGATTACCGCGCTTTATGCCCGAACGCTGATTGCCGCAGAGCAGCAGGAGTCGCTGAGCCTGCCGCAGCCCCCCGCGCAGATGGCTGAGTTGCTGTCGCTGCTGTGGCTGGGCGCCAGCCTGCAGAGCAAAATTTCCCGCGAGGCGCAGCCACTGCGTCTGGCACTGAGTACCATCGAACAGTGGCTTAAAAGCCACTGATTTTTAAAAAACGTGTTTGTAGACGACTGGTCTACTAATCAGGAGCTATTATGGCGAGTACCCAGCTGTTTCGTCCGCTGAAAGTTGGCGCAATTACCGTCCCAAACCGCGTATTTATGGCACCGCTGACCCGTCTGCGCAGCATTGAGCCAGGCGACATCCCTACCCCGATGATGGCGGAGTATTACCGTCAGCGCGCCAGCGCCGGTCTGATCATCACCGAAGCAACCCAGATTTCTTTCCAGGCAAAAGGCTATGCCGGTGCGCCAGGCCTGCATACTCAGCCACAGATTGCCGCATGGAAAGTGATTAACGAAGGTGTCCATCAGGCGGGCGGTCACACCGCAGTACAGTTATGGCACACCGGCCGTATCTCGCATAACAGCGTGCAGCCGGAAGGCAAAGCACCGGTCGCGCCATCAGCCATTGCTGCGGGTACGCGTACGTCACTGCGTGCTGAAGATGGCAGCGTCTATCGCGAAGACACGTCTGTACCGCGCGAACTGACCGTGCCTGAGATCCAGCAGATCGTAGCCGATTTTGGTCAGGCTGCGGCGAACGCACGTGAAGCAGACTTCGACCTGCTTGAGCTGCACTCCGCGCATGGCTACCTGATGCATCAGTTCCTGGCGCCGGGTTCAAACCAGCGTACTGACGAATATGGCGGCAGCATCGAAAAACGCGGTCGCTTTGCGCTGGAAGTGGTCGATGCGGTGATCGCTAACTGGTCTGCCGATCGCATTGGTATCCGCGTCTCGCCTATCGGCAGCTTCCAGAATCTGGACAACGGTCCGGACGAAGAAGAAGCGGCGCTGTGGTACATCGGCGAGCTGGCAAAACGCAACATCGCCTATCTGCATCTCTCAGAGCCAGACTGGGCCGGTGGTCAGCCTTACACCGACGCATTCCGTCAGAAAGTGCGTGATCTCTTCCCGGGTGCCATCATTGGTGCCGGTGCCTACACCGTTGAGAAAGCAGATGATCTGATTGGTCGCGGTCTGATCGATGCGGTTGCGTTTGGTCGTGATTACATTGCTAACCCGGACCTGGTTGAGCGTCTCCAGCAGGATGCCCCACTCAACCCACAGCGTCCGGAAAGCTTTTACGGCGGCGGCGCGGAAGGTTATATCGACTACCCGACGCTGTAATCCGTTTGGGCTGCCGTCCGGGACGATGACGGCAGCCATTATTCAATGGCGATTTTCGTCGCTATACTTAGCGCCTGGGTCATCCGGCGATGGCGTTTTATTTAAAAGAGGATGTTATGCGTTTACTTCATACCATGCTGCGCGTTGGCGATCTGCAACGTTCAATCGATTTCTACACCCGTGTGCTGGGCATGCGCGTGCTGCGTCAGAGTGAAAACACCGAATATAAATATACCCTGGCATTCGTGGGCTACACCGACGAAAGCGAAGGTGCGGTGATCGAGCTGACCTACAACTGGGGCGTTGATAAATATGACCTCGGTAATGCTTATGGTCATATCGCGCTGGGCGTCGATGACGCAGCAGCAGCCTGCGAACGTATCCGCAAAGATGGCGGCAATGTGACCCGTGAAGCGGGCCCGGTCAAAGGCGGCTCCACCATTATTGCCTTTGTTGAAGATCCCGATGGCTACAAAATCGAACTGATCGAAAACAAAGATGCCGGTAACGGCCTGGGCAACTAAACCTGCCTCTCAGCCTGCCTGATCAGGTGGGCTGAATCCCCTTCTCTGCGCTTCATCTGCTGCACCCGGCCCTGTTTTTTGCCATAATACGCGCTGCCCTTTTTCTGCAACGAGATCCTGATGTCTGAATCGAATTCCCCTAATGCACTCAATCAACGTTTCCGTGGCTTCTATCCGGTGGTGATCGACGTTGAAACCGCGGGTTTCAATGCGCAAACCGATGCGTTACTGGAGATTGCCGCTATCACGCTGAAAATGGATGAAGAGGGATGGATTCAGATTGATCAGACGCTGCATTTCAACGTCGAACCCTTTGTCGGCTCGCTTTTGCATCCGGAAGCGCTGGCCTTTACCGGTATCGATCCGAGTAATCCGCTGCGCGGCGCAGTCAGTGAATATGAAGCACTGCATGCCATTTTCAAAATGGTCCGCAAGGGCATTAAAGACAGCGGCTGCAATCGCGCCATTATGGTGGCGCACAATGCCACGTTTGATCTGAATTTCATGTCGGCGGCAGCAGAACGTGCCAGCCTGAAGCGCAACCCGTTTCACCCGTTTGCCACCTTTGATACTGCGGCCCTGAGCGGACTGGTGCTGGGTCAGACGGTGCTGGCGAAAGCCTGTATTGCGGCGGGAATGGAGTTTGACAGTACGCAGGCGCATTCTGCGCTCTATGACACTCAGCAGACAGCGACACTGTTCTGCGAGCTGGTAAACCGCTGGAAACGGTTGGGCGGCTGGCCACTGCCCTTCGCCGAGGGCGACGCAGACGCCTGCGCCTCCGCATAAGGGATGCCACAATGAAAAAGGCCGACATGATGTCGGCCTTTTTTTATTCTGCTTCTTTAAACTTTTCTGCAGTCTCTTTGATCAGTGTCTGCAGCTCACCACGTTGTAACATCTCAACGATGATATCGCATCCACCAACCAGCTCACCATCGACCCACAGCTGCGGAAAGGTCGGCCAGTTAGCGAATTTCGGCATCTCGGCACGAATGTCCGGGTTCTGCAGAATATCCACGTAAGCAAAACGCTCACCGCAGGCTGACAGCGCCTGCACCGCCTGTGCAGAGAAACCGCAGCTTGGCAGTTTCGGGGAACCTTTCATGTACAGCAGGATCGGGTTTTCTGCGATCTGGCGCTGAATTTTTTCTACAGTACTCATAATTGCCTTCCTTAATTCGTTACTTCGTGTTTGTTTATTGTAGCGACTTCGCAGCGTGACTGAAAACGAGATTTTACCGCTGTCCGATTAAATCGCCATCATTGTTAAGTTCCGCCTCGGGACGCCTGAATGCCTGATTATTAACAGCTGGTAACAGTTTAATAATTCGTAATAATTTCGTTGAGATAAGATGCTGAAAATGTTCATTTTCAGCGCGATTGCATGGGTTGCAAAGATTAATATTAAAAGGCATTACAGTTTTTAAAAGAACTGGACTAGAATGGCCTGGGCACTGATCCTGGATCAGATTAATCTCAACTTTGTCGCGGTGCGTAGTGGCCCTGACAACTTAACTAATCAACGGACTATGCGTTTAATCATTACGCTTTTCATGCTGGCCTTTGCGCAACTGTTTTTCAACGTCGCTGCTGCTTCCCCGCACACGCCGGTGAACGTCAGTACGCATAAAGCAGAAAAAAAGAGTGCGCGCGATGATGAGCGCCGCAAGCGTCGCCAGGTAAAAACGGTGACCAAAAAAACTCGCCTCAGCCCTGTTCAAAAACTCAAAACGAAAAAACAGAAAAAAGTCGAACTCACTGCTAAACAGACGCCTGCTAAGAAGACCTCGCTTAAAACCGCCCGTATCAGCAAAAGCAAAGAAAAAAATAAAGAAAAAAAACGCTATGGTCATCAGCGCCTGCTGAAAACCGCTGAGGTCACCACCAGCGAACCTGGCACGATTAAAATGAGCAAATCACACCGTCAGCGCTACCAGAAAGCGCGAGAAACCGCGATGACGAAGCTGATGGGACAGCTGGGTAAACCGTATCAGTGGGGCGGCACCTCACCACATACTGGTTTCGATTGCAGCGGTCTGGTCTGGTATGCCTATAAAGATCTGGTGAAGTTTAAGATCCCGCGTACCGCTAACGAGATGTATCACCTGCGTGACGCAGCACCGATTAAGCGTGAATCGCTTGAGAAAGGCGATCTGGTCTTCTTCCGCATTAACGGTCGCGGTACGGCGGACCACGTCGGCGTTTACCTGGGCGATGGCAAGTTTATTCAGTCGCCACGTACCGGCAAAGATATTCAGATCAGTGCATTAGGCGAAGATTACTGGCAGCGCCACTATATTGGTGCCCGTCGGGTGATGACGCCGAAAACCATTCGCTGAGCAGCACTACAGTCCGAAAAAAGCCGGGATAATCCCGGCTTTTTTTATTAGTGCAGAATGGCGGTAAAACTGAAAGCCACAATCATCAGCAGACAGCCGACAGTGGTCATTAACGCCAGTTTAAGATCGGTACTCATTGTTTGCTCCTTAGTCACACACTTTGTAGGGATATGGCATTTTCCCACAGGGTCCGGTAAAAATCTCGTTTTATCCGTTCAGCCTTGTTAGAATCTCGCCTTTGTTGCGCAACGCGTGCAACCCTGATTCCGTTTGCGCATCTTTTGAGGCGTTTTTTCTCCGCCAGAAGCCTGTTTACCGGCCAGAAAAGCCGCATTTTTGCGGAAAAAACCCTGAGCAGACGCAAACGTTTAACATTACGCTTATCATAGAGTTAGGTAAGGACTGGAGTCCGATTTTCATGGCAACAATTAAAGATGTGGCGAAACGCGCTGGCGTCTCAACGACCACCGTTTCGCACGTCATCAATAAAACCCGCTTTGTCGCTGAAGAGACGCGCGAGGCGGTCTGGCAGGCAATTAAAGAATTGCACTACTCGCCGAGCGCTGTAGCACGCAGTCTGAAAGTAAACCACACCAAGACGCTGGGTCTGCTTGCCACCTCCAGCGAAGCGCCCTATTTCGCTGAAATTATTGAGGCGGTTGAAAATCACTGTTTTGATAAAGGCTATACGCTGATTCTGGGTAATGCGCATAACGACCTGCAAAAACAGCGCGCCTACCTCAGCATGATGGCGCAGAAGCGTGTCGATGGCCTGCTGGTGATGTGCTCTGAGTATCCGGACGATCTGCTGCAGATGCTGGAAGAGAACCGCAATATCCCGATGGTGGTGATGGACTGGGGCGAATCGCGCGCCGACTTTACCGATACGGTTCTCGATAATGCCTTCCAGGGCGGCTATCTGGCGGGACGCTATCTGATTGAACGCGGACACCGCGATATCGGTGCCATTCCGGGTCAGATGGAGCGCAATACCGGCGGCGGACGCCATGCCGGTTTCCTGAAGGCACTGGAAGAAGCGGGAATTCAGCCGCGCGCGGAGTGGATTGTGCAGGGTGACTTTGAGCCAGAGTCGGGTTATCAGGCGATGCAGCAGATCCTGTCGCAAAAGCAGCGCCCGACCGCCGTCTTCTGCGGCGGCGACATCATGGCGATGGGGGCCATTTGCGCCGCCGACGAGATGGGTCTGCGCGTGCCGCAGGATATTTCGGTAATCGGTTATGACAATGTGCGCAACGCACGCTATTTCGCCCCTGCCCTGACCACGGTGCATCAGCCTAAAGCCCAGTTGGGTGAGAAGGCGCTGGATATGCTGCTCGACCGCATCACCAGTAAGCGCGAAGTGTCACAAACGATTGAAGTCCATCCGACGCTGATTGAGCGCCGTTCAGTGGCCGATGGTCCGTTCCGCGACTATCGCCGCTAATCCTCGCTTAACCACTCCTGATTAAGCGTTTGCGTATCACCCAGATAGCTGAGCAACCAGCCTGTCGCCGGTGATGCGCGATCCTCGGCCCAGCTAACGCAGCAGGGGCTGTCCGGAAATGCTACCGGAAGCGTTAGCTCCACCAGCTCGCCACTGTCGAGCAGTGGCCTGGCCAGATGCCCCGGCACCATCGCCACGCACAAGCCCGCCTGCACGCATTCCAGTCCGGTTTGCCACTCCGGCACCACCAGCCTGCGCTGGTTATCCAGCGTCCATGTCATACGACGCGGCAGTGCGCGTGATGTATCTTCCAGCACCAGGGACGGCCAGCTACGCAGCGTGTCGTCATCTATCTGGCTCGCCTGCGTCAGCGGATGATCGGGCGCGACCACGCAGCGCCAGTTGAGCGTACCCATATCGCGAAACGCAAACCGTCCGCCCACCGGAATTGCCTGTGTGGCCCCAATCGCAACTTCTACCCGGCCATCGGCCAGCGCATCCCAGACACCATTAAAAACTTCATAGCTGATGATCAGCTCCATATCGGGGAAGTGGCGATAGAAATCTTTGACCAGCTGCCGGGTGCGCTGAGGTTTGGCGATACGGTCAACGGCAATGCTGAGCTGCCCGCGCCAGCCATTGGCCAGCTGCTGACACTGCCGCCGTGTAGCAAGCATTTTTTTGATGACGCTGCGCCCTTCCCGGACAAAATGTTCGCCTGCTGGCGTCAGCACCACTTCACGATGCTGGCGTTCGAACAGCGGCACCGCCAGCCAGTTTTCCAGCTGACGCACTGTATAGCTGATGGCAGAAGGTACCCGATGCAGCTCCTGCGCGGCTGCGCTGAAGCTGCCCCCTCGGGCAACCGCGTCAACGACCTCTAATGCATATTCTGACCACATAATCTGCCTTCAAAAATTTTAACAGCAACCGGCAAATATTACCGTTTCACAGCGGCAAACGCACCTTTTACACTCTGCCGCGTTTATCCTGCAAAAATGAGAATGAGATGCTGTCGAATAAAGGATTTATGCCCTATCTTGCCCTGCTGAGCATGCTCGGCTTTTTAGCCACTGACATGTATCTGCCCGCCTTTGGTGCGATGCAGCACACCTTTAATACCTCGCCCGGCCTGATTAGCGCCAGTATGAGCCTCTTTCTGGGAGGCTTTGCCGTGGGTCAGCTTTTCTGGGGACCGCTCTCCGACCGCATCGGCCGTAAGCCGGTGCTGCTGGCCGGACTGACCCTGTTTGGCGTCGGCTGTGCGGGCATGCTGTGGGTGAATGATATTACTCTGATGCTGGCGCTGCGCTTTGTGCAGGCCATTGGCGTCTGTGCTGCCGCCGTGAGCTGGCAGGCATTGGTGGTGGATCGCTACCCCGCCGCGCGCGCCAACAAAGTCTTTGCAACGATTATGCCGCTGGTTGCGCTCTCCCCGGCGCTGGCCCCGTTGCTGGGTGCCTGGCTGATCGGTCACTTCCACTGGCGTTCGATTTTTCTGGTGCTGACACTGATTGCGGTGGCGTTGATTCTGACCACCCTGCGTCTGCCCACAGTACGCCCGGAAGCACGCGAAAAAGGAGCACAGCCCGGCTTTCTCACCCTGCTGAAATCCCGGGTCTACAGCGGCAACGTGCTGATCTACTCTGCCTGTTCTGCCAGCTTCTTTGCCTGGCTGACCGGATCGCCGTTCATTCTGGCGGATCTGGGTCTCTCGCCCGCCGATATCGGCCTGAGTTATGTACCCCAGACCCTCGCCTTTTTAATCGGTGGATTTGGCTGTCGCGCCCTGCTCAACCGCTTTAACGGCGCACAGCTGCTCCCCTGGCTGTTAGGCGTCTACAGCCTGAGCATTCTGGCGCTGTTTGCTGTTGCACTTGCAGGCAACAGTACGCTGGTGAGCCTGATGGTGCCGTTCTGTGGGATGGCGCTGGCTAACGGCGCAATTTATCCGATTGTGGTTTCCAGTGCGCTGACGCCCTTCCCGCACGCCACCGGTAAAGCGGCCGCATTGCAGAACACCTTACAACTCGGACTCTGCTTCGCTGCAAGCCTGGCAGTCTCTGCCGGATTAACCCAGGCGCTGTTTACCACTACGCTGATAATGACGGTAACGATTCTGCTGGCGCTACTCGGTTACGCCATGCAGCGTACCGCAAGCGCACAATCTGTTGTTGCCTCTCCGCAACCTGCCTGCCAGGATAACCAGTGACACATTGACTTTTTCGTTAGCATCCTAACAATAAGTCATTGAATATTGACCCGCGTGAGAATATACTCATTCGGGTCAACAAACCTGTAATAAATCAATAATATACTAACGTAATAATCTGATTGGCACCCTGTTGCCGGGACGGTATTCGCGCGCGTTATTCTTAGCCTGACCGACCTGCTGCAGGCTATTCCAGTCCTCTGTATCACACAGTCAACCGGTGTGCGGAATCATCCGTACCGTTTCTCAATGCCTGACAAAATTGACTACTCTTTGTTCAGGTTCAGATTGGACAGGTGGTGGAAAAGCTATGAGTTCATCTTATGCAGAAGCAGTGAGCCCTGAAGAAAACCATTGGTATCGCATCGTCCACGAAATGCTGGAAAAAGCGGATATTGAAATTAATGGTTCACGTCCCTGGGATATTCATATTAATCATCCCGGCTTTTTTAAGCGTGTTCTGCAGGAAGGATCGCTTGGGCTCGGTGAGAGCTACATGGATGGGTGGTGGGAGTGCGACCGGCTGGATATTTTCTTCCATCAGGTGCTTAAACATAAACTCGATCAGCAACTCCCGCATCACTTTAAAGATACGCTGCGCATCGCCGCTGCCCGCTTAACCAATCTGCAGTCGAAAAAGCGGGCCTGGATTGTCGGTAAAGAGCATTACGACCTGGGTAACGATCTCTTTTCACTGATGCTTGACCCCTATATGCAATATTCCTGTGGCTACTGGAAAGAGGCCACGACCCTGGCGACGGCGCAGGAAGCCAAGCTGGATATGATTTGCCGTAAATTAGCGCTGGAACCGGGAATGTCGCTGCTGGATATCGGCTGTGGCTGGGGCGGACTTGCGGAATTTGCCGCACGTCATTATGGCGTTAAAGTGCATGGCGTGACGATTTCCGCCGAACAACAGAAACTGGCGCAGCAGCGCTGTAGCGGATTAGATGTCACGATTCTGTTGCAGGATTATCGCGATCTGAATGAGCAGTTTGATCGCATCGTTTCAGTAGGCATGTTCGAGCATGTCGGGCCAAAGAATTACGCCACCTATTTTGATGTGGTTGATCGTAATTTAAAACCTGATGGTATTTTCCTTCTTCACACCATTGGCGCGATTAAAACCGATATGAGCGTCGATCCCTGGATTGACAAATATATCTTCCCTAACGGCTGCCTGCCTTCAGTGCGTCACGTGGCGGATGCCAGCGAGCCCCATTTTATTCTGGAAGACTGGCATAACTTCGGGGCCGATTACGACAAAACGTTGATGGCCTGGCATGAGCGCTTTTTGCAGGCCTGGCCGGCGCTGGCCGACAACTATGGCGAACGCTTTAAGCGAATGTTCTCCTATTATCTCAATGCCTGTGCCGGTGCCTTCCGGGCGCGCGATATTCAGCTGTGGCAGATTGTGTTCAGCCGCGGTGTTGAGGGTGGATTACGGGTGGCGCGATAGGGAGTATAAAAGCTGGTAATTACGAAGGCGCTTTCCCGGCCGAAGACCTGAAAAGAAAGGTCTGTTTTGCTTTAACAGGGAGCGTTGCGCACGAAACGGGGTCAGATCGGAAAGTCGCAAAACCCGTCATCCCTGACATGTTCGGCCCGCGCGATTACGCACCTCATCCCTGAGGTGCGCCCGTTAACGGGCCAACACGTTGCGTTGTTCAAAAACGCCTGGCGTTTTTGTCCATAGCGCGAGACGCTTTCCTCTTCTGACCTGATTCCCTGCGCCCTGAACTTTTATAATGCTGACAGATTAAAACCGATTTGGCTGCCTGCAGCGCTTACACGCCTTTTATTCATTCTCGGAGGCTGAATGGCCGGTCAGCATGCTCATTGCCGCCGCGGCATCGCGCTGTGCTAACACCCGCTCAACGGTCTCTACGATTGCCTGCGTGTGCGGATCGATCTCAATATTGACCCGGTCGCCAAACGTCTTCGCGCCCAGAGTGGTGCGCTCCAGCGTTTCCGGGATCAGATAGACACAGAATTTAGTCTTTGTCACATCGCCTACCGTCAGGCTGATGCCGTCGATACCGACAAAACCTTTATGCAGGATATATTTCATCTGCATTGGATCCTGGATTTTAAACCAGACTTCGCGATTGTGTTCTGACTGGATAATCTTGCAGATTTCAGCGGTGGTCATAATATGACCTGACATCAGATGACCGCCTATTTCATCGCTGAATTTCGCTGCACGCTCAATATTAACCACATCGCCCTGACGTAAATCGCCAAGGTTAGTGACCCGCAGCGTCTCTTTAATTAAATCAAAACTGACGCAATCGCCTTCAATGGCCGTTACGGTTAAACAGCAACCGTTATGGGCAACAGATGCGCCCAGCGCCAGGCCCGGTAAGAGCTCTTCCGGCAGTCGGACAGTGTGGGTACGAAACAGTTCTTTTTCTTCAATGGACACGATTTCTGCGGTGCCCTGCACAATACCGGTAAACATAGTCTTTGCCTCTGCGAAGTTTACGCTAGTTTATCACAGCTCCGGTAGGCTGTTAGAATTCAGCCCGCACCGCCTCTGTAATCTGTGGCAAAACGCATTGTGTGACAAAGATTGGCGAATTCTGTTACCCCGGTTACACTGGTTCGCGCTATTCCCAAGGGCTTTTCTGCCCTTTTAATTCATTTAATAAGTCAGGTGTTAACGTGCAGAAGTATTTAACAGAAGCGCGTCAATTGCTGGCCCTTGCGATTCCGGTCATCCTTGCTCAGGTGGCCCAAACCGCAATGGGATTTGTGGATACCATTATGGCCGGCGCAGTCAGCGCCACGGATATGGCCGCCGTTGCTGTCGGCACCTCTGTCTGGCTTCCGGCCATCCTGTTTGGTCATGGTCTTCTGCTTGCATTGACGCCCACCGTTGCGCAACTCAACGGTTCAGGCCGCCGCGAACGCATCGGCGAACAGATCCGCCAGGGCTACTGGCTCGCCTTTTTTGTCTCACTGCTGATTATGGTGCTGCTGTGGCACGCCGGTTATCTTATCCGGGCGATGCATGACATCGATCCCGCGCTGGCGCTTAAAGCCGAGGGCTATCTGCATGCCCTGCTGTTCGGCGCGCCAGGCTATCTCTTCTTTCAGGTGCTGCGTAATCAGTGCGAGGGGCTGTCGAAAACCAAACCCGGCATGGTGCTGGGCTTTCTGGGCCTGATGTTTAACATCCCGCTGAACTATGTCTTTATCTACGGCCACTTCGGCATGCCCGCGTTGGGCGGTGTCGGCTGCGGCGTGGCAACGGCATCGGTCTACTGGGTGATGTTTATCTGCATGCGCTTCTGGGTGCGCCGGATGGGCAGCATGCGCGATATCCGTATGGAGAGCCGCTGGTCGCCGCCTTCGCGTCCGATTCTGAGCCGTCTCATGACGCTGGGATTGCCGGTGGCACTGGCGCTGTTCTTTGAGGTCACGCTATTTGCCGTTGTGGCCCTGCTGGTTTCACCACTGGGGATCGTGAATGTGGCCGGTCACCAGATCGCGCTGAACTTCAGTTCACTGATGTTTGTATTACCGCTGTCGCTGGGCGTCGCAACCACCATCCGCGTCGGCTATCGTCTGGGTCAGGGTTCTACTGAGCAGGCAAAAGTCGCCGCCTGGACCGCTCAGGGTGTGGGCATCAGCATGGCAGCGCTGACCGCGATTTTTACCGTGACGTTTCGTCACCAGATTGCCCTGCTCTATAACGACAACCCTGAAGTGGTCACACTGGCGGCGCAGTTGATGCTGCTGGCAGCGATTTATCAGTTCTCGGACTCGATACAGGTGATTGGCAGCGGGATCCTGCGTGGGTATAAAGACACAAGGTCCATTTTCTTTATTACCTTTATCGCTTACTGGCTGCTGGGACTGCCCGCCGGGTATCTGCTGGCGCTGACTGACTGGCTGGTGCCCCGGATGGGGCCAGCAGGCTTCTGGTGCGGCTTTATTATCGGTCTGACCTCGGCGGCAGTCATGATGATCTGGCGCATCAGACGCTTACAGCGGTCACCTGCGGAAATCATTCTGGCGCGCGCGGCGCGATAACCGTAAAAGCGGGTTAATTATGGCCCGCGATGACGAAAAAAACGACGGTTAGCACAGTTGCTGCTCAGTCATGGCGAAAAAACTATTTTCCCCTTGCCAGGCTTCTGCGCTGCCGTTAATATTCGTCCCCGCTGTCGCCCTGACAGCATGTTGCGCTCTTAGCTCAGTTGGTTAGAGCACCACCTTGACATGGTGGGGGTCGATGGTTCGAGTCCATTAGAGCGCACCAAGTGCGTCCGTAGCTCAGTTGGTTAGAGCACCACCTTGACATGGTGGGGGTCGGTGGTTCGAGTCCACTCGGACGCACCAATATTCAGTATGCGCTCTTAGCTCAGTTGGTTAGAGCACCACCTTGACATGGTGGGGGTCGATGGTTCGAGTCCATTAGAGCGCACCACTTTCAGAATTTCTTCAGCTTGCGCAACTCTCCCTTTTATTGATCTGCATCGCTCCCCCCTCTGCTTTTTGATTGGTTTTCGCATACTTAGCGTCTATACTGTCCCGCGTTGCTTACTTGAAAGGTTTCAGCGATCACGTGCTTACTGCGATAACTCAAATGATTTGCGCAACAACAGCGTGGTGGTTACCAACCGTAACCACACAACTTCCCTGCACGCCTGGCCTTCGTCACCTATTCTTACTCAGTACTGCCCATTTCAGTCTCAATCAGAATTTTCACTTCGATGCGCTGCCATCGGATTTCGCCCTTATTCATCCATCACAACTTACAGAAAATCCGTCATGAAAAAGACTAAAATCGTTTGTACAATCGGCCCGAAAACCGAATCCGAAGAGATGCTGACTCAACTGCTTGAAGCGGGCATGAATGTTATGCGTCTTAACTTCTCTCACGGCGACTACGCTGAGCATGGTCAACGCATAACTAATATGCGTGCCGTCATGCAAAAAACCGGTCGTCAGGCGGCTATCCTGCTGGACACCAAAGGCCCTGAAATCCGCACCATGAAGCTGGAAGGCGGCAACGATGCGGTGCTAAAAGCTGGCCAGACCTTTACCTTCACTACCGACCAGAGTGTGATCGGCAACAGCGAACGCGTTGCGGTGACCTACCCGGGTTTCACAGCCGACCTGAAAATTGGTAACACCGTGCTGGTCGACGATGGACTGATTGGCATGGAAGTGACCGAAGTCACTGAAAATACCGTCGTGTGCAAAGTCCTGAACAATGGCGATCTGGGTGAGAACAAAGGCGTTAACCTGCCGGGCGTCTCCATCCAGCTGCCTGCTCTGGCTGAGAAAGACAAGCGCGACCTGATTTTTGGTTGTGAGCAGGGCGTAGATTTTGTCGCCGCCTCTTTCATCCGCAAGCGTTCAGACGTCCTGGAAATTCGTGAGCACCTGAAACAGCACGGCGGCGAGCATATCCAGATCATCTCTAAAATCGAAAACCAGGAAGGCCTGAATAACTTCGACGAAATTCTCGAAGCGTCAGACGGCATCATGGTTGCGCGTGGTGACCTGGGTGTTGAGATCCCGGTCGAAGAAGTGATCTTCGCGCAGAAGATGATGATCAAAAAATGTAATAAAGCACGCAAAGTTGTTATCACCGCGACGCAGATGCTTGATTCCATGATCAAGAACCCGCGCCCTACCCGTGCAGAAGCCGGTGACGTAGCGAACGCCATCCTCGACGGTACCGATGCAGTCATGCTGTCCGGTGAGAGCGCTAAGGGTCGTTATCCGCTGGAGTCGGTCACCATCATGGCGACCATCTGTGAGCGTACCGACCGCGTCATGAAGTCACGCATCGACAGCCAGAACGATACCCGCAAGCTGCGTATCACTGAAGCAGTCTGCCGTGGTGCGGTAGAGACGGCTGAGAAGCTGGAAGCGCCACTGATTGTGGTCGCGACCGAAGGTGGTAAGTCTGCTAAAGCCGTACGTAAATATTTCCCGAACGCCACCATTCTGGCACTGACCACCAATCAGACCACCGCACGTCAGCTGATCCTGAGCAAAGGGATCGAGACCCGTCTGGTCACTGAAATCGCCTCAACCGATGATTTCTATCGTCTGGGTAAAGAAGCCGCGCTGGAAAGTGGTTATGGACAGAAAGGTGATGTTGTGGTGCTGGTGTCAGGTGCATTAGTACCAAGCGGAACTACCAACACCGCCTCTGTACACGTACTGTAAAACTCTTTTTTGCCATTATTTTAAAGCGCCTTAATGAGGCGCTTTTTTTATTTCTACTTAAACCAAATCCCGGAAAATTCCAATCGAAAATAACTATTCAAATACTCTTAATATTAAGGTTAATCCGATTAAATCTCTCTGTTTTCGCTAAATTTTTTTATCATATTCTGGGATTCGCTGCTTCTTTGAGCGAACGATCAAATTTAAGCATCTTCTCATCAAAAATTTATTCTCAACTTAAAAAGCTTTGTGTAATACTTGTAACGCTACATGGAGATTAACTCAATCTAGAGGGTATAAATAATGAATCGTACTAAACTGGTACTGGGCGCGGTAGTTCTGGCTTCAACTATGCTGGCTGGTTGCTCAAGCAACGCTAAAATCGACCAGCTGTCTTCAGACGTTCAGACTCTGAACGCTAAAGTTGACCAGCTGAGCAACGACGTGAACGCAGTGCGTTCAGACGTTCAGGCTGCTAAAGATGACGCAGCTCGCGCTAACCAGCGTCTGGACAACCAGGCTCACTCTTACCGTAAGTAAGAGTTCTGGTTTAAAAATGGCGCCTTTATGGCGCCATTTTTTTTGCTCCGAATTCAGTGCCCTCCACAGACACTTATCCAGTCAGGGTTGAACCGCGTTACCCTCAGCCTGTGTCACCGGGCTATCAGCCCCCACAGATGCACTCTCCAGCCCCGCAGGCGGCACGGTATCACTTTGCACCGGCTCGCCACTGCTGACCAGTACAGGCATGCCTGAGCGTCGCGTTAAGCTGGCTTTAATGAGCGCGCTATCACTCTTCTCACTCTTCATGAATTTCTTCAGGTCACTGCCGATCGCAATGGCCATGGTCTGTGGATCGTCTTTATCGTTACGCGACAGCGGCTGATGCACTTCCACGTAGCGTTTTCCATCCGGCTCCACCGCGTACTTAACCGGCTGATTGATGATCTGAACACGCGTGCCTTTGGGGACGGCGTTGAACAGCGCTTCTATATCCTCTGAACGCAGACGGATACAGCCTGAACTGACCCGCATGCCGATGCCAAACTTCGCATTGGTGCCGTGGATCAGATACTGGCCGGTACCCCGTGCCAGACGCATGGCGAACTGTCCCATTGGATTATCCGGTCCGGCTGGTACCACGCCAGGCAATGTAATGCCCTCTCTGGCGTAGCGCTTGCGAATGTTAGCCGTGGGGGTCCAGGTCGGATTCGGGATTTTCTGGCTGATCTGGGTCACCATGACCGGCGTTGCCGCACCCAATTGGCCAATGCCGATGGGATAGACGATAACCTTATCTTCCCCTTTGGGATAGTAGTAGAGACGCAGCTCGGCCAGATTCACCACAATCCCTTCGCGTGGCGTGTCGGGCAGGATCATCTGCAGCGGTACCGTCAGTTGGGTACCCGCTTTGGGCAGCCAGGGATCGGTGCCGGGATTCGCCTCCAGCATGCCCAGCAGCCCGACCTGGTAGCGGGCTGCAATGGCTTCCAGTGGTTGTTTATCATCAGGAACCTGAGTCAGAACGTTTTCGCCAATCAGGCGACTGTCAGGCGGTGGCAGCGGGTATTCGGTGGCGAATGCGGGTGCAGAGAGCCCAAAGCAGGTCAGCAGCAATGCACCGGCTAAACGTAAAGCAGGTTTCATGCAATTTTCTCGTCAGATAAAAAAACAGACGCCGGATGGCCTCTGTCGAGTGTAACTTAGCTGAGGTTCTGAGCGGTATGGCGAATAGACCGAATCATCGCCTCCAGCCCCTGCGATCGGGTGGGCGTCAGGTGCTGCACCAGTGCCAGTTCGCCAAACCAGTGGCGCACATCCAGCGCCAGAATTTCAGCGGGTGGCAGGTTCTGATAGAGACTAAATACAATAGCAATCAAACCTTTAACAATAGCAGCGTCACTGTCACCTTCAAATGCGATGGAACCATCGGCCTGCGGGGTCATTCTAATCCACACCTGACTCTGGCAACCCGAAATCGCGTTTTCCGGCTGGTGTAACGTTTCAGAAGATTCCGGAAGCTTTGAACCCAGTTCGATAATGTAGAGGTACTTCTCTTCCCAGTTAGCGCAACGGTTGAAGTTGCGAACCAGTTTCTCTTTTTCAGGCAAATTTGCCATCAGTGACTCCGTTAAAACTGTTCAGCCGCCCAGCAGACGATGAATGCGTGCCAAACCAGCAGCCAGACGATCCACTTCCTCTTCACTGTTATAGAAGGTGAAGGAAGCACGGCACATCGCCGGGACATTGTAGTGCTGCATCAGTGGCATCGCACAGTGATGTCCGGTGCGGATGGCAATACCGTATTGATCCAGGAAACTGCCGACATCGAAAGCATGATGTTTGCCCAGGTTAAAGGCAATAACACCGGCACGAGACTGCGGGCCATAGATCTGAATATCCGGAACGGTGCCCAGCTTATCGAGCGCGTAATTCATCAATGCCGTCTCACGCTGATGAATGGTATCCAGTCCCAGCGCCTGCACATAGGCCATCGCCGCGCCAAAGCCGATAATGCCGCCGGTGTTCGGTGTACCTGCTTCAAAACGCCACGGCGCACTGTTCCAGGTGGTGCCGGTGGGCAGCAGAACCTGACCGATCATCGAACCGCCGCCTTCCCACGGTGGCATCTCATCCAGCAGTGCTTTGCGCCCATAGAGAATACCGACGCCATTCGGACCATAGAGTTTATGGCTGGAGAAGACGTAGAAGTCGCAGCCGATATCCTGCACATCCACTTTGTCATGCATCACGGCCTGCGCGCCATCCACCAGCGTAATCACGCCAGCGGCTTTTGCCTGGGCCACGATGGCTTTAACCGGGTTAACGGTGCCGAGCACGTTAGAAACGTGCGTGACCGCCAGCAGGCGCGTGCGGCTGTCTATCAGCCCCGCCAGCTGCTCCAGCGCCAGCTCACCGTTGTCATTTAATGGCAGAACACGCACTTCTGCACCGGTACGCTGTGCCAGCATCTGCCACGGCACGATATTGGCGTGATGCTCCATCTCCGTGATGATCAGGTTGTCGCCAGACCTGAGGTTACTGCTGCCCCAGGTATTCGCCACCAGGTTGATGCCTTCGGTGGTGCCTTTAACGAAGATAATCTCTTCCTGTGAGCCGGCGTTAATGAAACGGGCAGCCTGATCGCGCACGTTCTCCATGTCGCTGGTCGCCTGCTGGCTCAGCGTATGGATACCACGATGCACGGCCGCATAGCCGTGCTGATAGAAATGACTCTCGGCGTTAATCACCGAGAGTGGACGCTGTGCGCTGGCCGCACTGTCAAGATAGGCCAGCGGATGACCGTTGACCTCACGCTTCAGGATAGGAAAATCAGCCCTGACGCGTTCGAGATCGAAGTTCATCATATGTCGCCTCCGGGAAAACGTTGCGCGATACGCTGCAGCACGGCCTGACGCATCACCTCATTTTCCAGTGTTTCGGTGAGTTCAGCTGCAAACGCATGAATAATCATGGTCTGTGCCGCATCCTGCTCAATACCGCGAGAACGCAGATAGAACATCTGCTCATCATCAATACGACCAATGGTAGCACCGTGGCTGCATTTAACGTCATCCGCGTAAATTTCGAGCTGCGGTTTGGTATCGACTTCAGAAAGCTTGCCCAGCAACAGGTTATTATTGGTCATCTGCCCGTCGGTCTTCAAAGCATGCTGCGCCACTTTGATATGACCGTTAAACACCGCACGCCCTTTGTCACGCACGATGGTTTTATGCATCTGGCGGCTGACACAGTGGCCTTTGTTGTGCTCCAGGTAAGTACGGGTATCCGCCACTTCCTGTTTCACCGGCAGAACCAGACTGTTAATTGCCAGTGTGGTATTTTCGCCATTCAACTGAGTACTGGTATTGTGACGCGACAGGCCCGCACCCAGCAGGAAGCTGGTGCTGCTGACCTGGCCATCGTTACCAATCACCAGATCGTTATGCGCAAAGTGGTAGCTGGCGCTGCTTTCAAAGGCCAGCTTGGTGTGAGTCAGTTTCGCATTGTCACCAATTGCAAAGGTAAAGCGCGTGCCGGTGAAATGGGCGCGCTCATCCAGTGAAACGTAGTGCTCAATGACTTCCGCCTCGGCACTCTCTTCCAGCTGCAGGTGATGACGATAGTGAACTGTGTTCATGCCCGTCTGCTGGCCGCTGGTGATATGCAGCAGGTAGACCGGACGGGCTGCGGCTTTACCGCGTGCCAGACGCAGTGTCGTCACCGCTTCTGCCAGACTCTCGGTCAGGTGCAGGAAGACTTCCGGCTGAACCGCTGCAGGCAGCGGACGGCGCTCGGCGGCCACGCTGTGCTGGATCTCAAACAGTTCGACGTCGCGGCTGCTGAAGGCGGGCTGGAACTGACCGTCGACATACACCAGACGGATCGCATCCAGCGGCAGGGCCAGTGCATCAACCTGTTCAGCACTCAGGGTCTGCGGCGCATCGGGCAGCACGAACTGCTGGGACAGTAGCGTATCCAGCGGCGTGTACTTCCAGTTTTCATGCTTGCGGGTTGGCAGGCCAACCCGCATCAGTTGCTGCCAGTGCTGCTGTGCCTGCAGAGAACGCACGTCGCCACGTGATTCAAACAGGTGATGCCACTGTTGCAGCGCAGAATCACTCTTCGTCGGTAAGCCAGCCATAACCTTGCTCCTCCAGCTGTTTCACCAGCGAGAAGTCGCCAGATTTCACGATTTTGCCCTGATACAGAACATGAACGAAGTCTGGCTTAATGTAGTCCAGAATACGCTGGTAGTGAGTGACGATGATAAAGGCACGCTTCTCGTCACGCAGGCTGTTCACGCCATTAGCCACGATTTTAAGGGCATCAATATCCAGACCGGAGTCAGTCTCATCCAGGATGCAAAGCTCAGGTTCAAGCGCCGCCATCTGCAGGATGTCGTTACGTTTCTTCTCACCACCGGAGAAGCCAACGTTCACTGAACGGGTCAGCAGATCTTCCGGCATCTTCAGCAGCTGAATTTTTTCTTCAATGAAGTCCTGGAAATCGAAGCGATCCAGCTCGTCCTGCTGACGATATTTGCGCACCGCATTGACCGAGGTTTGCAGGAAAAACTGGTTGCTGACGCCCGGAATCTCTACCGGATACTGGAACGCCATAAAAATGCCTTCACCGGCACGCTCTTCAGGGGCCAGCTCCAGCAGATCTTTACCTTTGAAGCTGACTGAACCGCCAGTGACTTCATAATCTTCGCGGCCTGCCAGCGTGGCTGACAGCGTGCTTTTACCTGAGCCGTTCGGCCCCATGATGGCATGCACTTCGCCCGGTTTAATTTCGAGATTCAGGCCACGCAGAATGGCTTTATCTTCAACACTGACCTGCAAATCTTTAATGCTTAACATTCTTATTCCTTCACATTGCTTCCGGCAAGGCGTGTGACGGCATCAGCCCACACTGTGCTCAAGGCTGATGGCTAACAATTTCTGGGCTTCCACAGCAAATTCCAGTGGCAGCTCCGAGAATACGTCTTTACAGAAGCCGTTCACGATCATCGAGATGGCGTCTTCTTCACTGATACCGCGCTGCAGACAGTAGAACATCTGGTCTTCGCCGATACGTGAAGTCGTGGCTTCATGCTCAAGCTGGGCAGTATTGTTGCGGGTTTCGACATACGGGAACGTATGTGCGCCGCAATCAGGGCCGATCAGCATTGAGTCACACTGCGTAAAGTTACGGGCATTGGTGGCAGTTGGCATGATTTTTACCAGGCCGCGATAGGTGTTCTGACTTTTACCGGCCGAAATCCCTTTGGAGATAATGGTCGATTTGGTGTTTTTACCAATGTGGATCATCTTGGTGCCGGTATCGGCCTGCTGACGACCGCTGGTCAGTGCCACCGAGTAGAACTCACCCACCGAATAATCCCCGCGCAGAATGCAGCTCGGGTATTTCCAGGTGATCGCTGAACCGGTTTCAGACTGGGTCCAGGACATCTTGCTGTGGTCACCTTCACACAGCGCACGCTTGGTCACGAAGTTGAGGATACCGCCCTCGCCTTCGCCGCCAGGGAACCAGTTCTGAACGGTCGAATATTTCACTTCAGCATTTTTATGGATGATCACTTCCACCACGGCGGCATGCAGCTGATAGCTGTCACGCACGGGGGCTGAACAGCCTTCGATGTAGCTGACGTAGCTGTCTTCATCGGCAATCAGGATGGTGCGCTCGAACTGACCGGTTTTCGCTGCGTTAATGCGGAAATAGGTCGACAGCTCCATCGGGCAACGCACCCCTTTCGGGATATAGACGAAGGTGCCGTCAGAGGCCACCGCCGAGTTCAGTGCGGCAAAGAAGTTATCGTTAGCCGGAACTACCGTGCCGAGATATTGCTTCACCAGCTCCGGGTGTTCCTGAATCGCTTCGCCGAATGAACAGAAGATAATCCCCTGCTCCGCCAGCTTGCCGCGATAGGTGGTTGCCACAGAGACGGAGTCAAAAATGGCGTCAACCGCCACTTCCCGCCCTTCACGCACCGGCACACCCAACTGATTAAAAGCGTTCTCCACTTCCTGCGTCAGGTAGTCGCTGGCTGGCGCGCTGCCTGAAGCCTGCGTCACACCCGGCTCTGAGGCGCAGGTGTCATCGCAGTTACCGCACGAGGGCGCGGAGTAGTAGCTGTAATCCTGATAGTCGAGTTTTTCGTAGTGCGCTTTCAGCCAGTGCGGCTCTTCCATTTCAAGCCAGGCACGAAACGCTTTAAGACGAAACTCCAGCATCCACTCTGGCTCGTTACGCTTAGCCGAGATCGCCCGCACCACATCTTCATTGATGCCGTTGGCAAATTCTTCGGTCTGCAGTTGGGTAAAGAAGCCCTCTTTGTAGTTGAGCTTGCCTTCCCAGATTTGTACATCGTCAGATGTTTCGCTGTGTCGTGACATATTTCACTTACTCGACGCCAAAGCTCTCACCGCACCCGCAGGCGTGCTGAGCTTTAGGGTTATTGAATTTAAAAATCTGATTCAGGCCTTCGCGAACGTAATCCAGTTCAGTGCCATCAACGAATGGCATCGCCTGTAGCGGCACAAACAGCGTTGCGCCGTGGAATGAGAACTGCAGATCGTCTTCGACGGGTTCTTTCACCAGATCCATGACGTAGCCAAAACCGGCGCAGCCGGATTGTTTTACGCCCAGACGCAGCCCCTTGACTTCAGGGTCCTGAGCCGCCAGATTGAGAATTTGTTGCGCTGCGGTTTCAGTCAGCGTCAGACCTTTCCAGACAAAATCGTCGGGTGAGAAAGAGTCTGTATTAACAGATGCCATGTTGATACCTCTTGAGTCCGGACCTTTTCAGGCTATCCCCCTATGGTAGTGATCTGACCAATCACTTCAACCTCTTGTTTTGCAGGGATAATCATCTTGTGCTGTTTTATTTGCTCAATTATTAAGCATAGCTGCTTCCGTTCATCCTGTGTGAACAGAGTCAGTCTCAATAAGCCATTGATAACCTATTAATAAATCACTCTATTTGAAATAACCATTTTTGATAAAAATGCTTATTGATAGGTTACGCCTTTCTCTGATGTAAACAGATTGTTATTTCCGATTATACCGACAGGCAGGATAAATCGATAAATTTTTCTCTCCTGCAATTGCAATCGCGCCTCGAATGAATATGATAATTATTATCATTAACATTGAGGGTGACGCCATAATGCTTTCTGTCTCCGCCTGGCTGCAGCATAAAATCGACGAGTACCAGTTTTCGGTGCGTGATATCACCGTCGACTTTTATATGGCGCAGGCAAAACTCGACCGGGCCGACTGCACGATTCATCAGCTACGTCAGTTTAACGATGCCTGCCAGGATATGGCAGAAGTCTGCCAGTTGAACGGTGACGATCAGAGTTACCTGCATGCGATGGGTAAACTGCATCACCGGTTGGTGCAGGAGATGGGAAACAACGATCGCGATCGCCTGTTTCGCCTTCAGGCCTATCAACTGGCGCGATTGTCCCTGACCCGCCTCTGCCATCAACTGGCTATGGTCGGAGAGTGGAACAAAGCCGCCGTGCTGCAAAGTGACTTCGTGCGTCACGCAGGCTGGATATTCTAATCCAGTCACGACGTGACGTCGCGCACAATTTTTTTACATTAGCGTTAACAATGCCTGTAGCGGATGGCGCATGCCGTTGCCTTCCACACGCTTGACCTGGCTGCGGCATGAATAGCCGGTGGCCAGACAGCGCTGGCGCGGCAGTCGCTGAAGCTGGGGATGCCAGGAGAGCGCATAGATCCCCAGCGAGTTTTCAAGGTTCTGACTTTCGTGCCCATAAGTGCCCGCCATGCCGCAGCAACCTACATTAATGTTCTCCAGCTTTGCGCCAAAACGGGAGAAAATCGCCTGCCACTGGTTGGGCGCTGAAGGCAGCGCTGTTACCTCAGTGCAGTGTGCAAACAGATACCAGGACTCCCCGCCCGTGGCCTGTACCTCACGTTCTGCCAGGGCACGCTCTAACCATTCATGCACCAGCAATACGTTGAAGTCGCCGCGCGATTCACCCAGCGTGTGACGATACTCATCGCGATAGCAGAGCACGGTAGCCGGATCGACGCCGACCATCGGCAGTTCCAGTTTTGCGACCCGATTGAGAAAATCGGCGGTACGGGCTGCCGTGCGTGCGAAACGTTGCAGGAAGCCTTTCACGTGCTGCGCTTTGCCGTTTGGCGAGAAAGGCAGCAGCACCGGGCGGTAACCCAGCTTCTCAATCAGCCTGACAAAATCGTTCACCAGCTGTGCCTCATAGAAGCTGGTAAAGGGATCCTGTACCACCAGCACACAGCTGGCGCGTTCCGTGGCTGTCAGTCCCTCCAGCTGTTCCAGCGTCATGTTCATGGCGGGATGGCCGCTGAGCTGCTGTTTCAGGTTAGGAGACGAAAGCAGCGGCAGATCGACCATGCCGATATGCGTTTTACTTAACTCTTTCACCCACGGCTGGCGCAGGAAAAAGTTGAACACTTTTGGTGCCTTCGCCATCAGAGGCGCATAACCTTCGACTGCCGCCACCAGGTGATCGCTGACCGGGCGCAGATAACGGGTGTGATAGAGCTGCAGAAAGCGCGAACGGAAAGCAGGTACGTCAATTTTAATCGGACACTGGGTGGAACAGGCTTTACAGGCCAGACAGCCGGACATGGCCTCTTTCACCTCGTGTGAAAAGTCATACTCCCCTTTGCTGGCGTGCCAGCTGTTGCGGGTACGGGCGATCAACCCGCGTAGCGACAGGCTGTTTTCCGGCAGCTGTTTTTCGAGTACCAGCGGATCAACGCCCTGCCCGGCCAGCAGCCGCAGCCACTCCCGCGTCAGCGTTGCCCGCCCTTTTGGCGAGTGAATACGGTTGCGGGTGATCTTCATGGAGGGACACATCGGGCTGCGGGCATCAAAATTGAAACATAACCCGTTGCCGTTACACTCCATCGCTCCACGCCATTCATCCCGGACCGTTAACGGAATCTGCCGATCGTATGTTCCGCGCTTAACCGCATCAACCTGCATCATCTCGTCGTTGCTGTTAAAGGGCGTACAGATTTTGCCCGGATTCAGGCGGTTAAGCGGGTCGAACGCCGCTTTGATGCGACGTAACTCATTAAACAGCGTCTCACCGAAAAATGCCGGACTGTACTGGGCGCGGAACCCTTTGCCATGTTCGCCCCACAGCAGGCCGCCATAGCGCGCGGTCAGCGCCACCACTTCGTCAGAGATCTGTTTCATCATCATCTCCTGCTGCGGATCGCACATATCCAGCGCCGGACGCACGTGCAGGACGCCTGCATCGACGTGACCAAACATGCCGTAGCTCAGGCCGTGACTGTCGAGCAGCGCGCGAAACTCGACAATGTAGTCCGCCAGTTTTTCCGGCGGAACGGCGGTATCTTCGACAAACGGAATCGGCTTAGCCCGGCCTTTAGCATTTCCCAGCAGACCTACCGCTTTTTTACGCATGTTATAGATGCGCTCAATGCCCGCCAGATCGTTACAGAACTGATAGCCAATCACGCCGCCCTGCTGCTGCTGCATCAGCGCATCAAGCCGGGCACACAGTTTTTCGATCTGCTGATCGATGAGCGCGGCATTGTCACCCGCGAACTCAACGATGTTCAGACCCAGCATCTCTTTATCGGGTACGTCAGCAATCAATTCACGTACCGAGTGCCATACGATATCTTCCCGCGCCAGGTTCAGCACTTTGGAATCAACGGTCTCAACTGACAGCGCCTGCGCTTCCACCATAAAGGGCGCGTTACGCAGGGCAGAATCGAAGGAGTCATATTTAATGTTCACCAGCCGCCGCACTTTCGGCAGCGGGGTGATATCGAGACGCGCCTCAGTGACAAAGGCCAGTGTGCCCTCAGCGCCACATAGCAGACGTGTCAGGTCAAAGGTTTGCATATCGTCGCTGAAGACATGACGCAGGTCATATCCGGTCAGGAAGCGATTCAGCCTGGGAAACTTTTCCACAATGAGATCGCGGTGCTCGCGGCAGCGTGTCAGCACCTGCTGATAAATACGGCCTTCGAGGGTTGCCGTCTGTGCCAGCGTTTCAGCCAGCGCGGTGGCCATCGGCCGCGTATCAAGAATATCGCCGCCCAGCAGCACGGCGCGCAGGCCCAGTACATGGTCTGAGGTTTTGCCATAGACCAGCGATCCCTGGCCCGACGCGTCGGTATTGATCATGCCGCCCAGCGTGGCGCGGTTACTGGTGGACAATTCAGGCGAAAAGAAAAAGCCGAAAGGCTTCAGCCAGGCATTCAGCTGATCTTTGATGACGCCGGCTTCGACGCGTACCCAGCCCTCATCGGTATTGATTTCCAGGATGCGGTTCATGTAGCGCGACATGTCTACCACAATGCCCTGATTCAGCGACTGACCGTTGGTGCCGGTGCCGCCGCCGCGCGGGGTGAACACCAGGCTGGCAAAACGTGCTTCTCCAGCCACACGGGCCAGCAGCGCAACGTCCGCCGTCGAACGCGGAAAGAGCGCCGCATCGGGCAGCAATTGATAGATGCTGTTATCGGTGGAGAGTGAAAGACGATCGGCATAGCTGGTTGCAATGTCGCCGGTAAAACCCTGCTCTTTCAGCGACTCAAGGAACGTCAGCACCAGTTGAACGAGGCCCGGTGCCTGCGAAATCTGTGGGATCATGATTGTCTGACCGAAGGTGTTGTAAACGTTTGCGTTTATACGTGAGCGATTTCTCGTTTTATCATATTTTTTCTGCGACTGCCCTTTTTTCAGAAAAGACAAAAACCTTTCTCCGCGACGCTGTTTAAACCCTGGCAAATAGATCATGATAAAAACGGGCATCCGAATGCCCTGAAATGAAGGATTAAGACGAGGTTATGAGTCAATGATGAAAAGCCAGTACCGGGATATGGATTTACCGCAAATACTCTTCACCCTGATGTTCATTCTGCTGCTGATCGTCGCCTGCTTATGGGTGGTGCAGCCGTTTATTCTGGGCTTTGCCTGGGCCAGCATGGTGGTGATTGCGACCTGGCCATTGATGCTGAAATTCCAGCGACTGTTATGGGGGCGCCGTTCGCTGGCGGTGATCGTGATGACAATGCTGCTGCTGCTGCTGTTTATCATCCCTATCGCACTGCTGGTCAGCAGCCTGATCGATAACAGTGCCCCGGTTATCGCCTGGGTTACCCAGGGTCATACGATGCCGCAGTTGCTGTGGCTCAGGGATGTGCCGATGGTCGGCAAAAAGCTTTATGTCAGTTATGACACGCTGGTAGCGAGCGGTGGTGCCGGCATCATGGCCAAAATTCAGCCCTACATTGGCCGTACTACCGGCTTTTTTGTCGCGCAGGCCGGTCATTTTGGCCGCTTTATGATCCATCTGGGCGTGATGTTGCTATTCAGTGTGCTGCTTTACTGGCGTGGCGAACAGGCTGCCCAGGGCATACGTCACTTTGCTTTCCGCATGGCGGGACGGCGCGGTGATGCCGCCGTGCTGCTGGCAGCACAGTCCATTCGTGCCGTGGCGCTTGGCGTGGTAGTGACGGCACTGGTGCAGGGCGTGCTGGGCGGTATTGGTCTGGCGATCTCCGGCATTCCCTATGCCACGCTGTTAACGGTGCTGATGATCCTCTGCTGTCTGGTTCAGCTTGGCCCGCTGCTGGTGCTGGTCCCGGCCATTATCTATCTCTACTGGAGCGGCGATACAACCTGGGGGACCGTGCTGCTGGTCTGGAGTTGTGTGGTCGGTACAATGGATAACGTTCTGCGCCCCATGTTAATCCGGATGGGTGCCGATCTGCCGATGATCCTGATCCTCTCTGGCGTAATAGGTGGCCTGTTTGCCTTCGGCATGATTGGTTTGTTTATCGGGCCGGTAGTTCTGGCTGTTTCTTACCGTCTCGTTTCCGTCTGGGTTCATGAAGCGCCAGCGCCAGATAATGACCCGCTGGCCGTGGCGGATGCGCTGGCCGATCATGAGGGAACCCCGCCTGCCGTCTGATGCGATGCAGTAACGCGTTTCGCCAATCCCCCTTTTGAGCATTGATTAGTGCGGTTAATGATGATTAACCGCACCTACTCTCACCAATCAGATAAATTCTGTTTTCCATTAGCGATTTTTAAGAAAAAAGCCATCTTTGGCCTTTATTTGACCTTTGCGGCCTAAAAAAGATTACTTTCTGCACTGTTTCTTAAGTCAAACGGCGAAGTAAAGGTGACAAAAGATTATCGGCTTTAAACTAATAAGAGGATTCTTAAAGACGCCAGCCAGCGGTATGAATAACATGTTTCCTATGTTCGAAGTCAAGCTATTGATTTTCAGACAACCTGATTCCCCTGAGTAGCGTAAAGAATTGCTGTGTGTAGTCTTTGCCCATCCCCTGTGATGGGCTTTTTTTTTGCCTGAACCTGACCAGCTATAACAGAAAAAGGCCCGCAGTGCGGGCCTTTCATCATTTCTGCAAGCGGTGTCAGGCGGTTTTGTTTAACTGTGCCAGACTCACCCACGTTTCCACTACGGTATCCGGATTCAGCGACAGACTATCGATGCCCTCTTCCATCAGCCATGCGGCGAAATCCTGATGGTCTGACGGTCCCTGCCCACAGATTCCAACATATTTGCCCTGCTTTTTGGCTGCTTTGATGGCCATGGAAAGCAGCGCTTTCACGGCTTCGTTACGCTCGTCAAACAGCGCGGAGACGACACCGGAATCGCGGTCCAGCCCCAGCGTCAACTGCGTCATGTCATTAGAGCCGATAGAGAAGCCATCAAAGTGCTGCAGGAACTGCTCTGCCAGCAGCGCATTAGACGGGATCTCGCACATCATGATGATCTTCAGCCCGTTCTCACCGCGCTTCAGCCCCTGACGGGCCAGCTCTTCCACCACGGCCTGCGCCTGATCCACAGTACGCACAAACGGAACCATGATTTCGACGTTGGTCAGGCCCATCTCGTTGCGAACGCGTTTTACCGCTTCACACTCCAGCGCAAAGCAGTCGCGGAAGTTATCCGCCACATAGCGACCTGCACCACGGAATCCCAGCATCGGGTTTTCCTCCTGCGGCTCATAGCGTTCACCGCCAACGAGGTTGGCATATTCATTGGTTTTAAAGTCGGAAAGTCGGACAATTACGCGTTTCGGTGCAAATGCTGCACCAAGCGTGGCAATTCCCTCGGTCAGACGAGCGATGTAAAACTCCACCGGATTATCAAATCCTTTCATCATTTTACGGATCTGCTGCTGCAGTTCCGGCGTCTGCTGATCAAATTCAAGGAGCGCTTTAGGGTGGACGCCAATCATTCGGTTAATAATAAATTCCAGCCGCGCCAGGCCAACACCCTTGTTCGGCAGACAGGCAAAATCAAAAGCACGATCGGGGTTGCCCACGTTCATCATGATTTTCAGCGGCAGTTCAGGCAGTGAATCGACCTGCGAACTGGTGACGTCGAAGTCGAGCAGCTGATCATAAACGTAGCCTGTGTCGCCCTCAGCGCAGGAAACGGTAACCTGATGGCCCTCTCTTAGCCGATCGGTGGCATCGCCACAGCCCACTACCGCCGGAATACCCAGCTCACGCGCGATGATTGCCGCATGACAGGTTCGTCCGCCACGGTTAGTGACAATGGCTGACGCCTTTTTCATGATGGGTTCCCAGTCCGGGTCGGTCATGTCCGTCACCAGCACATCGCCTTTTTCAATGCGGTTCATTTCGCTGATATCGTGGATGACCTTCACCACGCCTGCGCCGATACGATGACCGATGGCTCGCCCTTCAACGACGACGCTGCCCTGACCCTGCAGCGTATAACGCTCCATTACCTGACCATTTGAGCGCACGGTTTCAGGACGCGCCTGAACAATAAACAGCTTGCCGGTATGTCCATCTTTGGCCCACTCAATATCCATCGGCCGCTGATAGTGTTGTTCAATCAGCACCGCCTGCTTCGCCAGCGCCTGCACTTCCTCATCATTCAGGCAGAATCGGTCGCGTTCGGCCTCAGGCACATCTTCGATGCGTACCTGTTCGCCATGCGCCTGAGAATCGGCATACACCATGCGCACCTTTTTTGAGCCCATGTTGCGGCGTACGATAGACGGACGATCGGCCGCCAGCGTTGGCTTGTGAACATAGAACTCATCCGGGTTAACAGCGCCCTGCACCACCATCTCACCCAGTCCCAAGGCGGCAGTAATGAAGACCACCTGATCAAAGCCGGACTCGGTATCAATGGTGAACATCACACCTGACGAGGCCAGGTCCGAACGCACCATGCGCTGTATGCCCGCAGAGAGCGCCACGCCACGATGGTCGTAGCCCTGATGCACACGGTAAGAGATAGCACGATCGTTAAACAGTGAAGCAAAGACATGCTTGACCGCCACCATCACGGCGTCAATGCCCTGCACATTCAGGAAGGTTTCCTGCTGGCCGGCAAAGGAGGCGTCGGGCATATCTTCGGCGGTGGCAGAGGAGCGGACGGCAAACGACGCGTCAGCATCATCGGCAGACAGTTGCTGATAAGCGTCCAGAATGGCGGACTCCAGCTCCGGCAGAAACGGCGTTTCCACCACCCACTGACGAATCTGTTTACCCGCTTTTGCCAGCGCATCAACATCATCAATATTTGTCTCATCCAGCAGCGCATAAATTCGCTGGTTCAGCCCGCTTTGATCGAGGAACAGGTTAAAGGCGTACGACGTGGTCGCAAAACCATTGGGCACGGAAACGCCCAGCGACGACAGATTCGTTATCATTTCACCTAAGGAGGCGTTTTTGCCGCCTACCCGATCAACATCATGCATACCAAGCTGGTTATACCAGAGCACCAGTGGCTGTTCTTGAGTGGACATCGCGCTTATCCTTAATCAATTATCAATGAATGGACACAGAGAGTGAGCTGTTTCCAGCCTGGCATATCACCCCATCAATAACGATCTGTTGAATCGTTAAAGCAGAATTTCAGCCGCAGTTTCGGAATTGTGAGCGGATTATTTTGCTGTTGCGCAAAGTCGCTATATTCCTCTAACTGATTGATGTGGCAGGAAATGGAAGATTTTCAGCCACTTATGCATTCTGTTTTGTTGCGCAACAGACGCAGGGCTATTTGTAGCCCGATCACGGTTGAAAAGAATTCCGGCGAATCGAAACGCCTTTTCATTTTTATTAGTGTGATGAAACTGCAGACAGATAATCCGGGCAGACATTCCATAAATTAAAATCAGAGATGATTTATTAAGTCGCATCGCGCATGCTGATGGCTCACTCCTGGCTGAGGCAGAATTCATTATGACAACTGACAGAAGCGTTTTCTATATCTCCGATGGTACAGCGATTACAGCTGAAGTCCTGGGCCATGCGGTGCTGTCGCAGTTTCCAGTCAATATCACCAGCCTGACGTTGCCATTTGTGGAAAACGTCCAGCGGGCGCTGGCGGTTAAAGCCCAGATTAACGCACTCTATCAGCAGAGCGGCGTACGGCCGCTGGTGTTCTTCTCCATTGTCACACCCGAGGTGCGCGACATTATCGTGCAGAGTGAGGGTTTTTGTCAGGATATCGTGCAGGCGCTGGTGGCTCCTCTTCAGCAGGAACTGGGCTTATCGCCAGCGCCAGTGGCACATCGTACCCACGGACTGGACGCCAGTAATCTGGGGAAATATGACGCGCGTATTGCGGCGATCGATTACGCCCTGGCACATGATGACGGCATCTCGCTGCGCGGGCTGGAGGATGCGCAGGTGATTCTGTTAGGCGTCTCGCGCTGTGGCAAAACACCCACCAGCCTCTATCTGGCGATGCAGTTTGGTATTCGTGCCGCCAACTACCCGTTTATTGCCGACGATATGGATAATCTTAAACTGCCGCCCGCGCTGCGCGCCCACCAGAATAAACTCTTCGGGCTGACCATCGATCCGGAACGCCTGGCAGCAATACGGCAGGAGCGGGCGGAAAATACCCGTTACGCCTCAATGCGTCAGTGCCGGCTGGAAGTAGGCGAAGTGGAAGCGCTGTTCCGCACCCATCAAATCCGCTATCTCAACAGCACCAACTACTCGGTCGAAGAGATCGCTACCAAAATTCTCGACATTATGGGCCTGACACGCCGCATGTATTGAAGGGAAATCAGATCGAAGATGTAAAGCGCCGCTGCCGTGGGTTTTGATTTCATTATCAAATCACGGGTTGAATTCGCAGACTAATGGTTTATTGTGACCACCATCACTTCCCGGTATTCCACCGCTGCGAAGAACCCTTTTCGAGATACTCATGAACAAAACCGACGAACTGCGTACCGCACGCATTGGTAGTCTGATTACCCCCGCCAGCCTGGCGGCTGAACATCCTGTCTCCGCGGCGATTGCCGACAACGTCACCGCTGCCCGTAAACGTATCGCCCGTATATTGACGGGTGAAGATCCCCGCCTGCTAGTGGTGATTGGCCCCTGCTCGCTGCACGACCCGAAAGCGGCCCTGGAGTATGCTGCGCGTCTGAACGCGTTGCGCAGCCGCTATGAAGATCGGCTGGAGATTGTAATGCGTGCCTACTTCGAGAAGCCACGCACCGTTGTCGGCTGGAAAGGTTTAATCTCCGATCCGGACCTGGATGGCAGCTACGATGTGAACCGGGGCATCGGCATTGCCCGCAAGCTTCTGATTGATATCAACGCGCTGGGCCTGCCCACTGCCACGGAGTTTCTGGATATGGTGATCGGCCAGTTTATTGCCGATCTGATCAGCTGGGGCGCGATTGGCGCACGTACCACCGAAAGCCAGATCCATCGTGAAATGGCCTCGGCCCTCTCCTGCCCGGTCGGCTTTAAAAACGGCACTGATGGAAACGTGCAGATCGCGGTAGATGCAATTCGCGCCGCACGCGCGAGCCACATGTTCCTGTCGCCGGATAAACTGGGCCAGATGACTATCTATCAGACCAGTGGCAACCCGCATGGTCATGTGATCCTGCGAGGCGGCAAACAGCCAAACTATCATGCCAGTGATGTCGCCGCCGCCGCGGAGAGTCTGGGGGCATTTAATCTGCCGCAGCAGCTGGTGATCGATTTCAGTCACGGCAACTGCCTGAAGCAGCATCGTCGTCAGATGGATGTGGCGGCAGAGGTGGCAGAGCAGATTAAATCAGGATCGCGAGCCGTTGCCGGTGTGATGATTGAAAGCTTCCTGGAAGAAGGCAATCAGAAAGTGGTGAGCGGCGAACCGCTGGTTTACGGCAAGTCGATTACCGATCCCTGCCTCGGCTGGCAGGAGAGCGAACAGGTGCTCGCCCTGCTGGCCGAGGCGGTTTCGCACCGCCTCTGAGTTCCGATTAGCTGGAGCAGCTGACCTCTAAGGTTTTGCCCCAGTCTGGCGGCCGCTGACGATACTCAGCGGCTGTTTCATCGCTAAAGGGTTGCTGTAACGCCTGATGCAGACGAGCCAGCGCACCCTGCTCGCCCCGCTCCGCCTCTTCAATTACCTGCTGTGCCAGATAGTTGCGCAGAATCACCGCCGGATTGGCCGCCTTCATCACAGCCTGACGCTCCGCATCGCTGACCTGCTCGTCCATCAGACGGCTGCGGTAGCGCTGATACCAGCTATCAAACGCCTCACGATCGATGAACTCGTCGCGCAGCGGTGAGCGACGTTCAGTCTGCCGGGTCTCACTCAGCAGTCTGAACGTCAGGGTGTAATCACTGTGATCCTGCGTCATCAGCGCCAGCAGATCGGTCAGAATCTGATTGTCGCTGCTCTGTTGTGTCAGCAGGCCGAGTTTTGCCCGCATCCTTTCACCCCAGACCCGCATCAGTTCAGGTTCATAGGCGCTCAGCGCCGTTCGCAACTGCTCAGTGGTCAGCAGCCCCGACAGCGCATGTGCCAGACGGTTAAGATTCCACATGCCAATCATCGGCTGATTTTCAAAGCTGTAGCGCCCCTGATAGTCGCTGTGATTACAGATAAAGTGAGGCTGATAATCATCCAGAAAACCATACGGGCCATAGTCGATAGTCAGGCCAAGGATCGACATATTGTCAGTATTCATGACGCCATGCGCAAAGCCCACGCTCTGCCACAGCGCAATCAGGCGAGCCGTGCGTAACACAATGTCGGCAAACCACTGTTGATAACGGTCCGCTTCTCCTTCCAGATGCGGCCAGTGATGGCGAATGGCGTAGTCGGCCAGTTGCTGTACTTTCTCCTGCTGCTGGCTGTAAAAGAAATGCTCGAAATGACCGAAACGCAGGTGGCTCGGTGAAATGCGCATCAGCATCGCGCCACGTTCAGTGGTTTCGCGGTAGACCGGCTCATCGCCTATCGACAGAGTGAGTGCGCGCGTGGTGGGGATGCCCAGATGGTGCAGCGCTTCCGAGGCGAGAAACTCCCGGACGCTGGAGCGAATGACGGCACGACCATCGCCCATGCGGGAATAAGGCGTCAGGCCTGCACCCTTGAGATGCCAGTCAAGTTTGCTGCCATCATCAAGACGCTGTTCACCCAGCAGGATACCGCGCCCGTCACCGAGCTGACCCGCCCAGACACCAAACTGATGGCCACTGTAGACCTGCGCCAGCGGCTGCATGCCGGGCAGCAGTGCCGCACCGTGCCACACATCGTGACCGTGACCCTCAAAAAGCGCACTATCCAGCCCCATTGAGGTTGCAAGCGGTGCGTTGTGATACAGCAGACGTCCGCCTGCCAGCGGCGTGGGGTTCAGCGCGGTATAACACCCGGAAAGCTCACGGAACCAGGTGTTGTCAAAAGAGGCCTTGCCTGAGGACATTGTTTCTCCCATGCGATACTCAGCGATACGTAGGTTAGTCCTTTAGTGTAACGCTGATGGCGGGGATTAACAGGTCAGGTCAGCCAGGATGCTGAGAAGATGGCATGCGCTCGTCGGCACAGAGCAGCGAATGCAGCGCATCAGATTTTACCACCGGGAAGAGTGAACCCTGAAACTCAGCGCCATTCAGCTGACTCACTTTTTCGAACAGCACTTCATCGTCAATGCCGCAAATAATAAGGCGGTCACAATGCGTGCGGAAATTATCAATAATGCTCTGAATAAACGGCACGAATGATGCGCGCTTTGCCAGGGAGTGAATAAACTCTTTGTCGAGACAGATGCAGCTGAATAAATTATCGTAGACCGCATTAGAGGGTGTTTTGCCCGCGCCAAAATGTGAAAGTGCTAAATTAAACTCAGCATGCAGGCTCGCCAGCAGCGGATTATTGTTGCCCAGCTTAAGTTGCGGAAACGTTTCAGTGATATTCAGGAGAATGAACGGCAGCTGTTTTATTTTGCGCATGACTAATTCACTGGCAAGCAGCGTCCGGGCCATGCCTTCATCAATACGGATAAAGGCTGACACGGAATGCGCTTCAAATAATCCGCGATTCTGCTCCAGCAATCCAATCTGGCTTTGCAGCAGGCGCAACTGCTGCGACTCGTCAAGCTGGGGAAGCAGCAGATCCTGTGGCAGGGTGATGGGCGCACTTTCATGCACAAACTGCGTAACCAGCTCGACAGCGGTCAACCGTCCGTCAACATCACAGACAGGATAAAACCAGATTTCCGACTGATAGTCGGCCGAGAGATGAATTTTCATTTTAATGCCAGAATATGCGGCGATGTTGATATCGTATAGTAATGGTCAGCTGCAGGCAATAGTGCCAAATCATTGAAGAGACGACCTTCTTTACGCTTCCATTGCCGTTTGACAACAGCCGATCACGCTTAAGCCAAATAAAGGTGATAAAACACCGGTTATTAGTGAAATTAAATCAGCCATTATTCTTTTTATTAAATCCTCACGCTAAACGTTCATTTAAAATAAAACTTTTACCCTTTGTTTTAACTCTATTTTAAATTGGACTTAAGTCTGATTTCGCAAACCTGCTGTTAAATACGGCGAGCCTGCCAGAACACTTTTCGCCAGTAGACATTGTCGAGTGAGGAGCGAATGACGCCCTGACTCGTCGAGGCGTGGATAAAAGCGTTATCGGTATCATAGATGCCCACATGCAGGCCATTTTCACCGCGTCCGGTTTTGAAAAAGACCAGATCGCCTGGCAGCAGTTCATCTTTGCTGATGCGGGTGCCAATATCGCTTTGGGCTGAGGTGGTGCGCGGCAGTTGCAGTGCAAATTTATCGCGGAAGGTCAGATAGACAAAGCCGGAGCAGTCAACACCGTTACGACTCATGCCGCCATAACGATAAGGGGTACCGCGCCAGTGACCGAGCTGATCGTTCAGTTCCGCTATCACGGTGATTGAATCGGAAAGACGACCATTAATCGGCGGAGCGTGATGACTGCATCCCGTCAGCAGCAGAACTAAAATCAGCAAACCCAGGCGCATCGCCAAATGTCCTTATCAGAAGTTGCAACCGGCATAATGTAGCGGTAAAGCCCGCCAGGTAGCAAGTATCAGGGCAGAACGGTCAGCAGCGTGCGTCCTTCAAGCTCAATCTGCCGGAATGCAATCTGGTAGAGCGGTGTCAGGCGCTGCGGCGTCAGAACCTTTGAAGGTTCGCCCTGCGCGATCACCTGCCCGCTATCCATCAGCCAGACCCTGTCTGCCTGTTGCAGGCTGTGGTTAAGATCGTGACTGCTGGCGATTACGCTGATCCCCGTCGCGCACAGCGCTGCAATCAAATCGTCCACCGCTTTTTGCTGGGCGATATCCAGCGCCGTCAACGGCTCATCAAGGATCAGCAGCCGCCCGTGAGGATTGATGTGAGGATCAATCTGAGCACAGACGGCTGCCAGCCGGACGCGCTGCCATTCCCCGCCGGAGAGCCGGGTCAGTGAACGCGATAACTTATCCTGCAGCTGAAGCCGCTGCAGCAGCATGCTGAGACGGGCATCGGCCTGCGGCCCCGCCGATTTAAGATGAAGACGCAGATAGTGCCAGATCGGCATCTGACTCAGGGGTGCCTGCTGCTGTGGCAGCCAGCCGCGCACCCTGGACAGTGCCGCACCGTTCCAGTTACTTAGCAGCTGTTCATCCAGCAACACCCTGCCAGAGGCGGATTGCAGCCCCGCAATGACACTCAGTAAGGTACTTTTACCGGCTCCGTTCGGGCCTGCAATGTGAAGCAGTTGACCGGCGGCAAGTTCGCCGGTCAGGGGCAGCAGCCGTCCGGGGACGGCGGCCTGTTGCAGGCGCAACAGCATCTATTTTGCCAGCGCCTGTTTAATCGTTTCCAGAATGATGGGATCTTCCGGCGTCATGTCTGGTGCAAAACGCTGGATCACACTGCCGTCACGGCCAATCAGGAACTTTTCGAAGTTCCACAGGATGTCGCCCTGCTCTTTCGGCGCGCGTCCTTTACTTTCCATACGCGCGTAAAAGCCGCTGCCTTCAGGACGCACCGCGTCAGGTCGGGCCGCAATCAGCTGTGCATAGAGCGGATGACGCGCCGGGCCATTAACCTCGGTTTTGGCAAACATCGGGAACGTCACGCCATAGGTGGTACTGCAGAAGGTTTTGATCTCCTCACTGCTGCCCGGTTCCTGCTCCAGAAACTGATTGCAGGGGAAGCCGAGTACGCTGAAACCCTGATCCTGCCAGGCTTTCTGCAGGTTCTCCAGCTCTTCGTATTGCGGCGTCAGACCACATTTCGAGGCAACGTTGACGACCAGCAGGACTTTGCCCTGCCACTTTAACAGCGTGGTTTTTTCCCCGTCGAGCGTAACCAGTTCAGTCTCATAAATGTTCATGCTTTTTCCTGTAATGGATGCGGTTGTGGATACAGAGTAGCCAGCCGAAGCTAGCGCGAAGATTTCACCAGTAAAATAATAAACAGTGGCGCGCCCAGTGTCGCCGTCACGACGCCTATCGGCAACTCCGCTGACGTCAGTGCCAGACGCGCCACGATATCGGCTGCCAGAAGCACCGCCGCGCCCGCCAATGCCGATGCCGGCAGCAGATAGCGGTGATCGCTGATGCCGCTCAGGCGCAGCAGATGCGGGATGACCAGCCCGACAAAGCCGATAGCGCCGGCCATCGCGACGCTGATGCCGACCAGCCAGCCCATGGCCAGCACCAGCAGGTTACGCCAGTAGAAGAGTGACAGCCCGAGCTGACGGGCGGAGGTCTCGCCCAGAGCCAGCAGATTGAGAATCGGCCCGGTCGCCCCCAGCGCCAGCATCACCGGCAGCAGTGCCAGCATCATCCAGCCATAGCGCCAGTCAATGCCGCTGAATCCCCCCATCATCCAGTACATCAGCTGACGCAGATCGAGGCTGGTGCTGAAGTAAACCGCCCAGGTCATGATGGCACTGCAGATAATCCCCAGCGCCACGCCGGTCAGCAACAGCCGGGTGACCGAGAGCTGACGATGAGCAAAATGCAGCAGGATTAGCGTAATAATCAGCGCGCCGGCCATCGCCGCCAGCCCAAGGCTCCACAGCGAGCCGCTGCCCAGCAGCATGCCGAGCACCAGGCCGATACCGGCACCATTCGAAACGCCGAGCAGGCCCGGCTCCGCCAGGGGATTGGTAAACAGCGCCTGCATCACCACGCCGCATACCGCCAGTGACGCGCCCACCAGGACGACAGCCAGACTGCGGGGCAGCCGCAATTGCCACACAAAGAGCTGTCCGCTATCGCTGAACCACGCAGAGGGCGCGACCCAGCTGTCTCCAGCACAGAGGCTGAGACAAAGCAGTGCAGCGAGCATAAGGGCGAGCGCAATCAGCCACTTCTGGCCGCGTTGACCGGCCTGGCGTGCGAACGTGTCGAGCAGAGACATAAGCGGGATTAGCTGAGAAAACAGTGATTTGATTGTAGAGAGATTGGTGAAAAAAGAAAGGCTGAAAGGGGCTCTGCGCCAGGCTGGTGTGGGCATTGACGGGCGCGGGAAGCGGGATCCTGGCTTACTGAAACCCTGAAAGCTGCTTACCGGAACCATGAAAAAAGGCCGCTTGCGCGGCCTTTTTGAAACGCTGAAATTCAGTCAGTCTCTTTGGGTGTAGCGTTCTCTACGCGGCTTTTCAGCTTCTGTCCTGGGCGGAACGTTACTACGCGACGCGCAGTAATCGGAATATCTTCACCCGTTTTCGGGTTTCTGCCAGGACGCTGGTTCTTGTCACGCAGGTCAAAATTACCAAACCCAGACAGTTTTACCTGTTCTCCATTTTCCAAAGCGCGACGTACCTCTTCGAAAAACAGCTCTACTAACTCTTTGGCATCGCGTTTGCTCAGCCCGAGTTTCTCAAACAGGTACTCTGACATCTCAGCTTTTGTAAGCGCCATAGGTTCAATCCCTCAAGGTTGCCTGGAATCGCTCTTTTAATGCCGCAACGCATTTGCCAACGGTCGCGGCAATCTCCTCTTCTTCGAGTGTCCGGCTGGTATCCTGCAAAATCAGGCTGATTGCGAGGCTCTTGAAGCCCTCAGAAACGCCCTTACCGCGGTACACGTCAAACAAGTTTACGCCAACTACCTGATTTACGCCAACTTTCTTACACTCCGCAATGATATCTGCTGCAGGGACGTTTTCAGCCACTACAACGGCAATATCACGGCGGTTCGCCGGGAAGCGAGAAATCTCGCGCGCGTCAGGCAGGACGCGGTCTGCGACCTTATTCCAAAGCAGTTCAAAGACTAAGGTGCGGCCATTGAGATCAAGCTTACGTTCCAGCTCAGGATGAACAACGCCGATAAATCCGATATGTTCATCACGTAAATAAATCGCCGCGCTCTGTCCTGGATGCAACCCCGGATTCGCCTCAGCCCGGAAGCTGATCTCATCCAGTTTGCCGGTTAAATCGAGCAGCGACTCTAAATCGCCTTTCAAATCATAGAAGTCAACTGTCTGACGCGCCAGATCCCAGTGCTCTTCAACGCGGTTGCCGCTGATGACGCCAGCCAGCATAAGATCCTGACGAATGCCCAAATCCGCCTGCGTATCTGGCACAAAGCGTAAGCCGCTCTCAAACAGACGTACACGGCTCTGCTGACGGTTCTGGTTGTAAACCACCGCACTGAGCAGACCGGTCCAGAGTGACAGACGCATTGTCGACATATCGCTGGAGATCGGGCTTGGCAGTAGCAGCGCCTCTTCACCTGGATGCAGCAGCTGCTGGATTTTCGGATCAACGAAACTATAAGTAATTGCTTCCTGATAACCTTTATCTACCAGCAGGTTTTTGGCGCGTTTCAGCGACAGATCCGCTTCACGGTGATGGGTCATCACCAGACCCGCCTGTACCGGCACATCAGGAATATTGTTGTAGCCATAAATACGGGCCACTTCTTCGACCAGATCTTCTTCAATGGCCATATCGAAGCGCCAGCTCGGTGCGACGGCCTGCCACTGCCCTTCACCTACAGTCACGTCACAGCCGAGACGCGTCAGAATGTCGGTAACCTGCTCATCTGCAATCACGTGACCAATCAGACGATCCAGCTTTTCGCGACGCAGCGTGATCGTGGCGGGTACAGGCAGCGCTGACTGATGAGTCTGATCGATAATCGGGCCCGCTTCACCGCCGCAGACAGACAGCAGCAGCTGAGTGGCACGCTCCAGCGCAACGTGTTGCAGTGCCGGGTCAACGCCACGCTCGTAGCGATGTGATGCGTCGGTATGCAGACCGTGACGACGAGCGCGACCAGTGATAGAGAGCGGATCGAAATAAGCACACTCAAACAGGATGTTCTGCGTTTCGCCGTTCACACCCGAATGTTCACCACCAAAGATACCGGCCATCGCCAGCGCTTTATGATGATCGGCGATCACTAAAGTATCACTCTGCAGGGCGGCTTCCGTACCATCCAGCAGCGTCAGCTTTTCGCCCTCTTTCGCCATACGCACCACGATACCGCCATCAACACGGTCAAGGTCGAAGGCGTGCATCGGCTGACCCAGCTCCAGCAGAACGTAGTTGGTGATATCGACGACCGGATCGATAGAGCGAATGCCGCAGCGACGCAGCTTCTCTTTCATCCACAGTGGCGTAGCAGCCTTAACGTTAATCCCTTTCACGACGCGGCCCAGATAGCGCGGGCAGGCTTCTGCCGCGTCAACCTGAATCGGGAACGTGTCGTTAAGCGTCGCCGCGACCGGCTGCATCTCCGGTACGTTCAGCGGCAGGCCGTTGAGCACGGCAACATCACGGGCGATACCGATCAGACCCAGACAGTCGGCGCGGTTAGGCGTAACGCTGATTTCGATAGTGTTGTCGTCCAGCTGCAGATAAGCGCGGATATCGGTGCCAACCGGCGCATCCGAAGGCAGTTCGATGATGCCGTTGTGATCGTCGGAAATACCCAGCTCAGAGAACGAGCAGAGCATTCCTTCAGAGGGCTCGCCACGCAGTTTGGCCGCTTTGATTTTGAAATCACCTGGCAGCACAGCGCCTACGGTCGCGACGGCGACTTTCAGTCCCTGACGGCAGTTCGGCGCGCCACAGACGATATCCAGCAGGCGATCGCCGCCCACGTTGATTTTGGTGACACGCAGCTTGTCGGCATTAGGGTGCTGGCCGCACTCGACTACTTCACCGACCACAACGCCGTGGAACGCACCGGCAACCGGCTCAACCCCGTCCACTTCCAGACCGGCCATAGTAATTTGTTCAGACAGCGCAGCGCTGTCCAGGGCTGGATTTACCCATTCGCGTAACCAGAGTTCACTGAATTTCATTGGATATCCTGCCCTTACTTAAATTGTTTGAGGAAACGTAAATCATTTTCGAAGAAAGCACGCAGGTCAGTCACGCCATAGCGCAACATGGTCAGACGCTCCATGCCCATACCAAAGGCGAAACCAGAGTAAACTTCCGGATCGATGCCGACATTGCGCAGCACGTTAGGGTGCACCATGCCGCAACCCAGCACTTCCAGCCACTTGCCGTTTTTACCCATAACATCCACTTCTGCCGATGGCTCAGTGAACGGGAAGTAAGAAGGACGGAAACGAATCTGTAAATCTTCTTCGAAGAAGTTGTTCAGGAAATCGTGCAGCGTGCCTTTCAGGTTGGTAAAGCTGATGTTTTTATCAACGATCAGCCCTTCCATCTGATGGAACATCGGCGTGTGAGTCTGGTCGTAATCGTTACGGTAGACGCGGCCTGGCGCAATAATGCGGATAGGCGGCTGCTGAGCCTGCATGGTGCGGATCTGCACGCCAGAGGTCTGAGTACGCAGCAGACGCGTGGCGTCGAACCAGAAGGTGTCGTGATCGGCACGTGCCGGGTGGTGCGCAGGAATATTCAGCGCATCGAAGTTATGATAATCATCTTCAATTTCTGGCCCTGTTACCACGCCAAAGCCTAACTCGCCAAAGAAAGTCTCAATGCGATCCATGGTGCGGGTGACCGGATGCAGACCGCCATTCTCAATACGGCGACCCGGCAGCGAGACATCAATGGTCTCTTCCGCAAGACGGGCATTCAGCACGGCGGATTCCAGGGCATCTTTGCGTGCATTCAGGCGCTCAGTGACCTGCTGCTTCGCTTCGTTGATTACCGCACCTGCTGCAGGACGCTCTTCTGCTGGCAGCTCGCGTAACGTCGTCATCTGCAGTGTCAGATGTCCTTTCTTACCCAGGTATTCGACGCGCACCGCGTCAAGGGCGGCGATATCCGTCGCCCCGTCGATGGCCGCCGTGGCGCTGGCCACCAGTTCTGCGAGTTGGGACATAATTTCCTCTTTTTCCAGTCAGGCTGGTCAGTTCTCGTTGGGACCTGCCGGTCCAATATGCTAGCGCCAGAAACAAAAAAGCCTCCACGAGGGAGGCTTTTAGCGCGGTTTTTCGTTTCTTCTCTTATGCGCAAAAGCCCCCGAATGTCAGGCGCTAAAGTAAAAAAAGAAACGGAAAATAGCAGCATTCATGCTTGCGGTTACCTTGTCATGCGATACAGGGGGTCTATTGAAAAGCTCTGCGACGAAAATGTCAATCTTTTGCGTAAGTTACAGGCAATAAAAAAGGGAGCAAGCTCCCTTTTTCATCTGACTTACGCCAGGGCTGATTTCGCTTTTTCGACCAGTGCAGAGAATGCCACTTTGTCGAATACTGCGATGTCGGCCAGGATCTTACGGTCGATCTCAATGGCTGCTTTTTTCAGACCATTGATGAAACGGCTGTAAGACATGCCGTTCTGACGTGCCGCTGCGTTGATACGCGCGATCCACAGCTGACGGAACTGACGCTTACGCTGACGACGGTCACGGTAAGCATACTGACCAGCTTTGATAACAGCCTGGAAAGCAACACGGTAAACACGTGAACGTGCACCGTAATAGCCTTTAGCTTGTTTTAAGATTTTTTTGTGACGTGCGCGAGCAACTACACCACGTTTTACACGAGCCATTTAGCTCTCCTGTTTAATATTCTGAATTAATGAAAAAAATTTACTTATGCGTACGGCAGGCAGGCAATAACCAGACCCAGATCGCCTTTTGACACCATGCCTTTAGGGCGCAGGTGACGTTTACGCTTAGTAGATTTTTTAGTCAGAATATGACGCAGGTTTGCGTGTTTACGCTTGAAGCCGCCAGAAGCGGTCTTCTTGAAGCGCTTAGCCGCGCCACGTACAGTTTTAATCTTTGGCATTTTAAAAATATCCACTTCGCATTGTTAATAACATGACCCAGACAGGCGAACAGATAACCGCACGGCGCGAACGCTGCGCGGCTATTGCTACTTGAAAGCCTACTGTTTCTTCTTAGGAGCGAGCACCATGATCATCTGGCGGCCTTCGATCTTCGAAGGGAAGGATTCGACAATGGCCAAATCCAGATCTTCACACAGGTCTTTACGGACGCGGTTAAGCACTTCCATACCGATCTGCTGGTGCGCCATCTCACGACCGCGGAAGCGGAGCGTGATTTTGGCTTTATCGCCATCTTCCAGAAAGCGAATCAGGTTGCGTAGTTTGACCTGATAGTCGCCATCATCGGTTCCAGGACGGAATTTGATTTCCTTAACCTGAATAACTTTTTGCTTCTTCTTCTGTTCCTTAGAAGATTTGCTTTTTTCATAGAGGAACTTGCCGTAATCCATAATACGGCAGACCGGCGGTTCGGCATTCGGGCTGATTTCGACTAAGTCGCCGCCCGCTTCCTCGGCTTTTTCCAGAGCTTCGCGTAATGTGACAATGCCAATCGGCTCGCCATCCATGCCCGTTAAGCGCACTTCAGTTGCGCGGATTTCACTGTTAATTTTGTTCGGACGCGTCGGTAGTACTCGTTTTCCGCCTTTAATACTTTATTCCTCCAATTGGTGAAGATTTCGGCTGCGAACCTCTTGTTGCAACTTCTCAACAAACAGATCGACATCCATCGTTCCCAGGTCTTTACCACGGCGGGTGCGAACGGCAACTTTGCCTGATTCCACCTCTTTATCACCGCAGACCAACATATAAGGGACGCGACGTAGTGTGTGCTCGCGGATTTTAAAGCCTATCTTCTCATTTCTCAAGTCTGCCTTCACACGAATGCCAGCATTCTGCAGCTTACGCGTCAAAGACTCAACATATTCCGCTTGTCCGTCGGTAATATTCATTACCACAACTTGCAGCGGTGCCAGCCAGGTTGGGAAGAAACCGGCGAACTCTTCGGTAAGAATACCGATGAAGCGCTCCATCGATCCCAGAATCGCACGGTGAATCATCACTGGCGTCTGACGGTCGTTGTTTTCACCTACGTAGGTTGCTTCAAGGCGTTTTGGCAGGGAGAAGTCTAGCTGAACTGTTCCGCACTGCCAGGCGCGATCAAGACAATCGTACAAAGTGAACTCAATTTTAGGGCCGTAGAACGCGCCTTCGCCGGGCTGGAACTCAAACTCAATGTTGTTTTCGTTCAACGCGGCGGCCAGGTCTTCCTCGGCACGATCCCACATCTCATCTGTACCGATGCGCTTCTCAGGACGGGTGGATAACTTCACCACAATCTTTTCAAAGCCGAAGGTGCTGTACATGTCATAGACCATGCGGATACAGCTGTTCACTTCGTCACGCACCTGCTCTTCTGTACAGAAGACGTGTGCATCATCCTGGGTAAAGCCGCGAACGCGCATCAGACCGTGCAGCGCACCTGATGGCTCATTACGGTGACAGCTACCAAACTCTGCCATACGCAGCGGCAGGTCACGGTAGGATTTCAGACCCTGATTAAAGATCTGAACGTGTCCAGGACAGTTCATCGGTTTGATGCAGTATTCACGGTTCTCAGATGAGGTGGTGAACATGGCTTCTTTATAGTTTTCCCAGTGCCCGGTTTTTTCCCACAGAACACGGTCCATCATGAACGGACCTTTAACTTCCTGGTACTGGTACTCTTTTAATTTGCTGCGGACAAACACTTCCAGCTCGCGGAAGATGGTCCAGCCGTCATTATGCCAGAAGACCATACCGGGGGCTTCTTCCTGCATGTGATAGAGATCCAGCTGCTTACCAATCTTACGATGGTCACGCTTCGCCGCCTCTTCCAGACGCTGCAGATAGGCTGCCAGCTGCTTTTTGTCGGCCCATGCGGTGCCATAAATACGCTGCAGCATTTTATTGCTGCTGTCGCCGCGCCAGTAGGCACCGGAGATCTTCTGCAGTTTAAAATGATGGCAGAACCGCATGTTCGGCACGTGCGGACCGCGGCACATGTCGACATATTCTTCGTGATGATACAGGCCAGGCTTATCGTCATGGCTGATGTTTTCATCAAGAATGGTGGTCTTGTAGATTTCGCCGCGCGCCGCAAAGACGTCGCGTGCTTCCTGCCAGCTGACTTTTTTCTTCACCACATCGTAGTTGGTTTCAGCCAACTGATGCATGCGTTTTTCCAGCAGGTCGATATCTTCCTGGGTCAGGGTACGATCGATGTCGACATCATAATAGAAGCCGTTATCAATGACCGGGCCAATCGCCATTTTCGTATCCGGCCACAGCTGTTTAATGGCGTGCCCTAACAGGTGCGCACAGGAGTGACGGATAATTTCCAGACCCGCTTCATCTTTTGCGGTAATGATCGCGACAGCGGCATCGTCGGTGATGGGATCAACAGCATCAACCAGTTCACCGTTAACGCGACCAGCGATACAGGCTTTCGCCAGACCTGGACCGATGTCCAGCGCAATATCCATGACACTGACAGGGCGGTCAAACACGCGCTGGCTGCCATCAGGAAGCGTAATTACAGGCATTTCATGTCCTTATTTGCAGTGGTAAGCCACACGAAAGCTTACATGCAACGTAATGTAAAATGAGTGACCTGGCGTGATATCAGACCCACATTGTCGGAATGTCGCCAGGATTGCAGTGCGTAGCGGATGATAGCAGTTTTCGCCGACGAGAAAAACCATCCCCTTTTCGCTAAGCCATGGAGCGAACAAAAAAAAGCGGCCTGACACACAGTGTCAGACCGCCAGGCATGTCGCAGTTTAAAATGCGCTTACATTGCGTAAGAGAGCATGATTGAGGTTTTGGTGTCGGTACGATCTGGCGCAGACTCAGCCGGATTGTTGTTCCAGGTGACGTTGTAAGCCAGCTTCAGCGCGAAGTGGCTATTGATAGCGACCTGCAGGCCGGTTTCGGAGTTCACTGTGGTGTCTTCACCAAAGCTGCTCAGCACGGATACGCCCTGAATAAATTTGGTGGTGTCGGTCAACTGCCACTGATAGCTCACTGCGCCATAGCCCAGCGCCTTGGTCTGATGACCGCCAGCGTGGTAATCGTCATAACGCACACCCGGACCCAATTCCGCACGCAGCGAGTGCACCGGACCATTCAGAATCTGACGACCGTAACCGGCAGTCAGCACGTCACGTGAATCATAACCATTGAAACGATCGCTTAACCAGCTCGCCTGCCCAAACAGGTAGTCATAGGAGTTGAGGTTGTAGCGTGAACGACCACCGATGTTGTACGTCTCTGAAGAGCGTTCATCATTTGACGAGGTGTTCGCTGCGTTACCCCACAAGCTGTAGGCCATAGATGACTGATACCAGGTCATATTGGTCTGAGCCGTCATTGATGAACTGGTGGTGTTACCGGTTTGCGCCAGGTATCCCGCAGCAGCAGAGCCTTCAAATGGCTTCTTAGCCGTGGAAGGGTCATCCATTGAGGTGAATACGGCGTTATCGGCCAGTGCCTGGTGACAAAACGCTCCGGCGGAGAGCAAAAGAACAGCAGACAGCTTGTTATAGGCTTTCATTAAATGTGATCCGTGCGACTGTTTAAAAAACGGAGAGTCTGAAGCGTTTTGCCCGGCATTCAATGCAATTTACGGTAAGTTTTGTAAAAAATTATTAACTTACACAAAATGCCTGGAATCACCCTGACAACCCATGTTAATTGGGACTCATCTTATTAACGTCGCGCATTATAGTGCTGCCCAGATGAAAAGCCAGACGTAACGGCAGAAAGATTTTTACGTCAATGGCAGGGCTCCTGACACTGATTTACGTTATGCGTCACGACAGACATCCAGCATCTCTTTCATAATTCGCCTGAATTTTCACCATAGTCTACGCTCAGTTCAGTTTCTCTTTCCCGGAGGTGCCTCATGAGCAATACGGCCTTAACCCGTTATATCGTGACCTTTCATTATCAGGAGTCGGGATTAAGTGACATCCTGGAGCTGACCAGCGCGATGACCGCCGCCGGTTTCACCACCACGCTGGCTGATGAAAACGGCCATCCCCATGAACTGGGCACGAACAGTTATGGCATCGTCAGTACGCTGGACGCTGAGGATCTGCGACAGCAGGTTGCGGCTGCCGGTGAAAACGCACTGGGTCAGAAACCGGATGTGACTGTCATGACCTTTGAAGAGTATCTGCGGGACACTGCCAGTCATCGCCCCGCCACCTCCGCGCCAGAATAAAAGGTGCAATCACGCTGGTTTTGGTGAATATTCAGGCATCAGCATCGGACTTACGCAGCGAACAACGAGGATAGCCCTATGTGGTCAGCCATCAGTCGTCTGTTAAGCGAGCAGTTAGGCAACGCCGAAATCACTCAACGTCACGCCCTTGCGGGTGGTGATATCCATCCCACCTGGCATATTCGCTACGGTGACCACGATGTCTTCGTCAAAAGTAACAGCCGCGAGATGCTGTCGCTTTTTACCTGGGAAGCCGACCAGCTTGCCTTGCTGGCGCGCACCGGCACGGTTCGAGTGCCAAAAGTGTATGGTGTGGGTCATCATCGCGAGGAGAGCTTTCTCTTGCTGGAGTACATCAGGCCACAGCCGCTTGATGAGCAGCGTGCATATCAGCTGGGTCAGCAGCTGGCGCACCTGCACCAGTGGAGCGAACAGACGCAGTTCGGCCTCGATTTCGACAACAACATCACCACCACGCCCCAGCCTAATAGCTGGCTGCGACGCTGGTCGGTCTTTTTTGCCGAACAGCGCATTGGCTGGCAGCTGCAGCTGGCGGCCGAAAAGGGGATTCAGTACGGGGATACCGAGCTGATAATCGCCTCCGTGCAGCGGGTGCTTGCGTCACATCATCCGCAGCCATCGCTGCTGCATGGCGATCTCTGGCCCGCTAACTGCGCCAGCAGTGACAGTGGCCCCTGGCTGTTCGATCCCGCCTGTTACTGGGGTGACCGTGAGTGCGATTTAGCCATGCTGAGCTGGTATCCTGACCTGCCCCGCCAGATTTACGATGGCTATCAGGCGGTGTGGCCGCTACCGGATGGTTTTTCGCAGCGTCTGCCGGTCTACCAGCTCTACTATCTGCTGAATCGGGCTAACGTGTTTGGCGGACACTGGCCTGGCGATGCGCAGTTCGCCATTGGCCAGTTGCTGGATGAAGATGCGCTCGGCACCCGTCAGGCCAGACCGGCCTGACGGCGTTCACGGTCAGATAAAGCCCAGCAGCGACAGCGCAAAATATCCGGCTATCGCAATCACCACTGGCAGGACGTAAAGCGGGAAAATCTGCAGGAAGATGGTGTGGCGAGGAACGCGCACCTTCTCTTCCAGTTGCTGACGGCTGCGTCCTTCACTGCCCTTTGCCTGCTCCAGAATCATCTGATCTTCAATGCCCTCTTTGACGTGACGTGCCTGCCGTCCCATCCGCGCGCCTGATGACTCCAGCGCCAGTCCGACAAAAATCAGAATGTAGATCAGCCAGAAACCCAGGTTCATCTGACCATTAAATTCCGGTACCGGCGAGTTATGCCAGAAAACGTTCAGGAACGGCGTGTTGAAGCGCAGCATATCGACAATGACATGCACGAAATCAAGCATAACGGCGTCAATACCTGGCTGCTTCTCGCTGTGCTTAAACATAAAGCTCAATACTGAGATAATGGTCGACAGGAGTGCCACTAAAAAGAGCACCCAGCCCACCACGCGCTTAAGGATGGCGATACGGCCAGCCTGTTGATAGGTCATAATATCTCCTGAACCTGGAATCCAATTTGCCGTCAGTCTACCTGCCAACGGAGAAATTTCCCAAATAAAGCGTGGTCAATAGGATGAAGCAGGCGTCAGCAGAGAATGATGTTATGGTTAAACCGACTTTATTTATAAGGAGACCGCTGATGGCCTGGCACCGCCCTGTCCTTGCTGCCCTGTTTGATATGGATGGCTTACTGATCGATTCTGAACCGCTATGGGATCAGGCTGAGCTGGATATCTTTTCAACGCTGGACGTTGACCTGTCACGCCGCAGTGAAATGCCCGATACCCTTGGCCTGCGTATCGATCAGACTGTGCGGATGTGGTACGAAACGCTGCCGTGGCATGGCCCCTCTCAGCAGGAGGTCACTGAGCGGATTATTACGCGCGCCATGACGCTGGTGGATCAGACGCGGCCACTGCTGCCGGGCGTGGAAACGGCACTGCAACTGTGCCGGGAACATGGGCTGAAAATCGGCCTGGCCTCCGCATCGCCGCTAAAGATGCTGGAACAGGTGCTGGAAATCTTCAATCTGCGCCCTTATTTTGATGTGCTGTCTTCAGCAGAAGCGCTGCCCTACAGCAAGCCCCATCCGCAGGTCTATCTCAACGCCGCCGCCAGCCTTGCGATCGATCCGCTCAACTGCGTCACGCTGGAAGATTCGTTTAATGGCATGATCGCGACCAAAGCGGCCCGCATGCGGTCGATTGTGGTACCCGCCGCTGAACACCGTGACGATCCGCGCTGGGCGCTGGCGGATGTCCGGCTGGACAATCTGACACAGCTTAGCCTGCAGCATCTGCAGGGATAATAAACAGCCCGCACATAGCGGGCTTTTTTTTGCCCACTGCGCCTGCCAGTTGATCTACCCCGCAAAAAATAAAACAACGTTTCATTTTTATTGAATTCCCCTCGCGCTCTGCCTAAGATGCCCGAAGCGTCCGCATTCGGGGCATGAATAACCTGACCTGCAGAGAGGCCTGAGATGGACATTCGCCAAAGCATTCACAGCGATCACGCTAAACAACTCGACACTGACGCGCTGCGCCGCGAGTTTCTGATTGAAACGATTTTTTCCGCTGACAATTACACCCTGACCTACAGCCACATCGACCGCATCATCATTGGCGGCGTGATGCCGGTTAATAAGCCAGTCATTATCGGTGATGAGATGGGAAAACAGCTGGGCGTCAGTTACTTTCTTGAACGCCGCGAGCTGGGCATGATCAACATTGGCGGCCCGGGTCTGGTCGAGGTTGACGGTAAAGCCTGGGAGATCGGTCACGAAGAGGCGCTTTACATCGGCAAAGGTGCGCGCAACCTGCAGTTCCGCAGCCTGAACCCTGCACAGCCGGCCAAATTCTATTACAACAGTGCGCCAGCACACAGCACCTTCCCGGACAAGAAAATCACGCTGCAGGACGCAGCAACCGCGACGCTGGGTGATGCCGCGACCTCTAATCGCCGCACCATTAACAAATTTATCGTGCCGGATGTGTTGCCCACCTGCCAGCTCACCATGGGCTTAACCAGACTGGATGAAGGCAGCCTGTGGAACACCATGCCCTGCCACACCCACGAACGCCGCATGGAAGTCTATTTCTACTTCGATATGAGCGAAGAGTGCGCCGTCTTCCACATGATGGGGCAACCGCAGCAAACCCGCCATCTGCTGGTACACAACGAGCAGGCGGTGATCTCACCCAGCTGGTCAATTCACGCCGGTGTCGGCACCCAGCGTTACACCTTTATCTGGGGCATGGTGGGTGAGAATCAGGTCTTTGATGACATGGACCACGTCAAAATCAGTGAACTGCGCTGAGCAGAGGAGAAATACCATGGTACTGAGTACGTTTAACCTGGAAGGTAAAGTCGCGCTGGTGACCGGCTGTAATACCGGTTTAGGGCAAGGTATGGCGCTGGGCCTGGCCCAGGCGGGTTGTGATATCGTCGGCGTTAACCGTGATGGCCCAGATGATACTCACAGTAAAGTGGAGGCGCTGGGTCGCCGGTTCTGGCCGGTGCAGGCCGATCTGATGCAGACCAGCGTGGTGGCCTCAGTGGTTGAACAGGCGCTGGCCGCTGCCGGTAAAATTGACATTCTGGTCAACAATGCCGGCATTATCCGCCGTGAGGACGCACTGAATTTCAGCGAGCAGGACTGGGATGACGTGATGAATCTTAACAGCAAGAGCCTGTTTTTCCTGTCGCAGCAGGTTGCCCGTCAGTTTATCGCGCAGGGTAATGGCGGCAAGATCATCAATATCGCCTCCATGCTCTCCTTCCAGGGCGGTATCCGGGTGCCCTCTTATACGGCGTCGAAAAGTGCCGTGATGGGTCTGACCCGTCTGATGGCGAACGAGTGGGCAAAACATGGCATTAACGTCAATGCCATCGCTCCCGGTTACATGGCCACCAACAATACGGAACAGCTTCGCAATGATGAGTCGCGTAGTGAAGAGATTCTGGGGCGTATTCCGGCAGGCCGCTGGGGCGTGCCTGATGACATGATGGGCCCGATAGTTTTCCTGGCCTCTTCCGCATCTGACTACGTGAATGGCTATACTCTGGCGGTAGATGGCGGCTGGCTGGCACGTTAATCTTTCTGGCAGAACGGGCGGGCAGTGTTTCATCGCTGTCCGCCTTGTTAAAAATATTCATGCTTCGTTACAGCGTCACATGTTCTCATTTACTGGATAAATCCCTATACTGGATGCATCGACAGCTTTCTTTGCAACCAGGTTCTATCATGACGGGCGAAGGCCACATTATTTTTGCCATTGCCAGCGCTATCTTTGCGAAGCGTGCTGAGCTGACACCCGTACTGGCGCAGGCCGACTGGTGGCATCTTGTTCCCTCAGCCCTGCTGACATGTCTGTTGCCCGATATCGACCACCCCAAATCTTTGCTGGGACAGCGACTACGTTGGCTTTCTCATCCTATTGCGCGCGCGTTCGGTCATCGGGGCTTTACCCATAGCCTGCTGGCGGTGGCCGCCGGTTTATGGCTTTTTCAGATAAACCTGCCCCAGTCGTCGCCAATACCGGCAGACGTACTGCAGGGTCTGACGCTGGGCTACCTCAGTCATATTGTGGCCGATATGCTGACACCCGCCGGTGTTCCGCTGCTATGGCCCTGCCGCTGGCGCTTCCGCCTGCCGATTCTGCGCAGTCAGAAAGGAAACCAGCTTGAGCGGGCATTGTGTCTGGGACTGGTCGGCTATGCGCTGTGGTTCCCGGTCGGCATGCCATATTTTGGTGCAAACGGCTGGCCGGCTCAGCTGTTTGATACGCTACAAAATGGCGTCAGTCGATTAATTTCCAGTCATACTGCGCAATAAATCCGCACAAAACACCATTAAGTTATAAACCATGCCATTTGGATATAAGGCACCCTCTGCACCTGCTGTTACCATTCCTGCTGTCTTAATTCGTGATTAACATTATGCGGCTTTCCCGGGTGGGAAAGCCGCATTACTCTGGAGTTTCAGCATGGACCTTCCTCTTACGCTTAATATCGTGGCCTTTGTAGTGCTGCTGGTATTACTCTCCCGCTTCAGCCGTCAGAACTGGAGCCTGTCGAAAAAAGTGCTGACCGGTCTGGTGATCGGCGTGCTGTTCGGCCTGGTTTTGCAGTTGATCTACGGCGAAAACAGCGCAGTGGTAAAAGAGTCTATCAGCTGGTTTAACATCATCGGTAATGGCTATGTCCAGTTGCTGCAGATGGTGGTGATGCCGCTGGTGTTCGTTTCAATTCTGAGCGCGGTTGCCCGTCTGCATAACGCCTCGTCACTGGGGAAAATCAGCGTACTGACCATTGGTGTACTGCTGTTTACCACCGCAATTTCGGCGCTGGTTGGCGTGTTCGTGACCGGCCTGTTTGGTCTGAGCGCGGAAGGTCTGGTACAGGGTGTGCAGGAAACCGCGCGTCTGAGTGCGATCCAGAGCAACTATGTCGGCAAGGTCTCTGACCTGAGCGTGCCACAGCTGGTGCTCTCCTTTATCCCGAAAAACCCGTTTGCCGATCTGACCGGCGCCAGTCCAACCTCCATTATCAGCGTCGTCATCTTTGCCGCCTTCCTGGGTGTCGCTGCCCTGCAGTTGCTGAAAGATGATGAAGTGAAAGGTCAGCGCGTGCTGGTCGCAATTGATACGCTGCAGTCGTGGGTTATGAAGCTGGTTCGTCTGGTAATGAAGCTGACCCCCTACGGTGTGCTGGCGCTGATGACCAAAGTGGTTGCCGGTTCTAACCTGCAGGACATCATCAAGCTGGGCAGCTTTGTGGTCGCCTCTTACCTGGGTCTGGCCATCATGTTTGGTGTTCACGCCCTGTTGCTGTCGGTGAATGGCATCAACCCGCTGCGCTTCTTCCGTAAAGTGTGGCCGGTGATCACCTTCGCCTTCACCAGCCGCTCCAGCGCAGCGAGCATTCCACTGAGCGTAGAGACGCAGACCCGTCGTCTGGGCGTACCTGATTCGATTGCCAGCTTCGCGGCCTCCTTTGGTGCCACAATTGGACAGAATGGCTGTGCCGGCCTCTATCCAACCATGCTGGCCGTGATGGTTGCGCCAACGGTTGGAATCAACCCGTTTGATCCGCTGTGGATTGCCACCCTGGTTGGGATAGTGACGCTGAGCTCCGCAGGCGTGGCCGGTGTCGGCGGTGGTGCCACCTTTGCCGCCCTGATTGTTCTGCCTGCAATGGGCCTGCCTGTTACCCTGGTGGCGCTGCTGATCTCCATTGAGCCGCTGATTGATATGGGTCGTACGGCACTGAACGTTAACGGTTCCATGACCGCCGGTTCCCTGACCAGCCGCTGGTTAGGTCTGACCGATAAGCGCGTACTGGAAAGTGACGACAACGCCGAGCTGGCGCATCGTTAATCTGCTGTAAGCCTGGCGCGCCCGCGCCAGGTTATTTCCACTCTGCCTCTCCATAATCCTCCCCATTGATGGCGACGCCGTTAAGAAAGCGTTAAGCATGGTAAACAGGCGAAAAATCGCCGCTTTAATGCTTGTCTTTGCCCGGCAAAAAGCGAATTCTGCATCCAGTCTTATGAGGAGGACATCCGATGAAAAAAATTATTGCCTCGCTTCTGACGCTGGCGCTGTTGACGCCCGCGCTGGCTTTCGCCCACCCTGGCGACTGGGGCCCGGGTGGATGGGGTCGACATGGCGGACCCGGCCCCCACTGGGGCGGTCCTGGCCCGGTGCGTTTTTTACCTGAAGCCGCTACCGCGGTGCTGATTGGCGGACTGACCTACTACCTGCTGAACGGCAGTTATTATCAGCGTCACGGGGATGAATATGTGGTGGTCGAACCGCCAGCCGGGTCGCGGGTCAGCAATGAAATGCGGGTACTCGACTTTAATGGTAAACGTTTTTATGTGCAGGACGGCCACTACTACCAGCGGCAGATAGACGGTGATTATGTTGAGGTGCCACGTCCGGCAGGATTGTAGTCCGCGCCACAACGAAAAACGGCCCGTCATGACGACGGGCCGTTTGCTATTCAGGAGTGCTACGTGTTACTGCTGAACCTGCGGATCGGTGTCATATTCCGCACAGCTCTGGAAGCCGTAGTTCATCACACGGCCAGTATCGTTGTAGCTCACGAAGTAAGTCTGTGCTTTACCGTCGCGCTGGCCCAGTACGTAAGTCTGGCAGGTGCCGCGCGCGTGAACCATGGTGATTTCAGTAGACGGCGTACCGGCGATCTGACGAACCTGATCACGGGTCATACCTTTTTTAACATCCTTAACAACTGGCTTAGTCACGTAGCTTTCAGCACGATCGTAAGTCGTACAACCAGACAGTGCAGCCAGCGTCAGCGCCGCAGCGATACATCCCATCACTTTATTCATCTTGTTGTTCCTCATTTATTGTCCATGTGGAAACAAGCCTGGAACATAAATGCTGATTTATCAAGTTTATGAGTAACAATTCGTGGCATGGTAAACGTCAGGATATCGTAAAGAAGGCTGTTTTGCTGTCAACGCAGACGTATACTTCCCCGCAAAACAGACACGCCGTAACGACCCGTTTTCAGACTCATCGGCCATCATCTGTGAGGGCGTTGATCAGTGTGATAGCTGCGTAACGGGTCTCTGTAATTTACTGGCTTACCTGCTTTCTGTTCACCCCATCGCTGACGAATCCGAGGATAAATGACCCCTGTACACGCCAACCGCCTGGTTTACGCCATTACGCTCGGCCTGCTGGCCGCACTGGGCCCGCTCTGCATCGATCTCTATCTGCCTGCCCTGCCACAAATGGCGCAGGATCTGCACACTGAAACCGCAACCGCGCAGCTGAGTCTTACCGCCGGTCTGTTGGGTCTGGGCGTTGGACAGCTGCTGTTTGGTCCAATGAGCGATAAGTTCGGCCGCCTGCGTCCGCTGACCCTGTCACTGGGGCTGCTGTTTATCGCCTCGATGGGCTGTGCACTGGCGCAGGATATTAACCAGCTGCTGCTGGCACGACTGTTCGAGGGACTGGCCGGTGCAGGTGGTGCGGTATTGTCACGGGCGATTGCGCGAGATATGTACAGCGGTCATGAGCTGACGCGTTTCTTCGCGCTGCTGATGCTGGTCAACGGCCTGGCACCGATTGGCGCACCGGTACTGGGCGGTGTGCTGATGACGATAGTCAACTGGCGCGGCATCTTTATGGTGTTGGGCGGCATAGCCATTCTCCTGATTCTGCTGGCACGCTGGAAGCTGCATGAAACGCTGCCAGAAGAACGGCGCAGTAAAGGATCGATTTTCTCCGCCTACGCAGCGCTGGGTCAGGTGATAACCCATCGCCCCTTTATGGGCTTCTGCCTGACCCAGGGATTTATGATGTCCGGCATGTTCGCCTACATCGGTGCCTCACCGTTTGTCCTGCAACAGCTTTATGGCCTGTCGCCTCAGGCCTTCAGCTTCTGTTTTGCGGCCAACGGATTTGGTCTGATCATTGCCTCGCAAACCAGCGCCCGCCTCTGTCCACTTTGGGGCGAGTATCGGGTGTTGAAAGGCGGGCTGACGCTGGCCTTTGTCGCCTCCAGTCTGCTGCTGCTGGCCGCGCTGTTACATGCCCCGTTAGCGCTACTGCTGGTGGCACTGTTCTTTACCATCGCCAGTAATGGCGTGATCGCCACCACCGCCTCATCACTGGCGATGCAGAGTCAGGGCCACCGCGCGGGCAGCGCCTCCGCAGTGATTGGCGTCACCATGTTCACCCTGGGCGCGGTTACCGTGCCGATCACCGGCATCGGCGGTACCTCGGTACTGAGCATGTGCGCCACCATTTTTGGCTGCTTTATGATGGCAATTCTGATGTTCAGCCTGCTGGCCAAAAAACCGCTGCCGCGGGTAAAAACTCACTGATTTCGCAATGTTAAGCCTTAATCAGTTGCCGCTTAAGCTTGTTGTTTTGGCGAAGGCACGTTAGCTTTATTAAAACGTTCGCATTAAGCCGACAGGCCACTGACCTGAGGAGAAGTTCATGTCACTGCAGCAGGAAATTATTGAAGCACTGGGTGTGAAACCCGCTATCGACGCCGACCAGGAAGTGCGCGTCAGCGTCGATTTTCTTAAAGCCTACCTGAAACGTCACAGCGGACTGAAAACGCTGGTGCTGGGAATAAGCGGCGGCCAGGATTCAACCCTGGCAGGCAAGCTGGCGCAAACGGCGATTACGGAACTGCGTCAGGAGAGTGGCGATAATGACTACACCTTTATTGCCGTGCGTCTGCCCTATGGTGTGCAGGCGGATGAGCAGGATTGTCAGGACGCGCTGGCGTTTATCGGGCCTGACCGTTCACTGGTGGTCAATATCAAAGAGTCGGTGCTGGCCAGTGAGCGCGCGCTGAAAGAAGCCGGTATTACGCTTTCCGACTTCGTGCGCGGTAATGAAAAAGCGCGCGAGCGAATGAAAGCGCAATACAGCATCGCAGGCATGACCAAAGGGGTAGTGGTCGGCACCGACCACGCGGCAGAAGCGGTCACCGGATTCTTCACCAAGTATGGCGATGGCGGCACTGATATCAACCCACTGTTCCGCCTGAACAAGCGCCAGGGCAAACAGCTGCTGAAGCATCTTGGCTGCCCGGAGCATCTCTACCTGAAGAAACCGACTGCCGATCTGGAAGACGATCGTCCTGGCCTGCAGGATGAAGTGGCGCTGGGTGTCACCTACGAGATGATCGATGATTATCTGGAAGGGAAAACCATCAATCCTGATAACGCCCGCATCATCGAAGGCTGGTATCTGAAGACCGAGCACAAACGTCGCCCGCCGATCACGGTATTTGACGACTTCTGGAAGTAATTCCACGCCTCCTTTGCCCCGACAAGGGAGGCTTCTCTCACTCACCTTGTTGATCGCTGCATGCCTGTCACCGTTTCGCGCGCCACTTTCATCGGACTTATTGCCATTCTGCTATGGAGCACCACCGTTGGCTTGCTGCGCAGCGTCAGTGAAGCCTTTGGTGCCACTGGCGGCGCGGCGCTGATCTATACCACCACAGCGCTCCTGCTCTGCCTGACCCGCGGCCTGCCAAAGCCCGGCGCAATGCCTGCGATCTATTTATGGCTGGGCGGGACCCTCTTCGTGGGCTATGAAATCTCTCTGGCGCTGGCGATCGGGCTGGCCAGCGATCGCAGTCAGTCGCTGGAGCTGGGAATGATTAACTATCTCTGGCCCTGCCTCACCATCGTGCTGGCTATTCCATTTAATCAGCAACGTTTCCGCGTCTGGCTCTGGCCCGGACTGCTGCTGTCGCTGCTGGGGATCGTCTGGGTAATGAAAAGCAGCGGCAGCGGGTCGCCTGCGCTGTTATGGCAGAACATGCTGCGTAATCCTGTCGCCTATGCACTCGCCTTTATCGCTGCCCTGACCTGGGCGATCTACAACAACGTTACCCGCCGCTGCGCCCGGGGTTCGAACGGCGTCACGCTGTTTTTTATCCTGACCGCGATGGCGCTGTGGATTAAATATGTCTTTAGCGATCGTGCCGCGCCGATGACCTTTGCACTGGTTCCACTGCTGGAGGTGCTGTTTGTCGGACTCTCTACCGCTATCGCCTACTCCGCCTGGAACCACGGGATTCAGCAGGGCAACCTGACGCTGCTGGCCACTGCCTCGTATTTCACGCCCGTGCTGTCGGCCCTGCTGGGATCGCTATGGCTCGGCCTGACGCCACCGCTGGTCTTCTGGCAGGGGGTCGCGATGATTACCCTGGGTTCGCTGATCTGCTGGCTGGCGACACGGCGTCTTTAACCAGACGGCTGGCGATCATTTCGCCTGCCTGTTATGCTGTATGGACAACCAGTAAGTGGAGTTCATTTTGGCCAGACGTGCTGCCATTCTTCGTCCCGAACCCGACGCGAATAAAATTTATCAATATCCTGAACACCTGCGTGAATGGCTGGAAGGTCTGCCGAATCACCCTGGTGTCTATACCTTTCACGGCGAGAGTGAGTCACTGCCGCTCTACATCGGTAAAAGTGTCAATCTGCGTTCGCGGGTAATGTCCCATTTTCGCACCCCTGATGAGGCGAAAATGCTGCGTCAGTCGCGGCGAGTAAGCTGGATCCCTACCGCAGGTGATCTCGGTGCACTGCTGCTGGAAGCGCAGATGATCAAAACCCAGCAACCGCTGTTTAATAAGCGGCTGCGCAAAAACCGGCAGCTCTGCTCGTTACAGATTACCGATGGCAAACCGAATGTGGTTTACGCAAAAGATCTCGATTTCAGCCAGTCTCCCAACCTGTTTGGCCTCTATCGCAGTCGCTTTGCTGCGCTTGAACGACTGAAGCAGCTTGCGGATGAGTATCAGCTCTGTCATGGCCTGCTGGGTCTGGAAGCGCTGAGTGCGGGTCGGGGCTGCTTCCGTTCGGCACTGCGCCGCTGCGCCGGTGCCTGCTGCGGTAAAGAGCCGGTCAGCGATCATCAGGATCGTCTGCTGGAAGCGCTGGAGAATGTCCGGGTCTTTTGCTGGCCCTGGCAGGGTGCCGTAGGTCTGGTGGAGGAAGGCAAAGAGATGACCCAGATTCACGTCATCGACCACTGGTTCTATCTTGGTTCGGTGAACAGCATGGATGAGGCCAGAAAACTGCAGCGGCCCAAAGGCGGTTTTGACCACGACGGCTACAAAATCCTCTGCCGCCCGATTCTGTCGGGTGCCTACCCGATTCTTCCGCTATAAAAAAACCGCCGATGCTGCCCACTTACTTCAGTGGACAGCGTCGGCGGTCTCAGACCGGTGGCTTAGCTAAGGTTATTCAGCCGGTTCTGCTGGCGGTGCCATTTTTCCATCATGCGGGCCTTTCTCAGTCAGACGCTTTTCAAAGTTCGCGTTGTACTGTTTTTTCTGTTCCGGCGTCAGCACGTTATAGAGCTTGTTCTGAGTTTCCAGCATCTTCAGCGCATGCTCTTTCGCATTTGCGGACATTTTTTCTGCCTGCGCTTCTGCTTTGCTCTGGTCGAAGCTGTCAGAGGCAATGATGCTGTGGGCTGCGCGACGCTCATCCAGCGACGGACGCTGCATATCTTTGTGGCTCTCTTTCATGATGTCACGCATCTGCGTTTTCTGCGCGTCGGTCAGGTTCAGACCTTTAAACATCATCTCCGGGCCATGACGCATTGGCGGTTTATGCAGTGCTTTTTCGCTGCCTGCTGGCGGTGGAGTCAGGTTATCTGCAGCAGCATGGACGGCGGTAGCTGCACCAAACGCCAGCGAAGAAGCCAGTAAAAGGGAAGTCAGTTTGCGCATAATCGTGTCCTTATAATTCATGATAATGACGACAGCACTCTGTCGCGTCTTCGGAAACAAGCATACGACGCTGAACGTCAACTACTCAGAGCCTGAGTAAAGCCGTGAAAGCATAAAAGATAAAAATCGGGCAATCATGAAGAGAATAAGAAGAAAGGCGTGAGGAATTGAAAACGTTTATGAATTTACAGCGAATTTCGCAGAAATCATGGAGGAGTGTAAGGGTTACGACAGGAAAGCGGAAGGCTCTCTCGCGCTTTTCCTGCCGATTTTTTAGCGCCATGAACAGCGCTGGTAAGTTCAGCCATCAGACCGGCAGTGCCTGAGTCTGTTCGCCCTCTTCTATCAGCATCAGCCCGGCACGCAACCCGGCTGCTACGTTGGGGTTTGGGAACAGCACATATTCCCGTGCCTGCTGCACGTAATAGCGGGTGTTGCCATCTTCCGCCAGTAACGTCCCCTGTGGAAAGGCGGTAAAGTTCAGCGTTTCCGGCGACATATGGAGCGTGAAGTGCTCACTCAGCCGGGTGATCTGCTGCGCAACCCGATAGTGGCGCGGCTTAACGGTAGTGACGGGCATGGCTTCACCATAGAGTAAAGATGCCAGCGCCTGCTGTGCTGCACTGAACTGGCTGAGATCGTTCTCGCCAAACGGCAGCGCTTTGCCCAGCTCGAGGGTACAGCTGGCCGCACCGAAGTGTTCGCAGCTGAAGTGAGTAAAGGTGCCGCCCGGCGCGCGATGGAAAACCAGCGCTTCCAGCCCGGCAGCGGCCAGCCAGTCAAGAAACGCAGGCGGCCAGGGGCGCTCGTTGTGCGGCATCACGCCGAACTGAGGATGATAAGAGCCGCGAATCGCCGTGTGCATGTCGAGATGCCAGCGCGTCTCATCGCACTCGCCCAGCTGCCAGAACGTTTCCAGCGTCTGCTCCAGCCGCAGCACGCGGCGGGCCTCATCGCCATCGTCAATCTGCTGCCAGCGTCCGCCAAACAGCCGGTTGATGTCATAGCGCACATAGCGCTTACCCGCCCGCAGCGCTGTGGGATTACCCAGAATCACCAGCATGCGCTGCTGCAGCGATTTTTCACCGCGCAGCAGGGGATTAATCAGCTGGTTCACGATTTCAACCGGGGCGGTTTCATTACCGTGGATCCCGGCGGAAAGAACCAGCGCCTGTTTAACCGGCACCGTTGGCTCCATTAACAGTATGCCGTGATACAACCACTGCCAGCGAAGATGCGCCGTTTCACCACTGCGCTTACGCGGCACCTCGCCGGAAAGCGTTTGCTGTAAAAAGTCCTGCATCATTCCTCCTTTGCGCCTGAGCAGATGGCAGACTCTTCTACCTCCTGCTTCACTGCTGAAATGCGTATACATTTCCTAAGTCTAGCAGCTTCGTCAGTTCATCCAGCGCGTCCCGTCCCTCACGCAGCAACTGCGGGTCGACCAGATCGGCCTGCGTCAGGCGATCGCGGTAATGGCGGTCAACCCAGCTATTCAGTGTGCTAAAGAGTTGATCGTTCATCAGCACCGCCGGATTCACTGCCTGCTGCTCCTCTGGTGTCAGCACGACCCGCAAACGCAGGCAGGCTGGCCCCCCTCCGTTATACATGCTTTCGCGCAGATCAAATACCTTCAGGGCTTTCAGTGGCGAGTCCCCTTCGACCTGTTCGCACAGGTAGCGCCAGACGCCCGCATGCTGACGTGACTCTTCCGGCAGCACCAGCATCATCGTGCCGTCGGGACGGCTCAGTAGCTGGCTGTTAAACAGATAAGTCTCTACCGCCTCTTTCACTGACACCCGATCTGCCGGCACTTCCAGTGCCACAAAACCGGGGACGCGCGCCCGAAGCTGCGCCAGCAGTTCAGGCTGATCAACAAAGGCGTGCTGATGACAGAACAGCATCTGCTGGTTGCTGACCGCAATCACATCGTTATGAAACACACCCTGATCGATCACCACAGGATTCTGCTGGGCGAACAGCACGCGTTCGGGTGAAAGCTGATGCAGACGGGCCACCGCCTCGCTGGCCTCACGTGTCTGCCGCGCCGGGTAACGTTGCGGAGCGTTGCCCTCATGGCTGCTGTCGTGGCCATAGACAAACAGCTGCACGCCGCGCTCACCATAGGCGCCGCCGAGCCGGTTGTGGTTAGCCGCGCCTTCATCACCAAACATCGCTACCTGCGGCAACGCATCATGCACGGCAAAATGGCGGTCGTCGCGGAAGATGGAACGCAGCAACCAGACCGTTTCCGGCGCTTCCATCGCCCGGTGGAATTTGTTGTTAAGGTTTGCCACCGTCAGGTGAACCCGGCCATCCAGGCTGTCTGCTGACGGCGAAACCGTAGCGGCATTGGCGACCCACATTGCCGACGCGGAGCTGCAGGCGGAAAGTATTCCCGGCGTAGTTTTCCCGGCCGTCGCCAGCACCTGCTCATCGCTGCCGCTGAATCCGAGCTGACGCAGCGCCGCAATATTGGGCCGCTCATGTGGCGGGATCACCCCTTGCACGTAGCCCATATCGGCCAGCGCTTTCATCTTCAGCAATCCCTGCTTTGCCGCCAGACGGGGATTCGAGGGCTGCAGCTGGTTGCGGGTTGAGGCTTCGTTACCAAACGACAGCCCGGCATAGTGGTGTGTTAATCCCACCAGCCCATCAAAGTTGGCTTCGGTTGCCTTCATGATCTCGTCTCCGGTGCGGAGAAATCGAGTCCCGGCGACAGCGTAGCGGGTAACGTAAGGTCTGGCGTCTCCAGTGAGGCCATCGGCCAGGCGCAGTAATCCGCCGCATACCAGGCACTGGCGCGATGGTTGCCCGACGCCCCAATGCCGCCAAATGGTGCGGTACTGGCTGCGCCAGTCAGCGGTTTGTTCCAGTTGACGATGCCGGCGCGTGCTTCCAGCAGCAGCTGATCAAACTGCTGGCGCGAAGGCGAAATTAATCCGCACGACAGCCCGTAACGCGTCTGGTTCGCCAGCGCAATCGCCTCATCAAAGGTGTCATAGCGGACGACGCCCAGCAGCGGACCAAAGACCTCTTCATCCGGGATGCCCTGCACGTCGGTCAAATCGATAATGCCTGGCGTCAGAATGGCGCTGTGGCGATCCGGCCAGCGCATCGCCAGCCGCACCTCACCGCCCGCCTCAACCCGACGTTGCCACTCACTCATAATCTTCTCTGCCGCGCCGGTCGAGATCACACTGCCCATAAAGGGTTGTGGCTCCGCATTCCACGCGGCCGGTTGAAGTCGCCCCGCCACCTCCACCAGCCGCTGCAGAAACGCATCACCCGCCTTGCCGCGTTTAACCAGCAGACGCCGGGCGCAGGTGCAGCGCTGTCCGGCGGTAATAAAGGCGGACTGCAACGTGATGTTGACGGCCGCATCCAGGTCAGCCGGATCTTCTACAATCAGAGCGTTATTGCCGCCCATCTCCAGCGCCAGCATCTTCTCAGGCTGACCGGCAAACTGACGATGCAGCTGATAGCCGGTATGGGCGCTGCCGGTAAACAGCAGGCCGTCGATCTGGCTACAGGTGGCCAGCGCCTGCCCGGTTTCACGTCCGCCCTGCAACAGCGCCAGTACGCCAGCTGGCAAGCCCGCGGCCAGCCAGATCTCAACCGTTTTTTCGGCAGTCAGCGGCGTCAGTTCGCTGGGTTTAAAGACCACGCAGTTGCCCGCCAGCAGCGCCGGGACGATATGACCGTTTGGCAGATGACCGGGGAAGTTATAGGGACCAAACACCGCCAGCACGCCGTGGGGACGATGGCGCAGCGAACTTTCGCCTTCATGCTGCTCACCGGTGCGGCTATGGTACGCCTTTACTGAAAAGCCGATTTTATTGATCATCGCGCCGACTTCGGTCAGCGCTTCCCAGCGCGGCTTGCCGGTTTCACGGGCAATGGTTTCTGCCATTTCTGTTTTGTGCGCTTCAAGCCCGGCCGCAAATTTCTCTATGATCGCCTGCCGTTCCGCCAGCGGGCGTCTGGCCCAGACCGGAAAGGCGCTGCGCGCCGCGTCACAGGTCGCCGTGACCTGCGCGGCCGATGCCGCCTGGCCCTGCCATAGCGTCTCGCCGCTGACCGGATCCGCTTTGGTCAGGACCTCCGCGTCACCGTCTACCCATTCTCCCTTTATCAGGTGCGTCATGCTGTTTTCTCCTCTTTGCAGAGCGTCACCACGCGCAGGCTGTCGCCCGGCTGGCAATGGAGCGCCCGCATCTGTTCATCCGTAAGCTGTACGCTGTCGCTGTCGGCATGGGCCGGGATCAGCGCCACACGGAACTGGCGGTAATGGTTATTGGCAACCAGGCAGAGCGGCGCATCAGCCGGGTTTTCACCCCGATCTGCGCTGCGCAGACGGCTTTTGCGCACAGCACGGATATGGTCGATATCGCACTCCAGCGTCGGGCCGCCATCAAAGATGTCAACATAGTTGAGGTAGCGGAAACCTTCCGCCTCCAGCACGGCACGGGCAGGGGCAGTTTGTGGATGCACCTGCCCGATGACCGCCTGCGCCTCTGGCGTCAGGTAGTCGATATAGAGCGGGTGTTTCGGCATCAGCTCCGCGATAAACGATTTCTGGCCGGTGCCGCTGAGGAAATCGGCTTTACTGAATTCCATTGAGAAAAAACGGCTGCCCACGCTCTCCCAGAACGGCGAATGGCCCTGCTCATCGCTGACACCACGCATCTCAGCCACCACGCGGTCGGTGAAGCGTTCACGGAAGTTCGCCATAAACAGGAAACGGGACTTCGAGAGCAGATAACCATTTTTGCCGTCACGGTAATCGGGATCGAGAAACAGCGTACACAATTCACTGCTGCCGGTGTGATCGTTACTCAGCGACAGCGTTGGCAGCGCGGCGTAGACATTCAGCTCTTTCGAGGCGTGCACCTGCGTGCCGACGCGAAAGTTGTACCAGGGATCCTGCAGGCCGACCGCCACCTCGATAGCGCAGATGCCGACAGCGCGATTATCTTCACTGTCCGCCAGTACAAAGACATAACCCTGTTCAGCACGCGGCAGCGTATCCTCCCAGGTCTGCAGCGATCGATCGATACGCGCCTGTAAGGTGGCGCTATCAACGGGCAGCGAGGTCAGTCCACCGCCGGTTTTACCGGCCAGCGCCATCAGCTGGCTTAAATCATCGCGTTCAACCGGACGGATTACCATCATGATGCGGACCCTCGAACCAGGCGTGCACACACCTCAGCAAAGCGTGCCATGCCGAGCTTCACTTCCTGCTCACTGATATTCAGCGCGGGGGCAAAACGTACCACGTTGGCCCCGGCAATCAGCACCATCACGCCCATCTCAGCGGCGGCAAGGTTGATTTCTTTGGCTTTACCGGCAAAGTCGTCGCTGAGCACCGCGCCAATCAGCAGACCCAGACCGCGCACCTCTTTAAACAGATGCAGGCGCTGATTGATCTCATCAAGGGCCGCGACAATCCACTCGTGGCGCTGCGTGACACCTGTCATCATGTCAGGCTGGTTGATCAGCTCCATCACTTTACCGGCAACCGCGCCCGCGAGCGGATTGCCGCCATAGGTGGTGCCATGGGTACCGACGCCCATCACCAGCGCCAGATCGTCACGGGTCAGCATCGCACCTATCGGGAAGCCGCCACCCAGCGCTTTGGCGCTGGTGAGGACATCCGGCGTGACGCCATAGTGCATATAGGCGTAAAGCGAACCGGTACGCCCCACGCCGCTCTGCACTTCATCAAAAATCAGCACGGCCTGATGCTTATCACAGAGTTCACGCAGTCCGCGCAGGAACGCTGGATCGGCAGGCAGCACGCCGCCCTCACCCTGGATCGGTTCAACAATTACGGCGCAGGTATGGTCATTAATCAGTTCGGCAGCTGCAGCCAGATCGTTAAACGGTGCATGCTGAATCTCAGGCGGCAGCGGCGCAAAATCTTTTGAGTAGGCGGGCTGACCACCGGCTGAGACGGTAAACAGGGTGCGACCATGAAACGCATTTTTAAACGCCACAATGCCACTTTTATGCGGGCCAGCACGATCATGCGCGACTTTACGCGCCAGTTTCAGTGCTGCTTCGTTTGCCTCCGCGCCGGAGTTACAGAAGAACACCCGGTCTGCAAAGGTGGCGTCGATTAACTGCTTCGCCAGTCGCAGAATCGGTTCGTTGGTGTAGCCATTACCGGTGTGCCATAACCGTGCGGCCTGTTCCTGCAACGCCTGCTGTAACGCCGGATGCGCATGCCCTAACGCATTGACGGCGATGCCACCGGCAAAGTCGATATAGTCTTTACCGTTTTGATCCCAGACGGTCGAGCCTTCTGCGCGAACCGGTATAAAGGTCGCTGGTGCATAAACCGGCATCATCCATTGATCGAAATCGTGACGCGAAACGTGCAGTGCCATAACCCACTCTCCTGCTTTACTTTACCGGCCGGGTAAAGCTTATGTTTTAAAATTGTTAAAAGATGTTGTAGTGCAGCCCTACTGTAGAGTGCAGTTAACGTGCCAGCCAGAGAATTAATGCATAAAATGGTTACCACAACGCAATATCAATGAGTTAGGTGGTTACAATATTCACTTAATTTGCATATATAGTGAATAATTTTCTGACTGAAGCGGCAAAGCCGGGTTTTAAACAGCAGAATTATGCATTCGCGGGATGAAATATCGCTTTTGTGATCGCTGATAAATTATCTCTCCATAAAAACCCATTCTTTGCCCTTTTTTAGCGCAGTTTGCCTCTCACTGGTGCAGCCGTAGCTGCGGGATTTCGTCTGGCAAAAGAGGGTTTAATGGCAAAACTTAACAAACTATTTTCATTTATCACGCCAGGCGAATTAATTTCCCCGCCTGTTATCGTTCAATTAATGATCAATATGATGACGCTTTAATCACTCTCGTGCGGATTATTTCTGACGTGATTATCGGGCGGGAAATAATATTTATTAAAAGATGCACAGATATTAATATGCAGGCTAATGGTTAGAAGTGAATCCTTGTGGAATTATCACTATCAGAATACTCACTATAATTAATGCAGAGCTTTATCTGATTAATTTATATACTTTAAAGTTATGAACTTTAGCGAAAAAAGGCATTTAACTCATTGATTAAAAACCATATCAATACAGAAAGTTCAGGCATTTTATTAGAAGAAAATCTTATTACCTTGTCATTTAATCTTCTGTTGTCCGATGATATCCATTAGCTGAATATAGACATCACATTTTGTTACTTTTATTGCACTTTGTAATTTTAACTTTTTGTGTCATTTTCATTTCACCCCGCATCAGGGGAATAATAATTAATGAATACAGGGTAATAATTAAATGATGAAGCGCACTTTACTGGCGGCTATTATGCCGTTACTGATCGGTCTTTCCTCCGCACAGGCCGCAGAAATTTATAACAAGGATGGCAATAAGCTGGACCTGGTCGGCAAGATTAACGTGTCACACCTCTTTTCTGATGACGATAACAACAACGGCGATACTTCTTCGTATGCCCGTTTTGGTTTCAAGGGCGAGACGAAGATTACCGATCAGCTCACCGGTTATGGTTTCTGGCAGTATCAGTACAGCCTTCACAACTCCGAAGGCAGTGACGCACAGGCTACCAACCGCACCCGTCTGGGTTATGCTGGCCTGAAATTTGGCAAGGCCGGTGCGCTGGATTACGGACGTAACTATGGCCTGGTCTATGATGCGCTGAGTTACACCGATATGCTGCCGTTCTTCGGCGGTGATTCCGGTTATACCGACGCCTTCCTCTCTGGCCGCTCAACCGGCGTGCTGACCTGGCGTAACAGTGATTTCTTTGGTCTGGTAGACGGGTTAAACCTTGCTGCACAGTATCAGGGCGAAAACGACCGCAGCAGTAACATCGACGGCGTGCGTCGTTCCAATGGCGATGGTTTTGCCCTCTCCGCGTCTTATGACTTCGATTTCGGCCTGAGCTTCGCTGGCGCATTTGCCAGCCTGGATCGCACCACGGCGCAGAACGCAGCCGCACGCGGTGAAGGCGATAAAGCCCAGCACTGGGCGACCTCAGTCAAATATGATGCGAACCAGGTGTATCTGGCCGCGATGTACGGCGAAACTCTGAACGCCACGCCGATTAGCGGCGGCTTCGCCAACAAAGCGCAAAACTTTGAAGCCGTGGCGCAGTATCAGTTCCTGAACGGCTTGCGTCCATCCGTGGGTTACGTCTCATCGAAGGGCAAAGAGATTGAAAATATCGGCGATGCCGACATTATTAAGTACACCGCCGTGGGTGCCACCTACTACTTCAACAAGAACATGTCGGTCTATGGTGAATATCGCATCAACCTGTTGAAAGATAACAACCCGCTCGGTCTGGCGACCGACGACATCACCGCGCTGGGTCTGATTTACCAGTTCTGATGAGACAGCAGGCCCGGCGCTTCCTGCCGGGCCTGTTGACTGACTCACGCCAGGCATAATCTGTTCTCACGCCGGTTTCAGCCCAGCGCCCTGACTAAGTTAACCGCCACGGCCTCTTCCTCCATCAGCTCTTCCACGTTGGCCGAGGCCAGCAGCGTGGTTGCCTGCCCGGCAGGTACCGGACGGCTGAAAAGATACCCCTGACCATAATCACAGCCGCGTTTTCTCAGCCACCGCAGCGTGGTGACGTCCTCGATCCCCTCTGCCGTAATCACCACATTCAGTCCCTGACAGAGCGCCAGCAGCGTTTCCACGACTTTCCGCTGCTCCGACCCGGTCACAATTCCGGCAATAAACGTCTGATCAATTTTGATTTTGGTAATACCCAGCCCCAGTAATACGGAGAGATTGGAATAGCCGGTACCGAAATCGTCCAGTACCACGCCGATACCGTCCTCTTTCAGCTGACGTATCGCCTCACGGGCATCATCAGAGATGGTCATGACGTTCTGTTCCGTGATCTCCAGTTCCAGCATAACCGGTCCGGCTTGCTGCATAATGCGGGACAGACAGGTGGTCAGCGACGGTCTCAGCAGCTGCTCCGGGGTAATGTTCAGCGACAGGCAGAGCCCGGCAGGCCATGCCCGTGTTGCACTGACCGCATCCTGCAGCAGCGCCACGGTCATGCTGTCCATCAACCCCAGCCGTTCCACCACCGGCAAAAACTCGGCCGGTGAAACCGTCTGCCCCGACGCGGTGATCCAGCGTGCCAGTATTTCAAAGCCGGTAATATTTCCGCTTCGCAGCGACACCAGCGGCTGCAGAAAGGGAACGATAGCGTGGCCGCTGACGGCGGCAACCACCTCCTGCTCCAGCCTTTCGCGCTGGCGAAAACGCAGTTCCATATCTGGCGAGAAGCGCGCCATATAGGCGCCCTTATCCTGCTTCGCCTCGTATAACGCCAGATCGGCTGCCCGCATCACATCAGCCTGCGCCGTGCAGGTTGAGCTGGCAATACCGGCTGAGAGACTCAGGAAGGTGTGGGGACCGGTGCGGATGGATGTCGCCTGCTGACAGAAACGCCTCGCGGCATCAAGCGCCTGATCCGCCTGAGAAGCATCGGCAACAATGGCAAACTCATCCCCACCTACGCGGAATACCTGGCTCCCGCTGTCGGCCGAGGCAGTCAGCAGACTGGCCAAAGCGATCAGCGTGGCATCACCCTGACGATGACCGTTCAGATCATTGATACTTTTGAACTCATTAATGTCGAGCAGTGTCAGGGTATAGGGCACCTCACCAGCATCAAGTTCTGCAATATACTCATTCAAGGACCGGCGGTTCAGGACCCCGGTCAGCGCATCGGTTCCGGCCAGCCTGAGCGCATCTTTTTCCGCTCTGAGTGCTTTGCGGATCAGATTCGCGATAAACAGCGCCGGAATAATCATCGCCAGCCCGGCAAATGAGGTTGAGGTCACGATAAACCGCACCCGCTCACTGGTTTCAAAATCGGGATCGTAGCCCAGGCCCAGCAGGCTGGAAATCCGTGCCTCAAGCCCGAATTCCCACAGTGTTGAGAGTAAAATGATGGTCGCAATATTCAGCACTGCGAGCCAGAAAAGTTTCAGGCGCATGCGTTCATTCCCGGTGATGGAGAGTGTCAGAGTGTTGTTTTAATTATCAGTAAAAAACCGGGGTGTATTTCTTATAGCCTGTCAGCTTAACTACCGACGATAATCACCCCTCCGCTATTTCTTTTTATAGAAATCACGCGTTCTCACCCGCCTCGCGCCAGCACAACAGAAGAGCTGCACTGAGCGGCGCGTGCCGGTTACGTCATCAATATCGATGAGTGTTCTATCGGCAGCGGCGGCGAGATTAACAGGCCGGTCCGGTTATATTTGTGCATTACAAGGGTTCCGACGGGTTATGCATCCGGGATGGTGCACCACCGCACAGCGCGTCAGAATGCACCATGCCAGCCATATTAAATTTTTAATTAACAATAAGTTGATGTGTCATTATCGCCGCAGGTCGTTGCGCAAATTTGCGTTACAAAGCCTGAGAATATGACACTTTTTTATTTTTTTACTGTCGGTCCAATCACGCGGGGCACACTCCGGCAGAACGGACTTTTGTTGTACAAAACTAAATAGCGATCAATTTAGTTGAACCCAACCCTACAGAACCCTCTCCGACTGCCGATACCGGATTACCCAACGAACGCTTCTGGAAGATCGATGAAAATCTCAACGCGCCTTAGCGCAGGTTTTGGCCTGCTGATTTTGCTATTTATTATTTGTGCCGGTACCGCGATTCAGGCGCTTAATAGCGCCCGTAATAGCATGGACGAAGTGGTCAATGTCCGGCTGAAAAAGTACCAGACCGTACTGGATATGCGTGGCGGCGTGCGGGATATGGCTATTGCAGTGCGTAACCTGGCCCTGATGACCGATCCTGTTGCGATGAAGCCAGAATGGGAACGTCTGCAAAAACAGCAGGCGCTTTACATCAGCAATCGTGAAGCGCTGTCGCACATGATGCAAACTGACGCCGGCCCCGCGGGACGCGAGGCGATGGGCAGAATTGAATCTGCCGAAGGGGCCGCGCTATCCACCCTGATGAACGCCGGGAAACTCGGGCTGGAAAACCGTCAGCAGGAGGTTACCGACTATCTGTTAACCGTAGCGCGTCCTGCGCAGCAGACTCTGCTTAAAGCGATCAACGATCTGACGGAGCTTGAGATGCGCAACAGCCGGGATGCGGTGGTGGAAAACGGTAACGCGATCGCCCGCACCACCTGGATACTGATCATCCTGGCAGCAATCTCCGTGCTGGCTGCGGTCGCCACCTGCGTGTTTATTGTGCGTATGCTGATGCGTCAGCTGGGCGGCGAACCTGTTCAGGCACAGACGCTGGCTGCCGCAATTGCCGCTGGCGATCTCACCTCCGCAGTTACGCTACGCCGTGGCGACAGCACCAGCCTGCTTGCCTCGTTAAGCGGTATGCAGACCAATCTGCGCGGGCTGGTGTCGCAAATTAAAGAGGCTTCCGCTTCGGTGGCGCTGGCGGCCGATGAGATTTCTCAGGGCAACAGTGAGCTGTCATCCCGTACCGAGCAGCAGGCTGCTGCGCTGCAGGAAACCGCAGCCAGCATGGAGCAGCTCACTGCCACCGTAAAAAGCAATGCGGCGGGCGCGCATCAGACGGCGGGTTCAGCACGCGAGGCTGCCACGCTGGCTCATGCGGGCGAAGTGGATGTTCAGCGCCTGTCAGAAACCATGCATGACATTTCGCTGAGTGCCGTGCGGGTGCGTGACATTACCTCTGTGATAGAAGGTATCGCTTTCCAGACCAATATTCTGGCGCTTAACGCTGCCGTAGAAGCAGCACGTGCCGGTGAAGACGGTCGCGGATTTGCTGTGGTCGCGGGTGAAGTCCGCTCGCTGGCCCAGCGCAGCGCCACTGCAGCGCGCGACATCAAGCAGCTGATTGAGCAGGCGGTCACGCAGGTTGAGGAAGGCGTCACCGTGGCGGCAGGAACGGGTGAGCGCATCCTGGAAATTGTCAGCCGCGTGGGCGAACTGGCCGATGCCATGGACAACCTCTCACTCTCCTCCGGTGAACAGATGCAGGGCATCTCCCAGGTCAGTATTGCAGTCAGTCAGATGGACGGCGTCACGCAGAATAACGCTGCGCTGGTGGAAGAGTCCTCTTCCGCGTCACAGTCCCTGCTGGCGCAGGCGCGCGATCTGCGCGGCATGGTGGGGACCTTCACCGTATGAACCCTTCCGGCGGACAACTCTCCGTCGGCACGGCTGACCTTATCAGCCGGATCGGTGGCCTGAAACAGGATGTGGATATTCTGCTTCAGCAACTCAGTGAAGGCGAGTATCTGAGTGTGGATACGTTCGCCAATAACTGGATACATCTGACCCAGCTTTACAGCCGGATTCAGGCGCACATGAGTGATCGCGCCCTGATGGACAAACTGGTGCGCAGCGACCTGTTGCTGGCCGCTGACCTGCTGGCGGTGGGAAGAATGATTGCGGTCATGGATAACTTTCTGCGCTGCGCGGTCATTACCCGATGACCGGATCAGGGCGCTGACAGTGCACGGCATTCACTTCTGCGTTAAATGCTGAAATTTTGCAGCAAATCTTCGCCGTTTTGCCCCTGGCGCACGTTGTGCGCCAGGGGCTGCGCCCGGTTATATTGACTTCAATTTAATTTGACTCAATACTGAGCCACCTTTCAACCGGAGGCGTAGCCAACGGCTTTTCCTCTCGCCGCGAAAGCGATTGAAAGTTGGGTTTCTGACACCCGAAAAGAGATGCTGCTGCAGTCAGCATCTGCCCGATATACACTTAGCAAGACTTCAGGGCTGATAAGCCGCCGGTGGTCTGGCTCTCCTGCCCCGGACTCAGAATGAGTAAAAATATGAATGATGAAACCGTGGGGATCGCTGATACGTCTCCCGCCAGTGCCGCGCCAGAAACCATCGACCAGTTTCTCTGCTTTGCGCTCTATTCCGCATCGCTCGCCATGACAAAGCTCTATCAGTCGCGGCTGAAACCGCTTGGGCTGACCTATCCGCAGTATCTGGTACTGCTGGTGCTGTGGGAAAAAGATCGCCTGACCGTTTCTGAGATTGGCGCGCGCGTCCGGCTGGATTCCGGCACGCTCAGTCAGCTTCTGAAGCGGCTGGAGAGCGCTGGCATTATCTGTCGGCAGCGTGACACCGGGAAGGATGAGCGTCGGGTTGTGGTCTCACTGACGGAACAGGGCCACCAGCTTAAAGTCGCGGCGGCGGGTGTCCCGGCAGATATGATCTCAGTAATGGATACCGCCTGCAGTGAGCTGGGTGAACTGACGACCCAGGTTGCCACACTGCGGGAAAAACTGCTTAAGGCTCTGCCATAATGCTCGCTTTCGATAAACAGACGGGCAGGCTGAATCACCGACGCGTTGCCCATTCAGATGCTGTTCAGCAGAATTGCTGCCCTGGAGTTTCTTTTGAGCATCGATAAACCGGCGGATATGGATGATGTCCATGCCGTGGTAGGACAGGCTGTTTCCAGCCTGCTGAAGTCAGGTAAGACAGCAGGAATCCAGGAAATCATTGCGTTTCTGAAACAACAGGAAGCGCGGTCTGTCAACGGTCAGAGAGAAGTCTACGCCAGAGCCGTTCGTGTCGTGACGAAACTGGTTAACTGACCATGCCAGGCTGAGCGGCGCTGTTCAGATAAGCGTCACAACCGCCGTTCCTTATTCTCCTGTTCGTACCCACGCCGGACCTGGCCCGATTCATCCCTGCTCTTCCGGGCCACGCCTTCACCGGCCCTGTTTACCCGGCCGATGAAGGCGTCGTTATTCGCTATGTGCCGCGCGGGCAACGTCTCTGACGGCGCTTTCAACCCGCTCTGAATCCTTCTTAATACTGGCAATCACGTCTCCTGCCTCACGCATCAGCAGTACCCCCTGACCGGTGTTCGCCAGCGAGGTTTCAATTCCCCGCAGCACCTCTCTGGCCAGTTGATTATTCCCTGTGGCTACCCGCTCAATCTCCTCGGTCGCACTGCTGACGCTGGCCGCCAGGCTGCGGACCTCTGCCGCCACAACGGCAAAGCTGCGGCCTGACGTGCCCGCCCGCGCCGCTTCAATGGCGGCATTCAGTGCAATAAGGCGGGTCTGCATGGCAAAGCGTCGGATGGTTTCAACCATGCCATTAATGCTGTCAGACTGGCTGTTCAGGCGCGTCACATCTGCCGAGACCACGCTCATCTCTTCAGCAATCCGGCTGATCATCTGAATGCTGTTGTCGATAACATCCGCACCCGCCTGTGCACTTCCCCGCGTCTGTACGGCCATGTTCCAGGCATTTAATGCCGCATCATATTCCTGCTGATTACGTAGCACCTGTTCCGTCACATCGGTGGCGAATTTAACAATTTTAATGAGCTGCCCATCGCTGTTAAAAACCGGGTTGTAAGTGGCCCTGAGCCAGAGCGGTTCGCCACGCCGGTTAAGACGGGGAAACTGGCCCGAAAAAAACTCGCCCTGATTCAGCCTCACCCAGAACTGCCGATACTCCTCACTCTGAGAGAGCGCATCCGAACAGAAAAGCCGGTGATGCTTTCCTGTTACTTCAGCAGCCTGATAGCCGGTAGCCTTAAGGAAGTTATCATTTGCCTCCAGCACGTGGCCGTCAGGACTGAATGCGATCACGGCCATGGAGCGGCTGATCGCATTGATGATGGACTCCTGCTCCAGTGATGACTGCATTCTTTCTGAAATATCAGCCGCTATTTTCACGATTTTGAATACCCGTCCGCGCCGGTCAGTCACCGGAATATAGCTCGCCTCCAGCCAGACCGGTCGCATGCCGTTCGCCAGCCGCAGATATTTATCACTGAAGCTTTCGCCTGCCGCCAGACGCTGCCAGAAACGTTGGTACTCTGGCGAGTTCACCAGCGCGGGCGGGCAGAACATGCTGTGATGCTGGCCGACAATGTCGTCCGCCCGGTATCCCATGGCGGCCAGAAATAGCGGGCTGGCTTTCTGAATAATGCCCTCAGGCGTGAACTCAATCACGGGCATAGCGCGCCCCAGCGAGCGGAAAGACGCGGCGGCGTGCAGATCACGCTGACGAAGAAAAGCAGGGACAAGATATTTCAGTAAACTCAGGCGCATAAGCAAGACCAGTAAACGATGGAATTGCTCTTATCATCGGCATTTTGCCAGCGTCCCTTACGCATCGCTGCGATAGTTGCGACTGATGATTGCAACATGATGTTACTACTGACACATAAGCCTGACGGCCGCACAGCATCGGTACAGTGGTCAGATGAATCCGGGCGGACGGGTCATGCATCACGCTGGTCAGATTTACCCGCCAGAGCGCAGTGCTGGCAGGTTCCCGCTACAGCGCCGTACCGGTAGGCGCCATTAAATCGTAACGATCGGTCTGCGGAGCCGCGTCCATCGCCATCGGTGGCTCAACCTTCAGGGTGATCCAGTTAGAGGTGACACGCTGCTGCTTGCTGTCCTCCAGCGTCACCGACAGCCGGTATTCGTTGCTGGCGTCTGGCGACGGATCCCATTGCGGTAAAATCACACTCCAGCCCTGCGGATCGGCGTTATTGGCCGGTGGCGTCAGGCTCAGCGCCTGCGTGTCACCCTGCCAGCTCACTGCCCTGATGTCATTGCTTGCCCGCACCTGTAGCTTCAGCGGCAGACTCTCGCCACTGCTTAACTGCCAGGGCGGTGTCGCCAGAAATACCGACAGGGTTTTGCGCTGACGGAATGAGAGCACCGGCGTATCGCTGCGGGTCACGGTATCGTAACGGCTGCCACGCAGAGAGCGCGCTTCCGCGACGTTACCGGCGTCAAGCTGACGGCTCAGCGCCACGCCGAAGCGATAGTTCAGTTTCAGCCCCAGTTGATCCTGGCTTTCACCGGCACTGCTGGTTTTGTGAGTAGCAGACAGCGTTACCAGCGGCACCGGTGTGTAAGAGAGGCCAAACGACATGGCAGAGGGATTGTGATAGCGGTTGCCGCTGTTAAACAGATCGACATTTTCACCCAGATATTGCTGATAGCTTACCGAGACGCCCAGCTGACGATAAAAGGGCAGATAGCTCTGGCTGGTGATGTCATAGCCGCGCGCCATGCGCTGCTGCTGCGAACTGCCAAGATTTTTCCAGCCGGAAAGTGGCTGATAGTAGTTGGCAGAGAAACGCATCGAATCACTCCAGGCTTCAGTTCCCACCGAGGCGCGCTGCAGGCCGCTGCTGAAGACGTGATCAACAAAGCCGTTGTAGCCCAGCAGCCAGTTACCGGCGTCCCACCGCTGTCCCAGTCCCGCATTGCCGACCAGACCCTCACCGGTATCATGCAGGCCAAGCTGGCTGAAGGTAAGCTGGCTATTCTCGTCGGCTAGTGCGCTGAAGAGATCGCCGCCAGTGCCGGTGAAGTTTCCGTTCATGTCGACTTTCAGGTCCAGCTGCGCGTTACCATAAGGCGACAGCAGTGACTGCCCTTCGCTCTCAACCCGACCGGCCACTTCATCACGCAGATGATTGAACGCCCAGACGCCCGCCTGCTGGCCAAACGTCACATTGCTGTCGCTGTTGTTACTCGCTTCACCGATGCTTTTCGCCACAGCCGCCAGCTTTTTGCTCCATGCTTCATCCTCGTCGCTGGTGCTGCCGAGCGTCGGGAGCGAATCACTGTAGCGCGCAGGATTGTCGAAGGGCGTTTCTGACACTGTTGTTTCAGTCTGGAACGCGTGAGCGCTCTGCAAGGCAGAGAGCGACAGCGCAATCAAAGAGAGAACCCCTGTTTTCCGTATCATGTCACCTGGCACATTGATTAATTTGTCACTGCGATAAAAGTCAAATTCATTCACAGTTACCTTAACATATTGTGACGGCGATGCAGGACAGCAGAGGCAAATTGTGCATATACCAGAAAAGTCTGGCAGAAAAAAAGGCCTGCTATGTAGCAGGCCTGGATCATCTCTGGCGTCATCAGGAGAAGATTAAGCCGCCATCGACATTAATAGTCTGTCCGGTGATATAGCGCGCATCTTCTGAAGCCAGAAACGCCACCAGCCCGGCCACATCCTCCGGCTGACCGGCACGCTTCAGCGGAATATTTTTCACCCACTCGGCCATCAACTCACCTTTGCCGTAGGTTTTCTCCTCGCTGCTGAGGATCTCGCCCCAGACGCGATCGTTGTAATCCCACATCTCACTCTCAATGATGCCGGGACAGAAGGCGTTGACCGTAATGTTCCACGGTGCCAGCTCCAGCGCCAGACTCTGAGTGATGCCGATGACCCCCATTTTGCTGGCGGCATAGTGCGGCGTGTAAATAAAGCCCTGCCGTCCCTGCCCCGATGAGGTGTTAATCAGACTGCCGCTGCCCTGCTTCACCATATATTTCGCGGCTTCACGACAGCAGAGCCAGACGGCGGTGGTGTTCACAGCCAGAATCCGCTCAAAGTCGCTTTTCGGCATGGTGTCGAAACGGTCAATGGTGATCACGCCCGCATTCTGAATCGAGACATCAATCTGTCCAAAGCGTTCAAAGGCCTGCTGATAGAGCTGCTGCACCGCCGCTTCATCCGTAACGTCGACCCGCAGCGCCAGAATCTCACTGCCGTACTGCTCTTGAAGCTGGTCAGCTGTGGCAAAGACCCGATCGGCATTCGACACCATCACCAGCCTGGCCCCGTCGCGGGCGAAACGCGCCGCGATCCCGGCACCGATGCCGCGACAGGCACCGGTAATCACCACTGTTTTTGCACGTTGTTCGCGGCTCATAATTGCTCCTGTTAACTGTGACGAACATCAGTGAGAGGCGCTGCCTGCTGCTTTTTTTCATGGCGACGCAGCAGCACCACTTTGCTTTGCAGACGCTGCTGGAACTGGTCGATCACGACGGCTGTGACAATCACCAGACCTTTAATTACCATCTGCCAGAAATCGCTGACGCCCATCATCACCATGCCATCCGCCAGGAAGACGATAACGAACGCGCCAATAATCGAGCCGGACACCCGCCCACGCCCGCCCGCCAGCGCCGTGCCGCCCAGCACGGTGGCACCAATGGCATCCATCTCAAACATGTTGCCGGTCATCGGATGCGCAGTCTGCAACTGAGAGGCCACCACCAGTCCGACAAGCCCCGCGCAGAGGCCGGAAAAGGCGTAGACAAAGACTTTCACCTTGATAATCGGCACGCCCGCCAGCCGCGCGGCGGACTCATTGCCGCCAATGGCGTAGATGTAACGACCCAGCGGGGTTTTGCGCGTCAGATAGAGGCCGAGCAGTAAAAAGCCGAGCATCAGCCAGATTGGCAGATAAACACCCATTACGGTGCCGGAGCCGAGCAGCGAAAAGCCGGTGTTGCCCAGCGCGGGCACTCCCACCAGGTTAGCGTAGGTGCCGCCGTCGTTGAACAGCAGTGCCGCCCCGCGCGCCACATACATCATGCCCAGGGTGCAGATAAAGGGGGCCACGCCCAGTCGGGTGATCACCGTGCCGTTAATCAGCCCCACCAGCACGCCAAAGATCGCCACCACCAGAATCACTTCAGGCACGTTGAGAAACAGCGTATTGCCGCCCCATAACGGAATGCCATTGGTCAGCAGCGCGCCCGCCACCATGCCGCAGATCCCCGCGACCGCGCCCACCGAGAGATCGATACCGCCGGTGAGGATCACCAGCGTCATGCCAATCGCCAGCAGTCCGGTAATGGCGACGTGCTGCGTCATAATCAGCAGGTTAGAGGGCGTCAGAAAGTTCGGCACCATCACGCTGAAGAAGCCGACTACAATCAGCAGCGCAATAAAGGTGCGCGCCTTGAGGAGGTACATATAGAGCAGGTATTTTTGGTTCATGACATTCTCCGGCCAGCTTAGCCCAATGGGTCAGGCGCTTAATCCTGCGGGGTTGATGCCGCGATCAGATGTTCTCTCGTTGCCGCTGCGCGGGGCAGATCGGCAGTTATCCGGCCATCGGCCATCACTAAAATGCGGTCCGCGAGCGCCATCACCTCATCCAGTTCAGACGATGAGAACATGACGGCCAGCCCCTGCTGAGCCAGATTGCCAATCAGGTGATAGACGTCGTTTTTGGCACCGACATCGATGCCGCGCGTCGGCTCATCCAGCAACACCACCTGCGGCCCGGTCATCAGCGCTTTACCCAGCACGACCTTCTGCTGATTACCCCCGCTTAGCGCCGTGACCGGCAGATCGGGATCGCTGACTTTGATCGCCAGATGGCCGATCATCTCATTGACCCGCTGCTGCTCCCGGCCGGGATTCAGCAGCCCCAGCGCCCGGCGAAAACCGCGCAGGCTGAAATCAGAGAGTGTCATGTTGGCGGTGATCGACATCAGTTCAATCACCCCTTCGCCTTTGCGATCTTCCGGCACCAGCGCGATGCCACTTTTCAGCCGCTGCTGGAAGCTGCGCTTTGCCAGATCCTTACCGGACAGCCGTACCCGGCCCGACTGACAGGGCATCAGGCCAATCAGCCCCTTAAACAGCTCGGTGCGCCCGGCACCCAGCAGACCATAAATGCCGATTACCTCGCCCTTGCGCAGGGTAAAACTGACCTCATTAAGCTTGTAGCCACCGTTCTGATGCAGCGCGGTCAGCCCCTCGACCTCCAGCACCGTTTCTCCTTGTGGCGCAGGCTGATAGTCGAACTGTTTTTTCTTATCGCCCACCATCTGGGCGATAATCCACGGCACGCTGGCGTCGCGCACCTCGCGCTCACTGATAAAACGGCCATCGCGAAAAATGGTGATGTGATCGCCTATCTCCATCAACTCTTCCAGCCGGTGTGAGATGTAGATAATGGTGACGCCGCGTCGCTTCAGCTGGTCGATGACATTGAACAGCACTTTGACTTCCGACTGACTCAGGGCACTGGTGGGTTCATCCATGATCAACACCCTGGTATCCTTCGACAGCGCTCTGGCAATCTCCACCAGTTGCTGATGCCCGATGCCCAACTCGCCCAGCGGTGCATAGGGATCGACATCGAGCTGCAGCCTTTGCAGCAGCGACTTCGCCAGCGCGTACTGATACTTCTCATTGATGACGCCGCGCTGGAAAAACTCGTTGGCGATAAAAATGTTGTCCATCACGTTCATGTTGGGAAACAGATTCAGCTCCTGAAAAATGATGCTGATCCCCTGCTTCTCCGCCTGATGGGTGGAGTTCAGCGACACCACCTTGCCATCCAGCAGAATCTCGCCCGACGACGGCGTTTCAACCCCGGCCAGCATCTTCATCATGGTGGACTTGCCGGCCCCGTTCTCCCCAATCAGGACATTCACTTTGTTGCGGTAGACCCGATAGCTGACCTGATCGAGCGCGGTCACGCCGGGATAGAGACGCGACACGTTGCGCGTTTCGATAATCACGTCGCCGGACGTTTGCGGTTGCGGATTTTGCATCTGCCGCTCCTTATTGCCGGGTGATGGCAGCCGGGGTGATATCCGGCAGCTGTTGCGGAATGTCCCAGCTGCTGAACACGCCGCTGACCATCACTGTGTCGCCCACTTTTGGCGCGAACTGTTGCATCAGGGCTGAGGCGTGCTGGTTAATCGCCTTACCGTAATCACCAAAAAGCACCTGATCGTTAAAGTCCTGATAACTCGCGCCTTTATAGACATCGCGCAGCGCCGTGCCCCGGATGATCGGTCCCACCTGAATAGTGACACTGTCACCTGATTCATCCTTTACGGTCATCTTTCCGCTGCGGGAAGTGGTATTGACAGCCGTTACCTGACCGCGAACGGAGACGCTGAAAATACAGGGGTTCTCAGCCTGACTGCGATAGCCGTAGGTCTGACAGGCGCTGTCAAAGTCTTTGGCAGACTGGAGCGACGTCATCAGCGCTGCCAGCGGTTTCGCCTCCGCCTGGACCTGCGGCACCAGCTTCTGTTGCCAGAGCTGGTCGATGTTGGCCATCTTCGGATTGGGGGGATTCTTCAGGTCAGCCAGCTCCTGCTGCGACACAATTTTGCAGCCGCTTAGCAGCATGACCACCAGCGTCAGCCAGACTCTTCGGGACATCTTCTTCTCCCTGGCGCCCGCTCGCGCAGGCGCGGCAGCGGTTAATTACGACTTGTAGTTAAAGTCCTGGACGCCTTTGGCGTTTTCCGGAGTAATCAGAATGCCGCGGAACATGACACGCTGTTTCTCCGGCTTCACGCCTTTCTGAATGAAGTTATCGAGATCGGTCACGCCTTCAGCGGCAATCGCCTGCGCCTGCAGCATCACCGTGGCTTTCAGCGTACCCGCTTTGACCGCATCGCGTTCGTCGTTGCTGCCATCAATCCCCACCACGATGACATCGTTGCGACCGGCTGCCTTGAGCGCCGCAATGGCACCCAGCGCGACCGGACCGTTACCACAGATCACGCCTTTCACATCCGGGTGCGCCTGCAGGATGCTGTCCATAATGCGCTTGCCATCGATCAGGGTGCCTTTGGCATCCTGACGCGCCACGCTCTGCATATCGGGATACTGATCCAGCACCTGATGGAACGATTTAGAACGGGTCACGCAGTTGTTGTCGGCCAGGTTACAGGCCAGCTCGGCGTATTTGCCCTTTTCCCCCATCTTTTCGACAAAGACGTTGGCCACATCTGAACCCGCCTGGAAGTTGTTGTGGGTAATCTGCGCCAGCGCCACGTCATCTACCGGGATTTCACGGTTGATCAGCACCACCGGAATGCCGGCATCTTTGGCTTTTTTGATCGCCGCTACGCTGGCGGTGGAGTCGGCGTTATCCAGCACGATACCCTGCACTTTCTTACCGATAGCGGCATCGATCAGTTCGCTCTGCTTCTTCACATCTTCGCCGTGCGACAGCACCGTGGTTTTGTAGCCCAGCGACTGCGCTTTGAGGTTGGCCCCTTTGGCTTCGGAGGCGTAGTAAGGATTATCGAGTGAGTTAACCAGAATCATAATGGTGCCTTTTTCGGCGGCAAACGCCGCCTGAGAAACCAGACAGGCAGCCACGGCAGTACACAGCAGGGTACGGTTTTTCATGATGTTCTCTCTTATCGTTATGGCAGGGTATGAAGTCCCGGGTGTTGGGTTGGCCTTACCAGATGGTGAAGCCACCATCGATCATCAAATCTGCGCCGGTAATCATGTCGCTGCCGTTGCTGGCAAAGAACAGCACGGCGGCGGCGATCTCATCGGTATAGGCAAAGCGACCCAGCGGAATCAGCTTTTTCATCTGCTCGCCTTTCTCGCCGCGCCAGGCTTTCTCGCCCATCGGCGTGAGCACCACGGTGGGCGACAGGGTATTCACGTTGATGCGATGCGGAGCAAACTCTTTGGCCATCACTTTAGTCATGCCCAGCAGACCCGCTTTGGCGGAGGTGTAGGCGACATGATTGTCGATCGCGATGGACGCCGCCTGGGAGGCGATGTTAATAATCTTGCCGCCCGCACCGGCACGAATCATCAGCCGTGCGGCCGCCTGCGAGCAGAGGAAAGGGCCGGTAAGATTCACCGCGATCTGCTTCTGCCACTCAGCAAAATCAGTCTCAATCACCGGCTGCAGCATCACGTAGCCTGCGCAGTTGACCATAATATCGATGCGGCCATAGTGGGAAACCACCGCGTCAAACGCCTTTTCCACCGACGCGGGATCGGTGACGTCACAGCAGACAAACTGTACCCGATCGGCCGCGAAGTCCGCCTGCAGACTGGCAACTTTCTCCGCTTCAAACGGCGGATAGAGCAGTGCCAGATGCGCGCCCTTCTCCAGCAGCATGCCATTGGTTGCCATGGCGATGCCGCCCAGCCCGCCGGTCACCACCGCCACCTTACCGGCCAGATTCATTGCAGTATCCACGCCGTAGCGCAGGTTTACGTCATATTCACCACTCATCCCACTCTTCCCCTGATTTTTGCTGATGCCGTTGACTCAATCATTTTCGAACAAAAATATAAGCTATCGAAAAGAAATGATATGTGGAGCAGATCAAATTTCGACCATCTGCTGTACAAAGCGGCTTATCTGATTGAAAAGACGTGATCTGGGTTCCAGTCCCGAAATAAAGCTGCTCTGCGGCAATCGGGAAAGCCTGGGAGATTCAATAACCTGCTGATTATTTATTTTCGTTCGAAAATCACAGACCTGTCAGGTCATCTCGCATTCATAAAAATGGCGCGTTAAACTCAGCCACAGAGACCTTGTCCGCCCAAGCCATCAGGTTACTGAAAAAGGGAGCATTTCGATTGAAAAGCAAAAGTGAGCAGTTCGCTGACATGCAGCAACGCCGCGAGAAAATTCTGGAGATGATCCGTGAGGATGGTACGGTCACGGTCAAAGCGCTGACCGAGACCTTTGGACTGACTGAAGCCACATTACGCAGCGACCTGCGCATGCTGCAAAAACAGGGGTTTGTGCAGCGCTACCACGGTGGCGCAACGCTGATGACGGGCAAGCAGAATACCGGCGCGATGCTGCTGGAGCGGCAGACCCATCTGGAAGAGAAAGAGGCGATTGGCCGACTGGCGGCGCAGCATATCGAAAATGGCGACACGGTGATTTTCGATTCCGGCACCACCACCACGGCGATTACCGACGCCATCAGCCACATCCGCCGTTTGTCCGTGGTGACCACGGCAGTCAATATCGCCCTGAAACTGGGCGGCGAGCCGGGGATCAATATCCTGCTGACCGGCGGCACCTTTAAGTTTCCGACGCTCTCCACCTCGGGCGAGAAAGCGGCCAGCTTTTTCGAAAATGTGCTGGCCGAAAAACTCTTTCTGGCCACCGCCTGCATCTCACCGCGTCTGGGCCTGAGCTTCCCCAGCGAAACGGACATCAAGGTAAAACTGGCGATGATCAAATCTGCCAGCACGGTTTACGTGGTGGCAGACTCCAGCAAAATCGACAAGGTGTCCATGTTCGCGCTGCCCTGTGACTGGAGCAACATCCACTACCTGATTACCGACAGCGGCATCAGCGCCGCGCAGGTCAAAGCGTTTGAGGCCCTGGGCGTGAAAGTGCTGGTGGCTCCGCTGCCGCTGAAGCGGGCGATGTAATTGAACTTCCGTACCGAAGTGCCGTGAGTGATTCCAGAGCACGGAGAAACGAGAATTTCAGGCGCAGGAAAGCGCGGGCATGCCTGCAAACCATCAAAACCTCCACACTCATGCCAACCGTGCAGGAATGGCCTGCCTGAAAAAGCAAAGTGTGCGAGCCAGGGATGGCGAGCCCAGTCCGCAGGGAGGCGAAATTCCTTTGCGATCAGGCCGGTTTTTCCTGCACGACGCACCGTACTTCCACTCCATTGCAACAAATCTGCAAAACCCCTCACCCATGCCAGCCGTGCAGGAATGGCCTGCCTGAAAAGCAAAGTATGCGAGCCAGGGATGGCGAGCCCAGTCCGCAGGGATGCGGGATTCCTTTGCGATCAGGCAGGTTTTTCCTGCACGACGCACCGTATTTGCACTCCATTGCAACAAATCTGCAAAACCCCTCACCCATGCCAGCCGTGCAGGAATGGCCTGCCTGAAAAGCAAAGTATGCGAGCCAGGGATGGCGAGCCCAGTCCGCAGGGATGCGGGATTCCTTTGCGATCAGGCAGGTTTTTCCTGCACGACGCACCGTATTTGCACTCCATTGCAACAAATCTACAAAATCCCTCACCCATGCCAGCCGTGCAGGAATGGCCTGCCTGAAAAGCAAAGTGTGCGAGCCAGGGATGGCGAGCCCAGTCCGCAGGGATGCGGGATTCCTTTGCGATCAGGCAGGTTTTCCCTGCACGACGCACCCTACTTCCTGCCCATCGCACCGGCTCACCGTCACATCATCCCGCACCTGCAAATCCGCCCGATAGAACCGCACGACCTCACCCACCACCAGCAGCGATGGCGAAACCGGCTTTTCCTGCGCCACCGTCTCCGCCAGCCCTCCCAGCGTGGTAATCAACACCCGCTGATCCGGCCGGGTGCCGTTCTCTATAATCGCCACCGGCGTCGCCGTATCCCGTCCCTGTGCCTGCAGCTGCGCACTGATCGACGCACTCCAGCTTAGCCCCATATAGAACACCAGCGTCTGATTCACCGCCGCCAGTGCGGCTGCATCCAGCTGCGGCTCGCCACGCCGGCCATGCCCGGTAATCAACCGCAGCGACTGCGCACAATCCCGATGCGTCAACGGAATCCCGCTGGCGGCCGCACAGCCCACCGCCGCCGTAATTCCCGGCACTACCTCACAGCGGATCCCGGCCTGTTGCAGACTCACCATCTCCTCGCCACCGCGCCCAAAAATAAAGGGATCGCCCCCTTTCAGCCGGATCACATTGCGCCCGCTGCGCGCCAGATCCCCCAGCAACTGATTAATCTGCGCCTGCTTCAGCCCGTGCTGACCCGGCTGCTTACCCACGTCAATGCTTAACGCGCTCTCCGGCACCTCCGCCATCACCGCTTCACTCACCAGCCGGTCATACACCACTACTTCAGCCCGCTGCAGCAACCGCAACGCCTTTACTGTCAGCAACTCCACATCGCCAGGGCCTGCGCCCACCAGCCACACCGCACCCTGCGGCTTTGCCACACCGACCGGGGCCAGTAACTTATCCAGAGAATTAATTGCTCGCGTCATCATTCCTCCACAACCACATCGGACAGCAAAAGCTGCTTCAGCTCCGGAATACAGGAGCCACACTGCGTGCCGCACTTCAGCTTCCGGCCAAGCGCCTGAGTGGTACGACATCCCTCCGCCACCGCCTGCAAAATCGTCTGTTCGCCTACCCCCATACAGCTACAGATAATCCGGCCTGCCGCGCTGCCCTGCATCGCCTGACCCGCCAGCACGCTGTGCCGCCCGGCAGCATCCTGCGGCGCATCCGCAAAGGCCGCCGCGACAAATGCGCTATCCAGCGATGGCAACGCGCTACCGGCATAAAACGCCAGCTGCAACTCACCGTCGCGCCATGCCAGCAACCGGTAATCACAACCGCTGCCGGAGGCGACCTGCAGGTCATAACCTGACAAATCAACCTGTCCGGCCAGCCACGCCTGCGGCACTCCCTCGCCCGCGACCGCATAGCGCTGCGCCGCCGGATAGGGCGTACGCGACCAGTAGCGCAAGCCTGCGGGCTGCGTCATTCCACGCTGCCACAGCCAGCCCTGCCAGCTCACCGTCAGCGGCAGAATCCGCACCGGCGTCTGCTTCAGCGCGGGTTGCCCTGAAAACGGACAGGCGCGGGCGGCGACCAGCATATCGACGTGACTCTGCTGGCTGAACTGCCGGTTCCAGTGCATCGGCACAAACAGCTCGCCGCGCCGCATCCCGCTATCACCCCGTACCCGTACAGTGATCCAGCCCTGTACTGACTGCACCCGCGCCAGCCCACCCGCCGTCACGCCATACTGCACGGCATCAGCGGGATGCAGCGCCACAAACGGCTCATCACAATGCTGCATCAGACGCGGCACCAGCCCGGTGCGCGTCATGGTATGCCATTGATCGCGCACCCGACCGCTGTTCATCAATAGCGGATAAGCCGCATCACGCGGGGTTAAGGCAGGCGTAGCCGGGACACGCAGCCGGGCTTTCCCGTCCTCGTGGAAAAAGCGGCGATCGCCAAACAACCGCGCACAGCCCTGCGGATGAGCAGCATTAACCGGCCACTGAACCGGACGCAGCGCATCCCATGCAGCCTGGCTCAACGGCGCCAGCCCGCTGATATCAAACGCCCGCTGACCGTCGTTCTCAAACCCCGACAGCGCCGCATGTTCGCAGAAAATCTCCGACGGATGCTGCCAGTTAAAGCCCTCTCGGAACCCTAGTCGCTGCGCCACCTGCGCCAGCAGCCACCAGTCAGGCCGGGCATCCCCCGGCGCGGCGGCAAAGGCGCGCTGACGCGAAATACGCCGCTCTGAGTTCGTCACGGTGCCGTTCTTCTCGCCCCAGCCCTGGGCGGGCAGCAGAATATCGGCAAAGGCGCTGGTGTCGGTCTGCGCCATCACATCCGAGACAATGACCAGCGGACACGCCGCCAGCGCCTGCGCCACGCGGTTGCCTTCCGGCATTGACACCGCCGGATTGGTGCCCATAATCCACACTGCTTTCACCTCACCTTCCGCAATTGCCCTGAAGAGATCCAGCGCGGTCAGTCCCGGCTGGCGGGCCATCGACGGGCTGCGCCAGAAACGCTGCACCCGATCGCAGTCCGCTTCCGTAAAACTCATGTGCGCCGCCAGCTGATTCGCCAGGCCACCCACTTCGCGTCCGCCCATCGCATTTGGCTGTCCGGTCAGCGAAAAAGGCCCGCAGCCCGCACGGCCTATTTTGCCCGTCAGCAGATGCAGGTTAAGAATCGCCTGGTTATTGTCGCTGCCGGTGGCGGACTGATTAATCCCCATGCACCACAGCGTCAGCATCCGATCGTGCTGGCTGACCAGCCGGAAAAAGTGCGTCACCTGCTGTTCCGTTAAATCACAGGTCTCTGCAACCCGCGCGACATCCCACTGCGCGGCGGCCACCAGGGTTTCACCCACGCCATTCAGATGCGGCAACATGCTGGCATCCAGGCCATCGTGCTGCGCCAGCCAGTGCAGCAGACCGGAAAGCAGCGCCGCATCACTGCCAGGGCGCAGCGGCAGATGCAGATCGGCCTGGTCACAACTGGCCGTGCGGCGCGGATCAATCACCACAATGCGCATCGCCGGTCGCTGCTGCTTCGCCTGCATCAGCCGCTGCCAGACCACCGGATGCGCCCAGGCGGCATTGGACCCTACCAGCAGTACCAGATCCGCCTGTTCCAGATCGTCGTAACAGCAGGGCACCGCATCCGCCCCCAGCGCCCGCTTATAGCCGACCACCGCCGACGCCATGCAGAGCCGGGAATTCGTATCGATGTTGGCGGCACCGATATAGCCCTTCATCAGCTTGTTGGCGACGTAGTAATCCTCGGTGAGCAGCTGCCCGGAGCCATAAAACGCCACTGCCTGCGGACCATATTGATCGATTACCGCGCGCAATCCTGCCGCCGCCGCATCCAGCGCCGCATCAAGGCTGACCGGCTGGCCGTTAACCTGAGCGGTAAGAAGACGCCCCTGTGGCGTCAGCGTCTCGCCCAGCGCCGCGCCCTTAACGCACAACCGGCCTGCGTTAGCGGGATGATGCGCATCGCCGATCACCGTTGCCTGATGATTACCCTGCGGCGTGACGCAGACGCCACAGCCGACGCCGCAATAGGGACAGGTGCTGTTCATGATGCCTGCGCCAGCCGATTTTGCGGACGGTTTGCCAGCCAGATCTGCCCCGCTTCCAGCTTCACCGGCCAGCAGCGCAGCTGATGCTGCGGATTATCCAGACTCTGCCCGTCACGCAGCCGTACCCGCTGCTTGTAGAGCGGAGAGATCACCACCGGCTCGCCGCCGACATCGCCCAGAATCCCGCGCGACAGCACGCTGGCGTCGCTGCCGGGTTCACGATCTTCCAGCGCATAGAGCGCATCGCCAAAGCGGAACAGGGCAACACGCTCGCTGCCGAGTCGCGCCCCGATCCCGGCTTCGGGCGGAATCGCCTCCAGTGCGCAGACTGCGCTCCACGGCTCGGCGGGCAGCTGTAGCAGCGGACGCGCAGCCACGGATTCAGGCTGACGCTGACCGCGTACCCGGCTGTAGTGCAGGGTTTCATCGGGCTGCTCGCTGTTGATCGTCGGCGTAAACAACGCACGTCGCGATGGGTCCGCCAGCGTGGTCTGCCACTCGCACTGCCAGGCGTCAACCACCCGCTGCATCTCCTGCTCCAGCGTTGCACCCAGCCCAAGGCTGTCCTCAATCACCACCTGACGCAGGTAATCGAGACCGCCTTCCAGATTGTCCAGCCAGACGCTGGTGCGTTGCAGACGATCCGCAGTACGGATATAGAACATCAGCAGACGATCGACATAGCGCAGCAGCGTGGCATCGTCGAGGTCGCTGGCAAACAGATCGGCGTGCCGCGGCTTCATGCCGCCGTTGCCGCAGACATAGAGGTTCCAGCCCTTTTCAGTGGCGATCACGCCGATATCTTTACTCTGCGCTTCCGCACACTCGCGAGTACAGCCCGAGACCGCCATCTTGATTTTATGTGGGGCGCGAAGTCCCTTGTAGCGGTTCTCCAGCGTGATGGCGAAGGCGGTCGAGTCCTGCACGCCGTAGCGGCACCAGGTGGATCCGACACAGGATTTCACGGTGCGCAGCGACTTGCCGTAGGCGTGACCGGTTTCAAAACCGGCCTCAAGCAGCGTCTGCCAGATAGCGGGCAGCTGATCGAGCCGCGCGCCAAACAGGTCGATACGCTGCCCGCCGGTGATTTTGGTGTAAAGGTCATAACGCGCTGCCACTTCACCAATGGCGATCAGCCCCTGTGGCGTAATTTCACCCGCCGGGACACGCGGCACTACCGAATAGGTGCCATCTTTCTGGATGTTGGCGAAGTAGCGGTCATTCGTATCCTGTAACGGCAGGTGCGCCGGTTTCAGCAGATAGTCATTCCAGCAGGAGGCAAGAATCGACCCCACCAGCGGCTTGCACACTTCACAGCCCTGACCCTTACCGTGTGAGGCTAGCAGCGCATCAAATGTTCTGAACTCACCCGCCCGCACCAGGTGATAAAGCTCCTGCCGTGAATAACTGAAGTGGTCGCAGACATCTTTTTTCACCTCGACGCCGAGCGTTTCCAGCTGAAACTCCATCACCTGTTTCACCAGTGCCACACAACCGCCGCAACCAGTGGCTGCTTTGGTGCAGCTCTTGATGCTACTCATCTCACCGCATCCGCCTTTCACCGCTGCGCAGATGTCGCCTTTGCTGACGTTGTGACAGGAGCAGACCTGTGCGCTGTCGGGCAATGCCGCGACGCCCGGCGCTTTTGGCGCACCGGCCAGCGCAGGCAGGATCAGGCTCTCCGGCGCGGCAGGCAGCGGCAGGTCGTTGAGCATCATCTGCAGCAGCGTGGCGTAATCGCTGCTGTCGCCGACCAGTACGCCGCCCAGCAGTCGTGTGCAATCAGCACTGACCACGATTTTTTTGTAAACGCCTTTTGGCCCGTCGGTCCAGTGATAGTGCTGACTGCCCTGGGTGCGGCCATGGGCATCACCGAACGACGCCACCTCCACGCCCAGCAGTTTCAGCTTAGTGCTCATGTCCGCGCCGCTGAAGGCGGCAGGTTCAGCCGCCAGATGTCCGGCCAGCACCCGTGCCATCTGATATCCTGGCGCGACAAGGCCAAAAATCTGGCCGTTCCACATCGCGCATTCCCCAATGGCAAACACATCGTCATCGCTGGTCTGGCAGCGATCGTTAATCTCAATGCCGCCGCGCGGTCCCAGCGTCAGGCCCGCTTCACGCGCCAGCTCATCGCGCGGACGGATACCGGCGGAGAACAGCACCAGATCGCCGGGTAAACTGCTGCCGTCGGCAAAGCGCAGTACCACGCTGCCATCGGGCTGCTGCTCGATCAGCTCGGTCTGTTTTGAGGTGTGGACGGTGACGCCCAGCGCGTCGATCTTCTGGCGCAGCATCAGCGCCCCGCCCTCATCAAGCTGCACCGCCATCAGGCGCGGCGCAAACTCCACCACGTGCGTTTCAAGCCCGAGCTGCCGCAGCGCATTCGCCGCCTCCAGACCCAGCAGGCCGCCGCCAATGACGATACCGCGCTGGCTATGGCGGGCGCAGGCGGCAATGGCATCAAGATCGTCCAGCGTGCGGTAGACAAAGCAGCGGTCGCCATCGTGGCCCGGCACCGGCGGGACGAATGCGCGTGAGCCGGTCGCCAGCACCAGCTTATCCCACGCCAGTTCACTGCCCGCGCTGTCACGCAGGCTGCGCTGCTGGCGATCGATGGCCACAACCGTGCAGCCACTGCGCAGTTCGATACCGTGCCGGACAAAGAAGTCCGCGCCGACCAGCGACAGATCGCCGGCCGTTTTGCCATTGAAATAGTCCGACAGATGCACGCGATCGTAGGCCTGCTGACGCTCCTCGCCGTAAACCACGACGTGATAGTGCTGATGCAGTTCGCGGGCAACCAGCTGCTCAAGAAAGTGGTGACTGACCATGCCGTGACCAATCACGGCTAAAACCGGTTTACTCATCTCAGGACTCTCAGCAGCCTGCGGCTGCGGTTCAGGTTGATGGTGATCGAACAGGGTATCGAGCGTGACAGGTTCGGCACGCTGCAGACGTTCAAGCCACGCCGCACCCTGCCGGGTATCGCCAGAGAGCAGCACGCCACAGAGGCGGCCCTGACGGAGAAAAAGGCGGCGATAGTCGCCGGAGATCGGATCAAAACTGCTGATGGATGGCGCCTCACTGACATCACCGGCGCTGAACAGCGAAATGCCGCTAACCTTAAGCCGCGTCGCCAGCGGCTCACTGACGAAATCCGCCAGCGGCGATCCCGCCAGCTGCGCCGCCAGAATCTCTGCCTGCGCCAGGCAGGGCGCGACCAGGCCAAAGGTTTCGCCCGCGATTTCACAGCACTCGCCCACGGCGTAAACATCGGGAATGGCGCTGCGCAGCTGACCATCAACCATAATCCCGCGCTGACACGGCAGACCCGCCGCCAGCGCCAGCTTCACCGCAGGCTGAACACCGATGGCAATCACGACCTGCGTGGCGGCGCAGTGACGCCCGCAGGTCAGCGTTACGCCCGCCTCGTCAATCGCCGTGAGTCCACTGCTGAGTTCGCAGCGAATGCCGCGCTGCGCTAATGCCGTCAGCAACAGCTCGCCCGCTTTGGCATCCAGCTGGCGGTCCAGCAGCCAGGGTTTGTGGTGCACCAGCGTGACCTCACGGCCACGGGCGCGGAGTGCCGCCGCCGCTTCAATGCCGAGAAAACCGCCGCCCAGAATCACCACCGGCCCCTGGCCCGTCAGCAGTTGCCGGACGTCGGCGATGCTGCGAAAACCGAGTACGTGGCGGGCATCAATACCGGGAATCGCGGGCAGACGAGGCTGTGAACCGGTGGCAAACACCAGCCGATCCCAGCCGAGCTGGCGCTGATCGGTCTGCACCGTACGCGCGGCCAGATCGACCTGCTGCACGGTTTCCCCGGTCAGCAGCGTGACGCCATGCCGCTGATACCAGTCGCGATCGTGGATCAGGGTTTCACCAAAGGACTTTTCACCGGCCAGCACCGGCGACAGCAGCACGCGGTTGTAGTTGCCGTGCGGCTCGCGGCCAATGACCGTAATGGCGTAGCGCAGCGGCGCACGCTGCAGCAGGCTCTCCACCATCTGCATCCCCGCCATGCCATTACCTATCACCAGCAACCGTTGCCTCATGGTCTGCTCCTTATGCGGCCGTGGTCTGTTTTTCATAGAGGAAATGCAGCACTTTCTGGCGCAGCTGGTGGTAGCGCGGCTCATCCGCCAGCGCGATCCGCGAGCGCGGACGCGGCAGATCGACGGTGAGGATTTCACCGACCTGCGCTGCCGGGCCGTTGGTCATCATCAGCACCCGATCGGAGAGCAGCACCGCTTCATCCACGTCATGGGTGATCAGGACAATGGTGGTGTTCAGCTCCTGCTGAATGCGCATCACGCTGTCCTGCAGGTGGGCGCGGGTTAAGGCATCCAGCGCGCCAAATGGCTCATCGAGCAGCAGCACGCGCGGCTTCATTGCCAGCGCCCGGGCAATGCCGACACGCTGCTTCATGCCGCCGGAGATTTCGCCAGGCCGCTTGTGCATGGCGTGGCTCATCTGCACCCGATTGAGGTTGTGTTCGATCCAGTCGCGCATCTCCGCTTTGCTGAAGCGTCCTTTAAACACCTGCTGCACCGCCAGTTCGACGTTCTGAAACGCCGTCAGCCACGGCAGCAGCGAATGGTTCTGAAATACCACCGCACGCGCCGGGCCGGGTCCGGTGATTTCGCGGTTATCACATAGCAGCACGCCGCTGCTGGGACGGGTTAATCCGGCAATCAGGTTCAGCAGCGTCGATTTGCCGCAGCCGGAGTGGCCGATCAGGCTCAGGGTTTCCCCTTCGTGGATATCAAAACTGACGTTGTCCAGCGCCAGAAACTCGCCGCTGGCGGTGTTGAAACGCTGACTCACCTGCTGAACGCGAATAATGTGTTGCTGCATGATGTTCTCCTTATTTTTCCCAGCTGAAACGACGCGCCAGCAGCATCAGACCCTGCTCCAGCAGCAGCCCGACGACGCCGATAATCAGAATGGCGATCAGAATGTTTGCCACGTTGAGGTTGTTCCACTCGTTCCAGATCCAGAAACCGATCCCCAGCCCGCCGGTCAGCATTTCGGCGGCCACAATCACCAGCCAGGCGATGCCGATAGAGAGACGCACCCCGGTGAGCACCGCAGGCAGCACGGCGGGCAGCAGGATCCGGCGCATCACCGTCCATTCAGAGAGCTGTAACACCCGCGCCACGTTGAGGTAATCCTGCGGAATGCGCTGCACCCCTTCGGCGGTGTTGATGATCATCGGCCAGATCGAACAGATGAAAATGGTCCAGCTGGCGGCCGGCTCGGCGCGCTGAAACAGCAGCAGCCCAATCGGCAGCCAGGCCAGCGGGCTGACCGGGCGCAGTAAGGCGATAATCGGATTGAACATGCGCGCCATAAAGGTGAAGCGCCCCAGCAGAAATCCGGCAGGAATGCCCACCAGCGCGGCGAGGCCGAATCCGATGGCGACGCGCTGCAGCGAGGCCAGCACATTCCAGCCAATGCCCTGATCGTTGGGACCATTGCTGTAGAACGGGTCAGCGAACAGTACCTGCGCGGCCTGCCAGGTCGCGTAAGGCGAGGGAAACGAGGGTTCGGACAGGGCGGCGATCTGCCACACCAGCAGCATCAGCAGCAGGCCGCCCGCAGCCGGAATGCAGTGCTGCAAAAACGGACGCAGCCGTGCCGGCCGAACGGCGGCTTTGGGGGTGACCTGTAACGGAATAACGGTGGCACTGCCGGGGGTTTGTACCGGCTGCGTCAGGGCGCGCACGTCAGTTTTCATAACAACCTCTCTTAACGTTTGATGGCGAAACTGGCGGCATAGGCGGCAGGATTGCTGCCATCCCAGACTTTGCCGTCGATCAGGGTGCTGCTGCGCATCTCACTGGCGGGCAGTGCCATCTGCCCGACGGCGCTGGCGGCCTGTTTGTAGATGTCGATGCGGTTGATCTGGCGGGCCACGGCGAGGTAATCGGGATCGCTGGCCAGCAGTCCCCAGCGTTTCATCTGGGTCAGGAACCACATCCCGTCGGAGAGCCACGGAAAACTGACGTTGCCGTTGTCGAAGAAGCGCATCGGATGCGCGTCCTGCCACGACTGTCCCAGCCCGTTCTGATACTGACCAAGCATCCGCCCCTGCAGCGTCTCCACTTTGGTGTTGATCCAGGCGCGACCGGCTAACACCTGCGCGGTTTCACGGCGGTTATTGTCTGAGGCATCGATCCAGCGCGCCGCCTCCAGTACGGCAGCAGTGAGCGCACGGGCAGTATGAGGGTTCTCTTTCACCCACTGCGCGCGGGTGCCTAGCACTTTTTCCGGATGCTCCGGCCAGATCTGCTGGCTGGTCGCAGCGGTAAAACCGATGTTGTCGCTGATGGCACGCTGGTTCCACGGCTCACCGACGCAGAAACCGCTCATGTTGCCAATCTTCATGTTCATCACCATCTGGGGCGGCGGCACGACCACGGTGCGCACATCGTCAAACGGATGAATGCCGGCATTGGCGAGCCAGTAGTAGAGCCACATGGCGTGCGTACTGGTAGGAAAGGTATGGGCGAAGGTCAGGCTGCCTTTCGGACTGCCATCAACGGCTTTTTTCAGGCTGGCCGCATCGGTGACGCCGCCTGCCTTGAGCTGGTTCGACAGGGTGATCGCCTGGCCGTTGTGGTTAAGCGTCATCAGGTTTGCCATATCGTGCTGCGGCCCCGCCACACCCAGCTGCAGCGCGTAGATCATGCCGTAAAGCACATGCGCCGCATCCAGTTCGCCGGAGGTCAGTTTGTCGCGCACCGCTGCCCAGCTCGCCTCTTTGCTGACCTGCAATGTCAGGCCATACTTTTTGTCGAAGCCTTTTACTGACGCCATGACGACCGGCGCGCAGTCGGTGAGTGGAATAAAGCCGACCCGCACCTGCGCCTTTTCTGGCGCATCGGAGCCGGCTGCCCAGACTGCATTTCGTAATCCCGGCACGATCCAGGCCGCACCCAGCGCCGCACCGGAGATCAGCGCCTGACGTCGTGTCAGTGAAAATGGCGTTTTGCTCATCATGTTGCCCCTGAACAGAAATAAAAAAAGGCATCCTCCGACAAGCCGAAGCCTGCGGATGGACGCCTTTATCCAAAGCACCGACCCCACCGCCATTGGCGGGAGCAATGCGTACTCTCTGTAGGGTTAAAGCAAAGGGTGTGCCAGATCGCTCAAGCCGTGTTAATGCCAATCTGCGGGGGGCAGCCTGGTGAGAAATCAACCTTTTTTGCACGTTTCTGACGCAGATCACGCACAAAGGCTGTGCAGCTACCTCATCCGGGTTAGTTGCTCAGGGTTTTCGCCACCGCCAGCACCGCCTGCGCGATCTCCAGTACCCGTTTGTTCTGGTTCATCGCACTTTTGCGCAGCGCCTGCCAGGCGGCCTCTTCGCTGAAACCCTGCTGCTTCATCAGCCAGTGCTTGGCCTGATCGATCACCCGTCGCTCGTCAAGTGAAGCGCGCATTGATGCCAGCTCATCCGCCTGCTGCTGCAGGCGCTGTGACTGCTCACCAATCAGCGACAGCACCGACCGTCCAAGTTGCGGGGCCAGACCGTCACTGTTGAGCGCAGCCGCGCCGGGCAGCCAGTCAGCTCCCGAGACGTAGAGCGAGAAGTTGCTGTCGCCCCGAACGACCGGCGATGCCGCCTGCTGCTGCGCCTGCTCAATCGCCTCACGACAACGCTGCATCAGCGTGGCCGTCAGGGCATCCTCCAGGGTTTTCATCTGGTCCAGCCGATCGGAGAGCAGAGAAAACCACTCCAGTGCGCCGGTTTCATCATACTGGCTACCGGTGCAGGCGATGCGCCGCAGCCGTTCGATATCCCGGCTGGCCTGAGACAGCGGCTGCCAGCTTGCACAGGCGACGCCGTCGGCAAACTCCCGGAAGGTGGTAAAGCTTTGCTCCTGAGCCGCAATCAGCGCCACCATCTGGCTGCGCTGCTCAGGCGTGAAGTGCCCCGCCGCAAAGCCCGCGGAGCCGATGGCCCGCTCCTGTCCTGCCAGCTCTTTGCCCTGCATAAAACTGAACAGCGCGATAAGTGCACGCGAGATACCGGGATCGCTGGCGGTGTCGGCTGCCTCAAACACCAGATTGAGTAAGGTGCGGATCACCTGATTAAACGCCGCCATCGCCGCAGCCTGATCCCGCTCATGCTGGCTGATTTGCTGACGCAGCGCGGGCAGTCCCTCCAGTGCCTGCAGGGCGGCGGCAATCAGGTTGCAGAAACGACTGAAACCGGGCTGTGCTATGGCGTGCGGCAGCGCCTGGTAAAAATGGTGCAGGCCGGCGCTGACCTCCTGCTGACGGGCGTGGCGCTCGGCGCTGAAGAGCGTGCCACCGGAGCAGATCCAGAGATTGTTTGCGCCGCGTTCCCGCTGCAGCCGATGAACCAGCTCACTGACGGCGGCCATCAGCTCGCCGGTTTCAAGCAGCCGTTGCAGGCTGGCAATATCGCTGTCACGCGAGGCCTGCAGCCAGGTCAGGGCATCCATGTTTCACCTCTCCGCCGTTAAAACCTTTCTGAAGCAAAAGGCGTGCCGCTTTCCGGAAAACAGGCAGGCGTATCCGGCGCGTAAATTCTGATTTTGATAAGATTGTTTAGCTGAAGAGATAAATTTTATCGGCAGCAAAAGATTAGAAAGACTTAATAGTTTCCAATCGAATCCATTGCATGTCAGAATGCGCGGCACTGTTCTCAACCAGTTTGTCCCCGCGATAATTCAGTTCGCTTTAACTATCGCATTGCCTGGCGCTTTTCTTATATCGCAGCCCGCCCAGAAAGCGTCTGCTATCACGCATCGGCAGCGTGTGCAATGGTTTGAATTCTCAAAAGTCTTAGGTAGACTAAACGCGTAACTATCCTGATGTAATCTGAACTTTTTTTGAAAAACAGACTTTCGGCACGATGCGGCGCGAAAAACAGCGCCTCCTGCATCGGGCCTGGCAATATGCAGATACTTTGATGAGATCACGAGGAACATGGTGAAAAAGAGTCTTGCGTTAACGCTGCTGGCGGTGCTTACCCTGGCAGGCTGTAAGGCCCCGCCGCCGCCCGTCACTGACGATACGCTGGTCACCAGCGAAATTAACGGCGTTAAACTGGTCCATCGACACGCTGTCGCAGCACCGACTGAATTTGAGCCGGTCAATCAGACCTGGCGGGCGCTCTATGGTGCCTCGGTTATGACCTCGCCGGATTACGGCGGCAAAGTCGTTCGCTATCTCGAAACGGGTAAACCGTTTGAAGTATTAGGTAATGTGGAGCACAGCTGGCTGGCGATTGCTGACCAGGCCGATGGCCCATTGATTGGTTATGTACCGTTAAAAGCGGGTGTAGAGAGCAGTCGTTACGATGCCACGCTGCAGAGCGATCGTCCCCGTCCGCGGAAAGCGAAACAGGTCTGCGTGGCCGTCGGGGGCGCGAGTAAAGCCTGTCGGACTAACGATACCGCGACCTGGATCTTAGACTGAATATGAAATCCGGCGCATATTGCCCGCAGCACCGTCCTGTGTTGCGGGTAAAGGGATTTGCCATTGGCTGGAAGATCACGAATTAATGACTGTGGAATCCCCTGCGCGTGAGGCGACCCCCTCGGGCAATGAGAATCTATTACTTCAGGCTGCGGCGCCACTGCTGAATGCGGTGGTGCAAATTCGTCAGGCAGCCACCCATGATGACCCTGCGGGTCTGCGCCAGTCTCTGATCGATGAAATTCGCCAGTTTGAACAACGCTGTAAACAGGCAGGGCTGCCGTTTGAGATGATTATCGGCGCGCGTTACTGCATCTGCAGCGCGCTGGACGAAGCCGCGGCGCAAACCCCCTGGGGCACGCGTGGCGTCTGGTCGGGCAACGGCATGCTGGTGACCTTTCACAATGAAAGCTGGGGCGGCGAGAAATTCTTTCAGCTGCTGTCGCGCATTTCACAAAGTCCGCAACAACACCTCTGGCTGCTGGAAGTGGTGCAATATTGCCTGCTGCTGGGCTATGAAGGCCGCTATCGCGGCAGTGAAAATGGCCGCGCCCAGTGCGACGGTATCCGTAAGCGCCTGAAAAGCCTGATTGACGAGACGCGCGCCCAGCGCCAGACCCCGCAACCCCCGCTGGTCGAGGTGCATCCGCTGGTCAGTACCCTCGCCCGCCCGATGGTGCCGCTCTGGGCCTGCGCCATGCTGGTCGCGCTCATCGGCTGCCTGATCTACAGCGGCCTGAACTGGCGGCTCGGCAACGCTGCCGAACCGCTGCTGCGCACCATCTATCAGACCCCGCTGCCGCAGATTACTGCGGGCCGCCGTCCCTCTTCTCCGCAGGCGCTGCTCGATCTGCGTCAGCGACTGAACGATGTGATCGCTGCCGGACAGCTCGAAGTCAGCGATGGTGCCTTTGGCAGTAAAGTGATTATTCCCGCAGACAAATTGTTTGCCGAGCAAGGCACGGTGATTAACCCGGTGGGCCGCGCGCTGCTGGCCCGCGTCTCAACTGCGATGAAAGATGTCAAAGGCACCATTCTGGTGTCCGTGTTTACCGACGATCATCCGGTGGATAACAGCCGTTTTGCCTCCAGCTATGAGTTCTCATTCGCCCGCGCCCGTGCCATCACCCAGCTGCTGCAGCTGCAGCTGGAGGACGGTCATACGGTACGCTCTGAAGGCCGTGGTGACAGCGACCCGCTGCTGCCCAACGACAGCAGCGAAAACCGGACCCGCAACCGCCGCGTTGAGATCACCCTGTTTGCCGCGCCTGAAACGCTCAGTAATCATCAAGGAGCACAATAATGCGCGCTTCCCTTCGCCTGCTGTTAACGCATCGCCTGCTGTGGAGCTTTATTGGCGTCACGGCGCTGAGCTGTCTGGTCTGGATGCTGGGGCCGTTCTGGACATGGGGCGAGTCGCGTCCCCTGGAACCGGTGCTGCCTCGCCAGCTCACCGTGAGCGCGCTCTATTTTCTCTGGATCCTGTTCCAGCTAATCCCGTCGCTTTATCGTGCCTGGTTTAACAGCCGCTTACTGACCCAGCTTCAACTGGCGGGCAACGACGATCCGGCGGAACGTCAGATGACGGAGGAGCGGCTTAATCAGCGCTTCAGCGAAGCGGCGATGCAGCTGAAACGCACCCAGTTTGGCCGTCGTCACAACGGCAATCTGCTCTCGCGCTTTAATGCTAATTATCTCTACCAGTTGCCCTGGTATCTGGTGATGGGTGCGCCCGGTGCCGGTAAAACCACCGCGCTGTTTAATGCGGGCCTCGATTTCCCGCTTACCGATACGCTGGGTAAACAGGCGATTCGTGGCGTCGGCGGCACCCGCAACTGCGACTGGTGGTTTACCGACAGCGCGGTGCTGATTGATACTGCAGGGCGGTATGCGCTGCAGGAGAGCCAGCGCGTGCGCGATGCCGCGGAGTGGCACAGTTTTATCAATCTGCTGAAACGCTATCGTACCCGCCAGCCGATTAACGGTGTCATCATGACCATCAGTGTGGCCGATCTGCTGAGCGATTCTGCCGAAGCGCGTTTTGCCCAGGCCAGTGCGCTGCGTGAGCGCATGGCGGAACTGCATCAGCAGACAGGCATTCACTTCCCGGTCTATGTGATGGTCACCAAAACTGATTTGCTGAAAGGCTTTATGAGCTACTTCGGCAACATTGATAAAGCGCGGCGTGACGCTATCTGGGGCTTTACGTTTAACCGGGAGACGACCAGGCCGCATAGAGATGACTGGCATCGTCATTTTGGCCAGCAATTTCAGCGGCTGGAAGAGCAGCTACAGCAGCAGCTGGCGGAGCAGATGACTCAGGAGCGCGACCTGAATGAGCGCGCTGAATGCTTCCTCTTCCCGCAGGAGTTCGCCTCACTGCGCCCGCTGCTGAACGAGTATCTCGATATCGTCTTTTCTGATCATCAGGATGCCGTCGCCTGGAGCCCGCGCGGCCTCTTCTTTACCAGCGGCACGCAGGAAGGCCTGCCGTTTGATCGGGTGATGGGTGAACTGAGCCGTAAACTGCAATTACGTCAGGCGGGCGAACATTCGATTGCCGCCTGGGACAGCGTTAATCGCAACAGTCCGATTCCCGGCAACAAAGGCCAGAGCTTCTTTATTCGTGACCTGTTGAGCGATCTGGTCTTTAAAGAGAGCGGGCTGGCGGGCAGTAATCGCCGCTGGGAGTATCGCAATCAGCTGTTCCACTGGATTGGCTACGGCGTGCTGGCAGGCGCGCTGTTAATCGCCTCCAGCCTGTGGGGCATCAGCTACTACCAGAATCAGCACTATCTGCAGCAGGTGGCCGCGCGCGTACCCGCCATTCGTGAGCAGAGTCAGCAGGTGATTCATCAGCCTGCTGATAATATTTTTGATCTGCTACCCTTTCTTAACAACCTGGTGAAGCTGCCGCTGTCGGAACGTTTTTCTCTCGATAATCCGCCGCTTACTATGCGGGCTGGCTTATATCGCGGCAGTCAGGTCAGCGATGCCGCCTGGGTGCTTTATCAAAATGCGCTTAAGTCTTTGCTGCTGCCGCGCGTGGCGCAGCAGATCACCAACATTCTGCGAAACGATCCGGGTGATGATAACGCCTACAGCCGCAATGCGCTGCGCGCCTATCAGATGCTCTATCAACCGCGCAATTACGATGGCGAATTTTTACGGGCATGGCTGCTGCAAAACTTACAGCGCTCGCTGCCCGATACGGTAAGCGCCCGCGATCTGCAGCAGCTCGACTGGCACCTGAGCCAGCTGCTGGATCAGCAGATTCAGTCATCGCCTTATGCGCGTGACAATGCACTGATGATGCGCAAGCTGGCAGACAATCTTAAAATCGCGGGCCAGGCGGGCAGCGTGCTGGCGGCAGCACCGCTGCACCCGGCCGCGCGATCACACTCGCAAAGCGAGTAATGGTGAGGTGAACATGGCTGCTTACACCGCCCCCGGCTGGTATGGCAAGCTGCCGTCGACCGGTGACTTTCTGCACCGTCGTCTGAGTGAGCAACAGATTAGCCCGTGGAATCACTGGTTCCAGCAGGGATTAATGCACTGGCATCAGCAGGCCTGGTCATACAGCGCGAACTTTCTTCACGCGCCGGTATGGAACTTTGTCCTGCCGGTGACCGCGACCCGGCCACACGTACAGATGGGCTGTCTGTTGCCCTCCTGTGACCGCGTCGGGCGCGCCTGGCCGCTGCTGGCACTGCACAGCTTTCCGCTGGCACAGTGGCATCCGGCTCAGCTGACCATCTCCGGTGACTGGTTTCAGGATCTGGGCGTGACCCTGTTACGGGCGGTTCAGACGCCGCTGAACGGCGAGCAGTTAGAGCAGCAGATCCAGGCGCTGCCGCCGCTGCTGGTGCCCGCCAGGAAGCCCTCTGAGATTATGGATGTGATCGGTTTTCAGGATCTGCCCTGCACGCTGAGCTGGCGTGAAGTGGCCGAACGTTTCGACCCTCAGCAGCATATGAGCTACTGGTGGAGTAATCGCAGTGATGGTTTTGCCCATGCGACCCACAAGCACAGCGGCAACCTCACGGCGCAACTGTTTTCGTTACTGTTTAACCCGGCGGCAGGTGCACAGCCGGGACGTAATGGCCTCTATCCTCCGATGTTCGAGTGAGGCCGGATGCGTTTGCCGTTCAATCTGGGATAACTCATGCAATTTACCATCGTGCAATGCACTACGGATGTTCCGGTCAGAAGCGTCGCGTTTCAACCGCCTGGCGGCACCATCGGCCGCAGTCAGGACAACGATCTGGTGCTGCCGGATGAGACGCGGGCTATTTCGCGCCTGCAGGCGCTGGTTCACCTGTCGCATGACGGGGAGTGCCGGCTGACCAACCAGGGCAGCGTAACGCCGGTCGAGCATAACGGCATTACGCTGGGTCGCGGCATGCAGGTGCTGCTTAAGCACGGCGACGCATTGCGTATCGGTGAGTATGCGCTCGAAGTGCGCGATCCCGCCTGCCAGAACGCGCAGAGCGATCCGCTGGCGCTGTTTGCGGGTGACAGCGCCCAGCCCGCGAATCCTTTGGGCATTCACGAACATCACGAGGTTGAGGATCGGCTGCTGGTCAACGACGTGCCGCCTTCACGTCACGAGCGTCACAGTGATGCGCGGCTGGCGATCGAGCCGCAGGCCAGTGAGCCACGCCGGGCGCTGGCGGCACAGCCGGTGGATCAGGATCGGCTAATCGCCGCCCTGCTGGACGGCATGGGGCTGAGCAACGGCCACGCCACACCGGTTGACGAAGAGCAGATGCGCATTACCGGCCGGATGCTGAGCCTCTTTTCTCAGGGCACCGTGGCCCTGCTCTCATCACGTTCCATTCTCAAACGGGGCGTGAAAGCGGACATGACCATGATTCTGAATGAGGCCAACAACCCGTTCAAAATCCTGCCCTCCGGCAAAACCGTGCTGATGCAGATGTATCAGAGTCAGATGCCCGGATTTATGCCGCCGGAACAGGCAGTGCGCGATGCGCTGGTCGATCTGCAGGCCCACCAGCTGGGCATGATTGCCGGCATTCGCGCCATTATCGCGGCGATGTTGCAATCCTTTAATCCGCAGCGGCTGGAGGAGCAGGCGCGCGCCGATGGTCTGGTGTCAAAACTGCCGTTTTCCACCGCGAAGAAAGCGGCGCTATGGGACTACTTCATGCGTAATTACCAGCGTACTGCCGGTGAGATCGAAGATGATTTCCATACGCTGTTTGGCGAAGCTTTCCTTCATGCCTATGACATGGAAGTGAATCAGTATAAAGATTCTCAGACGCGGGTGGACGACGCATGAAAATCGTTTTTGCCAGCCGCTGCCAGCAGGGGCTACGCGATGAGAATCAGGATCGCACGGGTGCCGAGCTGGATGAGCGAAAAGCCTGTTTTGTGGTCTGCGATGGCGTGGCCGGTCTACCCGGTGGCGAGATGGCGGCACAGCTGGTGCGCGACACCCTGCTGAGCCAGATACAGGCGCACACCGACTTTACGCCGGAAATCACCCATCAGGCGATCGAGCAGTGCCGCTTAGCGCTGCATGAGGCACAGGGTAAAAATCCGAAATATTCCCGCATGAGCACCACGCTGGCAGCCCTGTTTATTGACCGCCAGAAACAGCGTGCATGGTGGGCGCATGCCGGTGACAGCCGGGTTTACCACTTCCGACGGGGCGTGCTTCACGAGGTGACCCGGGACCACAGTCTGGCCCAGCAGCTGAAAGAAGCGGGCTATGAAAATACCGGCATTAACAGTAATTTACTCTATAATGCGCTCGGCGCTGAGCCGCCTCGCTTAGTCAGCTTTTCGCAGGAGATTGCGCTGGAGGATGGGGACGCTTTTCTGGTCTGCACCGATGGCTTCTGGCTGAATCTGACCAGTAGTGAAATGGAACAGGCGCTGCGCATGGTAAATGCCTGCGAAGAGTGGCTGGCTCTGATGGAACAGGCGGTGAGCCGCAACGTTAAAAAAGATAATCTCAGCGCACTGGCGGTCTGGATTGGTGAGCCGGAGGAGGCAACACTGCTCTATTCACTGGCTGATTCGGCGCGCTTTCTGCCGCCTCGTTTTTGATTCCAAGGATCCTTATGAAACTGTGGTTGCCCGGCATCATCACTCTGCTGATTGCCTTTAATGCCCAGGCTGAAAATTATCGTGTGGTCTACTCCCCCAGCCTGGCGCTGGAGGTTTATATCGATAATGTGGTGAGTAAAGCGCCTGACGACTGGTGTAAAGAGACGCTGCCGCTGCGTATCGTCTCCGGCAAAAGTAAGGATTCGGCCGTACTGACCACCTTTTTACCGCGCGTGGGCACCCTGCTCGCAAATCAGTGCGGCTTACTGGACGAACTGCCCTGGCAGATGACCAATAAAGAGGGTGGCGTACTGGCCAGCGGCAGCGCCAGCAAGTTGCAGAACTGGCGGCCGATTGTGATGGCGGATGCGACAGCCAGCGCCAGTGACAGCAATGCTGCCCCACTCGACCTGTCACGGCCCGCCAACAGCACACCGCTGCAACATTTTGATCTCCCCAGCGGCTGCCATTTCCGCACCGCCTGGGATGACAATGCACAGACCCTGTTTATTCCGGATGTCAGCAAGCAGCAGTGCTCGCCGGACGGCTGGGCAGAAGGCAAAAGTGAACTGACGCTGGCGACAGCGGATCATCCGACGCCGGTTGCGGTCACCTTTTATCAGGGTTACCCCATCGCCAACCTGACGATTCCGGACAGCAAGCTGGAAGTCATTGCTGCCAATAATCAGCGCATGATTGTGACACGCCAGGATACGCCGGATAGCTGGCTGGTGCTGCCTTTTGATCCCCGGCAGCATGTCTGGCGCTTCAATGGTGCGCTGTTAATAAAGATGGATAAGAATGCTGCGCAGCAGGATGCTGACGCTGTGAAATCGCGAGTCGATACATTGCGCAGCCAGTGGGCGCCCTATTTCATGCCACAGCAAAAAGTGAATGTGTTACTCATCGACACCCTGCACGCGGATCTGGTTGATCCTGCCATTGGTGCCTGGCGTAACATCAATTAATTACCGCGCAGCCTGACGACCAGGCCGTGTACAGAGAGTTCACTATGTCGGCTAATGATAATCCGAAAACCGTTCCGAATGCCCTGCCTGACGGATACCGTTTCAATGAATTTGAGATCAAGGAAGTGATCGGAGGCGGCGGCTTCGGCATCGTCTATCGCGCGTGGGATCACCAGCTTGAACGTACTATTGCCATTAAAGAGTATATGCCTGTGTCGCTGGCTGTCCGTGCCGCCGACTTAACGCTGGAGCTGCGCGGTGAACGTTTCCAGAAGCTATTTAATGCCGGGCTGACCAGTTTTATTCAGGAAGCGCGTCTGCTGGCCCGCTTTAATCATCCCGGCCTGCTGCACGTGCTGCGCTTCTGGGAACAGAACGGCACGGCCTATATGGGCACGCTTTACTACAGCGGGATGACGCTGAAAGAGTGGCAGCTGACCAGCCCGGCCTCGATCTCTGAAGCCTGGATCCGTCGCCTGCTGCCGCCGCTCCTTGGGGCCATCAGCACTATTCATCAGGCCGGCTATCTGCATCGTGACATCTCGCTCGACAATATCCAGATTCAGGAGAACCAGCTGCCGGTACTGCTGGATTTCGGCTCGGCGCGTAAAGAGATTGGCAACCTCTCTGATGAAACCGAAATCATGCTTAAACCTGGCTTTGCGCCGATTGAGCAGTACAGCGAAGAAGGTGAAGTCGAACAGGGACCGTGGACCGATATTTACGCGCTGGGCGCGGTGCTGCATAGCCTGATTACCGGCAATCCACCGCCAGTGAGTGTGGTGCGCTGTATTGAAGATAATTATCAGCCGCTGGTGGAACGTCAGCCAGAAGGCTACTCGCTGCCGCTGCTGCATGCCATTGACTGCGCGCTGGCCATGAAACCCGGCGATCGTCCGCAAACGATTGACGCCTTTGCGGCACTGATTGATCTGCCGGTCAGTGATGTGGAAGCCGTGGTAAACAGCTTCCCGGTGCCGGGCGAGCCGCCCGCGCTGCCCGTCGAGGAGCCGGTTGAAGCGGCTCCGCCGGTGGTGATGGCGATGAATCATGCTGCGGCGTCAGCGGAGCCGGTAACGCCGCGCACGGTGCGGCGGCTGTCGCCAGGCTTGCTGGGGCTGGCTGCCGTGGCGCTTCTGGCCGTGGTCGTCACCGTCTGGCTGGCTAATCGCCACAGTGCCACACCGGATGTCGTTAATAACCCGGCAGCCGCAACGCAGGCACCCGCATCAACCCCGCCAGCCGCCGCCGTGCCTGCCGCGCTGGCGACGGTTTATCTTAAGCTGGAGAGCGGTGAAAGCGTGGTGCTGAATGGACAGCCGGTTGAGGTCAAACCTGGCAGCAGCGGATTTGCCGCGCTGAATCTGGCGGCGGGACAGTATAAAATTGACGTTAAAAATGGCAGTGAGCTGCACACGCAATCTCTGACGATTGATAAGCCGGGCACCTGGCTGATTAATCCTGGCAACTAGCTGACCGGATTAGCAGGTTCGTCGCAGCTGTCAGCGGCGCAGATAATAAAGGGCGCGTCATAAAAACGCGCCCTTTTGCTATGCCGGTCGGGATTCAGGCCTGCCTGAGGCAGGATTGCTGCAGCGTCCGCACCTGATGCGCCAGTCGGCTCAGACTCTCTTCTTCCATACCGCGCCGGGTCAGTTCTTCTTCCAGCGCAAACAGATACTGTGCATTCGATCCCAGTGGGCCGCTGGCTGCGGCAATTAAAGGCGCAATTGCCTCCGGGCAGGAGTCCGATTCATAAAGCGGATGGCGCGGGTCCATAATGAAGGTCAGCGCAGTGACGCTGCGGCCATCCTCCAGCTGTAACTCACACCATGTTGGTAAATAACAGCCAGTAATCATCTCACGCTTCCACAGCAGCGTCAGTTCTTCATGTAACCGCGCTTCCGGCAGACGAAATGCCAGTCCCGTGGTGCGGCCACCCTGCTTCAGTGCCAGCATGCGGCCGGGATGCGTGGCGGTGCCGCGTCCGGCAATCAGCCGCAGGCAGAAAGCACGATGCCAGCCCTCCAGCGAACCGGATGCGACTTCATCCGCCTCAAAAATCGGGTTCCACATCAGCGAGCCGTATCCGAAGATCCAGACCGGGCTGTGATCGGGACGGCAGGCCAGCGTGGCTGCCAGCGAAGCCGCGCGCTGCTCGCAACTCCAGAGCAGCGTCTCATCGATATCCCCGAATGACGTTTTACAATCCGCTCTTAATAGAAATTCCCGGGTAAGCAATGCGACCTCCTCGACTTCAACAGCGTCCTGCAGAATGGCTCCTTTAACAGGATCGCCAAAACGGCACGGCGTTTCGATCATCAAACTGACATTAATCTATTTACGCGCGGCGTTTCAAGCGTGATTCCCGTCGCAGGTTAAAAAAAACCAGATAAAACTGATAGCGCAGACAAAAAAAAAGGACCAGATAATCCTGGCCCTTTACCGCAAACCGGCTAGCCGCCAGGTTAACGTTTAGGATGCCACTTATCATCATCACCTTTTTCGTACTCTTTCTTCACGGCGGCCCAGGCGACTTTATGCGCCACTTCTTCCCGTGAGTCATCACCGCGGCGATCTTCAGCCTCTTTATACTGATCCCAGGCACTGTTAAAGGCCTGCTGATAGATCTCCTGCGCATGTGCAGGAAGTACATGTTTTACATTGTCCGGTAAGTCGGCTCGGTTAGCGTAAGGCATAACGGCTCCTCAGTTTATGGATTCACACTAAGCCTGGCGCAGGACAGCAAAAATACAAACAGTGACTTATTAGCACTTCAGATTAAAAAGGAGAATCTCGCCCTGCAAATCACAATCATAAGCCGGATTTGCGGCAGAATGAGACCGGATAGGTGCATAAGTCATAATTGTTGTGGACTGATTACTATTGCAATATTTGAGATAACTTCAGGTTAAGACCCCTTCGGAAATTTATTGCATTTAAGTAAAAAGCAGTAAATTTTTCCCATCCGGGCCGGTGAAAAGATAAACTGCGCCCTGCCCTAAAACTGATTATATTTCTAACAGCAGCATCCGCTGCGTCCGGATAATCATTAACCAGAGAGGATGGTGAATGCCTTCACATGAAAAAACACGTCACAAGGAATTCTCACTGATACTTCCGCTTATCACGCTGGGTATACTCTATTTTTTTGGTGCAAACACCTCGTTTCCGATAATTGTCGGTATTAACTTAGTGGCGCTGGTTGCCATTCTGAGCAGCGCCTTCAGCGTTGTGCGTCACGCTGACGTGCTGGCCCACCGCCTGGGTGAGCCTTATGGCTCGCTGATCCTGAGCCTGTCAGTGGTGATTCTCGAAGTGAGCCTGATCTCAGCGCTGATGGCGACCGGCGATGCCGCACCTGGGCTGATGCGCGATACGCTTTATTCGATAGTGATGATTGTGACCGGCGGGCTGGTGGGTTTTGCGCTGCTGCTGGGCGGTAACAAATTTGCGACACAGTACGTTAATCTGGCGGGCGTAAAGCAATATCTCATCGCTATCTTCCCGCTGGCGATTCTGGTGCTGGTGTTTCCCAACGCGCTGCCGGGCGGCAATTTCTCGGTGGCGCAGGCGCTGCTGATTGCGGCGATTTCCGCGGCGATGTATGGTGTTTTCCTGCTGATTCAGACCAAAACGCATCAGAGCCTGTTTGTCTATGAGCATGAAGATGATAGCGATGATGGTGATCCGCATCATGGTAAACCCTCGGCTCACAGCAGCGTCTGGCACACCATCTGGCTGATCGTGCATCTGATTGCTGTTATTGCCGTAACCAAAATGAACGCCAACACGCTGGAAAGCCTGCTGACGGAGATGAATGCACCAGCACAGTTCACCGGTTTCCTGGTGGCCCTGCTGATCCTCTCCCCTGAAGGCCTGGGCGCGATTAAGGCGGTGCTGATGAATCAGGTGCAGCGCGCCATGAACCTCTTCTTCGGATCGGTGCTGGCGACCATCTCACTCACGGTACCGGCGGTAACCATTATCGCCACGCTGACCGGACAGGAGCTGATATTCGGGCTGGAGCCGCCGCAGATGGTGATTATGATGGCATCGCTGATCCTCTGTCAGATCTCCTTCTCAACCGGCCGCACCAATGTGCTGAACGGTGCTGCGCATCTGGCGCTGTTTATTGGCTATCTGATGACCATCATGCTGTAACGTCACCGGAGTTCAGGCGAAAAAAAAGAGCGATTAATCGCTCTTTTTTTGCAGCAAACTTACTTGCTGGTATCGAGTTCCGGGAAGCTTTTCACCAGATCGTCAATCGCTTTCATCTGCACCAGGAACGGCTCCAGCTTATCCAGCGGCAATGCAGATGGGCCATCACACAGGGCATGTTCCGGATCCGGGTGCGCTTCGATGAACAGACCGGCAATGCCGACTGCCATACCGGCACGCGCCAGCTCTGCCACCTGCGCACGACGCCCGCCGGATGCTGCGCCAAACGGATCGCGCGTCTGCAGCGCATGGGTCACATCGAAAATCACCGGGCTGTTTTTGGTGACTTTCTTCATCACGTTAAAGCCCAGCATATCGACAACCAGATTGTCATAGCCAAAGTTGCTGCCGCGATCGCACAGGATAACCTGCTCGTTGCCACCTTCAGCGAACTTATCCACGATGTTGCCCATCTGACCTGGGCTGACGAACTGCGGCTTCTTGACGTTGATAACCGCACCGGTTTTCGCCATCGCTTCCACCAGGTCAGTCTGACGCGCCAGGAAGGCCGGCAGCTGAATCACATCCACCACTTCGGAGACGGGCTGCGCCTGTGCCGCTTCATGGACATCAGTGATAATCTTCACGCCGAACGTCTGCTTCAGCTCCTGGAAAATCTTCATCCCCTCTTCCAGGCCAGGGCCACGGTAAGAGTGAATGGAGGAGCGGTTCGCTTTATCAAACGACGCCTTAAACACGTAAGGAATACCGAGTTTATTTGTTACGGTGACATAGTGCTCGCAGATGCGCATCGCCAGGTCGCGCGACTCCAGCACGTTCATCCCGCCAAACAGTACAAATGGCAGATCGTTTGCAACGTTGATATCGCCAATACTCACGACTTTCTGTGTCATGCCCTTTCCTTTTCAGTGGGTCCGCTTAGTGCAGCGTGACCTGTTTTTGTTCGATTGCGTGAATCTGAACTTTGATCATTTCGCTGACCGGATCTTCAGGACACTGCTCAACGAAATAGTTTAAATCACTCAGGGCGATATGTTCGCACTCCAGCTGCGCGTAGATTAAACCGCGATCGCGGATTTCATAAGGATCATCCGGATCGATACGCAACAGCACCTGACTGACATTCAGCGCCAGCTCCATCTTCTTCTCTTCCATCAACGCTGCTTTCAGCGTGTCGAGCATCTTGCGCATCACGGTGACGGTTTTGGCTTCATCAAGATCATCGTCATACAGACGCGCGGTAGGGCTGATATTGCCTTTCAGCCACACTTCCAGCGTATGCCGGTCAAGGGTTTCACCATTGAATGGGTTGATCATCCACTTATCGCCATCAATCCAGTCGGCGCGCAGAATCAGCTGCGTCGGAAAGATCACCGGCATCAGCGGCAGTTCCAGCTCGGCGGCGATATGCAGCAGAATCACGCCCAGTGACACGGCGGTGCCCTGACGGGTCTTTAATACATTGTCGATCCAGAGCGCATCAGAAAGATTGTAGACGCCGCTGGCACCGCCAAATCCCCACTGGCGATAAAACAGTTCCAGCAGCTTTTCCAGCTGCATGTCAGCATCTTCGATGTCGCTGACATAGTCGCGCGCTTCGGCGACTAACGCCGCAAGCTGCGCTTCCACCGACACCGCCGGGAAATCGGCGCGGATGGCAAGCGTGGCACCAATCACCGCTTCACACAGCGGTGTCTGGCTGAAATCTAATTGTTCGGTCGAGGTCATGCTATCCCCATAACGGCATTTTGGTCAGCGCCAGCGTAATGATGGTCACCAGGGCGATTAACGCCACCAGAAAAGCGATCCAGCGGGTGCGATCAGTGCGTGGACGGCGACTCAATGCCACAAATCCTAAGGCGATGTAGATGATAACCGCTAAAAGCTTCTCCGTCAGCCAGCTTCCTTGTGGCGTGAAGGGATAGAAGTGGGTAATCACCACCAGCAAGACCCCAGTCAGCAGTAACAGGGTATCGTTAACGTGCGGCAGAATGCGGACCCAGCGTTTTGTCATCATCGCCGAACCACGGCGCAGCCAGTAAAACCGCAGCAGAAACAGCGTCACGGTCAGCACGACCGTTAAGATATGCAGATTTTTAATCAGGGGATAAAAAGCAAACATCATGAATCCTTTTCAAAGCGCTTTTATGAAGGGAACTGACCCAGCGTCACACGCGGATTACCGCCGTAATCGGCGACGGTTTCAACGGCGTGATAGCCATTATTCCGCATCAGCGTGGCCACCGCCTCACCCTGCTGCCAGCCATGTTCCAGCAGCAGCCAGCCACCCGGCAGCAGCCACGCGGGCGCCTGCCCGATGAGCGTGCGCAGATCGGCCAGTCCCGCTTCATCCGCCACCAGCGCGCTGCGCGGTTCAAAACGCACGTCGCCCTGCTCCAGGTGACTGTCGCTGGCATCAATATAGGGTGGATTGCTGACGATGAGCGTAAAGCGCTGCGGCGTCAGCGCCTGGAACCAGTGACTGAGCAGAAAGGTGGTATTAGGGAGGTTGAGCTGTGCTGCATTGCTGCTCGCCAGCTCAACAGCGGCTTCAATGCGATCCACGCCGGTCACCTGACAGTCGGGCCGCTCGCTGGCCAGCGCCAGCGCAATCGCCCCGGTGCCGGTGCCCATATCCAGAATGGTCGAGGGCGTCGCGGGCAGATGCGCCAGCGCCTGCTCAACCAGCAGTTCGGTATCCGGGCGCGGGATCAGCGTGGCGTCACTGACACGTAACGGCAGCGACCAGAACTCGCGTTCGCCCACCAGATGCGCCACCGGTTCACCCCGTGCACGCCGTGCCAGCAGGCTGTCCAGCTGTGCGAGTTGGGCATCGCTGAGCACCGTTTCATCGAAGGCAATTAACCAGCTGCGCGATTTGCCGGTCACGAAACCTAACAGGATCTCTGCGTCACGCTTCGGACTGTCACCCCCGCACAGCGTGGCGACAGCCTGTTTCAGCCAGTGACGAATATCCATTAATCCTGACCAGCCAGCGCTGCCAGCTGATCCGCCTGGTACTCCTGCACAATTGGCTCAATCAGGCTGTCGAGTTTGCCTTCCATTACTTCGTCCAGACGGTAGATTGTCAGGTTGATGCGGTGGTCAGTCACGCGGCCCTGCGGGAAGTTATAGGTACGGTTACGGTCAGAACGATCGCCGCTGCCCAGCAGGTTGCGGCGGGTACTGGCTTCGGCAGCGTGACGGCGGGCCATCTCTGCCGCGTGAATACGGGAACCCAGCACCGCCAGCGCTTTGGCTTTGTTTTTATGCTGAGAACGTTCGTCCTGACACTCCACTACGATGCCGGTTGGCAGGTGGGTAATACGGATCGCGGAGTCGGTGGTGTTAACGTGCTGACCGCCTGCGCCGGATGAGCGGAAGGTATCGATCTTCAGGTCACCAGCGTTGATTTCCGGCAGTTCCGCTTCCGGAATTTCCGGCATCACGGCTACGGTACAGGCTGAGGTATGAATACGGCCCTGGGATTCGGTCTCCGGCACACGCTGCACACGATGTCCGCCTGATTCAAATTTCAGGCGGCCATAGGCACCGTCGCCGGTGACGCGGGCAATCACTTCTTTGTAACCGCCATGCTCGCCTTCGTTGGCGCTGATGATTTCCACACGCCAGCGACGCGCTTCGGCATAGCGGCTGTACATGCGGAAGAGATCGCCGGCGAAGATCGCGGCTTCATCGCCGCCCGTTCCGGCGCGCACCTCGATAAAACAGGCGCGCTCATCGTCGGGATCTTTCGGCAGTAACAACACCTGCAACTGCTGCTCCAGCACGTCACTCTTCTCACGCGCTTCCTGCAACTCTTCCTGCGCCATATCGCGCATTTCAGGATCGTCGAGCATCTGCTGCGCCGTTTCGATATCGTCCTGAACCTGCTGCCAGTCGCGGAAGCAACGGGTCACATCGGTCAGTTGAGCATATTCACGTGACAGCGCACGGAAACGTTCCTGATCGGCGATCACGCCAGCATCACCCAGCATGGCTTCCACTTCTTCGTGGCGCTCCTGCAGGGCTTCCAGTTTGGCAACTATAGAGGTTTTCATTTAAATGTGGGATTCCCGTAAACAGGTGGCGACAGCGGTGTGCCTAATCGAGACCCAGGCTGTCGCGTAAAATCTGCAGGCGTTCATTATCGCCATCGCGGGCGGCCTGCTGAAGTGATTTGGTTGGCGCATGTATTAAACGGTTGGTCAGCTTGTGCGCCAGTTCCTGCATGACTTTCTGCGGATCGGCACCCTGCTGCAGCGCCTGCAGCGCACGGCCTTCCAGCTCAGCACGGATATCCTCCGCCTGAGAACGATATTCACGGATGGTATTCACCGCACCCTGTGAGCGCAGCCACGCCATAAATTCGCTGCTTTCCTGAACGACGATGCTTTCGGCCTGAACCGCGGCCGCTTTGCGCTGCGCCAGGTTCTGCTCGATGATCGCCTGCAGGTCATCCACGCTGTAGAGATAGGCGTTAGGCAGATCGCCGACTTCCGGCTCTACGTCACGCGGCACGGCAATATCCACCAGCAGCATGGGTTTGTTGCGGCGCGCTTTCAGGGCGCGCTCCATCATCCCTTTGCCAATAATCGGCAGCGGACTGGAGGTTGAGGAAATTATGATGTCGGCTTCGGCCAGACGGGCATCGATCTCCGCCAGCGTGATCACTTCCGCGCCGACTTCCGACGCCAGCGCTTCGGCACGCTCGCGGGTACGGTTCGCGATGATCAGATTTTTCACCTGATGTTCACGCAGATGACGTGCCACCAGCTCAATGGTTTCACCCGCGCCAACCAGCAACACATTGACGGACGAGAGGGATTCGAAGATTTGACGGGCCAGCGTACAGGCGGCAAACGCCACTGACACCGCATTGGCACCGATATCGGTTTCCGTGCGTACGCGTTTGGCAACAGAGAAGGTTTTCTGGAACATGCGTTCCAGTTCACTGCTCAGCGCATGACCGCGTGAGGAGTCGGCAAACGCTTTTTTTACCTGACCGAGTATTTGCGGTTCGCCCAGCACCAGTGAATCGAGTCCGCTGGCGACGCGCATGAGGTGACTGACCGCCTCGTTATCCTGATGCCAGTAGAGGCTGTTGCGCACATCCTCTTCATCCAGCTGATGATAATTGCATAACCAGCTCACCAGACGTGCCTGTAAATCGGCCTGCTGCTCTACACTGAGGTAGAGTTCCGTCCGGTTACAGGTGGACAACACCACGCCGCTCTGCACCATTGGCTGTGATAACAGGCTGTTCAGCGCCTGCTCAAGCGTCTCCGGCCCGAACGAAACGCGTTCGCGCAGAGCAATGGGGGCAGTCTTGTGGTTGATTCCGAGAGCGAGCAGCGTCATGGCGATTTTGGTTGGGATGTCCCAATAATGTCAGGGTTTTGTGAGGCGCATTCTACAAGATGCGACAGATCAAGAAAAGCCATACAAAGGCTATGACTGTAATAAGATTAACCTGTTCGTGCTCAATTTGCTGCATAACAGCATTGACGGTTAAAACCGGGACGGTTAGCGTTATCCGTTACGAATAATAAATGTGTCCGAGGAGATGACCACTTGATGCTTAATTCACCACGCAATCTGTTGCGCCTTTTGCCCCTTGCCAGCGTGCTGCTGGCGGCCTGTAGCGTCAACAAACCGCAAGGTCCCGGCCCCAGCGTTACCGCGCCACAGTGGCAACAGCATCAGCAGGCGGTCTCAAAGGTCACGCACTACCAGACCCGCGGCGCCTTTGCCTACCTCTCTGACAAGCAGAAAGTCTACGCCCGCTTCAACTGGCAGCAGACCGCACCCGATCGCTATCGCCTGCTGCTGACCAATCCGCTCGGCAGCACTGAACTGCAGCTTGATGCGCAAGGCTCGGTGGTGCAGATCGTCGATAACAAAGGCAAGCGCTACGTCAGTAACGATGCGCAGAAAATGATCTCGCAGCTGACCGGCATGAACATTCCGCTGGCCAATCTGCGTCAGTGGATGATGGGTCTGCCAGGCGATGCCACGGATTATAAACTTAACGATAGCTATCAGCTGAGCAGTCTCAACTACAGCCGCGACGGTCAGAACTGGCAGGTTTCGATTGCGGGCTACGACAGCAAGGTTACCCCGCCGCTGCCGTCCAGCCTGGAGCTGAAAGAGGGTGACCAGCGGATTAAACTGCGTATGGACGGCTGGACCGTTCAATGATCACCCACTGGCCTGCTCCGGCAAAACTGAATCTTTTTCTCTACATTACTGGCCGTCGTCCCGACGGCTATCACAACCTGCAGACGCTGTTTCAGTTTCTCGATTACGGTGATGAATTGCAGATTAGCGTCGATCACAGCGATTCTATTCAGCTGTTAACGCCGGTGCCGGGCGTCGCGGATGCGGACAACCTGATTGTGCGGGCCGCGAACATGCTGAAACAGGCGGCACAGGATAACCATCGCCTGCCCGCACGCGCGGGTGCGCAGATTGCTATCGAGAAAAGGCTGCCCATGGGCGGCGGCATCGGTGGCGGCTCTTCTGATGCGGCGACCGTGCTGGTGGCGCTGAATCATCTGTGGCAAACCGGCTTCACACCGGATGAGCTGGCGACAATCGGCGTGAAGCTGGGCGCGGATGTACCGGTCTTTGTGCACGGCTTTGCGGCCTTTGCAGAGGGCGTGGGTGAACAACTTCAGCCCGCAGCGCCGGAAGAAAAGTGGTATCTTGTCGCTCATCCCGGAGTGAATATCAGCACGCCCGTGGTATTCAACGACCCCGGGCTGACGCGGGATACGCCATCGCGCAGTTTATCGACGCTTTTAGCCTTACCCTTCACCAATGATTGTGAAGCAGTGGTAAGAAAACGTTTTCGTGAGGTTGATGCGCTTGTTTCCTGGCTGCTAGAATACGCGCCGTCACGCCTGACTGGCACAGGCGCTTGTGTGTTTGCTGAATTTGACACCGAGTCCGCCGCCCGCCAGGTGCTGGAGCTTGCCCCGAATGGGGTACGCGGATTTGTAGCCCGGGGCGTTAACGTCTCACCGCTACAGCGTACCCTGCGAGGCGATTAGCGAATGCGTGACAGTGTCACCCCGTTCCGGACACTGCACGTTTCGCATTAACACACCCGTGTGAACGTCTATGACCGTACGCGCCGGTTACAGTCATGCCGTTCATTCTCTGGACGCAAAGCCTGAGGTTCTTCTCGTGCCTGATATGAAGCTATTTGCTGGTAACGCCACCCCGGAACTAGCACAACGTATTGCCAATCGCCTTTACACCAGCCTGGGAGACGCCGCTGTAGGCCGTTTCAGTGATGGTGAAGTGAGCGTACAGATTAATGAAAATGTACGCGGTGGTGATATTTTCATCATCCAGTCCACCTGTGCTCCCACCAACGATAATCTGATGGAACTGGTTGTGATGGTCGACGCGCTGCGTCGTGCTTCTGCTGGTCGTATTACCGCAGTCATCCCCTACTTTGGTTATGCCCGTCAGGACCGCCGCGTGCGTTCCGCGCGTGTACCTATTACCGCTAAAGTAGTGGCAGACTTCCTTTCCAGCGTCGGTGTTGACCGTGTTCTTACGGTTGATCTGCACGCCGAGCAGATCCAGGGCTTCTTCGACGTCCCGGTTGATAACGTATTTGGCAGCCCGATCCTGCTGGAAGATATGATGCAGATCGGTCTGGAAAACCCGATTGTGGTTTCTCCCGATATTGGTGGCGTAGTACGTGCCCGTGCTATCGCTAAACTGCTGAACGACACCGATATGGCTATCATCGATAAACGCCGCCCTCGCGCGAACGTTTCTCAGGTAATGCACATCATTGGTGACGTTGCTGGCCGCGACTGCGTGCTGGTCGACGATATGATCGACACCGGCGGCACGCTGTGCAAAGCGGCTGAAGCGCTGAAAGAGCGTGGTGCCAAGCGCGTGTTTGCTTACGCGACGCATCCGATCTTCTCCGGCAATGCGGTTGAAAACCTGCGTAAATCTGTACTCGACCAGGTCATCGTCTGCGATACCATCCCGCTTTCAGACGAGATTAAATCACTGCCGAATGTGCGCACGCTGACCTTATCTGGCATGCTGGCCGAAGCGATTCGCCGCATCAGTAACGAAGAATCTATCTCGGCGATGTTCGAGCATTAATCTTCGCGGAACCGGGCCCTGTGCCCGGTTTTTTTATCTCTGCCTTCCGGATTAACCCGCTTCTTTTTCTGCCTTTTCCCCGATAAATTTCCTTTTAATCTCCTGTTTTCAACGCCACCCACTTTTTTACTAAAACGCGGTGTTCCCCCGCTTCTGCCCTCCAGTATTAAGTGGTAATTTGCTGCGCATTTCTCATCTGAATTCAGCCATCATGAGCCTCGATATCTACACATTATTTGTCTGCGAGCTCTACGTGCTGGGGTTTCTGAGCATCATTATGGTGTTTGCCTGGGTGGGGTCGCACTATGACCGCGTTCTTGGCTTCACCTGTCTGTCACTGGTTTTCACCCTGATTGCCGTATTCTTAAGCAGCCTGCGCAGCAGCGGCCTGCATTTCCTGCCGGTTGCGGTGGGCAATGTGTTAGTGATGCTCGCTTATGGCGGATTATTAAATGCGTTCCGGCGTTTCTGCGGTAAACCCATCGGCACACACTGGTTACTGGGTGCCCTGCTCTGGGCACTCCTCTGCTGCTTTCCGGCGTTTTATTACAGCTTACCCAAACGGGTACTGGTATTGTGCATCGCCTGCGTCGCCTATACCGCCGCACTGATCCAGCTGGTCTGGCAGGCGCGTGACACGCTGAAAGCCACTTTCTGGCCTGCCCAGCTGCTGTTGTGGATCCACCTGCTGTTTCATCTGGTGCGCCTGTTTCTGGATAGCGCCATTGCCAGCACGCAACCTGGCGCGATTGGCGGATCGGACTTCTCGGTTTACGTGATTCTGGAATCCATTCTGTTTGTCATCGGCCTGACGTTTACCATTCTGGCCATGGTAAATGAGCGGATGCAGATCGCGTTAAAACACACTTCCCTGCACGATCCGCTGACCAGCGTCTGGAATCGCCGCGCCCTATTTGCTGAAGCGGAGAAAATAGTGGCGCGCTGCCGCCGTCAGAACCGGCCGTTCAGCGCGATACTGTTCGACCTCGATCATTTTAAAAGCATCAACGATCGGTATGGCCATCATCAGGGCGACCAGATTTTGATTCACTTTTGCGAAATTGTCAGAGGATTGATACCGGCTGAGGGGCGTTTTGCACGACTGGGCGGCGAAGAGTTTGCGGCCATCATTCCGGCTGAAGCACGGGATGCAGAGGCGTGGTGTGAGGCGATCCGGCTGGCAGTCTGTGCATCGCAACCCAATGAAATTGCCTGGTCGGTCAGCATTGGCTTTGCCACGGTCACGCACGGCCAGCAGGATTTTGAGAGTTTACTGGCGCTTGCTGATGCGGCGCTCTATCACGCCAAAGCCAGTGGCCGGAACTGCACAGCGCAGCATCCGGTCCCGGCAGCCATCAGTTAGTGGTGGGAATTGTGTGACCGGCGGCAGCGCTTGTCATAGTGACGCAGCCAGTAATAGCGATCTTCAATTTTTTCACGGCCACTGATACGCGCGCCCACCAGCCACATCAGTGCGCCAATAAAGATGCTCAGAATCGCGCCCTGCGCCAGAAACTGCGGCAAATCGAGTGACGGCAGCTGGTTCATGATTGAAAACCCAACACCCAGCACCATTGTGACTAATCCCAGTACCATCAAGCTGTTACCCGCTACGCGGCAGTGTTGATGTTTCATGCTGCACCTCCATCCATATGAGTTAATAACCGCACACAATGTTAAGTGCCATAAGTTTAGGCAATGGCTGGGGTCCACGTTGCGGACTGGATCACACATCAGCTATAAAGAATGACCTGGCCCTGAATGCAGCCTGTTGATTTAGATAGAAAATGATTAATCACCGTTCTGAACCATTTCAATGCTTGTGCTTTGTCATCTCGCCTGTGGCGAAGTAAACTAACGCCCTTTCGCGATAACAGCAGGATAATCATTGTGAGCAGCATTAAACTGATTGTGGGACTGGCCAATCCGGGCGCTGAATATGCCGCCACACGCCACAATGCGGGTGCCTGGTATCTGGATCTACTGGCTGAACGCCACAATCAGTCACTGAAAGAGGAAAGCAAATTCTATGGCTACACTGCACGCCTGGCGATAGCCGGCGAGGATGTACGCCTGCTGGTGCCGACCACCTTTATGAACCTGAGCGGTAAAGCGGTGGCGGCAATGGCGACCTTTTATCGCATCACGCCAGAAGAGATTCTGGTGGCGCACGATGAACTCGATTTGCCGCCCGGTGTGGCGAAGTTCAAGCAGGGCGGCGGCCATGGCGGCCATAACGGCCTGAAAGACATCATCAGCAAGCTGGGCAACAACAATAATTTCCATCGGCTGCGCATCGGTATCGGGCATCCCGGCGATCGCAACAAGGTGACCGGATTTGTGCTGGGCAAGCCGCCCGCCAGCGAGCAGAAGCTGATTGATGATGCCATTGATGAGGCGGCGCGCTGCACCGAACTGTGGCTGAAAGAGGATCGCATCAAGGCAATGAACCGGCTGCACGCCTTCAGGCCTGCTTAAACGCCCGAATCGTCGTGATTCCGTGTATAATGCGCGAAATTTTTCCATTCGTCTCCGACAGTCCGCCCTCTGGCGCGCTGTCCATCCAGTTATAAAGGGTATCAAACCATGGGATTCAAATGCGGTATCGTGGGCCTGCCGAACGTCGGTAAATCCACTCTGTTTAACGCGCTGACTAAAGCGGGCATCGAAGCGGCTAACTTCCCGTTCTGTACCATTGAGCCAAACACCGGCGTGGTACCCATGCCTGACCTGCGTCTCGACCAGCTTTCTGAGATTGTTAAACCACAGCGCGTGGTACCGACTACCATGGAATTCGTCGATATCGCGGGCCTGGTAAAAGGGGCGTCCAAAGGTGAAGGCCTGGGTAACCAGTTCCTGACCAACATCCGCGAAACCGAAGCGATCGGCCACGTGGTGCGCTGCTTTGAAAACGACAACATCATCCACGTGGCGGGTAAAGTGAACCCGGCGGAAGATATTGACGTCATCAACACCGAACTAGCACTGTCCGATCTTGAAACCTGTGAACGTGCGATTCAGCGTGTGCAGAAGAAAGCCAAAGGCGGCGATAAAGATGCCAAAGCCGAGCTGGCTGCGCTGGAGAAGTGCCTGCCGCATCTTTCTGAAGCGGGCATGCTGCGTTCACTGGATCTGGATGCCGACGACAAAGCGGCCATCCGCTATCTGAGCTTCCTGACCCTGAAACCAACGATGTACATTGCTAACGTCAATGAAGATGGTTTCGAGAACAACCCGTACCTGGATCAGGTGCGTGCGATTGCTGAAGCAGAAGGTTCAGTCGTCGTGCCGGTGTGCGCCGCCGTTGAGTCGGACATTGCCGAGCTGGAAGATGAAGATCGTGAAGAGTTCATGGCGGAGCTGGGACTGGAAGAGCCTGGCCTGAACCGCGTTATCCGCGCCGGTTACTCGCTGCTGAACCTGCAGACCTACTTCACCGCTGGCGTGAAAGAAGTGCGTGCCTGGACCATCCCGGTTGGCGCCACTGCCCCACAGGCAGCCGGTAAAATCCACACCGATTTCGAGAAAGGCTTTATCCGCGCCCAGACCATCGCGTTTGAAGACTTTATCGCCTACAAAGGCGAGCAAGGCGCGAAAGAAGCCGGCAAGATGCGTTCAGAAGGTAAAGAGTACATCGTGAAAGATGGCGATGTGATGAACTTCCTGTTTAACGTCTGATTTGCTGATTGCCTCATGAGGTTTCGCTGAATCTCATAACAACGCAAAAACCCTATAAAAATATCCACGCAATTGCGTGGATTTTTTATTTCACAGCGTCCCAATATCTCTCGCAACAACGCACTCAAAGATGCGTATGAAAAACAGTACAGCCTCCGGTTAAACAATGCCCATTACTCCGTCAGCATTGACCTCAGCCGGTTGATCCAGGACTCCGTATCGTTCAGCAACGCACAACTGAGATTTTCAATGGTCATGTGTTGCGCCATTGAAGCGCGGCGCAGCAGGCTGTAAGCATCGTCCTCCTCAAGCCGTAGCGCAGACATTACCCGCAGTTGCGCGGAAAACAGAAATCTGCGCGCCCTAAGACGCTCCTCCTGCCGCCGGAGCTGCGCTTCGAGCTGGTGGATCTGTGCAGCATGAGTAAGCGCCAGGGTAAACGCAGTCATCACACCGTCAAAGCGCACGGGTTTGCGCATGTAGCTGTCGATCTTCTGTTCGGCAATCCACTGTAGTCGTGATGGCGTTTCAATGGCAGTCAGCGCAATCTTTGGCAGCGCGGGCCAGGGGAGCGGGTTTGTGGGGTGAAACAGGGTAGAGTTATCGCCATCGAACACCAGCAGCTGCTGGTCAGCCAGCTGGTTCTCATCCGGAAACACTGCACAGAACAGGCCTTCTATCCCTATGCGGCTAAACTGCTGCGCCAGATGGTGGTTATCACGGTCAGAACAGCCGATCACACACACCTTTAATCCGCGCATCTGCACGTTTTTTCGGCTCATTCGCCACCTCCATGCGGCGTAAGGCTCGCGAGGTCCACCCAGGCCAGCCAGGGATCGGGTTCCACCGGCGCATCAGCCTGCCAGAAACTCTCCAGCCTGCCGTTGTGGCAACGCGCCAGATGCGGGGTCAGCCAGCAGTGATTATTTCCGGCGTTAAGGCGGATTCGCCCGGCTGGCGAATCCATTTCATCCAGCAATACCGCATCGCGTACACCTTCAACGTCATCATTGCCGTGGCGCGCAATGGCTCTCGCCAGCAAATGCCCGGCCAGCCAGGCACTCTCGCTGTCCACTGATGGCGAAACATGCTCACCAAAGCGCTGGTGATAGCTGCTGAGAAAACGCCGGTTGGCGGTGTTGTCTATCGACTGAAACCAGCTGGCAGAAACCAGGTATCCCTCTAACGCCTCTGCGCCAATCAACTGAACTTCCGGTTCACACAAGGTCAGGCTTAGCTTTAGCACCTCATTTAACCAGGGCTGCTGCTGGCAGGCCTGATGCCAGGCGCGGTAAAAACTGTAAGCGCTTTTACCGACCAGGGTATTCAGGAGGACTTTCGGGCGGCAGGCGATAATATCCGCGATTATCGTCTCGACATTTTCTTCGCCCATCGGCAGTAATTTGCTTTGCAGCACGCTGCCGCCCGCGGGGATCATGGCTTCACGGGTGATGCGATCCATCTCCCAGGACCAGACATAGTTCGAACCGATGTGATAGATCTCTGCCGCCTGCTGCTGTAAAAGCCAGCTCAGCATCGGCAAAATATGCTGATTAGGGGTGGCGCCCAGGTAAATCACGCTATTGCTGCTCTCAAACCCCTCATAGCGCGCGGAATGCCACAGCAGCGCGTTGGCACCCTCGATCAACGGCAGAATGGTCTTTCGCGCCGCGGACGTGTAGCAGCCGATCACATGACGCACGCCGTGGCGATAGAGTAAGTCGTGACAATATTCATAGTAGAGATCCAGCGAACCCTGCGGATCGCGGATCACAGGCGCAAGGGTAAACGGATGGGCGGGATTAGCGTTTATCTCCTCGATTGCCAGCAGGATGCCATTAAGCATCTCGCGCCCGATCACCGCATAATCGCCTGAAACAGAATAGAGAATACCAACCGGAATAACGCGTTTAGGCAGCGGCTGAGTGGCAGTCATAATAGCTCCTGAATCAACGCGGCCCGCAGGCCGCGTCTGTTTCTCAGCGCGGTGGTAGAGTAATCAGCGCAGTGTAGTAATGCGGCTGACGCATCAGCACCAGATCTTTACGTCTTACAACATGATCCGGGTAAGGAGTGCCGGCTGAACCCGTGGATATCTCCAGTACGGCCAGCCCTTTCTCACCGAGAGCTTTCGCTTCCTGACGCGGAAAAGCAAACGTGTCCGGGCCAAAAATCCCGCTCAGACCAAAGCTTTTTCCTTCAGCGGCTGGCCAGTTAGCGAACGCCAGCCAGACATTATTCTCACCCGCCCGAACGCGCGGCAGAAGCCAGTGGTAAGGATCGGCACCGCGCGGAATCGGCCAGACATGGGGGATCGCCGTGCCCGCGTGCGCCATGGGAACGGGGGAATGAAGCTGCGCCGGACAGGCGATGATGTCACAGCCTTCCAGCGCCAGAATCCGTGCGGCTTCCGGCACCAGCAAATCTTCGCCCAGCAAAATACCGACGCGCCCGCACGGCAGATCGCACGTCACCCACTGATTGCCTGCGCTGGCCCACTGCCGATCCTGGTCGCTGACGTGAATCTGCCGATAGTGCGCACTCAATCCGCTACTGCTCACCAGTACCGCGCTGTTAAAGTACTGCTCCCCTTCCCGCTCGGCGAATCCCGCGAGCAGCGCGATATCCAGTTCCATCGCCAGTGCGATCAGCGTCTGTACAGGCGTATCATCCAGCGTTAGCGCGAAGCGGCTACCGTCACTCCCGGTCAGCGCCCGCTCCGGCAAGACCAGCAGTTCTGCGCCGCCCGATTTTGCCTGTTCGGCCTGGTGCCGAATCTGTTTCAGATTAGTACTTACATCGTTTTGCGGGCGAAACTGCGCCACCGCAATCCGGGACGCTTTGCCATCGGGCAGTGGATGACGTCCGTACAAGCCAAAAAAGTCCTTTGGATTCCAGAAGAACGTATTGGTCATCAAACGCTGATACAGCTCAGGCCGGCGCTTATTCAGTTGCGGATTTTCCTCCGGAAGGGGTAATTCAGCGCTGAGTATCCGATCGCCGCCGTCGCAACTGGCCAGCAAACGCCCCTGGCTATCCACAATGCAACTGCCGCCGCTGAACTGCACGCCCCGCTCCCATCCCCAGCGATTACTTTCAATCAGCGCGCAGCCATTCTCCCAGGCGCGCGTGAGCCAGTAAGGCGCAGGTGTACGTTCAGCCAGCCAGTTGCTGATGTGGCAGATAATGTGCGCGCCGCCCAGCGCGGCCAGCCGGGCGGTTTCAATAAAGTGAATATCCATACAGACCAACATCGCAATATTGCCGATCTCCGTCTGAAAGACCTGATGACCGCTATCACCATTCGCCGCCCATTTCGGTTCCGAAATATAGGGGTGGGTTTTACGGTGAACGCCGATTACGCCCTGCGGTCCGACCAGGATGGCGCTGTTATAGTAGAGGTCGGTGACCCTGTCCCGCTCCGGCATGCCGAAGACCAGAAAGCAGTTAAACTCACGCGCAATAGCAGCAAATGCCCGGCTGGTGGCGCCGTCTGCCGTTTCGACATAGGGGGCGACTTCCGCGCGATCCAGCCAGCAGTAACCGGTGGTGGCCATTTCCGGCATTACGATCAAACGTGCGCCATCCCGCGCGGCCTGGGTTGCCAATGCCAGCAGGCGAGCGACATTCTCCTCTTTTCTGAACTGCGTGGGTTCAAACTGGATGGTTGCCACATTGATTTGCATTATTCTGCCTCCTTGCTCAGTAACGGATTAAATACCGGTTTCGGTCCCTGGTAAGCATCAGAGGGTTTCCAGTTGGTTTGCATATCCTCAGGGAACGTTTTGAAGTAATAGCTGCCGCGCGTTGCCACGCTGATAGCAACATGCAGCACAGGACCCACCAGCATGGCAATAAACGAGGCGTACACCATCGGATACAGGCCCAGCACACCCGCCGCGCCTATCGCAACCGCGACGCACAACGCAATGACGCCGGACGGGTTCCACATACGCAGATACGCTTTGCGAAACTCCACGAAATCAGAGGGCGCAAGATGCAGCACTTTGCGGCAGATAAAGTAGTCAGCAAGGATAATGAATACCCAGGTGTTGGTGAGAATGCCGGTAATCGACAGGAAAGTGCCGGTGTACTGCAGGATATTGCAGATATAGAACACCACGCCGAGCAGCCAGACCAGCAACATCCACCACTGACGTCCCGGCCGATAGTTAAACGCCATATCCATGGTATTCGACAGGGCAATCGAACCCGAGTAGAGATTGAGCACGTTAATGCGGATCTGAGTAATCACCGCAAATAATACGCCGGTCAGCCCAATGATCAGCGGGAAGACGAAGCCCGGATCGAGCGCCAGCGACCAGACATCATCGCCCTGAATATGCGGCATCAGGGTGTAGGCCATAAAGGCACCAAACAGCATGACCACGACAATCGGGATCAGCATCCCCAGCATGATCGTTGCGGTGCCTTTATGACTGATACCCGGGCGGGCAAAACGACCGTAATCGGTGGCCATCAGGCCCTGAAAAACAATCTGCCCGTTGGCCATATTCATGACCAGCCACAAAGCGTTACTGTCGACCTCCCCCTTTGGCTGCCAGCCGCTGAAGCTGACCGCCGGATAGTGGTGCGTTAATTGCCAGATACAAAAACCAAACAGCACAATGAAAATGGGAACGCCCCAGGTTTGCAGAAATTGCATTGATGACATGCCTTTCCAGACAAACCAGATGGCGGCCAGCCCCATCAGCGCAAAGATGGCGATACCGGTCGGGGAGTTGACCGGCACGCCCGCATAGTTGGCGATGGCGTGGGAAACAATGGTGCCTTCGAACAGGAAATAGAAGATGAAGTTGACCGCATAAATCAGCGAGGTGACGGCGGAGCCCATATAGCCAAACCCCAGACCGCGTGTCATCAGATTAAGAGAAAGCCCCTCTTTGCTTGCCATCTTCATAATGCACGAGCCAATCAGGGTGGCGAATACCACCATATAACCTATCGGCAGCAGCAGCATTGGCCAGCCGACCTGGTAGCTCATGTCTGCGCCAAGGCTGAACCAGAACATGGCGGTAGAGTTGCCAAGCAACACCAGAATAATGGCCGGAATGGGCCAGCGATAGTGCGACGGCACGCGACCAACCGCGTAATCCTCAACGGCCTCTGCTTCGGTAATATCCTGTGGCCCCTGAAACCATGCTTTCAACTTATTCATAGATTTACTCCAAAAAAAAGCCCCGCCGACAGCATTGCCGGCAGGGCTTCTTCGCCTGAAATCGATGTAGTGGAGTGGCGGGTCGCCACAAGCCGCTTACCAGGCTACGGTGCCTGTTCCTGCGCTGCAGAATACGGTAACGATGAGAAAGCAATTACTGCGCCAACTGTTAAAAACAGCGGAGGAAGGCGGTCTGCAGACTTGCTGGCCGGATTAACGCGCATGATGTCAGTGCAGTGTGCACCATTGTGAAACAGACGCACTGCGCGTTATTTCATGACGTATCCGGGTTAAGAATGAATAAAATCTCAGGCAACCTGACAATGCAGACGCGGGTTCAGCCCTCCATAAACTGCGCCTCACACTGCCGGGCTATCTCCCAGAGTCTGTTACGAATCACCTGCTTGAGTTGCAGCGTGGACTGCGACTGTGGCTGGTCACGACGGCTGATCAGCATCACTTCAAACGGCAGGGGCTGGGCGACGGGCAGCAGCTTTAGCTGATCGGCATAGCGACAGGCGGTGAAGAGATCCACGACGCCCACGCCACCGCCTGCCAGCACCATATCTGCAATGACCGAATAGGTTTTGATCGACAACGAAACGGCGGGATTCAGTTTCTTATCACGCAGCGCACGATGCAGGACGCGTCCAAGAGGATCCTGCGCCTGCATCATCAGTAAATTATTGTCGCATAACCATTGCAGCGTAACGGGTTCATGGCGGGGATGATGGCGCGGTAACAGCGCCACCATGGAAGACTGAAAAAGAGGTTCAGCCAGCAGATCCGCATCGACCTGCTGACCGAAGACCAGCGTGAAATCGAGCTGATTTTCCAGAATCATCTGGCATAAGGTACTGAAGTGCTCGGTGACCAGTTCGACACTGACCGAAGCCATCTGTTGCCGCCAGGTGACCAGAGCCGGGGCCATCACCATCTGACCAAACGCGTGAGCCGCGCCAACGCGGACTAACTGCCCTTCACCACGCCGCAGCTGTTCGGTGAGCTGGGTAATGGATTGCAGACGCTGGCAGAGATCGTCGATTTCAGGCAACAGGCGTCGCCCTTCTGCCGTCACACTCATACCCTGTATACGTCGCTCAAACAGCGCAAATCCCAGTTGCTGTTCAGCGTGATTCAGCACACGGCTGATATTCGGTTGCGACACATTCAGCAGGCGCGCCGCTGCGCTGATGCTGCCGGTCTGTACGATGGCCTGAAAGACCTCTATATGGCGGAGCCGCATGATGATTTATCCTGGATGGAATACCGGACCCGGAGGCCTCTCCGACAGGCTGCACCGGCGGAGAGTGAAAGTAATTATTCCCCTGTTGCAAAAACTGTACCGCAAAACCAGCGCAGGCTCAGCGACCTGTCACGCACCTTTTCGCATCCGGCAGTCCCGTCTGAAGCCTCTGCAGAGAGCGGGGCTCGCGCTGCCGTGGTGCAGCTTTAATCAGAAGCTTGGATTTATAGGGATGAAGCCAGCAGAAATGCTGTCCCGCCAGAGTAAAAATGGGCATGTACAGTATGCAGTTCAGGAGAGTGCCTGGTAGCGCGTAATCAGCACAACAGCAAAGGCAGCCCTGGGATAATGCTGCTACGACTGGGTACTCGCCAGATAGGAGAAGGCACTGAGTAAGCTGATTAACGTCTCCATCTTCTCCGCCTGATAACCCACGGTAACGGCATCCAGGCGCGTGACGCCAGGGATCAGGCTGAACAGATCGGCCAGCACCGGTTTTGTGGCCTGAAGCCGCATAGCGTAAGGCGCTGTAAGGCGGGTCGTGTTCACCTGAGAAGGATGGTGCAGTGCAGCGCTCGCTGCGGCCGCGATCGCACGTTGGGCCGTCTGTGGACTAATGGATTCCGCGCAGGTATGCGAAATGGCGCGTTTTACACAGACGTAATCGACTGAGGGGTAGTGTTCCGCTATCCAGCTCTGTAACTGATCGTCGCCGGTGACCAGCAGCAATGGCGTACCCTGTTCAGCGGCGGCGGCGGCATAAATATCGGTTTCGCCCATCACCAGGCCATTGATGTGTATACGCCAGAACGCACGCCCATTGATGGTATGCGCCAGTACGCCGGATTCACCCGCTGCACTGTGAAACCCCACCAGAAACAGTCCGTCGAACGTCTGCTGTTCTATCCCTTCCACCATCGACAGGCAGCGAGGTTTGCCCTGCAACAGTCGGGCGCGGGGATCGATATTTTCCGCACGCAAATTGGTCATCTGCGCATGGCTATCGGCAACAACTACTTCCATTGCGCCGCCGGCGAACGCCCCCTCAATCGCGGCATTCACTTCCTGTTCCATCAGACCACGGGCGATCTGATGCTCCGGGTGACCAGGTGTACACTGCTCCGGACGCATGACGCCCGCGATGCCTTCAATGTCGGCTGAGATAAAAATTTTCATGAGGTTAACCTGTCCAGAATCTGCGTCAGTGAGGGTCGATGGTGACCGCGAAAGCCGGTAACAGCCTCGGCGCTCAGCAAGGCATCCAGTACCGCCTGTTCAGTGGCATCGGCTGCCGCGGCAAGCAGCGGCTCCAGCGTGTCGTCCTGCGGCGGTTGCGGCAGCGGTTGCGTGGAAAACGCCACCGCAATATCTCCTGAGCCGTGGCCCCAGTAACTGCCCAGCCGTCCCAGACCGGCACCGGCTCGCTTCGCGATGCGCTTCAGCTGACGTGCATCCAGCGGCGCATCTGTGGCAATAATGATGATGACAGAACCGGCATCCAGCTGCGGCGCATTCCCCGCCAGCAGCGGCGCGATCATCTCACCCGCCCGCACGCCATCGATCGTTAAGGTCTCCAGTGCGCCGAAATTGGCCAGCACCAGCACGCCAAGCGTGGCGTTGAGGGAGGGTATCAGCCGCGAGGCGGTGCCAATCCCCCCTTTCAGGCTGAAACAGCTCATTCCGCGCCCCGCGCCGACGCTGCCACGTGCGAAGTTAGCGGAGACCGTCTGCAGCGCCGCCTGCGCCATCGCCTCGCTGACGGCCAGCGCCTGAATATCATTCAACCAGCCATCGTTGCACTCCAGCACCAGTGGGTTGACCGTGGGCAATGCCCGGCCCAGTTCCGGGTTACGACGGATGGCCTCCCGCACCAGCGCGGTAAACAGCGTGCCGACCGCCAGCGTATTACTGAGCAGAATCGGCGTCTGAAGCACGCCAAGTTCCTCTATCTGCACTAGTCCGACGGGTTTCGCAAAGCCGTTCAGCACCTCAGCTCCACACGGCAGCGGCGTGAGAAACAGATTGTCGCCCGGCGGTACGATAGCGGTGACGCCAGTCTGTATTTCACCTTCACTCAGCGTGTCATGTCCGACACGCACACCCGCAACATCGCTGATGCGATTCGTGGGTCCGCATGCGCTTCGCGGTTGCCCGAGCTGACGCAGGTCACGCCAGCGATCCAGCAGCAGGTCGCGCTGCAGTTGTTGATAATCCATCTTCAGCCCTTGAGTTTGGGATCGAGCGTGTCACGCAGCGCGTCGCCAAGCAGATTAAATGCCAGCACGGTGATAAAAATCGCCAGCCCCGGAAATACGCTCATATGCCAGGCTCCGGCCATCATCATGCTGCGGCTCATCGCCAGAATATTGCCCCATTCCGGCACGTCTGGCTCCGGGCCCAGTCCGATAAAGCTCAGGCCCGCCGCCGTCAGAATACTGGTGCCAATCCGCATGGTGAAATAGACAATCACGCTGGAAAGCGTGCCGGGCAGGATATGCCGCAGAATGATGACACGGTCTGGCGCACCGGCACAGCGCACGGCTTCAACATAGGCAGCCTGTTTCAGAGAGAGCGTCGACGCCCGCACGATACGGGCAAATACCGGTACGCTGAAGACCGCGACCGCGATAATCACATTGTTCAGGCCGGTCCCCAGCAACGCCACCACCGCAATGGCCAGCAACATGCCGGGAAACGCGAATAGGACGTCGGCACCGCGCATGATCAGCATATCGACCCAACCGCCGTAATAGCCCGCCAGTAAGCCCAGTATCACCCCGACCAGCATGCCCATCGTCACCGACAGCACGCCGATATAGAGCGAGATGCGCGCCCCATAGATAATGCGGCTGAGCAGGTCGCGCCCCAGCTCGTCGGTCCCCATCCAGTGTGCCGTAGAAGGCGGCGACGACAGCGCCATCCAGTCCGGGACCATGGGATCCCAGGGTGCCAGCCAGGGGGCAAAAATCGCCACCACAATTAGCAGCAGCACAAACCCGCCAGAGACCAGCGCCAGCGGGTTACGCACAAAGGCATGCAGGAAATCACGCCACGGCGAACGAATGATCTGAGGCGGATTTTCGGTCAGCGATTGACTACTCATTTCGGCTCCTGTCGCAGACGAATGGCCGGATTGACCACCGCGTAAAGCAGATCGACCAGCAGGTTAATCACAATAAACTCAAACACGAACAGCATCACCAGCGCCTGAATCACCGGCTGATCCTGCGCTTTGATCGACTCAATCAGTAACCAGCCTAATCCCGGCCAGTTGAAAACACTCTCCACAACGATGGATCCGCCCAGCAGAAAACCGAACTGCAGACCCAGCATGGTGATCACCGGGATGAGCGCATTGCGCATCACATGTTTCCACGTCACCAGGCGGTTGCGCAGCCCTTTGGCTTTAGCGGTACGCACGTAATCTTCCTGCGCCACCTCCAGGAAGGCCGAACGGGTAAAGCGCGCCATGACCGCCGCCACCGACGAACCCAGCGTGATGGCGGGCAGAACAATATCGCTGGCCCTGTTAAAGCCGCTGACGGAGAACAGCCCGAAAGGCATCGCGACGAACTGGATGAGCAACAGCCCCAGCCAGAAAGCGGGCATCGAAATGCCGCCGACCGCCACGCTCATCAGCGTCCAGTCCTGCCATTTTCCCCGTTTCAGGGCCGCCATCACGCCAAATAACAACCCGAGAATAACGGACCAGGTAAAACCCGCTAAGGCGAGCCACAGCGTCGGCATAAAGCCCTGCCCAATCACCTCCCGCACTGGTTGCTGGGTGCGATAGGTAGTGCCCAGATCGCCCTGCAACAGGCTGCCGATCCAGTGGAGATACTGCTGCGGCAGCGGATCGTTCAGCCCGAGATGCTGACGCGCCGCCTCGACCGCCTCAATGGGCGCATCCGGTCCGGCATAAATGCGCGCCGGATCGCCCGGCATGAGCTTGATAAAACCGAAAACCAGTAGCGAGACCACCAGCAAAACCGGGATCATCTCCAGTAATCGGCGAAGGATGTATGCAATCATGCCATTCCCTGAAATGAGGTGCGACGGGCCTTCTCACGTCCCCGACCCGTTCCGGACAGGGGACGAGAAAGAAGAAACCGTCTTATTTAAAGGACGCCTGAGTGAACAGCAAATTGCCATCAGGCAGCATCGAAACGCCGCTCAGCGTGTTGCGCTTGCCCACCAGATTGTCTGGCGTGCCAAGGAACGCTACTGGTGCCTCTTTCCAGAGCACCTTTTGCGCCTGCGCATAGGCGATGCCGCGCTTTGCCGGATCGGCGGTCGCCAGTCCGGCCGCAATCGCTTTGTCTGCATCCGGATTGCTGAAGTAGGAGACGTTGTAGGAGGTCGGCACCCAGGATTCGGTGGCAAACAGCGGACGCAGCGCCCAGTCGGCGTCGCCTGTAGAGGTCGACCAGCCGCCATAATAGAGGTCAAACTCCGCCATTTTCGGATCCTTTACGCCCCACAATTTGGCGTTGCGCGTGCCGGAATCCATCGGTGTCACGGTGGCACGGATGCCCACGGTGGCCAGCTGCGCTTTCAGCACCTGTGCGGCACGGACGCTGGCCGTGGCATTGGTCACCCAGAGCTTAAGATCCAGACCATTCGGATAGCCCGCGGCTTTGAGCAACGCTTTAGCCTCGTCCGGTGCATAGCGATAGTCAGGGTCGGTTTGTTTCTGATAAAACTGCACCCCTTCCGGCATCGCGGAGGTGGCCGGTTTGCCCAGTCCGGCAAAGGCCACTTTCAGCCATAGATTACGGTCAATCGCATAGTTGATGGCCTGACGCACCCGCACATCGGCCAGCGGCTTGTGCTGCGTGTTGATCGCCATGTAATAGAGATAGATGCTGGGGTCACGCTGAATCGAAAGGTGGCTGTCCTGCTTCACGGTCGCGATCAGGTCTGACGGCAATGGCCAGATGGCATCCACCTGCCCCGATTTTAATGCGGCGACGCGGGTCGCATCTTCCGGACTCGGCGAGAAGATCACATGGTCGACTTTAGGCCATCCCTGCTGCCAGTAACCGTCATACTTCGCCAGCGTGACCGCTTTGCCCGGTGTCCAGTTGACGAATTTAAACGGACCGGTTCCCACCGGATGCAGCCGCAACTGCGCTTCGTCCGGATATTGCTTAAGAACGGACGGGCTCCACATCACCGCCGAAGGATGCGCCAGCGTGTTGATAAAGGCCCCGAACGACTGATTGAGATCGATTTTTACCTGGTCAGGTGCCAGCACCGTGACCTTATCGATCATCTTGTAGAGGCTGTTACGCTTCAGCCCTTTTTTCTGGTCTGCCAGCCGATCAAGGTTAGCTTTGACAGCGTCCGCATCAAACGGGGTACCGTCCTGAAAGGTGACGCCTTTGCGCAGCGTCAGCGTAAATTCGGTGGCACTGTCATTGGAGGTATAACCGGTCGCCAGCCAGGGCTGCAGCTTCATCTGAGGATCAAACTGGAACAGGCGCTCAAAGATGCCGCTCTGCACCGAGTAACTGACATTATCCGAGGTGTCGTGCGGATCCAGTCCCGTAATATCGGCATACATGGAGATGCGCAGATCCTGTGCCTGCGCAGTCATGACCAGCGTTGTCGTCAATGCGAGGGCCAGCGAAGTACGGCGAAACAGCGTTTTCATATATTCTCCTGGGCGTTGAGGATAATTACAATGCAATGCCGTCAGCGACCCAGTGCTGGCGCGCAACCTGGCGATAACGGGGTTTAGTGACCGTTTCACCCACCTTACGTAACGGCGAAGGAATTTCGCTGTCATCGAAAAGACGGGGCTGACGGTTCTCAGGATCGGCGACCGGCACGGAGGCCAGCAGACGCCGGGTATAGGGGTGTTGCGGCTGATTAAAGACCGACTGGCGCGGACCAAGCTCGACTATCTGGCCGAGGTACATCACCGCGACGCGATTCGCAATGCGCTCGACGACCGCCATGTCGTGAGAGATGAAGATCCATGCCACGCCCGTCTGGTGCTGCAGGTCCATCATCAGATTCACCACCTGCGCCTGAATCGAGACGTCCAGGGCCGATACCGCTTCATCCGCAATGATCACTTTCGGTTTCAGCGCCATGGCGCGGGCGATGGCAATACGCTGACGCTGACCGCCAGAAAATTCGTGCGGATAACGACGCGCGTGTTCGGGCAGGAGGCCGACGCTCTTGAGCAGCGCATCGATCTGTGGAGAAGCCTGTTCAAGCGAAGAGACCATGCCATGTAGCAGCAACGGCTCGGCAATGGTGAACCCAACTGTCAGACGGGGATTCAGAGACGCATAGGGATCCTGAAACACCATCTGGATTTCACGGCGCAGCGGCTGAAACTCTGCCTCTTTCAGGTCAGAGATCTCCTTTCCTTCAAAATGAATGCTTTCAGCGTCACTGTTGATGAGGCGCATCAGCGCCCGTCCGGTTGTCGATTTGCCGCAGCCGCTTTCACCCACGATGGCCAGGGTTTCACCCGGCCACAGCGTGAAATCAATCTGCTCAACCGCGTGCACATGATGCGTCAGGCCCGATAAAATGCCGCTGCGAACCGGGTAATAGACTTTCAGCCCACGCACATCCAGCAGCGGCGACTCATCATAGCGAGCGGTTTTCTGCTCGCTTTGCGCAGCATCCCGCGCACCCGGCAGAGGAAAGCGTTGCGGCCATGCGTGCTCCCGCATATCGCCGAGTCTGGGCACGGCCGCCAGTAACGCTTTGGTATAAGCGTGCTGCGGGGCGGCAAAAATCTCAGACACGGTTCCCTGCTCGACCACTTCGCCACGCAGCATGACCACCACGCGATCGGCGATTTCCGCGACCACGCCCATATCATGGGTGATAAACAGTACCGCCATCTGTTTCTCACGTTGCAGCTCACGCAGAATATGGAGAATGCGCGCCTGCACGGTGACATCCAGCGCAGTGGTCGGTTCGTCGGCAATCAGGAGCTGCGGATCACAGGCCAGCGCCTGCGCAATCATCACACGCTGCCGCATGCCGCCGGACAGCGAGTGCGGATAGCTTTTCATCACGCGATCCACATCCGCGATACGCACCTGTCGCAGCAGCTCACGCACGCGGGCATGGGCCTGCTTTCTGTCACACTGCTGATGATCGCGTAATGCCTCGGTGAGCTGATCGTCAATGCGCAGCACCGGATTCAGCGAGGTCATCGGCTCCTGAAAGATCATTGCCATTTCATTGCCACGCAACGTGCGGCGCTGTGCTTCGTTCAGGGTTTCTAACGCGTGCAGTTTTCCGCTGCGATCACGAAACTGCATGCTGCCGCGATCGACACGTCCATTGCCGGACAGCAGGCCCATTACCGCCAGCGACGTAACCGATTTACCTGAACCGCTTTCACCCACCACGGCGACAATTTCACCCGGATGAATGGCAAAACTGATGCCTTTGAGTGCCTGATTCTCACCGCTGCGTCCATGAAATGAGACGTTAAGGTCCTGAATCGCCAATACGGGAGATGGCGAGGCCGCACGGGTAGCAGGAGAAGTACGTTGTGTGTCTGTCATCGTCGCCTCAAAGCGTTATAGCCAGATACGGCCTTCGGAGTAGCTCAGGAAAGGAGAACTGTCGGCGGCAAGCCAGATGGGGCCGTCCAGATCGACGAATTCCGCGTTAACCGCGACGGGCAATGCCGCCTCCATCGCCAGTGACGAACCCAGCATGCAACCGACCATGATGCGCATTTTGCGCGCGCGGGCTTCCTCCACCATCGCCAGCGCTTCCGTCAGGCCACCGCACTTATCCAGTTTGATGTTGATCATCTCGTAGCGGTCGCGTAATCCGGCAATATCCGCCCGCGTATGGCAACTCTCATCGGCACAGACCGGTATGGGATGTTTAAAACGTTGCAGGTCATGATCCTGTCCGGCGGGAATGGGTTGCTCCACCATCGCAATATTGAAAGCCTTCAGTGCCACCAGCAGGCTTTCCAGTTCCAGCCCTGACCAGGCTTCATTGGCATCGATAATGAGCGTGGCGTGCGGTGCCGCCGCACGAATCGCCGCCACTTTTTCCAGAATCTCATTACGGTCGAGCTTAATTTTGAGCAGGATGGCGCCACGTGAGACCGCATCTGCCGCCGCGATAGCCATGAATTCCAGCGTATCGAGGCTAAGGGTCTCTGCCGTCACCACCGACGATGGCTGAGCACATTGGCTCTTTTGCCACAGCGTCTGATTCGCCCGTACGGCATCAAGTCGCCATAGTGCACAGTCCAGCACGTTGCGCGCTGAACCGGCGGGTAACCGGTGTTGCAGATCGTGACGGCTCAGGCCCGACTCCACCTCAGTCCGTATCGCTTCGAGCACGGCCTGAACACTGTCGGGCGTCTCATCGTAGCGGGCCGTCGGGGTACATTCGCCCTGCCCGATGAACCCGTTTTGTTCCAGCGTGACCCGGACGACCGTCACGGCGGTGCGGGTACCGCGTGCGATAGCAAAGGGTCGCGCCAGCGGCAGCTCCACCACCTCAATCTGCAACTGTCGCATTTCAGCCACGCTCCTGAAGCAGTGCGGCGATCTCATCAATACCAAAACGCACAGGATCCGTAGCCGGTAAGCCGAACTCAGCGCTGATTTCGGCGCAATAAGCGAGCGCCTCTTCTTCACTGTAATTTGAGGTGTTGATCGCAAAGCCCGCCAGCTGAACCGACTCACTGGTCACCTGCGCGGCACGCAGATTGGCTTCAACGCACGCCTGCAGGCTGACCATCGGCTGGTGCGGCAAATGACGCATATGAGGACGTCCCATTTCATGGCACATCACCACCCAGTGTGGCTGCGCTCCGTGCATCAGCCCCATACTGACGCCCGCATAAGAGGGATGGAACAGCGAACCCTGACCTTCGACGATATCCCAGTGGTCCTCGTCATTCGCCGGAGAAAGCGCTTCTGCTGCACCGGCAATAAAATCAGCGATGACCGCATCCACAGCAATACCCTCTCCCGCGACCAGAATGCCGGTCTGCCCCGTGGCGCGAAAATCAGCTTTCATGCCGCGCGCACGCATCGCCGCCTCCAGCGCCAGTGAGGTGTACATCTTGCCCACTGAGCAGTCCGTACCGACGGTCAGGATGCGCTTACCTGTGCGCTTCTTGCCGCTGCCAACATTAAGCGCCGGACGCATATGACGCAGGTCAAACAGCTCAACGCCAGAAGCCTGCGCAAGCGTCACCAGTTCCGGCTCATCCACCAGTCGGTGGTGCAGACCACTGGCAACGTTCATGCCTGCTTTGATGGCACTTTTGATGGTTTCCAGCCAGTGCGCAGGCAGATAGCCGCCGGCATTGGCCGTGCCCAGCACCAGCGTTTTCGCACCGCGCGCTTTGGCACCGGGAATATCCAGTTCATCCAGACCCAGACTGACCGTGCAGCCCGGCAGTTTAATTTCGCCAACGCACTGCTCAGGCCGCCAGATATGAAGACCGCGCGCCGTTTTTGCTGCGAGGGGATCGGTAACATCGCCAAGAAAGAGTAAATAGGGTTGTGGGATTAGCATGTTGTCTCTCGTTTCAGCCAAAAGATCAGGTTCTGAAACCACTATTTCATGCGTTCAGAAAGGTGACGAATGCTTGTTTAGCAGGAGGGTATAACGGCAGGTTATAGCCAGAGGGAATAGTGATGATGGGTGGGTTTTTCAGGGGGTTTGGGACAGGGATTGGAGTAAATGGAGGGGTGGGTCATAGGAAAAAGATTGTGTTCGGGGAGGAGGGAGGGATATGGGCAAGGGGAGGAAATGGTTTATCCAACACTTAATGCCACTGGTATATTTTAAAAGTCGAACTCCAAAAATATACTTCGCCAGCCTTTGGAGTTAGTGAAATCATAAAAAACAACTAGCTCACTGCTAGCATTTTATTTTTCTATAAATTTAGTGAGAAGGTAATAAATAAGCCAGAAAGATATACTCTAAAGCTAAAGAGTATATTGTGAAAAATGACATTGCAATGAAATTCTTATTTAATGTCCGAAGCTCAGCCATTTACTTAAATAATCGAATAATACGTATTAATGAAGCAGACCACTTTATTAACAGCATTAAATTTAAACTACATCATTGCTAACCATATAAAAATGCCGGAAGAACCTTTTGATCCTATCCGGCCTAAACTCATGGGCGTACAATTCCTAACTTATCCCTCTCCCACTTTAATTCATCCTCACTCTTTATTCTAAGCTTAATAATTAATACACCAAGTACTTTTGTTTTATCTTCGCCAAGGTAAAGATCAAAACCAAATATTTTATCACAACCACTTAATATATATACATACTCATCCTCAACATCATAAAGAATATCTTTGAGTTCGGAATACCCAATAATATCACCGCCATTCCTCCTAACATTTTCGATATGAATTTCCATTTCTTCAAGCGTTCTTTTCTTGAGCTTTTTTATAAGAATTAAATTACTAGCATCTGCAAGATCAATATAATCTCGCAGTATTTTTGGCGCCAATGCATCTAAAATTAATTTTTCATTACTATTTTCAATCATGGCAAAAATACCTCTATGTCTCCGCTTCGAGGTCCTCTCAGAAGGACTTCCTGCTCATAGTATCTATCTGGTGACCAAGCCCATGACCAACCAGCACCTTCTGGAGGAGCGCCAGTCTTGACTCTCAAAACCACACCGTCTTCTTTGGCAAATTTTCTTGCAATATCAGGATCTCTGGTCCATGAAGTAAACGGACTATTTGCGGATACTTCGCCTAGATTATGTTCATCTTCAGTAATATTTGATTTGGGATTGCCAGGGGCGACATGCCCCCTAAGAGCATTGGCTTCATCTGGATGTCCACGGTATATCCCTCGATATAAATACTCACCTTCGATATGTGGTGGCAACGGTTTAGTTGGTCTGGCACTTGAGCACTTACTCAACCCCCACGGATCCACCCAACCCAGCGCATTCGGCGCATACTGGTAAAGATTGATCCCGCCCGCCAGCCCTATCGGGTCCTGCTGGGTAAAACGTCCGCTGTCCGGGTCATAATATCGAAACAGATTGTAGTGCAGTCCGGTTTCCCGGTCCAGGTACTGGCCCTGCATACGCAGGTTCTGCTGAACGACAGGCATTCGCTGGCTGGACTCGCGCAGCAGTTTGCCCCACGGGCTGTTAATTCCTTCCCAGGCTTTTTGCCCTTCACCGTCAGTCAGCAGCTCCGGCATCCCGTTGGCCGCATTATGGAACCAGTAAATCTCCGGGCTTTCCACGCCATCAATACGGGCCAGCGGTTCATAGTTCTGGCTGTCGCTGTAAACGTAGGTCAGAGGGATCCCGTCGTGAATTTCCTGCAGCAGACGATAGCCTTCCCACACAAAGCGCGTCGTGACGGCGTTGCCAGACGTCCTGCCCTGTAACAGCTGCTGGCTGGTTTTACTGATGCGGCGTCCCAGCGGATCGTAGCGGAAACTCACCTTAGTGCGCGGCTTGTTACGGTCCCGCGGCTCGCTGATCACTTCCGTCAGGCGATGCTCACCATCGTAACGGTAGCGCCAGCGGGTGTGCCCGTCATCTTTCTCAGTGGTGCGGCCATGAATATCGTACTGCCAGCGGATACCGTTCAGTTCAGTGACGCGGTTATGCGTAACATGAGCGGAACTATGGCGATCCAGCGGATTGCCTGCGCCATCCCAGCGCCACTGCTCATTACCCGGCTGTGCGCCTTCCTGTGACAACAGCCGGCCGGCGTTATCGTAGTTCCATAATGTCTGGCTGAACGGATTATCGTCACGCTCTTCACGGATCAGGTTGTTACCGTAATCGAAGTCACGCCGACGGGACCAAACGCGCGGTGCAGGACGCTGTGCGTCTCCCCTGAACACGTCACGGCGGCGCAGCCTGCCTAACCGATCATACTCACTGCGCATGGTCAGGCCGCCCTGCGTCCGGCTCAGTTCCCGGTGCAGCGTGTCACGGGTAAACTCGGTGACCGGCAGGTTGCCTAACGCGATGCTCAGTAAATGACCGCTGCCGTAGTAAAGCTGCTTGAGATTGCGACCATCCGGCAGGGTTAAGGCTGTGCAGTTACCCAGCGCGTCATACTCCCATGCCAGTTCGCCCTGCTCTCCCTGTTCAGCAACGATGCGGCCCAGTGCATCATATTTAAAGGTGATCTCCTGCTCGGCCTGCTGGCTCCACTCCGCGTCAGACAGCGGCAGATGCTGCGACACTTTACCCAGCTGACCGCCGCCACTGTAGTGATAGCGCGTCTGGCCTTCCGGCGTGGTCCGCGCCAGCAGTTGTCCCGCACGGCTCCAGTGATAGCGATGGGTGATGGACTGAGGATGCTCGGCGGCAAAGGTACGTGATACCGTGCGGCCCGCTGCGTCATAATCATATCGCGTGGCAACGCCATCCAGCCCGACCTGAGCCAGCAACAGAGAATCCGCGCCCCACTCGAACTGATACTGTTCTCCGTTTTCGTTTTGCAGCGCCGTCAATCGGCCACGGCTGTCCCAGCTTCGCTGAACCGTCTCACCCTCTGCATTGCGGTTGGCAATCAATCGCCCGACGTTGTCGTAACGGAACTCACTGCGCTTGCCATCAGCCGACTCATAGGCCAGCGGCAGTCCGCTTTCACTCCAGTGCAACCGCTCTTCCCATCCCTCTGCACGTTCCAGCTGAAGAGGACGGCCTGCTGCGTCATAGTGATAACGGGTTTCTTCACCATCCGGCGCAATGACAGAGCTGAGCCATCCCAGGGGATGATAACGGTAGCGCGTGGTCAATCCTGAACAGTCGGTTTCACGGATAACCTGGCCGGCATCGTTAAACTCCCGGCGGTAGCTGTTACCCGCTGCGTCAATCTCCTCGACAACCAGTCCGAATTCATCCCGTTTATAGAGCGTGCTTTGCCCGAGCGCATCAACGACGCGCTCAAGGCCATGATGGGGATCGTAATAGTACTTCGTGGTGGAACCATCTGCTCCGGCAACCACTGTCGGCAGCGAACGGTGGGACAGCCATTGCACAGCCTGCACACCGCCGTCAGCATCTTTCTCTTCAATGCGGTTGCCCAGATCGTCATAGGTGAAACTCACCGCGTTGCCCAGCGGATCGATGCGGCGCGTCAGGAGTTCGTTTTCATCCCACTCATAACGCCACTTCTCGCCCCGCTCGTCGATAAAACAGGTGATGAGGCCCGCAGCATTCCAGTGATGTTCACGCTGCTGACCGTCATAGGTTGAAACCCGCGTGATGCCCGCCTCAAGATCGTAATGCATGTGGCAGCCATCACCGGTATTGGTGCGGTTCTCGACTACGCGCCAGTGATCCAGCTTCTGCCAGCGATATTCGCTTTCCAGCCCGCCGGGCAGCTGATGCCAGACCATTAACCCGTCGTCGTTGTACCGGAAGCGCCGCGACACAACGCCAGCCGCATCAGTAACGCTGGCAAGCTGGCCCTGTTCAGTGTAGGTCCAGCGCGTCAGAGGCCAGTGTTGATCGCCATCAAAATGGCTGGCTGATGTCGGGCGCCGCGCGTGATGTTTGTCGTCGTAATGCAGCGTAACGTCGATCGCCAGCGGCGCGTCATGAATACGCACCAGACGAGCCTGTTCATCCCAGCCCATCTCCAGGGCGTTGCCGTACTCATCACTCAGTGAAGCCAGCCGAAGCACCTGCGGATCAGCAGCCGTGCGTCGGTATAGACGCCAGACCGCACCGTCGTCATCGGCAATGGCGATATCGCCTGACGCGTTGCGCCGCACCATCAACCCTTCGCTGATGCTGTAGAGCACCTCTTTTTCACCGGGCACGTCAAAGCTTAGTTCGCGTCCGTTGTCATCAAACCAGGTCGCCCGATTCCCTTCCAGCGTCAGGTAACTGTCAAACACCGTGGCCCAGCCCTGACCAAACAGGCCAGCACGCTGAGTCAGGCTGTTATAGCTGCGCTGAAAACTAAGCGGGAAACGTCCGGGAAGGGAAAAATCGCGCTCGGCATCATCATTCAGGACTTTGACGCCGGTCGCCGCATGAACCGGGAACAGCGACGAGAAAGCCGCGTTGATGGCCATGTCCGCTGCCATACCGCCCACGGCACCGGCCAGCGCGCAGGGCATGTTTTTGAGGATCTGACTGGGGCGACCACGGATCAGAGAAAGGCCGATCATCATCACAGCCAGGCCTGGCACCTTGCCGCTTTTGATCTCTCTGACCGTGACCGTTTCACCACCAATGATGACATTGGGGGAGACGTCGTCACTCACGGTGGCATCACAGGTAGTTTTATCCTTTGCGCGCACCGCTGGCTGGCCATTGATAAAGACGCTTTTCGATCCCTGCGCCAGATATTGCGGTGCACTGTGTTTTTCACAGGCTACTTTGTCCTGCTCCAGTGGAGAGGTGCCCGCATCGGCGGAGGCGACCGTAGGTTGCCACATTGCACTGCCAAACTGGCCCACCGCAGAGAGCAGCATGCCGCCATAATCCGCGAAGCTCTTCGGCGATTGCGGTTCCGGTGGCGGTGTCTCGCCGGGCGTGAGCATACCGGCCGCGCGCACGGCTAAAAGACCATTTACGTAAACGTTGTCTGAACCGCTGGATATCACACCGGCGGGTGACGGCGGGAATATCATGTTTCCCAGCCCATCGGCCGCTTTGCTGATCTCCTGTGACAGACCCACGGCATTGGCCAGTATACCGCCAAGAATACCGCTGAGCAGGCAACTGTTACCTACGGCGGCTACACTCGCCGCTGCCGCCCCTGTACCCAGCAGGGGCGCTGCCGAGACGATAGCAGCACCCACTGCGGCACCAATGACGGCATACGCCGCACCTTCTGCCACAATGCTGGTGATATCAGCAAAAATGCTGGAGTGAATGATCTCATCGCCCACGCGGGCCGCAGGATTATCCATAAGTTATGCTTTCCGTGGCGTGTTCAGAGTCAGGCTTTGTTTAAAAGCACTCCAGCGCTGTTCGTCTTCTTCATTGAATGGGCGCATCGCGGAGAGCGTAAAAATCATTAAGGTGTTCGAATCCGGCACCTGCGTAGCCAGCTGTTTCTGCCACACGGCCTGCCCATTACGGTCAAACATAGTTTCAACTTCAATTGCGTGTAAGGTGTTATCTACACCCGCCATCACGCGTACAAACTCACTCTGCTGGATGTGACCCATCTGACTCCGCAACGTGTCCCACTGACGCTGGAATTCTTTTTCCGCATCACTGCCCTCAGAAATAACACCACGGCTTACAACCCATGCCAGCCCACTGGCCTCGTCGCGGAGAATATTCATGGTGGTGTCCTGCCAGGCAGCAGGAAAAAGCGCAAAGGCGCCCTCATTGAATTGGTAATTCATAATAGATTTCCATATGGGGAAAGTAAAAACGGGATGTTATTAACAGCAGAGTAATTAACTATTTATTTTCATCATAATCAGGTGCGATACCAGTATGTGTTTCAACTAATCTGAATTTTTCGACCCAGCCATTAACTTGGTTTCCGTCATTGGCCACATACATTACGCTGTAATACTTTCCATACTCGACGTAAGCATATAGTTCATTGCCAGGCACCACAAAAACATCTTTTTCTGCACAACGGCTATCAGGCGCAGAATAAAACTGCAACCGTCCTGACCCGCCAACCTTGTAGACATTATCTGTATTGTCGAAACGCACGCCTTTTGCGTTGGCGTTTCCAGCCTTAAGTTGACAAAAATCATTTGCAAAGGCAATTAATGGAAAGAAAACCATTAAAATGCATAAAATTTTAAACATTTTAACCTGCAATGAATTTTGGCGAATATATAAATTTCACTAAAAAATCGATCAAAATCATGACAAAGAATGGCTGACTATTCATTATCAAAACGCTTAGACCAGTGTGCAATATCATCCTGAATCTTATTAACTTCAGGCGCGTTAGTGACATAATGAATTTTGCTTTTGTCTGGCATTATCCAGGCAGCATAAATTTTGCCATCTGCCTGTATGACAAATGCAGACGCTTGCACAAGATAGAGATCTTTTAACCAGCCCTCAACGAATATACCGCCGTCATCTGTTTTATGTGGTTCGCCAAAAACATCAAAGTTCTGGCTGAAGTTATCATAATCATTACCTAAAACAGATTTTAAACGGGAGACAACGCCCTGATTACTAAAGACCTTTGAAACATTGTCTAAGCTATTGTAGTGAGTCAAAGATACTTGTGAAGATGTCGCAACGCCTATCGGGCAAATGAAAGATATAATCAAGAGCATCACATTAACAAATAAATTCATAGTTTTACCTGATGAGTTGATTCAGTGGCGCTGTTTTACCATGCTGACCGGTCTATTTTTTAACTGATTACTCAACTCACCAAATGGTAAGTTGTTGTATACAGTTGATCCTGTCACAGATAACTGTGGTTTTTTATTAACTCACACACCTCAGAATCAATAAATTAACAGCCAATGACAAAATTAAAAGCTCCCTATGAAGAGTTAATATTCAAAACTTAATTTAATCCTGCGTGACGTGTCACGCAGGATTATTTTCATTCATCAGTATTAATCGTCATCATAATATGACTGACTTTTTTATTCTCTAGCTGAAATGACATGCGCTTGTTATCAGCGTCATAATATAACCAGTGCTGATTATCACTGTCATCCACTGTGCCCTGACCATATTTACTGACCAGCATATCCTGACTGTCACCGGTCCCTACGCCTCTGGCTGTTTTGATAGCAGGCGTATTTAAAGTGATTTGTGCAATAAGATAGCTATCAATATCACGCTGTTCTTTTTGCCAGAACAGGTTCGCAGTGTAGATTTCAAAACCATCATACTTGTGCTGGTAGTATTTATAACTGGTGTCACCGGCAGGCACATCGCCAACGAAGTTTTCACTTATCTGCGCGCCCATCTGCTTCTGAGTTTCATCGCTCCATTTATCACCTAAAGAAAAAGGATGATTGTTTATTTCCACACTAAAATCAGCCGCGGTTAATGCAGCAGGGACTGTGAGGCTTGTCGCCGCAGTAGCCAGATTCACCTGAATGGCAGGGAACAGCAGCGCACACAACAACACTGCATTTTTCAGAGGAGAAATCATATTTATCAGTCCCTTATTTAAACTCAGGTATATCATAAGAAAGATTCGCATTCGGAAAGCTGTCGAACATTTTTTTCATGCTGGTTGTCTGAGCAGTAGCCCAGTTAACGTCTGTCGCATACTGATGTGTTCCCGGAGAGGCAGGATTCCAGCGCATTTTATACAAAGTATTCTGACCAGAGCCAACAAACTTATCAGATATCCATTTAGCGCCGCCGTCAATCGCCTTTTCCGGCGTTGTCCAGCCCTGCTTATAGGCATAGTTAGCACCGGTTTTTACCGCATTGCCATCAAGCGCGCCGATACCGTACATATTGTAAACTTTGGTTCCATTAACCATGACACCTTTAGCTAACTCACTGGTGCCATTTCCCGTCTCCAGCGCGGAATGCGCGGCCAGGTATGCCTCATTGACATTATATTTTTTAGCTGCATCCAGGTAAGTTTGTTCCTGACCGGACAGCGTGCCTTTATCTTTAAGGAAAGTGCTCATATCCTCTTTGCTAATCCCGGCTGAGGAGGAAAGATCCACAAACTGATATTTGTCTTTGCCTTCCATGTGGTTGGCAGGATCGACATATTTTTTAATATCATCCTCGGTTGCGTTTACAAAGCCTTTTTTGGTTTTATCCCATTTCACTGGCGTGGCTTTAAGTCCTTTTTGCTTTTTGACCATTTCATCTACCGAGTAGTCATATTTGCTCTTCTTATCGCCAGAAGCAGAATTGGCCAACGGTGCAGCCGCCCCTTTCGCCGGTGCCGCCGCAGCCTTTGGTGCAGCGGGCGCGGCCTGGCCTTTTTGCTTCGGCGGGAACAGGTTCTCCACCGCCTGGCTGATGTTCTGTTTATGACTGGAGCCCGGTGCGCTAGTGCCTGGCTTCGCACCATCTGTGTTCAGGTTCAGTTTGCCGCCAGAGGTGGTGATGTGACCATCGCCCTGCACGAAAATATTGAAGCCTTTACCCACAATATTAATCTGGCCATTCGCATTGAGTTCGATAGCGCTCTCTCCGCATTCAAGGCGAAGTTTAGTGCCCGAACCCACAACATAGGTATCGACTACCGCATCAAGCTTGCCTTTACCGGTCAGCCGCTCTTCGCCCCCTTTTACGCCGTGGACGCGATTGGTTTCGACCCGATACAACTCATTGCCGCCCGCATAATGGCTGTGATTGTTGGCGACGGAATGGCTGGCGTCATTTTTAACATGCGTATCCATGTTCTTCTGCGCCTGAATCCACAGGTGTTCCTCACCCGCCTTATCCTCAAACCTCAGCGCGTTCGCGGTGTCCGCCGTGCCATCCTTCGACCGGCTCAGAAAGCCCATCTGCGTCGCCGCCGCCGGCAGCGCCCACGGCGGCATGCTCGCCTCGTTATACACGCGGCCGATGATCAGCGGGCGATCCGGATCGCCGTTGATGAAGTCCACCACCACTTCGTCGTTAACACGCGGGATCTGCACCCCGCCGAACCCCTGACCGGCCCAGGCGCTGGAGACGCGCACCCAGCAGGAGCTGGTGTCGTCGCCCTTCGCCAGCCGGTCCCAGTGAAACTTCACCTTTACCCGGCCGTAGCGGTCGGTCCAGATCGATTCGCCTTTGGGTCCCACCACCTTCGCCGTCTGCGGGCCGTGCGTTTTCGGCCACGGCGTCTCCGGCGGCGTGCGGTACGTCACCGACGACGGCAGCACCGTGAAGTGGATGTTGTGACGGCTGTCGCCGGTGTCGCCGCTGGCGTAGGCGTTCTCGGCAAAGTCATAGGTCGCCGAGGTCACCAGATACTCGCCGTTGTCGCTGAAGTGCGGCGCGTTGATGATGGCGAAGGTAAAGCCCGGCGCGATGCCGGTGGCCGTGCCCGACCCGCTGACGCTGTGGTGCTCGGCCTGCCACACCTCCTGACGGATGCGCGCGTAGGACTCGCCGTGGCTGTGGTCGACAAAATGGCCCGGCCAGTCGTAAACGTCCACCGAGCCCGGCACCGGCGACGCCGGGTTCTGGCGGGCCTGCAGCATCCAGGCGTTCGGCTTGCGGAAGTCGTAGTCGTCGGTGCTGTAGATGCCCGGCGTCACGCTCTCCGCCAGCGACCACTGGCTGATGCCCTCTTCCGTGACCACGCCACCCGACTGCGTGACGTGATAGGCGATGGTCTCATAGCCCGGAAACGCCTGATGCTGGTCCGGCGCGTCGCACAGCACCAGCGTATGTTTGTCCGCCTCGTGGCGGAAGAAGTAGTAAATCCCCTCCAGCTCCATCAGGCGGCTGATAAAGTCCAGGCTGCTCTCCTGATACTGCACGCAGTACTCCCACACCCGGTAGTTACCCGCCAGGCGCGTCTCCACGTTAACCGCGTACTCCTTCAGCAGCGTCTGCACAATCTGCGGCACCGTCTGGCTCTGGAAGATGCGCAGATTGCGGTCGCGCTTCATCGGCCACAGGTCCGGCTCGACCGTCAGCTCATAGACCGCGTAGCGGGTGCCGCTCAGCTCCTGGCTGCGCACCGCCACCCGGGTGATTTTGCCGTTGAGGTAGCGCGGACTGAGCGCGCTCATCAGGCCATCGGTCGGCAGCGAAAAGGTCACCGGCTTACCCAGCAGGGCGTGACGATCGATGCGCGCGTCGGTGGCCAGCAGTTCGGCGGTGAGCACAAACGGACGGGACAGCGTCTCGGTGCCCGTGAGCGTGTGGAACAGCAGGCCGTCCGCCGACAGCTGTGCAGTAATGCGTGAGAACATAAGTAATCCCTGACTATTAACTGTGTGGATCGAGCAACCAGACGCCTTCTTCGCTGATGTTCAGCGTCTGCTGGCGGGTGCCACTCTGGCCGCTGATGGCAAAGGTGTAGTTACCCGGTGCCAGCTGCAGCGTGGCGAAGCCATTCACCGCCGGGACCAGCGCCTGCGGCTGACCGTTCACCTGAACGCGTTCACCCTGCTGCAGACGGATATAGACCTGAGCAACCGGAGCGGGTGGTGGTGCCGGTTGTGGATCAGGGTCACGCGCGGCGGTCTGCGCGGGTTCAGAAGTCTGAGCCGGGGCACTGGCAACGGTATCCGGCGGGGTCTCAACCTGCGTCGGTGGCGCAGCCACCGGCTGGTTAACCGGCGCGACGGTGACGGCAGGTGTGCTGTTTTGCGCGGTCTCAGCCAGCGCCGTCTGGTCATCACCACGCGACATCAGCAGACCGGCACACAGGCCGACCAGCACGCCCGCGGCCACCAGGCCCGGCAGTGCAAAGCGGTGTCCCAGTAGCGTTTTCAACGGCGAGGCGGTTGTGACGACTTCTTCTTCTACGATCGGCACCAGCATGGTGCCTGGCCCGCTCATTTTTGCACTGAGTAGCGGTTCAGGCTCGCGTTCCGGCAGCGCCATCAGCACCGCAAAATCATCAATGCTCTGCGGACGATCTTCCGGTTTCAGCGCCAGCGCGCGATCGACAGCGCTAAGCAGCGCGGTGGAGTAGCCCGCCAGACGACGCTGCACCAGCGGCTGGTAGTTATCTTCGATGCTGCGCACTACGCTCACCGGCGGTGGCGCACCGGTGATCAGCGTATGCAGCACCGCGCCCAGCGCGTAGATATCAGTCCATGCGCCCTGCTCACTCTCGTCGTTGTCGCTGTACTGCTCAATCGGCGCATAGCCGGGACGCAGCATGGTCTCGCTCTCATCCGACAGGTTGCCGATGGTTTTACGGGCCGACCCGAAATCCAGCAGGATCGGCTCGCCGCTACTCTGGATCTGGATATTATCCAGCGAGATATCGCGATGCAGATAGCCCGCTTCATGGATGGTTTTAATCGCCCCCAGCAGCGGCGGCAGCATGCGACGGATCCACGCCTCATTCACCGACTGCGGATGACGTTCGCGGAAGTTCGAGAGCGTGGTGCCGCTGTAGAACACCGTGCCCATATACGCGGTGTCGTTCTGCACCCAGAAACGCAGCACGTGCAGCAGGTTCGGATGGTTAAAGCGCGCCAGCAGCCGCGCCTCCTGGATAAAGCTGTTCAGTCCGGCGTGAAAGGTTTTGCTGAAGCGCTCACTGCGCAGCACCAGATTGAGGTCATCGCTGCGCACCGCCAGCGAAGCGGGCATAAACTCTTTGATGGCGATATCGCGCTCAAGCTGGTGATCCCAGGCGCGATAGACGATGCCAAAGCCGCCACCGCCGATGACCTCTTTGATTTCAAACTCATTGAAGCGGTAACCCAGCGGCAGGGCGTTGGGGACATTCAGGGGTTGATCATGTTCCGACATATTCGAAAACTCTCTGATGACTGGGCTTTAAACAGCGAACTGGCAGACAAATTCGCCCTGCTCACAACGCACCTCAACGCGGCGATAGCGTTCATCGCGGGCATGGGCGCTCAGCAGTATCTGGCTCATCTGCGGCAACAGCGTGTTGGTAAGGATGGCATCGACCATGCGACCGCCCGACTCGACTTCGGTGCAACGCTGGACGATCTGGCTCACTACCGACTCGTCGATCTGCGCCTCAATGCCGTGGTTGTCGGCCAGACGACGCACAATGCGCGCCAGCTGCAGTCGCACAATCTCCGCCAGCATTTCATCGCTGAGCGGGTAATACGGCACCACCAGCAGACGGCCCAGCAGCGCAGGCGGGAACACCTCCAGCAGCGGCTTACGCAGCGCGGTGCTCAGGGCATCGGGATCGGGCATCAGCTCAGGATCGGCGCACATCGCGCTGATTAACTGCGTACCGACGTTTGAGGTCAGAATGATGATGGTGTTGCGGAAATCGATGTGGCGGCCTTCGCCATCCTCCATCCAGCCTTTGTCAAACACCTGGAAGAACAGCTCATGCACATCCGGATGGGCTTTCTCAATCTCATCCAGCAGCACCACGCTATAGGGACGACGGCGAACGGCTTCGGTCAGCACGCCACCTTCGCCGTAGCCGACGTAGCCCGGCGGTGCGCCTTTCAGCGTCGAGACGGTGTGCGCCTCCTGAAACTCGCTCATGTTGATGGTGATGATGTTCTGCTCGCCGCCATACAGTGACTCGGCCAGCGCCAGCGCGGTCTCGGTTTTCCCGACGCCGGACGGACCGCACAGCATAAAGACGCCTGCGGGCTTGTTGGGGTTATCCAGGCGCGCGCGCGTGGTGCGAACCCGCTTCGCGATCAATTCCAGACCGTGACGCTGACCGATGACGCGCTGGTTAAGGGTATCCGCCAGATTCAGGACGGCGTCGATCTCATTTTTCACCATCCGGCCCAGCGGAATGCCGGTCCAGTCCGACACCACGGCAGCCACTACGCCCGCATCGACGGCGGCAAACAGCAGCGGCGTGTCGCCCTGCAGCGCAGTGAGCTGCTGCTGCGTTGCATCACGCTGTTCACACAGCGCCGCATCCTCTTCGGTTACACAGCGGGCGCGCAGTGCAATCAGGGTCTCGACCAGTTCACGCTCCTGCAGCCAGCACTGTTGCAGCGCATCGCGTTCGGCTTCCAGCCCCGTTCGCTCTGCGGTAATCGCCTGCTGTCGGGTCACATCGCCGAGGCCGACGCGGATTTCGCGTTCAATGATCTCCGCTTCAATCTCCAGCGCGGCCAGACGGTGCAGGCAATCTTCCAGCGCCGCAGGCTGCGCGCCCTGGCTGACCGCCACGCGGGCGCAGGCGGTATCCAGCAGCGCCACGGCTTTGTCCGGCAACTGGCGCGCCGGAATATAGCGATGCGACAGTTTCACCGCCGCACTGACCGCATCATCCAGCAGCAGCACGCGATGGTGTTTCTCCAGCGCGCTGACGGTGCTGCGCAGCATCAGAATCGCTTTGGCTTCATCCGGCTCCTGCACCTGCACGGTCTGGAAGCGACGGGTCAGCGCCGGATCTTTCTCGATGTACTTTTTGTATTCGGCCCAGGTGGTCGCGCCGATGGTGCGCAGCTGGCCGCGCGCCAGCGCCGGTTTCAGCAGGTTGGCGGCATCGCCTGTGCCCTGCTGACCACCTGCGCCGACCAGGGTGTGGATCTCATCCACAAACAGCACAATCGGCGTCGGGCTGGACTGCACCTCATTGATCAGCGCCTGCAGTCGCGCTTCAAACTCCCCTTTCATCCCGGCACCCGCCTGCAGCAGGCCGATATCCAGCAGCCAGAGCTGCACATCGCGCAGCGGCGCAGGGACATCGCCCGCCGCGATACGAAGCGCAAGGCCCTCGACCACCGCGGTTTTGCCGACGCCCGCTTCACCGGTCAGCAGCGGGTTGTTCTGGCGACGACGCATCAGGATATCGACCATCTGGCGGATCTCATCGTCACGCCCGGTCACTGGATCGATGCGGCCTTCACGCGCGCGCGCAGTGAGGTCCTGCCCGTACTGCTCCAGCGTGCTGCTACCGGCCGCAGGGGGTGCGCCAGCGGCATCCGCCGGTGCGCTCATCGCCTGCTGGGCTTCTTTGCTGTTGCTAAGCAGCGTGTCGAACTCCGCCAGCAGCGCATCGGCGTTGACGCGGCTGAACTGGCCGGAGATGCCCTTCAGCACGCTGGCCAGGTTGAAGGTTTTCAGCATGCCGATCAGCAGATGGCCGCCGCGAATGCGGGTCGCACCATATTTGAGCGAGGCGTAAACCCACGCCCGCTCGACGGCGCTGTCGATATGCTCAGAGAGGTCGGAGACCGCACTGGCACCGCGCGGCAGACGATCCAGCGCGGCAACGATGTCCTGAGTCAGGGCCTTTTCATCCAGTGAAAAATGTGTGATGACCTGCTGTAAGTCGCCATCCTGCTGCTGCATCAGCTGATGCAGCCAGTGCACCAGCTCGACATAGGGATTGCCGCGCAGTTTGCAAAAGGCGGTGGCGCTTTCCAGCGAGGTAAATAACAGCGTATCCAGTTTGCCGAATAGCACGGCACGGCTGATTTCTGACATAGGGGGCTCTCTTCAATGAAAGACGCAGGCTGTGTAACAGGGAAAGCGGCTGGGCTAGCGCGAAGCCGCCTCAACCTCAAACATAAAATCTTCTCGATCCTGCGGCTGCGGCATCTGCCCCAGCCAGCTGGTGTAACCAAGTCGGGCAATGCCGCCCAGTGCCACGCCCTGCACCTCGTCAGCGGCCAGGATCAGGCTGAGATCCCACTGCATTTCGATGCCGAGGTAGTGACGCACCCAGTCGCGCACTTCCTGCGCGCCGGGGGCATCCGGCAGAAAACGGGCATACTGCGCGGCGCTGAGCGGGCCCAGGTGCAGGTGAAAACGGTGCTGCACGTCGCGCACCGCCACGCCGAGAAATGCAGAAGCGCCCAGCCGGGGCATGTGACGTCCCGCGCCCAGCCGGGCCTGATCGCGACTGTCCAGCGTCAGCCAGTGCGGCAGGTTCTGCGTCAGCCGGACCGGCACGCCAAAGTAGTGGCGCAGAATGCGCACCAGCCCTTCGGCATCGTGGCCGTGGCGGCTGAGGTGACCCACCAGCATCAGTCGGGCATGAAGGCTGAGCGAGCTGGCCTGCTGCTGGGCCGGTAAACCGATGCCCGCCAGGCAGGCGAGATAGTTCAGGAAGCGACTGTCGTCGGGGCGATCCAGCGATACGGTCGGCTGCGCATCGGCCCAGGCACGATAAAAAAGCAGCGTAGCGCGATGGTGAAACAGGTCAGCAAACGCCGACAGGCTGTGATCCTGATGATGCACGATACGTTCATGCACATATTCGGTCAGATGGGTCGGCAGCGGGCCATTGGGGCCAAACAAACCAAAGCTGTAGATCGACAGCTCATGGCGTCCCGCCTCCTCACGTGGCATGGCGCTGGCGACGGTGGCGGGCGCAAACGCCAGTGATGGCGTCTGACCGATGCGTACCGATTCGAACTTCGGCAGCGGCGCACGGCCCAGCGGATAGCGCTGACCGCCCTGCGCATCCAGCCGCCGCAGCAGCTGGAACAGATCGTAGCGCCACGGCGCGGCCATCACTTTTTGCCAGAAATCATCCGGCAGTCGGGTCAGCCGCGGCAGCGAAATCACTTTTTCGCCACTCATATCAGCGCTTTCCTGCCCATGCGCGGCGGCCAGTAGCCCACTTCGCCGCGCTGCTGGCTGTTAAGGGTGAACTCCGTGAAGCTATTCAGTGCCACGAGGCGGCCACAGACCCGCTCCAGTACGCTGCCGAACAGCCACGGGCTGGCGCCCGAAAACGCCTGCTCATCCACTTCCAGCGTGATGCTGACACCGCGCGCAAACACCACCGGACCCGGCTCCGGCACGCGGCGGTTGACCGCGCTGAGCGTACAATGGCGGATGCCGTCAATCTGGCGGGCAACCGGCGCTTCCGCCAGGTTAGCGTAGAGGCTCAGCAGCTGGCGCAGCGCCGCCGCGCCCTCGCCATCGCTGCTGTCCATCAGGCTGAGGTAGTTCATCTGCAGATGGCTGATCAGCCGCCACGCCGAAAGGCCCTCGGCCAGTGCCGGACGTGGCGGCGTCGGCCCTTTGCACAGTTTCAGTTCCGACACCGGAATGGAGTCCGGCATCACGAAGTTGCCCTGATCCTGCTGCAGCATCAGCGGCAGATCGCGGCTGGTACACATCACCTCGGCGGAGAGATAGCGCACGTCATCGCGCCACGGCGCGTGATGTTCATCCACCAGCGACAGAAACACTTCGGAACCGATGTAACCGGTGCGCGTGCCGTAGCGCTGCGCCTGCTCAGACAGGGTGCGCTGTTCGCGGCGCAGCGAGAAGTAAGCGCCGTAGTCACCCTGGTCACCGCTGAAGGTGCTCCAGAACGGACGGAAAACCTGCTCTTCCCGCTGGCCTTCTACGGTGGCGAACAGCCGCTGCACCGAATGCACTTCGTAATCCAGTGGCCGGATGTTATCCACCACCAGATGATATTCATGCTGGCTGTCGCTGACCTTCAGGCGCTCGGCGGTTTTCGGGAACAGATTGATAACCGGCGTGCAGTGCAGCGCCAGATGGCTGTGATCGACCACGCTTTCCAGCGCGCTGTCCGCTTTGTCGAGCAGGATGATGATGTCGAATGCCGTGGCGTTGTCGCAGCGGCGCAGGAACGGGCCGAGCTGACTCAGGCTGATAAACTGGAAACGTGCCGGAAAGGCAAAATACTCCTGCAACAGACGATAACCGTCGAAGTTGCGCAGATCGTCTGGCAGCAGCGCCTGCTCCGGCGCAAAGCCCTCCTGCTGCAGGGCCTCATCCGTCAGCACCTGACGCTGCGGCCGCTTCTCAACCGACTGCAGCACGATGCCCACCCGGTGCTGCATCAGCAGCTCCAGCAGTTTCAGCGCCTGGATATCCGGGCCGCTGAGAAACAGCATCAGGTCATCCACACTGAGCTGACTGAGCGAGGAGATCCCTTCACACGTGATGCGGATACGCAGCGCACTGACCGCCCCCAGACCACCCAATTTAAGTTCGCCGGAGGGCAGATCGCCGGGCACGCCGCCGAGAGTGACTTCGCTGATGCGCAGCGGATGCAGTATCACATCGTGCGCGGTAGTGTAGCTGCAGGTCACCCCGGTTTTTTTCAGGTTCTGGCTCTCCATCATGGTGCCGCGCGGCACGCGAAAGCCCTGGGTGATGTCACCCTTGCGGCTGTCCGGCGTCAGCTGAGCGATCGCCATTGACGGGGTTGGTGAGAGATAGGATGGCGCAATCATCTCCAGCAGACGCTGCGAGAAGCGCGGAAACTCCGCATCCATCTTCAGCTGCACGCGCGACGTCAGGAAGGCGAATCCTTCCATCAGTCGCTCGACGTAGGGATCTGCCACGTCGATGCCATGCATGCCGAGACGTCCCGCCACTTTAGGGTAACGCGTCGCGAACTCCGCCCCCATCTCGCGCAGGTAAGCCAGTTCACGGTTGTAATAGTCGAGCAGATTGCTGTCCATGATTACCCTGCATCCTGAAGTTCGAAATGGCCGCTCTCCAGATCAACCTGAGTGCGGAACAGAAACGCCAGCGGATAAGGCACGCACCAGAGCCGCCCTTTGATCTCAATCGACAGCACGTTGTGCAGACTAAGCGAGCCGAGATCGCTGACGCAGCGCACCTGGAGTCCCTGCGGCAGAATGCGCGGCTCGAAGTGCAGAATGGCGTTGGTCATTTTGCGCTGCATATCCTGCCATTCGATATCGGAGACGTTCTGCCCGGCCAGCGGCGCAACGCCGAAGTTCCAGACCGAGCGCTGCACCTGACCGAAGCCGCTGAGGTCCTGCTGCGCTTCGTTATTAATGGTGTTGAACAGCCACTGCAGATCGCGCAGGACGTGGCGGCGCAGCGTGCTGTGGCTGATCAGCATGCTGTTTTCCGCCTCCTGCTGCCTGTCCGGCGCGTTGTCGGTCAGGCGATCCAGCAATGAGGATTGCAGCTTGTCGCGGGCGGTTAGGGCATCGCGCTTTTTGCGCGCGCGAAAGCCGCCATGCAGCTGGGCATAGCCATCATTGTGTGCGCCGGAATCATGACTCATCGGCAGACTCTGTATTATCAAACGCGACCTGCTGCAGGCTCAGCAGCGAGAACTCTGCGCTGTCGCTGAGCCACATTTTTTGTCCCTGGCCGATAAACTGGTCCGGGTCGTCGCTCAGCGGCTGCCATTCGGTAACGCTGGCACGCAGAAAACGCTCATCCGCACCCGCCAGCAGCGGATAGCGCGCCGGGATCTGACACACCTGCTCGCTGCCATCCACCAGCTGCACCCGCGTATGACGCCACACCAGATCGGTGACGCTGGCGGGTGCCTGGAACTGCATCTCACGAATGGCGGCGAACGGGATCCAGTAATAACGGCCCTGATTGATCACTTCACACACCGGCCCAAAACGGCTGTCACCATCCATCAGCCAGCTGAAGGCGGTCGGCTGATCCTGCTGAGTCGCGGTGCCGGGATTGGCGGCCGCACGCTCCAGCGCGTCAGCACGCAGTGCGCTGCCGCGCGCGACATCGCCCGCGGTTTCGGCCTGCAACGCGGCCAGCAGCGTATCGCACCAGTGCCACGCGCTGCCCGGCAGCACCGGCTGTGCCACGCCACGCAGCACGGCGTCACGCTGCAGCTCACCGGCAATCGCCTGCTGCAACAGATTGACGGTAGGTTGCGCCTGCGGGCTTAACGCCAGCCAGGATTGCAGCTGCGTCTGCGCACGCGACCAGTTGCCCGCCAGACAGAGCAGCTGCACAAAGGCGGCGCGCAGATCGGCGTTCGCCGGATTGGCCTGAATCTGGCGGGTAACGTCAGCCAGCGTCTCGCTGAGCGTGGCGTTCGCAAGATGATGTTGTAAGGATTCCATGCAAACTCCTTTTGCGTCAGTTAAGGGTGCGATAAACCGCAGCGGCGGGATCTTTCAGTTCAGGGTGCAGTTTTTCCACCAGCTGCACGCTCAGCGTGGTATTGCCACTGACCCACGGTGACCAGACTTTACGGACTTCCTGCAGACGTGCCTGCAAAGCACTCTCATCAGCGGCTTCACTGGCGGGCATCAGCACCACCACCTGACGGGTCGCCTGCCAGCCGTTAAAGCGGTTGCTGAACGGCAGAACCAGCCAGCTGTCCGGGGATTTCTCGTTACTCAGCACCATGCGCTCGCTATTAACCGTGGTGATGTGCAGTTCGGCGGTGGGCGACTGACTGTTCAGCCCCATCACCGGGAAGCCCTGCAGGAAGGTCACGCCGACGGTTGCCGGTGCGCCGTTGCCCTGCTGCGTCAGACGACTGTGTCCGCTGAGCCAGCCATCGGAACCGCAGACCAGCCCTTGCTTAGCCGGCACAAACATTGCGCTACCCTGCGCCGGATGCTGCCACCAGGTGCGGAAATGGCAGCCGTCGAGCAGGCTGAACTGCAGCCATGGCGAGGTATCCGCCTGGGCGGCATTGACCAATGGGTCCGCGGGCACGGCAGCCGTGGCTGGCTGTTGCTGTGCTGGCGGCGCGGGCGGCGTCACCACGGTCTTCCACTGCTGCGCCCGGGCGGCACTGCCGGTAGCGATTTCACTGCCCGCTGTATCGGTCAGCTGCCAGTGCAACTGCTGCAGCGGTTTACACTGCGACGCCATCAGGCCAGCCACCCGTGGCAGAAACTCTTTCAGCACCGACGCGTTTTTCTCACCCAGCGTGACGATGCGCAGGTTAATGGTGCTGTTACACCAGCTCGACAGCTGATTGTTTTTGACGTCATCAATCCAGACATCCAGTTTCTGAGCCGGGGACTGAACGATGCGATAGTTTTCAGCATAAGCGTGCGTGCTGAGCAGCAGCGCAGCCAGACCCAGTAATCCATATTTCATGTTGGCGTTCTCAATCTCGCAGAGGGAAGAACTGCGCCGCTTCAGAGAGCGAGTGCAGCAAAGTGGTGTCCTGGGGCGATCCAATCCAGACGGCCAGTGCGCTGAAATTATCCTGCTGCCCCTGATCTGACTGATCGTTTTTGATGATTTGCTGCATCAGCGTCAGCCACTCTTCCGGCGTATTCACCATGTGCAGTGACTGCTGCATCTGCTCCAGCGTCACGCCGTGCCAGAAACCATCGGTGCAGAGCAGAAAGGCATCGCCATCCTCAATCCCGACCACGTCGCTGTAGCTGGCGTCGCGCTGCTCATCACCCATTCCCAGTGCAAAATAGAGCAGATTGCTGTTGATGCCTTCGGTACGATGTCCGGCATCTTTCATCTGCTGTACCAGGCTGTGGTCAGTGGTGACCAGATAGAGATAGCCGCGGCGGAACAGATAAAGGCGACTGTCACCGGCATGGGCCCAGCAGGCAAGATGGTAGTCGCGGTCGATGAACAGGCTGACCAGCGTGGTGCCCATCCGGCTGTGCTCGCTGCTGGCTTTCTGCTGCTGCCGGATAGCGTGATTCGCGTGATTGACGTAGTTGCGAATCGACTGCGCATTGAGATGCGCATCCCCATCAAACGCTTCCAGCAGGCTGCTGCGGGCGATGGCGGCCGCCCTATCGCCGCCGGGAAACCCGGCCACACCGTCGCACACCACAAAGCAGGCGGAGCGCTTACCGATGACATCACCGATCTGATCCTGATTACTGGCGCGATCGCCCTGGTTCGACGTCGAGGCAATAGTGATATTCATGCGTCATCCGTGTGGGTTTGTGAGTCTTTGTACTGATTAACTTCCAGGTCATAGGCGTGCAGAAACGCTTCGCCAAACAGGGTGTGGAAATCGTCTTCGATCTCGCCCGCTGTCTCGCCGTAGCGCTCAACAAAATGCTCCCACAGCGCCGCTTTACGGCTACCCGGCAGGCCGATACGGGAAACCGACCCCGCCTGACGCGCCTCCTCTTCCAGCTGCTCGGGATTAAAGGATTGCAGCATCGAGGCGATGATGGCGCGGATACCGGCGATCATGCCCAGCTGGTGCGCCTGCAAATCGATCAGCGCATCCCGCACCGCCTGACGCGGTGGCATAAAGCCCGGCATCCGGCTGCCGAACATCTGCATTAATACGGTTTTGCCCGATGGCAGCAGCTTGAACGGGTTGTTGGCGTCGTCGAGGATCACCGTCATGTCGGCCTTGACGCCGCGCTTAAGGATCGAGCGCGACGAGAGCAGCGCGACCGTACCCTGCGAGAACATACTGAGCATCTGACCAAACTGCAGCATCTGCTCGCGGTCAAACTGCGGCGTCGGCTGCAGATCGCGAAGGCCCATCCCTTCCAGCAGCGCGTCCAGCAGTTCGCCTTTCAGGGCCTCGCCGCTGCTCTGGCTGGAGGTGGAGGGCTGCACGGCGGCGGCATGCTGGTGACCCGAGGCAACCGGATCAATGCGCAGCCGCCCTTTTGGCGTCGGAGAAGGAGTACGCTGCACCGCCTGCGGTGTCGGCAGCGTAATGCCGCCGTAGTCGTTTTGCGGATTAACAGCGTCTGTCTGACCGGACTCTGCCTCATCAGTCAGTGGTGCCTGGCGCGGGGTTTCGCTGTGGGGCTGGCTGTGAGCATCAGGGTTAATGGTCTGAGATTCACCGAAGCTGAACAGCGGCGAGTGATCCATTTCGTCCGGGCTGACAGAGATCTGGTCTGGTGAGCGTGCAGCAACCGGCTCAGGCTTTGCCTCTTGCTTAGGCGGTACCTGCAACGTCGCCGGTTTCGCTGGCTCTGGCTGTGCCAGCGGCACCGCGTTCCCCATCATCAGTCCTAATGGATCATCATGGTTGCGCACGTCCGCACTGTTCTCGCCGTCGAACAGGCTCAGTGGATCCAGTTCAGCGGCAGGCGTTTCAGCCTGCGGTGGCGTAGTGTTCTGCTGAGCCGCCAGCGTGCTCGGCGTCCGGTCGTCAAAAATGCTCTGCTGCGCAAATAGCGCATCACCGTCGTCAAACAGGCTGCTGTTTTTAGGCTGCTGACCATAGTCCAGCGGGGCATCGTTAATCAGCTGTGCCAGCGGATCTTCGGGATTACGATCTGGCTTGGCGGGCGCGGTCAGCGGATGGGCATCCGGCATCTCCGGCACCGCTTTACGTTTAGAGAGATCGTCGGAAATCGAGAACTCTTTCGCCAGGCTGTCCCAGATTTCGCTGGGAATGGCGGCGGTGGTGCTGGCTTTTTCGGCTGCCGGTTCGCGAACGGGTGCTGCGGGCTGGACCGGCTCCGGACGCGGAACGGCCCTTTCCATCTGCGGCTGACGATCGCTGTTGAGGTCGCTGACCAGCAGCTGATAATCATCGATGCCCAGAATGTCCCCATCCTGCAGCTCAACCTGCCGACCGCGTTCCAGCGGAATATCGTTGAGCAGCACGCGCGTCACATTGCCACGGTTGGTCAGGCGACATTCGCCGTTAGCCGTGATGTGCACAATGGCCTGCAGGCGGGAGAGCGTTCGGTCGTCATCTGGCAGCACCAGATTGTTATCCACGCCGCGACCAATGGTGCCGCCGGGCGGGAAGAAATCACAATGAGTCTGAGGCGGCTGTTGGCCGGGTTTAGTCGTTATTATCGTAAAGCGCATAACGGATTCCTGCGGTTAGCGGTTCGGCATCTATACCGCACACCTCTCGGGGAAAGGCGCGGGGTATAGGGAGCGGTGAGTTTTTAATAGTGGGGTTGGGTTTTTATATTATCGCTGGGCTGACTTACCTATTTAAACAGAGCGGTTAGGCAGCTTTTTTAAATAAGATTATTGCGAAAAAAATTAATCCCAATGAACGATGGGATAAGAATAAAAATAGACTCGAATTTAGCTTCCATACAAATCAACAGTGCGTAATCCGCAGGAATATAATTAACAAAATATTACTTACCTGAATTTAATAAACGCGATTACAGCGTAATGCAGAGAGTTATTTTATAATTAATGTCGTGCCCATTCTGTAAAGACTGAGCACGACAACGTAATCAGTAAGGCAGTTGCTTCAGAATAGCAGTACGCTCTTTGTCGATGCGGATAACACAGAGGCTGGTGGCAACCGCATTCGCATTGCTGCCTTCTTCAGCGGCAAAGGCTTCCAGTTTGCACTGACCGTCACGATACCTGAGCCAGCTGCGCTGCGTATCCACCAGCGTGGCGACATAATCATCAGCCAGTTTTTTCTGCGTGCCGTACATCTGTACAATGCGTTTTTTAGCTGTCTGGTACGCTTTGTTCAGGTCATCTTCCGCCAGCTTCTTCTGCTGAACAGTACACTGAAACAATGCACCGTCTGATGGCTGTTTTGCACAGGTATCTTCAGCGAATGCTGAAGCGCTTATGCAAAGAGAGACAGCGATCAAAGCCACTTCATGTAGTCTTTTCATACTTTTTTCAGCCGTTTTAATACAAACCAAATTTTTATCAACCCCGACTTTATCGGGGCTGATAAATAATTTTAAGAAATCATATAACGCTTAATTTTTTCACGGCATGCAAATTTCAACACTGTCAACAGTACTTTCACTATCAATGATAAGGTAGTAACTTAAGTTTTTTAATTCTTTGCTCATTAAGTTCTGAAGTGCACATATTGACGTTAGCGTTACTTAAATCACTTCCCTTATCTGCAGCATAAGATGCCAGCTTACAGTCATTCTCTCGATATTTCAGCCAGGCTCGCTGAGCTTCAGTCAACGTATCCATATATTGACTTAACTCTTTATCATCACCTTTAAAAAGTGTTTCAACTCTTCCTTTAGCAAGTTTATATTCTTTATTTAAATCAAGCTCAGTTTCATTTCTGTTTTTTTGGGCACAGGAATAAACTTCCTGAACATTATTACCTTGTGAGCAGTCCGTTGTTGCATAAGCAGGCTGCACCGCAAAAAAACCAGCTGCTAACATCGAGATAAATAACAACTTTTTCATACATCTCCCATTTCATTTCCGGCTTCGAAGATAACGAGCACGATTACGGCCTTTCTCATACTGTTGAAGAAAGCTTGAACTATCAATAAAATCAGCCAGCTTGTCAATATCATTATACATAGCGGCTTGCATGTTAAGTTTAAAACCAGCTCCCTGATAAACCAAATCCACCACGATATCTTTTATCGCCGGTTTTAATTCATCCCAACTCGTTCTTTCAGCTTTCTCCGCAGTCGCTGATAAATAAACCGATCTGGCCCGACTTACATATATAGGATAGATAGTTTCAAAAAGCCTGGCCTGCGATTCACGCGTAATTACACCGCACTCTATTTTGTTTCTTCTTACCCATAATTGCGCTGAAGTTTCTTTTTTAGTAGCACCTAAAGATAGCGCTCTTGCCCGCTGTTCTTCAACTCCAACCCGAATAAGATCCAGATAGACTTCATCTGAACTTCTTCCTCCCATATCATAACCCCGGCCAATGGTTACGCCTGACTTACCACCAGGCCAGTGTATATGCCGGCTAAAAAAAGGACTATGGGGATTATCATTACCTTCGGCATCGAAGGTAACCTGTCCGGCACTCACAGTAAGGCGACCAGAATTATTATTAATATTTTCTGATGGCGTAGACGGAGGGTTTATTGTATTGCTACCTGAAGGATTAGAAAGCGTATTCCATGTCTTGCCATGGATATCGACAACACCATCCGGGCGAGACATAAAACGGGATTGAAACTGCTTAATCGCCTCAATGGTTTTGGGTCCCATGCGGCCATCGGCACGGAGTTGTGGATATCCATTGCGCTGTAACAACTGTTGTACTGTTTTCACGTCGCCGTACTGATTACGGCCACCGACACCAACCGAGCCAGAAATACTCATTTACTCTCTCCGCACAATAATGTTGATTCAGAGAATCCGTGTAAACCGGCTGGAGAATGCGCATGACGACGCGTGCTTCTCTGGCCAGGAGAGATACGCCTCCTGTACGGAGGCGTATCGCTTCTTACGCTTCTTTGTTGCCTTTGATATCCCAGCCAGCGCTGGTTTCTGCGCCTTTACCACCGGAAGAACTCTGCTCCCAGTACTGCTGTTTCACTTTAGAAGCCTGGAAGGCATAAGTTACGCCCAGGGTGTCGTCGTGTTCAGAACCCACAAACTGAACGTTAGTCACCAGCACATCTTCCAGCGTGATGCGGGTGTATTCGATTTGGGTGCCACCCGCTTTGCAAACTGACACTTCGACTTTCGCGACGTGCTTACCGCTGGCGCAGTTTTTCAGCAGTGCAGTGACCGCCTTATCGATTTTGGCGTTGATGTGCAGGTCGTTGAAATTAACTTTACCCGCACCGCCACCGCCACCCACGCTCATATTGCCTGGCTGACTGGCACCCCAGGAAAAGGAGTCAATATCGATCCATCCAGTGTGGTTTGAATCTTTAGATTCGCCGGTAATGCCGTCTACCTTCAGATACATATCAATAGCCATTATCTTTCACTCTTTATTGGTTGAGATTATTGCTTTCAAAAAAGCAAGGATATGGCAAAAAGAAAAGCATGGGGCTGAATAAAACAGTCCATATTTTACCTTTGCCTTGCTTCTGAAATATCGTCATAAACCATATTTCAGATAGTGCGTTGCCGGGCACCAGGCCGGGCAATGTATTTATTGAATTCTCATGATGAGAAATTGAGGTTCTGACCCGTTATTCAGGAAGCAGACAAGCACTCAATAAATTTCCTTAGCTTACCCGCCGCCCAGTAAAAACTTAACGATACAGTGACTGAAAGAGTAATCAGAATGCCGTTAGTTATTTTCCTGATCATCGTGACATTCCAGTCACAGAAGAAAATGAAATAACCTGCGCAGGTGGATAAAATCAGGGCTGAAATAAAAACCAGTAAATAACGTAGTAAATGCAGAACTAATTTTTTAACCATTCTGTCATCCTCCCTGACGTTCATCTCAGCAACCTTTCTGTGAGACATCAGGCGCAAAACCCTTTCGCGCCTGATACCACTGCAACTCAGCCCTTACGCATTATCATTTTTCAGTGACGGCAGCTTAGAGACCAGACGCAGCGAAACGGTCAGCCCTTCCAGCTGATAGTGCGGACGCAGGAAGAACTTCGCGGCGTAATAGCCTGGGTTATCTTCCTGCTCTTCCACATTCACCTCGGCAGCCGCCAGCGGCTTGCGTGACTTGGTCTCCTGCGAGGAGTTAGCCGGATCGCCATCGACGTAGTTCATCACCCAGTCGTTCAGCCAGCGTTCCATTTCATCACGCTCACGGAAGGAGCCGATCTTGTCACGCACGATGCACTTCAGGTAATGCGCGAAGCGGCAGCAGGCGAACAGATAAGGCAGACGCGCGGCCAGACGGGCATTGGCGGTGGCATCGGCATCGTGATATTCCGTCGGCTTCTGCAGTGACTGCGCGCCAATAAAGGCAGCGAAGTCAGAGTTTTTGCGATGCACCAGCGGCATAAAGCCATTTTTCGCCAGCTCGGCTTCTCGACGATCGCTGATGGCGATTTCGGTCGGACATTTCATATCCACGCCGCCGTCGTCGCTCGGGAAGGTGTGACACGGCAGATTTTCCACTGCCCCGCCCGACTCCACGCCGCGAATGGCCGTGCACCAGCCATACTCTTTAAAGGAGCGGTTGATGTTGGCGGCCATGGCGTAGGCGGCATTGCTCCAGGTGTAGTTGCCGTGATCGGAACCGTCGGTCTGCTCTTCGAAATCGAAGCTGTCGACCGGGTTAGTGCGAATACCATAAGGCAGACGCGCCAGGAAGCGCGGCATCACCAGGCCCAGATAGCGTGCATCTTCCGACTCACGCAGGCTGCGCCAGGCGGCATATTCGGTGTTCTGGAAGATCTTGGTCAGATCGCGCGGATTCGCCAGCTCCTGCCAGGATTCCATCTGCATCACTTCCGGCGCGGTGCCGGTGATAAACGGACAGTGGGCGGCCGAACCGATGCGCGCCATCTCACCCAGCAGCTCAACATCCTGCGGGCTGTGGTCGAAATAGTAGTCGCCGACCAGACAGCCAAACGGCTCACCACCGAACTGCCCATACTCCTGCTCATAGATCTTCTTGAACAGCGGGCTTTGATCCCAGCCAGCACCTTTATAGCGCTTGAGGGTACGACCCAGCTCCTGCTTGGAGATGCTCATAAAGCGGATTTTCAGCATCTCGTCCGTTTCGGTGTTGTTCACCAGATAGCTCAGGCCGCGCCAGGCGCTTTCCAGCGACTGAAACTCCGGATGGTGAATAATCTGGTTCACCTGCTGTGACAGCTTTTCGTCGATCTCCGCGATCAGCGCCTGAATGGTGCGATAGGCGTCGCTGGAGACGGTGACGGTGTTCTCCAGCGCCTGCTGCGCCAGGGTTTTCACCGCGCTTTCGACGGCGGCGCGTGCCTGGTCGCTTTTCGGCCGGAACTCTTTGTTCAGCAGCGCGCTGAACTCATCCTGGCTGAAACTGGCCGCGCCCTGCGACTGGGGTTGTTGTGAAGTCTGCGTCATGCCTGCGGCTCCTTACCTTCAGTGGCCTCATCCTGCTTAGGCAGATGGGTCAGAGCCTGCAGCAGCGTTGGGTCCTGCAGCACCTTACCAATCAGCTCTTCAGCGCCGTTTTTGCCGTCCATATAGGTCAGCAGGTTTGCCAGCTGGGTACGCGCTTCCAGCAGCTTGCTCAGCGGCTCGACGTTGCGGGCCACGGCATCCGGCGAGAAGTCATCCATGCTGTCGAAGGTAAGATCGATGTTCAGCTTGCCTTCACCATTCAGGGTGTTGTCTACCTGGAACGCGGCGCGTGGCTTCAGCGCTTTCATGCGCTCATCGAAGTTATCGATGTCGATTTCAAGGAATTTGCGGTCGTCGATGCCCGGCTGCGGCTCCAGCGGTTTACCCACCAGATCCGCCAGCACGCCCATCACAAACGGCAGCTGAATTTTGCGTTCCGCGCCATAAATTTCCACGTCATATTCAATCTGAACGCGAGGCGCGCGATTGCGGGCAATGAACTTCTGCCCACTGGATTTGCTTGTTGCCATGGTTTTCTCCATCAATGATGCGCGGATAATGTGTCACAGCAGGCGCGCAGGTCCCGCTGTGTGAGTGGGTCACGCCTGCTTAGTCGCGACGTCCGAAAATGGTTTCCAGCTGATGCACGCCATCGGGTGCCAGTTCGCGGATGATCTCCAGGAAGTCGCGCTCGATTAAGCGCTGCACCCGGTCGATCATCAGCGGGGCCGGATGACTCGGCTCATGCTGAGTGAAGTAGAGCTTCACCTTCTCCAGCATCAGCTGGGCATCGGCGCGGGAACCGATCTGCACCGTACGCCAGTCCGCGGCCGCGCGCGGCGCCGTGGCGACTGCCGCCGGGGCCGCCGCTTCTGCGGGTTGTTCCGCCGCTGCGGTGGGAATCAGCTGGCTGATGTCGGTGGCCTGGCAGCGTTCGGCGATCAGCGCAATCTGTCTGCGCAGCAGGGCCAGTTCCGGCACCGCCGCGTCGCCCAGCCGTTCGGCCACGGTTTCGCAGATGGTCTGCAGCCGCTCATGAATCTGCAGTACCGCCTCTATACCAGGCTGGTCGCCACGCGCCAGTTCGTCGATCAGACGCGGCAGACCGCCAGGGTAGTCCGCCACCTCGGTTTTGCTGCCGTCGCACAGGGCGGCCGCATCGCGCAGCGTGATGCCGTCAGACGGATAGCGCAGCAGCCAGCACTGACGCACCGCGCCACTGAGTTCAGTCTTGTCACCCAGCAGCGCCAGGGCATTGATGCGATAGAACGGGTCCTGCTCGCCGTACTCTTCCAGCCGGGGCCACAACGGCTCCCAGTAGAGCAGCAGCGCCTGTTCAATCAGCTTCAGTCCCTGGGCATAGCCCGGCAGCCCTTTCAGCTCCGTCCAGGCATGGGTCAGCGCCAGCATCACCCGTAAATCTTTACTGCGGGCCAGCAGCGCTATCGCCAGCTTCTCAACTTTGTTCCAGTCGGCGGGTTCTGCCGGAATGATGGTGTTGCCGAACTGCTGTTCCGCTTTACCGGCACTGGCCTGCTCCATCGCCTGAAAATCGGCGTCGTACTCCAGGTTATCGCCGCCGGGATTGTCATCACTGACCGGAGCCAGTAAAGCCTCTGTATTCATCGTCATGCGTGTCGCCTCAGGATTCAAACATCGGGGGATAAAGTCCGTTTCGTCCCGGCTTTGCCCCACCGGCCGGATCAAACAGCAAGGAAAAGAGCTGCGCGGTGAAGTTACCGCTGTGAACCTGGGTATAAAGCGGGAACCCATCGCTCTGATTGGTCCACCAGAAACTGGTATAGAACTGCGGGTCGAAATTCTCGCCCGGCAGTGTCCAGTTCAGCGTTGAAGGCGTGTCGCCATGGCCGATAACGTTAAGAATATCTGACGGCTCGCCCGTCTCCTGCGGCGGTTGCGGCTGCGGAATGCTGATCAGCGCCTGATCCAGCTGCTCCGGCGATCCGCCGCCCTGTACCACCCGCAGCAGCGTATTGCCCACCTGCTGATACCACTCGCCGGAGCGTGCCAGCAGGGCCGGCGACCACTCGGCGGGGGTAAAGTGACGCAGCGCGCAGAGCGGGTAGTTACGTCCCACGCTGTCCCGAGCCGCAATCAGGCAGCCCATCTGGATCAGCTGACTGCCCAGCATCGGCGGCACCACAAAATTCCAGACCGGCGCGTTGAGGAACGGGCGCGACGGCGCGTTATCCCCCTCCTGACTGCTCTGCCAGTGATGCAGGCCCACCTGGAACCAGCTGGACCATTGGCGATAGAGGACATCAGGAAAGCGGCGCTTCACAAAGTCACCGGCGCTGGGCAATTTGCCGTACCAGCAGGGTGCAGCGTAATGAGTCATTGTCGGGTCCTGTTTCAGGGGCAGCTAAAGCCGGGAAGCTGGAACGGGTTACGAATGCTGCCAGGGGTGAACGACAGCGTGACCTGATGCCCCTCCACGCTGAATGTGGCTTCGCGGGTCAGGCCGCCGGCCGCCGTAACACGGGCGCGATCGAAGAAGCGATTGAGTGCCCAGGGCCCACTGGTGACCAGCGTTGAGGTAGTGCCGTTGGTCAGGCCCAGCTGCATCCGCACCTGGCTGGTGCCGCCCGGACCGGGCCAGCTGACCATCTGCACCGCCTGTGGCCCGTGGCTGTAACGCAATTGCTGTCCATCCACATCCAGCGTCAGGTTAAGAATGTCGTTGTCCATTTTTACGGTGCGCAGCGTGACGCGGAAACCTGGCGTGGTGGCGCCGTTGGCAAAGAACGCATCACGAATCGACTGCGCCTGCTGGAAAGGACGCAGAAGTGCTTCGCCACCCGGCAGCGTTTTGCCGTCAATACCCGGCGTAAAGCGCCATGAGGCGTTAGTGGTATCCACTTTGCTGGCCAGATTGTCGCGGAAGAAGCTGTCCATCATGCCGCTGCCGGGAGCAAACATCCGCGCCAGATCGTCGGGTGTCACCTCACTGCGCGCGGAGCGCACCAGCGGATAACGTCCGGCGATCGCCTGACGACAGAAACTGCCGACTTCCATGGTGATGCGTTTACGGACGTTATCCATGTCGCGGCGCTGCGCATCGCTGCTGGCCCCGACCGCCATGCTGGAGACCATATTCTGCAGCGAACCGGGCAGCCGTCCGGCGCTGGCCTGCAAACGGCTAATCGCATCGCTGGCCGGTGGCGGCATTCCGCTGTTGGCGGCATCCTGCACCGCCGTGAGGTAGCGATAGAGATCGTCAATCTGGTGCAGGAAGTCGTCCACCGCCAGCACCTTACTGCCCTGCTGTAACGGCTGGGCCAGCTCAAGCACTGGCGCAAAATGCACCGCAACCGCCTGCTCCGGTGACGCCTGCGCTGCCGCCTGCCCACGCGCCGCAGCCGCTTCGGGCGAGGTAAACAGCGCTTCAAGGGTGCGGGTGGCGCTGTTATCCGACGGCTTCGCCGCCTGCGCGGTTTTCTCATCGGGCTGCGCCCGGTTCAGCGTCAGCAGGTTACTGAGGTTGATTACCAGCTGGCGCAGCGGCGAGTGGTTGCCCGACAGCAAGCGCGCAGTGTTGATGCGTTGCGCAAGATCGGCACTGCTGTTGAGCTGAATATCGCTCAGGAACTGCTCCCACTGCCGGATGTAGTCCTGCACATAGAGCTGGCGCACCGCAAGATCGGTCTGCTCACTTTTCTGCTGCGGCGCAGCGCCGTCCAGCACCCAGAGATCGTCCTGATAAAGCGCCTGCGTCACCGGACCAATCTGCTTGTCCACATGCTGCCAGTAGCCGTCCGGCGTATAGAGCCCCGCTACGCCATCATTCACCGATTTACCGCTTTTACGGGAAAAAACCAGCTCGCTCTGGGGACCGCCCAGCGCTGCCAGCGTCACCGGCTGCAGGCTGTCATCACGTTGCAGCAGGCGCTTCAGCCGTCCGTAGACGCGCTGTGACAGCGGCATCTGATTAATCAGCGCCTGCTCGCGCTTTACCAGCGCGTCATCCTTCGCATACGGCGACGAGTGAATCTGCGTCTCCAGCAGCTGTTGCAGATGCCACGCCAGCTGTTTTACCTGCTGCTGCGTCACGTTCTGCGGCAGCTCGCGCGACAGGTTAAGCATCAGCCACGCCTGCAAAAACTTGCCGTCGTAGTGCTTCGGCTGGTAGAGCATCTGATATGCCTTCAACGCTTCATAGCTGTAGTCAGCGTCACTGCCATTGTCATTGCGCAGCCAGCGGGTGATGTTCTGCGCCACCTGCGGCAACAGCAGCTGCTTCAGCGCTTTATCGTAGAGCGCACGCGTCGCATCGCTGACCTCGGTACCACGATAAAGGCCCATACGGCGCGTCAGCGGCGGCGATTCCAGCGAGAAGTCGGCGCTTTCCGGCAGGTGTAACAGGGTGTTGAGATAAGGCACCAGCGCAAAGAGATCGCCGTTGACCTGCTTCTGAAGCTGGTCGCCGAGTTGCTCCACCTGCGGCGCTTTAGCGGCCATCTCCTGCAGATAGGCTTTGTTCTTGCTGTAGCTGGTGAGCCACAGACCGCCCGCGACCAGTAACAGCAATAGCAGCGCCAGATAGCCTGACCAGAGTCCGGCGCGGTTGCGCAGCTCCCACCAGCGGTTGCTGCCTGCCAGACCTGACTCCTGGAAAATCACATTCTCCAGCACGCCTTTCAGGAAGAAGCTCTGCCCTTTGTTCTGCGGAATCGGGGCGTCCTTATCGACCCGATCCCAGCTGCCCGATTCGCCCGCCTGCTGGCCAGGCAGATTCAGGGCACGGTTCAGTTCACCCATTACCCGATCAAACGGCAGACCTTCCTGGGTGCCGCTGGCAAAGTAGATGCCGCGTGGCGCGAACTGGGTTTCAAAATCGGAGCGGGCGAACAACGTGTCGAGCGCGTCGGCCAGCAACGGACGCAGCGCAGCGAACTCCTGCGGGAAGAGATAACTTTCTGCCCGCGCCTGCGCGTCGCTCTCCGTCAGCAGCCGATCGGCCAGTCCGGCATCGAGCCGCTGTTGCAGCAGGGAATACTCCTGCTGGAACTGGCTGTTCAGCTCGAAATCGGCGGCGGACGCTTTCGCCCACGGGAAGGTGAATCCCCAGATCTGTTCACGCTGCGCTTTGTCCAGCGAGGCGAAGTAGCTGCGGAAGCCTTTGAGCAGGTCCGCTTTGGTGACCAGCACATAGACCGGGAAACGGATGCCGAGACGATCGTGCAGCTCCATCAGGCGCTGACGCAGCGCCAGCGCCTGGTTGCGCAGCGCCTCAGGTGACTGACTCAGCAGATCGGAAACGCTCAGGGTGACGATGACGCCGTTGATCGGCTGACGTCCGCGATATTTACGCAGCAGGTCGAGGAAATGGTGCCATTCGCTGGCATCCCGCTCCTGCTGACTCTCCTGGGTGCTGTAGCGCCCGGCGGTATCGAGCAGCACCGCGTCGTTGGTGAACCACCAGTCGCAGTTGCGGGTACCGCCAATGCCGCGCAGCGCTGACTTGCCAAACTTATCCGCCAGCGGAAACTGCAGGCCCGAGTTGACCAGCGCCGTCGTTTTACCGGCACCAGGTGCGCCGATAATCATGTACCACGGCAGCTGATAGAGATACTGACGGCCAAAGCGCTGCGCCCAGAACGGCGTGCCTTTGCTGCTGTGGCGCTGGAAGTGCGCCTTTCTCAGCATCTCAGTCGCTTCGGAAAAACGCCCTGCCAGCACCTGCTCTTCACTGGTCAGACGCTGACGATCGGCTTCCGGTGCATCGCTTTTGCCGGTTTCAAGACTCGACATCAGCTTGCGGTTAAGCCAGTAGTTGTAGAGCCGCGGGATCGCCTGCCCCAGGCCCCAGACCAGATAGAGCAGCGCGATACTGATCATGCGGTTCTGCTCTGGCTCAAGCGGCCGCGAATCAACGATAGAGAAGACCGGGCCAATCACCCAGATAATAAATGAGAGCGCGGTGATGCCGACAAAGCCCCACGCAAGGCGGCTGGTCAGCACCGCAAACAGAATATTCAGCATGGATCAGTTCCCTCTCGCCAGGCCGTTGAGTTCGGCATGCGTCGCATCCGGCGCAACCAGTAACGTGATTTCAACACGACGGTTACGCGCGCGATTCTCTGCGCTGGTGTTCGGCACCAGCGGATTGCTTTCACCGCGCCCTTCCGCTTTCACGCGTGACGGCTGCGCCAGCTGCTGTTGCAGCAGAGTCTGGACCGAACGGGCGCGCGCCAGCGACAGTTCAAAGTTGGAGGCGAAGCGCGCGCTGCGGATCGGCACGTTATCGCTGTAACCAATCACCTGAATCTGCCCGCTGACGTTGTTCATGGCCGCCGCGATGCGCTGGATCACGTCAATGTAGCCGCCGCGCACCTCGGTCGCCGCCGAAGCAAACAGCCCATCCCCTTTCAGCGTCACCACGCTGCGGTCCGCTTCATCACGCACCGCCACCAGCCCGGCATCAATTTCCGGCTTCAGGAAGGCCCGCAGGTTGAGCGTGGCAGGCGGAGGCGGTGCCGGGTTGCCGATCTTCACTTCCGGCAGCGCCGTCTGATAGATGCGGGCCAGTACCGGCGAGGTGTAATCGCCCAGACGCCAGTTGAGCACGATATAGAACAGACAGGCCGCCAGCCCGGCCACGGCGGCGCAGGCCCACAGCGGGATCATTGGTCGCCACAGCTTGCGCAGCACCGGCTGATCGGTGGGATGCGGTGACAGCGCCGCGGCGTAACTGCCGCGCACGCTTTTAATCATCTGCAGCAGGCGCTGTTTGATGGTCTCCAGCTGCGAGCGGCCATTGTCCAGCACCCGATAGCGTCCTTCGAACCCCAGCAGCAGGCAGAAGTAGATCAGCTCCAGCATCAGAATGTGACGTCTGGGGTTCTGCGACAGCTTCGCCAGCAGCTGGAAAAACTTCTCGCCGCCCCAGGTTTCGTTGTGAAAGGTGACCAGCAGACCATTGCTGGTCCAGACGCCGCGACTGCCCCACGGCGTCAGCGCCGCCGCCTCATCCAGCGCGGTACAGAGACAGTAGCGCGCGCCGATGATCACTTCGTAGCCGAGGCCAGACTGCTGGCAGCTCAGCTCGAAGCGGCGGATCTGGTCGATCAGCTGCTGACGCAGTTGCGCCGGGTCTTCATGCGACACCGAATGGCGGATCTGTGGAATCGCGTTAATCAGGGGGTTGGCCGCTGCAACCAGCACATTCTGGTGGCTGGCATCCGGCGCAAGATCGCTGTGTGAATGTTGTTGTTCCTGCATCATGCTGCGTGCTCAGTTTATTATTCTGACTGACTGCGGATGGCCCAGAACTCCATGTTCAGGCCCGGAAACTCACCGGCAAGATGCAGCGCAAAAGCGCCCGAGCGCTCCATCTCTTTCCATAGCTCGCTGTTCTTATCCAGTTCGAAATAGCTGTATCCGGCATGCCACGGGATCTGCGGCGGCGCGCCGGGCATCGCCCGAAGTGCGAGACCCGGCAGCTGAAGCTGCACCAGATCGCGGATTTTGCTGACCGGCGCGACTTTCATCTGTGCCGGGAAATGGGTTTTCAGGGTGTCGGCCGGCACGCTGGCTTTCACCGCCAGCACAAAGCCGAACTCATGCACCATGCTGCTCTCCGGCACGGTGGCGACGTTCAGGCCGTGCGAACGCTGCGTCAGCGGCAGCTGAATGGCGCTCTCCTCCATCACCTGCGATAGCCCCTGACGCAGCAGCAGCGACAGACGGCTGAAGCAGTTGTGCAGGTCGTCATGATCGTAAAGCGGCAGTCCTTCCGGCGCGCGCGCGGGCGTCCAGGTGCTGAGCTCGGCGGCCAGTTGCAGCCAGTGGCTGTAGAGGGTTTCAGGATGCAGCAGCGGCAGATGTTGCAGATGGCTGTGCAGGCCAAGCTGACGATTGAGCAGCGCCAGCAGCATAAAATCGACCATATCGGCGCTGTTGAAGCGGCCGGTTCCGGGTGCACGCTGACTCAGCTGCTGGCTGCGCTGCTGGATCAGCCCGTGCAGGTCATTAAACATGTTTTGCAGCGGACGGCTGCTATTCAGGGTCAGCATCGGCGGGATGTAATCGCTGTCGAGCCGGATGTGGTTGTCGCTGCGTTTTTCAATCACCTGCGCAACGCCCATTGCGGTCCACTCGGCGGTCAGATCCTGCTCCAGCATCAGCCGCAGGCGCAGCTTGCCGAACTGTACCGTCGCGCTGCCCACGGCCTGTGCGTTGTCATCTTCCACGTCCGCTTCCCAGGCCAGATAGCGCGCCAGAGAATCCTGCGACTCCTGGAAGGCGACGGCTTCGCGACCGTTGCGCCGGGTCGGTATTGCCAGCACCACTTTGCTGCGATCAACAGTGGCCGGCAGATCAAGCGGTGCCGGGCCATGCTGTGGCTGGCTGAAGGCGAAAAACGTGCCGTCTGGCAGACAACCGCTGGCCGCGCTCAGCGCCAGTTTGCCCTGACGCAACAGCGCTTCATCAAACTCAAGATCGTAAAAGCCCCAGGTGTATACACGCTGTGACTGACCCCATTCACGCAGGGTGCTGAGAAGATAATTTTCTGACTGCTGGAAATGGTGAGGACGCAGAAACATCCCCTCGGTCCAGATGACCTTTTCGGCTCTGTTCATCGGCATCACTGTTTTTCCACGCGAAGGCCATTCATTCCCGCCACGATGCGCGCATTCAGCTCGCTATCGTCTCGTTTCCAGAATGCCCAGAATGAGGGCGACTCCCCTTCGGGAACCGGCAGCGACAGTCGCCACACCTTGCCATCCAGCGCCTGATATTCCGCCATGATGCCGATAAAGCGCGCCTCAGGCAGGCTCTTAATCCGCAGCGTTTTGCTGCGCTGCTCTGGCGTCAGGAAGAATTGCTGGGTGTTAAGCTGCGCACTGCCCAGCACCGTTGCAGACTGGTTTTGCAGGGAGTAAAAGTCTGCTGACATGAACTCCGCATCGGAGCTCAGTAACACCACACGGACCTTCAGCGGCGCACCGCCGTTAAGCTGATTCTCCCCCTGAACGTCCAGGTTGTAGTAAGCCACCGGCGGCGTACTGCTGCCGCTGCAGGCCGTCAGCAGCCACATCAGCAGCACGATCAACCCACCGCGCAGTTGTGTTGTTCTCATCATCAAGCCCTCCCTGCTCAGTGCGATTAGTTAATGATCCAGGTTCCGTTAGTGCTGTTCTGACAGGCGGTGCTGTCACCGTTAACCGCGACGCAGGTTTTTTTCTTGCTGCTGCTGCGCACGCGGCGTTTCGGCTGATCGGCTTTAACGGTCTGATCGTAGAGTGCGCTTTTCACTACGGCGCGGAATGGCACATAGCCTGTCAGCTGGACGGTTGCCTGCGGCGCGGCAGGCTGAGCGGCATCTTTCACGGCAGTGGTGGCGCTGTCCGGCTTAGCTTCTGCTGCGGCCTGTGCGGGTTCACCCAGCGCCAGCCAGTTGTTCTCGACCTGACCAATCACGGTGTAGCTTTCGCCGGTTTTCAGCGTCTCTACCACCTTGCCGCCGTAACCTGGCTGGCTCATCACCGAGCCGGGATAGAGGGCGCGATAGGTTTCATTGACCGGACTGAATTGCGCTGGCGGTTTTACGGCATAACGGTGACTGATCGCCACACCGTCCACCGTGCTGGTCACCAGGGTGTCATCGGTCATTTTTGGCGGGGTTTTACAACCGGCGACTGAAAAAACAAACATCAGGCCTAACGCAACGCGGAGCTTCACCATTTTTTTCATGTTGTGTTCCATTCATACCTTGGAGAGTGGCCAGAGGCCGGGTGTCAGTAATGAAAATCGAGATGTCATCTTCACAGGAAGCCGCTTAGTGCCAGATTAAAAAATAATCCTTAAACAAAAAGCGCTTAAGCGTCTTGCTGCGAAAGGTTAACCGATCAGCAAAAGTTAAGTATAAAAAAGCAACACCGGGGACGTAAACGGGAAAAGGGAGGAATCTGACCTGGTAAACAACGATCAGAAACATGATCAATTTTTTCCCGGCAAATTTAAGAAGGTGGGGTAAACCCAAGCTTTCCTTATGCCATCCCTGGTCGAAAAACCGTCGAATTGAATTAAGCCAGTAACAGTGAGTTAATTACCCGGCAGTAAAAAATGACGCGTTATGCCCGATAAATTCTCATTATATTCTTTTAATTTCAATACTTTATAACTTTAACGAAATTTCATAGCTACCGCACGAGTCAGGTAGATCCTGCCCGTGAGTCTGAAATTACAATCCATGTGTAAATATTAGCTGCGAGTTTACAGAAGATTGACAAAATTTCAACGGCCCACTTTCAGAAGAATTTAGTTAAGTAAAGTTTAACTAATTAAGTTAATACAAATAGGGGTTAGTTTTAAGCACGCGGTTAGGACTAATCTTAACAACATACGAAAGTATGAAGTTTTATTGCACATAAATAAGTTTTTTCTGAGACTGGCATTAAAATCACTCATGTTTTAAATGGTTCTGATTTAAGCCAAATCAAAAGACGTTCATGTTGTTCAGGCAGCCAGACTCAGCGTTTTGCGTCAGTCGGCTGCGCGGCAAATGCCTGATTATCAGATGATTAAGCAGCTATGCGCCTGGCATGGCGCAGACAGAGAATGGATGGCGATTAAAACGCAATAAGCGAAGCGTTAACCAGGTCATGCCCGCTTTAAGAGCAGACTGATTAATTATGCTTTACCGGCTCGCTTAGTGAGCAGCTCACAGCCCCGACAGAGCATAAAAAAACCACGCCGTAGCGTGGTTTAGCGAGAGAGCGTGCCGCATTACTCCGGCACGATTAAGGCTATCAGAAGAAGCCCAGCGGTTCGATACTGTAGCTGACCAGCAGGTTTTTCGTCTGCTGATAGTGATCGAGCATCATTTTGTGGGTTTCACGGCCAATGCCCGACTTCTTGTAGCCGCCAAAGGCAGCGTGCGCCGGATAGAGGTGATAACAGTTCGTCCAGACGCGCCCCGCTTTGATCGCCCTGCCCACCCGATAGGCACGGTTGATATCACGGGTCCAGACGCCGGCACCCAGGCCATAAATCGAGTCGTTGGCGATACTGATCGCTTCCGCTTCATCTTTAAAGGTGGTGATGCCGATCACCGGGCCAAAGATCTCCTCCTGGAAAACCCGCATGCTGTTGTTGCCTTTCAGCAGGGTTGGCTGGATGTAGTAGCCGCTGTTGAGTGAGTCATCCAGCTTCTCTACGCCGCCGCCCACCAGCACTTCGGCCCCCTCCTGCCGCGCCACTTCGAGATAAGAGAGAATTTTATCGAACTGTTGCTGCGACGCCTGCGCGCCTACCATGGTCTCGGTGTCCAGCGGGTCGCCGCGTTTGATGGTTTTTACCCGCTTCATTACGGCTGCCATAAACGGCTCGTAGATCGACTCCTGCACCAGCGCACGCGATGGGCAGGTGCAGACTTCACCCTGATTCAGGAAGCCCAGTACCACGCCTTCGGCCGCTTTCTCAATAAAGCTCTCCTCCGCCTGCATGATGTCTTCAAAGAAGATGTTCGGTGACTTGCCGCCCAGCTCGACCGTCGAGGGGATCAGGCTTTTGGCTGCCAGCTCCAGAATATGCCCGCCAGTAGCGGTGGAGCCGGTAAAGGCGACCTTGGCGATACCGGGATGGGACGCCAGCGCTTCCCCCGCCTCTTTACCAAAGCCGTGCACCACGTTCAGCACACCCGGCGGCAGCAGATCTTTAATCAGATCGACAAAGATGGTGATCGACAGCGGCGTCTGTTCAGCCGGTTTAAGCACCACGCAGTTCCCTGCTCCCAGCGCCGGAGCCAGTTTCCAGGCTGCCATCAACAGCGGGAAGTTCCAGGGGATAATCTGCGCCACCACGCCCAGCGGCTCATGGAAATGGTAGGCGGCGGTGAACTCATCAATCTCTGCCGCGCTGCCCTCCTGCGCTCGGACACAACCGGCAAAGTAGCGAAAGTGGTCGACCGCCAGCGGCATATCGGCCGCCAGCGTTTCGCGCACCGGTTTACCGTTATCCCAGGTTTCATAGACCGCCATGGTCTCCAGATGCTGTTCCAGCCGATCGGCAATTTTCAGTAGCAGCAGTGAGCGTTGTTGTGGCGAGGTCTTGCCCCAGGCGTCCGCAGCAGCAGCAGCAGCGGCCACCGCGTTATCCACATCAGTAGCATCTGAGCGCGGGAACTCACCGGCCGCAGAGCCGTTTACCGGCGAGGTATTAGTAAAGTAGTTACCCTTCACTGGCGCGACGAATTCACCATTAATGAAGTTGCCATAATTCTTCTGTAGCGTAATCAGAGAACCTTGTTCTCCGGGGGCAGCGTAACGCATGATCATTCTCCTGACAGGTGACTGACGTAACAATGATTAAACTTATTATTAACATGAAGGATCATTGTGAGCCTGTCAGGTCTGTTAACCGGAAACTGTGACCGCCCCGAAGGAATAGGCGTTTACGCTGCGCTTAGAGAAAATTCCGACTTTTTCCCGAAAACGTAGTCAGAGAGAAACTTGTGCGGCACAAAGGGGGTCAACCTGAGGATGAATTCATTCTGGAGATAAGCATGCTGGCTTCAGCTTTTACCCAGATGCGCGCTAAAGCCAATTTCGTGCATCAGTTTATCCGCAATCCGCGCAAGATGGGCAGCATTACCCCCTCGTCAGAGGCGTTGTGCCGGACGATGATTACATCGGTGAAATGGCCTGAAGCGTCGCGCATCGCGGAACTTGGTGCGGGCGATGGCGTACTGACCCGGCAGATACTGGCACAGATGGCGCCCGACGCCACCCTGGATGCCTTTGAAATCAGCACTTCGCTGGCAGGCAAGCTAACCGCGCTGGAGGATCCGCGCATGACCGTGCGCACCTGTTCTGCGGAGTATCTGAACGGCAACTATGACGTGATCTTCTCCGGCCTGCCGTTGTTATCCTTACCGCCCGAACTGCGTGAAGCCATTCTGCGGGCGGTCTATAACGCCCTCGGCCCGGACGGCGTTTTTATACAGTTTCAGTACACCTCGCTGACCCAGCCTGACCTGTCGCGGTACTTCACCTGGGAGCGCCAGCGGGTGCTGAAAAATGTACCACCCGCCTGGGTTTACCGCTGCACGCGTCACTACGCGCCCTGAGCACGCCCTACTGCCGGGCGCGTCTGTTGCCAGAAGGTCACCAGCAACTCACGCGCCCAGTCTTTCCCTTCAATCTCGTTGGCCCCATCCTCTGTGCAGCCCGGCGGCGTACAGACACTCATGATGTGCCGTGAAAATTCGGGATGAAACTGTACCGAGAGCGCCTGCGGTGAATAACGCACAATCTGACAGCCATCGCGCGCAGAAGCGGCCAGTACCTGCGCCCCGGACGGCGCGCTGACGACCGACTGACGATGCGACAGCCAGACGCTGAAGTCGGCGGGTAGCGTCTGCAGCAGCGGATCGCGCTGTGTCTGATCTGAGCAGCGAATGGGTAACAGACCGCGCTCCCAGCCGTTGGGATTGTCTGCCACTTCACCGCCCAGCGCATACGCCATCAGCTGATGGCCGTAGCACACACCGAGCAGCGGCAGACCATGATCAATCGCCGCTCTGATCCAGGCGGCGCTGCGTTCACTCCAGTCGGCGTGATCGGTGACCATTGCCCAGGAACCGCTGAGGATTGCGCCGGAAATCGTGTCAAAATCGGGTAACGCTTCGCCCAGATGAGGCCGCACAATCAGGTACTCATCGGGTTGGAGATTCAGTGCATCAATAAACCAGCGCGGCTGTTCACCAATCTCTGAAACGACGTTTGCGGGTGGGACTTCAAGCTGAATTAACGCAAGGGGTAAGGCGGACGAATAGGTCATACCGAATCGGTTCCTTTAAGAAGTCATTTCGAATCAGTCTGCCAGCATCGCATCCGAAAGTCTCATCGGGCTGCACCGCCATCGCAGAAAATTTCTCACTGCGATTGGCTGGAGTACCGCAGTTCGTGCCATCATTAGCGGGCTAAGCAAAAATCATCAAAAGGATATTATCGTGGCTGTGCGGCATTTTTTTCTGATTCTGATGGTGGTTTCTATCTGGGCCTTCAACAACGTGGCGGTGAAATGGGGGCTGCTGGAACTGCCGCCGCTGTTTCTGACCTTTATGCGCTTTGTAGTCGTCGCCATCGTGCTGGTACCGTTCTGCCGCATTAACCGTCAGCAGTTGCCCTGGCTTTTGCTGCTGGCTTTCACCTTCGGTTTTATGCACTTCTCGCTGCTATTTGTCGGCCTGCGCTACACCGATGCCGGCACGGGCGCGATTGTAGTGCAGCTGGGCACACCGATTGCAATGTTGCTGGCAATGGTGGTACTGAAAGAGAAGCTGAAGCTGGTGCAGCTGCTGGGCATTATGATTTCGCTGAGCGGCGTGGTGGTGCTATCAGGCAGTCCGACGATTCCCTCGTGGTGGGTGCTCTGTCTGCTGTTGTGCAGCGCCACCGGCTGGGCCGTCAGTAACCTGATAGTGAAAAAGTCACCGCCGATTAAACCGCTGACCATGACCGGCTGGATTGCGTTTCTGGCGATTCCCATCGTCGGCGGCTCCAGTCTGGTGATGGAATCCCATCAGCTTTATGCACTGCAGCATGCGGGCTGGCGCGGCTGGTTCGCCATTCTTTACAGCGCCATCGCCTCGTCGATTGTGGCCTATACGCTGTGGTATATGCTGCTGAAGAAATATAACGTCAATCTGATCATGCCCTATTCGCTGCTGACGCCGGTTTTATCGGTGGTGATGGGGATTGTCGTGCTGGGTGACAGCCTCAACAGCTTCAAGATTATCGGGGCCTCACTGGTGATCCTCGGCACGGCTATCGCGGTGCTCAACCTGCGAAACCTGCGGATGCATGCCCGCTTCCCGCGCCTGCGGCGACGTTGATCCTGCGTGCTATGCTTGAGAAATCACCCCTTTCAGGAAGCACAACATGGACTCACAGCTTGCCGCCTCTCTCTGGCAGCAGATGCAGCAGGGATTGCGGGGTCGCGACGACGCCTTGCCTCTTCCTGCCTTCATTGATCGCGCCACCTTCGCTTCTGCTTTTGCCGTCAGTGAACTGGCGGCCACCAGCATCGGTCTGGCAACGCAGGCCACCGCCGCACTGATCGCCGCCTCCTGCCCTGAATATCGCTCTCCGCCTGTCGCCGTCAATGTGCGCCTGGCGTCACGCTGGTTCCAGCAGAGTTTTATCCCGCTTAACCGTGCGGCACCTGCGATGTGGGACGCGTTTGCCGGTGACTATCGCAGCCGCGATGGCTGGATCCGCCTGCATACCAACGCCACACATCACCGGCTGGCGATGGAAAAGGTGCTGGGTACGCACGCCGATCGCGTGGCGCTGGCGCAGCAGGTGCAACAGTGGCAGGCCAGCGAACTGGAGCAGGCGATTATTGATGCCGGTGGCTGTGCCGCAGAAATGCGCAGCGCTGCCGCCTGGCAACGGCATCCGCAGGGCCAGGCCGTACAGCATGAATCGCTGTTTAGCTGGCAGACCACACAGCCTGCTCCTGCGCCGGACTGGCCGCTGGCCGAAGCGCGTCCGTTGCTGGGTATTAAAGTTCTGGATCTGACGCGGATTATCGCCGGGCCGGTCGCCACCCGTTTTCTGGCCAGTCTGGGCGCCAGCGTGCTGCGCATCGATCCGCCCGGCTGGCAGGAGCCGACGCTGGATGAGGAGATAAGCTGCGGCAAGCGTCGCGCGGTGCTCGACCTGACGCAGCCCGCCGATCGCGATCGGTTTATCCGCCTGCTGCGTGAAGCGGACGTGCTGGTGCATGGCTACCGGGCGGATGCGCTGGAACGCCTTGGATTTGATGCCCAGACGCTTCAGTCACTCTCGCCCGGTCTGGTTGATGCCGGTCTGAATGCATGGGGCTGGCAGGGTCCGTGGCGCAACCGCCGGGGTTTTGACAGTCTGGTGCAGATGGGATGCGGCATTGCTGAACGGGGCATGCAGTGGCAGCAGAGCGACAAACCGGTTCCGCTGCCGGTGCAGGCCCTGGATCATGCCACCGGTTATCTGCTGGCAGCCGCCGTGCTGGAAGGATTACGGCGACGCGTGACGCAAGGAGAGGGCAGCCAGGTGCGGCTGTCGCTGGCACGCACCGCGTGGCTGTTGCAGCAGCATCCCACCGGTGAGCACGCGGGTTCCGGCATTGTGCCGCAGGTTAAGGATAACCTGCCCTGTTACGAGTTAACGCAGTGGGGGTTTGGGGTAAGGCTCAGGGCAGCCGCCTGGCTGCCCGGTACTCCAGAGCTCTGCGCAACACCGGGTTGTACGCCGGGCACGCACCCGGCGACGTGGTGAATCAGGCGTCGGGCGTCTCTTCACTGCTCTCAAGCAGTTCGTTGTACATCGCCTGAATCGCCTCACGGCTCAGCATCGCGAGGGTGCGATAAAACGCGGTAGTCGCGTGTGCTTCCACTTTGCCCAGAAACGCACCGCACCACGGCAGCAGGTACTCTTCAAACAGCGCCAGCTGCGCTGCGCTCTCATCTTCCGCTGACTGATCTTCCAGCCAGGACGCGGCCAGCAGCAGCACGCCAAAATGGTCAGCAGGCGCATCGCTCAGCGGCATGCCGCGTGAGGTTAAGAACGCACGTACTTCCGGTTCCGTTTTGCCTTCCGGCCACTGTGAGGCGTAAGGCGGCACATTACAGTCGCTGCCCACAAACAGCGCGTTGTAATCGGCGGCCAGCGCCTGCGGATCGCTGTTCTGTTGCAGACGGGTCAGTAGCTCATCCTGCTCCAGCGGCCACTGCGACTGCAGTTTGCCTTCACGCAGCAGTGTAAACAGCGGCACCAGCAGCGGGTCCTGCGGCTGACGATTAAACAGTGAGCCGATCACGCGGCACAGAATGGAAAACTCATTCATGAGTCAGATTTCCTTGAGGCAAAATAAATTAAAAGTCAGCCAGTTCAGCAATATGTTTGCCGCTACGCATTTCCAGAAAGTCGAGCAGGCGACGCGGCGTGACATTTAACACCCGATCCTCAGGAAAATCCACTTCGCGGGCAATCCGCAGGCAGTGATCGAAATGGCCGAGCGTAAACGCGGTGTGGGAATCGGAGCCGAATGCCAGGCGTCCACCGGCATCGCGCACGGCGGCGGCGATAGCGCGGCAGTTAGGTTCGCTGCCCGGACGCGAATGGGTAAAGGAGGAGTTGTTCAGCTCCAGCGCCACGTCGTAGTGCGCTGCGGCCTCGGCAATCGCCGGAATATCGACCGGGAATTTCGGGTTGCCCGGATGGCTGATAATATGGACCAGTCCGCCCGCCATCGCGGCGATCATCGCGTCTGTGTGATGTTTCCGGTCGCGCGGCGCATAAACCGGCTCGTGAAAACCGGCGACGATTAAATCCAGCGCATCGAGCATCGGGCCGGAACAGTCGATTTCGCCCTGCTGATTTTTAATATTGGCTTCGATACCGCGCAGAATCCCTACGCCATCGATCACGCGCGGCCAGACGCGCATATTAATAAAGTGCCAGTAGTGCGGTGCGTCGGCCATATCGGGGCCGTGATCGGTAATGGCAAACAGTTTCAGGCCAGTTTGCTTCGCCTGGGTCACGTAGTCGTGCAGCGTGCTGTAAGCATGCGTGCTGGCGATGGTGTGCATATGCAGATCTACCGGATACATCCTCTTCTCCTGCTGAGTGCCCCTGACGGGGCCGGTTCATTAATAGCCGCGCTGACGATCAACCCTGCCCTGCGGCGGCTCGCCTGCCTGATCCTGGGTAATGGCGCGGGCGATGTAGTCGATAGCTTCGTCGATCAAGGTTACCGCCGCATTATGGGGCGTAATCGTCACACGCGGATGTGACCATAACGGATGCGCTTCGGGCAGCGGTTCAACCTGAAACACATCCAGCGCCGCCGCTTTCAGCTGCCCGCTATTGAGCGCGGCCAGCAGATCGTCTTCCACCACCTGCGCGCCACGTGCGATGTTGAGGAAGAACGCGCCGTGCGGTAGCTGCTGTAAAAAGGCGTGGTCAATAAGATTAATGGTCTCGTGCGTGCTCGGCAGCAGGTTGATCACCACCCGCGTCTCCTGCAGAAAGGCTGACAAGGCATCGCGTCCGGCAAAGCTGGTCACGCCGTCGATGGTTTTCGGTGAGCGGCTCCAGACGCGCAGCGGGAATCCCCAGGGTTTCAGGCTCTCCGCCACGCGCTGCCCCAGCACGCCCGCCCCCAGAATCCCGACGGTGAAACTTTCACGCGGGTAAGCAGGCAGCGGCTGCCAGCACTGTTGCTGCTGCTGAAGACGGTAGTCGTCAAAACGACGGAACCAGTTCAGTACGCTATGGACGGCATATTCCTGCATCTGGCGCGCCATCCCGGTATCTTCCAGCCGGTAGAGCGGCACGCTGTCGGGCAGCATCTCAGGGTGCTGCTGCAGCTGTTTCAGAATCTCATCAACGCCTGCACCCAGCGCAAAGACGCCGCGCAGTGTGGCGCGTCCCTGCAGCATCGCTGCGGGCGGTGAGCGGACCAGCGCATAATCAGCCGGGCCGTCGTCGCCCGGCTGCCAGGCACGCACCCGCGCCTGGGGCAGACGCTGTTGTAAACCGTTAATCCAGGCCGCTGCAGACTGCGACGGGTGATACCAGATGATCTCCATCCTGCTCTCCTTTTTTCTTTCAGCGTCAGGGAAAAGCGAGGTGAGAGCAAGAAAAAACCCGCGTGAAAAAGCGGTTTTTCCCATAAAAATAATTCCCGTGGCTTCACATTTCCGGCTCGCTTCAGGGTGAAGTGGGCAGATAAGGTCTAAAGTTGGTCCTGTGGTCAATGCGTTACGCGCGGCCGCATTTCGGACAAGGAGAAAAACCGATGACAAAAATTGAGGTAAACGCCGACTCACGGCGTCAGCGTTATGCGCCTTTTCTGCTCACGTTGCTGCTGAGCGTACCTGCTTTCACCGCCCATGCCGACGACAACAGCCGCATGCTGAATAATCAGCCGCAGCCGCCGGACGTGCGTTTAGGGCCGCTGTTTAATGCCGTGCAGCAGGCGAAGTTCTACCCCGATCAGAAGACCTTTGCCGATGCGGTGCCGAAATTTGATCCCGCGTCGATTCTTGCCGACTGGCAGATGCAGAAGAAACAGCGCAATTTCGATCTCAAACGTTTTGTTGACGCTAACTTTACGCTGCCCGCTGCGGGCGACAAATATGTGCCGCCCGCCGGCCAAAATCTGCGTGAGCACATTGATGGCCTGTGGCCAGTGTTGACCCGCACCACCAGCAGCGCTGGTCAGTATGACTCGCTGCTGCCGCTGCCTAAGCCCTATGTGGTGCCAGGCGGGCGTTTCCGCGAAGTCTATTACTGGGACAGTTACTTCACCATGCTGGGGCTGGCCGAGAGCGGACACTGGGATAAAGTGCAGGATATGACGGATAACTTCGCCTCACTCCTCGACCGTTATGGCCACATCCCCAACGGCAACCGCAGCTACTACCTGAGCCGTTCACAGCCACCGTTCTTCAGCCTGATGGTCGATCTGCTGGCGACGCACGATAACGGCAAAGCCTATACCCGTTATCTGCCACAGCTGCAGAAAGAGTACGACTACTGGATGGCAGACAGCGATAACGTCGCGGCGGGTGCAGCCAGCAAGCGGGTGATTAAGCTGTCGGACGGCAGCCTGCTCAACCGCTACTGGGATGCGCGCGACGTGCCACGCACCGAATCCTGGATGGATGACATTGCCACCGCGCAGAAAGCGCCGCAGAGGAATAAAGCCGAACTCTACCGTGAGCTGCGTTCCGGTGCGGCGTCGGGCTGGGATTTCAGTTCGCGCTGGTTTACCGATGCGCATAACTTGTCGACAATCCGTACCACGCAACTGGCTCCGGTTGACCTCAACAGCCTGCTGTTCCATCTGGAGCAGACCCTGTCGAAAGGCTATCAGATGAACAAGCAGAGCGATCTGGCGAAGCAGTACGCCGATCGCGCAGAGAAGCGCCAGGCAGCGATCAACCGCTATCTGTGGGACAGCAAACAGAACTGGTATGCCGACTATGACTGGCAGAAAAAGCAGGTTCATCCGCAGCTGACGGCTGCCGCGCTGTTCCCGCTCTATCTGCAGGTCGCCAGCGATAAGCAGGCTGAAAGCACTGCCAGCGCGGTTGAAAAGCAGCTGCTGAAGCCCGGCGGTCTGGTGACTACCACCGTGAACAACGGCCAGCAGTGGGATGCCCCGAATGGCTGGGCCCCGCTGCAGTGGGTTGCCGTGGAAGGCCTGGAGCATTACAACCAGCCAAAACTGGCGAAAGAGGTAGGCTTACGCTTCCTGCAAAACGTCCAGATGACCTATGACCGTGAGCATAAGCTGGTGGAGAAATATGTCGTTGATGGCAAAAATCTCGGCGGTGGCGGTGGCGGTGAGTATCCGCTGCAGGACGGCTTCGGCTGGACCAACGGCGTCACGCTGAAACTGCTCGATAAGTACTGCCCGAAAGATAAAACCTGTAACAGCGCCCACGATATTCCTCAGGCGTCTGCCTCGCAAAACTGATCCACTCTGGATACCTCTGGCCTCGCCGGAGGTATCCGCACGCCTTTTCAGCGAATTTTACTTGACCTTCTTACATCAACAGGCAAAATTGCAGCCAATTTACAAAAGGTAATAATTCTCATTATGATAATGAGATTGCCTATTAACAACTTTACTCACCTGCCTTAATCTTTGCTATGAAAGGAACTCCGATGAAACTGTCACTGTCGCTGAGAGGGTATATTCGCCTCTGCACCCTGGCGCTGACCGCGCCTGCTCTGAGTTTCGCTGCCGATATGGTGGTGACTGCACAACCGCAAGAAGATTCGACCTCGCCGACCCAGGGCTATCTGGCCACCACCAGCCAGGGCGCAACCAAAAGCGACCGTCCGCTGATCACCACGCCGCAGTCGATATCCGTGGTCACCCGCCAGCAGATGCAGGATCAGGGCGCGCTGACCCTGAACCAGGCACTGGGCTATAGCTCCGGCGTCTTCACCAACTTTGGCGGTGCCGCGACCCGTTACGACACCATTGCGCTGCGCGGCTTCCACGGCGGCGATGTCGATAACACCTTCCTCGACGGCATGCGGCTGATGAGCGACGGCGGCAGTTTCAACGTATTGCAGGTGGATAACGCCTTCCTTGAGCGCATCGACGTGATCAAAGGCCCCTCTTCTGCCCTTTATGGTCAGACGGTGCCGGGCGGACTGGTGAACATGGTCACCAAACGTCCGCAGTTCAGCGAAGAGGGGCATATCCAGCTGCAGGCGGGCAGTAATGCCACCACCGGTACGATGTTTGACTACACCAATGCCATCAACGATCAGTGGGCGTTTCGCCTGACCGGCGTGACCCGCAACAGCGATACCCAGTACGATCACACCCGCGAAGAGAAATATGCACTGATGCCGCAGCTGATGTGGCAGCCGGACGAAGATACCCATCTGATCCTGAAAGCCTATCTGCAGAAGGATCCGTCGGGCGGTTATCACGGTTCGGTACCGGGTGACGGCAGCCTCACCGAACATAACGGCTACAAGCTGAGCAACGGCTTTTATGAGGGCAACAGCGATCTCGATCAGTTCAAGCGTCGCGAGCAGATCTACAGCTTCGATTTCGCCCATCGCTTCAACGACGTCTGGTCATTCTCCTCAACTGGCAGCTACAGCCACTCGAATGTCGATCTCGATCAGGTCTATCAGGTTGGCTGGGATGAAAATAATCCCGACCTGCTGAACCGTTCTTACTCCGGTGAGCGCTCGTCGCTCTCCGCCTGGTCCACCGATAACCGCTTACAGGCGGAGTTCGACACCGCTGAACTGGAGCACCGCGTCACCCTGGGTGCCGAGTATCATCGTTACAAAAATGAGATCAGCGCGGCGGGCGGTTCAGCCAGTCAGCTCAATGCCCTGACCGGCGAGCAGGTAGGCGACATGCCGGATTACACCTGGGCCGATAAAACCCGTCGCTACTATCAGACCGGCCTCTATCTGCAGGATGAGATGAAGCTGGATCGCTGGCATCTGGATCTCTCCGGTCGTTATGACCGCATCGTCGCCAATAACAGCGGCAATGAGCGTCGTCAGGATGATCACATCAGCGGACGCGCTGCGCTGCTCTATGCCTTCGACAACGGCATCTCGCCTTACGTCAGCTGGAGCCAGGCGATTACCCCGACCGCGCTCACCGATTCCAACAATAACCTGCTGAAGCCCACCACCGCGGAGCAGTATGAAGCCGGGGTGAAATATCAGCCGGTCGGCACCCGCGATCTCTATAGCGTGGCGGTCTATGACCTGACGCAGAAAGATGTGGCGAACCGGGAAGCACCGACGCCGTTCTTTACGCCATCGGGCAAAGTTCATTCACAAGGTATCGAGCTGGAAGCGCGTAATCAGTTAACCCCGCGTCTGAGCACCGTGGCGAGCTATACGCTGAATCGTCTGCGCTTTAAAGAGTCGGTGGATGGCAACGACGGACATACGCCGTATGTCACCCCCAACAGCATGGCGGCGCTCTGGGGTCACTATCAGTTTGATTACGGTCTGAGTGCGGGTGCAGGTGTGCGTTACATCGGCAAACAGTGGGCAGACAATGAAAACACCACGCGCGTGCCGTCGGTGACGCTGTTTGATGCGTCAGTGCGGGCCGATCTCGGCGTCTGGAACAGCAGCCTGAAAGGTGCCTGGGTGCAGGTAAACGCCAATAATCTGACCGACCGCACCTATGTGGCAGGCTGTTACGGTACGGGCTTCTGCTACTGGGGCGCGGAACGCAGCGTGATGGCGACAGTCGGTTACGACTTCTGATTAAAAGTAAGAGATAAAAAAAGGGGACGAATCGCTTCGTCCCCTTTTTCGTTTAAACCGTTACGGTCAACTGCGTACTTTGCGGTAGATAAACAGCACCACGATGGCACCGATAACAGCGACCACAAAGCTTCCGAAGTTAAACCCATCGACGCGGCCGAAGCCAAACAGCGTACTGATCCAGCCACCCACTACAGCACCGATAATACCCAGAACAATAGTCAGAATGAAACCGCCACCGTCTTTACCCGGCATAATCCACTTAGCCAGAATACCCGCGATTAAGCCAAAGACGATCCAGGAAATAATACCCATCTGTTGCTCCTTCCTTTTTATGATTAAAGCGTGAACGCCTGATTTATCAAGCGGTTTACCGCGATAAGTATAGCCAGCTTTTTGAAAAACGCCTCACGGGTCACACTATTTTTTAAGAATTCAGCGACTAAAGCTTTTTTTTGCCGCGCCGATAACCGGGATGAGGCAAAAAAACAGCATAAATACAGTAACCCCTTGCGGAGCAGGACGTGAAAGAAGCCGACCAGGAACAATATTTAAAACGTGGCACGCTGGCGGTTCTGGGCGTAATGAAAGATCTGCTGCGCCTGCAGACGCCACTACTGGTGCGCTTCGCGCGCGGGCAGTTTATCAGCCGGATGCTGGCTGCCGATGAAGATCGCCTGCTGTTTGACCTGGGCAGTAATAATCTGGATAACGAGTACGCCCTGACCAGCGACGATCTCAGCATTACTGCTGAAACCTATGGCGCGAAGGTAGAGTTCAGCCTCGCCTCACTGGAGAGGGTGGAGTTTGAAGGATTGCCTGCCTTCAGCGCACCGTTACCGGAGCTGCTGTGGCAGATTCAGCGTCGTGAGTTTTTCCGCGTCTGCGCCCCGCTGGAACCGCAGTTCTGGTGTCATACCGTGTGGCCGGATGGCAGTAAAACACGCCTGCGGTTACAGGATCTGTCACTGGGCGGAATCGGCGTGCTGGTGGATGAACCGCTGCCGGAGGGGTTGCAGAACGGTGACAGCTTCAATCCGTTCCGGGTCGAGCTGGGGGAGTATGGTCATTTTGACGTGCCGGTAAAGCTGCTGAGCATTGGCGAGCGCAGCGTGGTGACCCGCAAGAACGAAACCCGCATCACACCGCGACTGAGCTTTCGTTTTGCCACGCTGAACCCGACGCAGGAGCGGCAGCTTCAGCAGATTATTTTTGCCCTTGAGCGCCTGGCTCGCGATAAATCAAACCGCTTCCAGTAACCGCTTTATGGATGCGCCACGCAGGTGGGCCGCATCCAGGCTATGCTTCTTGCTTGTTTTCTTTTAAACCGGAACCCAGCAAGGAGACCCTCCCCAATGGAAAACTGGCTCGCTTCACGTCGTTTTCAATCCCTCTTTTTTAATCAGGAACTCTGGCTCAACAGCGCCATCGTAGTAGTTTCCACGCTGGTGATTTACTGGGTATTACGTACCCTGATTCGCTTTATCTCCAACCGGATTGCACTTTACAGCGAACATCGTCATGTCCGCGCGACCGCGATTCTGGTGGAGATACTGCGCAGCACCAGCCAGACCCTGCTGCTGATCTTTTCACTGCTGATTGCCCTGAAGTTTGTGGATCTGCCCGCGTCCTGGAGCGTCACCATCGCACACGGCTGGTTCCTGGCGCTGATCGTTCAGCTCGCGCTGTGGATCGACTGCGGCATCCGGCTCTGGCTGAAAAGCCTGCTGCGTGACCCGCTGCACGTACGCAACCCGGTCACTACGGTGATCCTCGGGATTTTGCTGCGGGTGGTGGTCTGGATCATGATGTTCCTGGCCATTCTGTCGAACATGGGCATCAATATTACCGCACTGGTCGCCAGCCTTGGAGTGGGTGGTATCGCGATTGCGCTGGCGATTCAGACGGTACTGAGCGATGTGTTTGCGTCGCTGGCGATTGGCTTCGATAAGCCGTTCGAGCACGGCGATTTTATTGTCTTTGGTGATATTGCCGGTTCCATTGAGCACATTGGCCTGAAAACGACCCGGCTGCGCAGCCTGAGTGGTGAGCAGATCGTCTGCTCAAATACCATTCTGTTGCAGCAGACGATCCACAACTATAAGCGTATGCAGCAGCGCCGCATCGTGTTTAAGTTTGGTATCAGCTACGCCACGCCGTCAGAGCAGGTCCGGGAGATCAGCCCGCTGGTGAAAGAGATTATCCAGGGCGTTGAGACCACCCGTTTTGACCGCGCCCACTTCCTGGCCTTTGAAGATTCAAAACTGACCTTTGAAGTGGTCTATTTTGTGCTGGATGCGGATTACAATAAGTACATGGATATTCAGCAGGAGATTAACCTGCAGCTGATGGCGGCACTGGAAGAGCGTAACATCCGTTTCGCCTTCCCGATTCGTCAGGTTGAGTTCAGCGGGGGTAATCTGCCGCCGGTGGATCTGGTTGCGATACAGAATGACGATGACGAGGTGCGCAGAATGGTGCGCTAAATCAGTGCCCGCCTTTCTTTTCAGGCGTGGCGCGCATACAAGCCGGTGCGGGCGGAATCGTGACCGCATCGGCTGCTTCACCCCTTGCATTCAGCCGTTCCGCCTTACCGCTTACTGATGCCGGTAGCAGCTCACGCCGAGATACTCACTGAACGCTTCCTGCAGCACGCCAGCCGTGGCCGAGTGGTTCATCGCCACGTGATGCTCAAAGCCATTGCGGCAGATCCACGCCAGCAGCGTCTCCAGCTGCGGCACCTGAATGACCGCGCGACAGCCGACCGTGTCCAGCGGATCGGTGACAGATATTCCTTCACCCACATAGGCTTTGATTTCGCCGCTGAAGTCATCGGTCGAGAGGCGAAAATAGGTGAGATCGCCCTGCTTCATCCGGCCATGCACCGCGCCGCAGGTGTTCTCTTTGCCCACGGTGGTGCCAATAATATCCGCCGTGCCCATGGTCGGTGACTCCAGGCTGGCGCTGGCAAAATTCCCGCAATGAAACAGCACACACTTGTCCCGCTCGTCGCCAAAGTTGTTGTTCCAGTCCGCCAGTGAAGCAGGACTCAACGAACAACTGGCGAGCGCATACATCGACAGCGCACCCATCACGTCCACTTCACAGGCGCTGGGCATCAGTTGACCCGACATCACGCTCATAATTGAGCAGACGTTGATGCCCAGGTTTTCCTGCAGCGACGTCCAGCACTGAATGGCAGTCGTATCGATATCGTTGTCGCTGATCCACTCGCTGATCACCACAAACAGTTTGGCCATGGTCACCAGTTTGTCACCCGGAATCCCGCGCGCATCGGCGTTGGCTTCCAGGATTTCGCGCTTCTCTGCCACGCGGATATCGTCATCACGCAGCCGGTTAGTGCGGGTAAAAATTTCTGATAGATCCAGGGTTTCTACCGCGATGCCCATCTTCTCCAGCAGCTTTTCGCTGTAGCGCACGGTGTTGAATCCGGCGGGCCGCGCACCAATCGCGCCGACACGAACCCGCCGCATCGCATTCACCACCCGACAGAGCTGGCTGAAACGCTGTAAATCCTGCTGAAAAACTTCGCCGCTCAGGGCGCAGACATGCTGACGGGTCAGGGTAAACGGGATGCCGTACTGCCGCAGGTTGTTGCAGAGCGAGATTTTACCGCAGAAGCTGTCACGTCGGGTCGCCAGCCCCATTTTATCCAGGTTGTCCTCTTCTGCCTGCACCAGCACTGGCACATTCAGCCCGGCCAGACGCAGCGCTTCGGCAATGGCCTTTTCGTCACCAAAGTTAGGCAGCAGCACCACAATGCCGTGAATCGCTTCGCGATGCTGGCGAAACAGCGCAGCGCAGGTTTTGGCCTCCTGCCGCGTCTCGACGCCGCCCAGATTGGTCTGGGTTTCATCCAGCATCACCGTATTAATGTTCATCTTTTCAAACAGCGCAACCGCCTGCTGGCGCGCCTCGCCCACCAGATAGCTGGGAAAAAATCCCCGGTTGCCAATAATGACGCCGAAGGTTAACTGCTGAGGAAGTGTTGACATGTCTCTGCTCCGGTTAAGGATTAATGTGGCTGATAACGACAGCGTGCAACGGCGTCGATCCAGCCTTTATAGTTTTCCTGCATACGCTGCGCGAGCTCTTCACGCGGCATGATGACACTGCCACCCTGCAGTGCCTGCATATCACTGCCCTGCTGCCACCATCCCAGTACTTTGCCCGCCAGCAGCGCCGCGCCCAGCGCGGAAACCTCGGCGGTCGGCACACGCTGCAGCGGCCGCTGTAACACATCCGCCTGTAACTGCATCAGCCAGCTGTTTTCGGTGGCGCTGCCATCCACACAGAGAGCCGGGAGCTGCTGGCCGCTGGCCTGCTCCATCGCAAAAAAGACGTCGGCGATTTGCCAGACGATTGACTCCAGCGCGACCCGTGCCAGTACATCGGGCGTGGCGGCGTCCGTCAGTCCACATACCATGCCGCGCGCCTGCAGATCCCACCAGGGCGCGCCCAGACCGGAGAGCGCCGGGACAAAATAGATGCTCTGATTGTCGTCGCAGCGCTGCGCCATGGCGGTCAGCGCACGCGGATCCTGCACGCCGAGCAGTTTGCCCAGCCAGGCGGCACCGGAACCGGTATGGGTGATATTGCCTTCAAAGGCATAACGCAGCGTGCCGTCGTGCCAGGCCACGGTGGTGCTGAGGCCATTTTCCGTCAGCAGCGGCGTCGCCATCGACATCATCAGTGAAGAGCCGGTGCCGTAGGTGGCTTTCACCACTTCTGACTCGCCGCGCCGCTGCGCCTGCAGTGCAGCATGGGAGTCACCGATGCGCGCCAGAATTGGCGTGCCGGGCGCTAAGCCGGGAATGTTACGCACCGCGACAACGCCCTGTTCGCTGGCGGAGGAGGTAATACGTGGCAGTGCGGCGCGCGGTAGCTGAAACAGCGTCAGCAGCTCGTCGTCCCAGTCATTGAGATGCAGGCTATAAAGTTGAGTGCGGGCTGCGTTGGCGTGATCGGTAACGAATATCTCGCCTGCGCTGAGCTGCCAGCTGAGCCAGCTGTCGACAGTGCCGATGCAAAGCTCACCGGCTGCGGCCCGCGCTGCGCCATCGGGAATGGCGGCCAGCATCCCGGTCAGCTTGGCGGCAGGAAACATCGGATCAACGGCGAGCCCGGTTAAGCCGGTGATACGTGGCGCTTTGCCCGCCTGATGCAGATCGCGACAGAATGATTCAGAGCGGCGATCCTGCCAGCTCACCAGTGGCGTCAGGGGCTGACCATCACACCGCTGCCAGATCAGCACCGACTCGCGCTGATTGCTGATCGCCACGGCCGCAACAGGCGCGCCATCACAGGCTGACAGACACTGGATGATTGCCTGCTTTACCGCCTGCCAGATTGCCATAGGGTCCTGCTCCGCCAGTCCGGGCTGCGGATGTTGCAGGGTTAAACTCTGGCTGCCGCGCGCCACTACGCGGCCACTGCGATCAACCGTAATCGCCTTGGCGTTGGTGGTGCCTTCGTCAATCGCCAGAATCAGGGGTCCCACCATTTTTATGCTCCTGCGCAGATGCGTGCTGCACTGTTAACTATGCTGCTGGCATCAATGCCATGACGGGCGCGGGTCGAGGCGCGATCGCCGGCAATCGCATATTCGCCATCCGGAATGCCGAGCCGTAACAGCGGGATGCCGCAGCCGCCCTCCGCCAGCACCTCGGCCACCAGGCTGCCGACACCACCATTGACGTTGTGCTCTTCTACGGTAATCACCGCTGGGTAGTGATTTAACAGGTTGCGCAGCTGTTGGGTATCACAGGGACGAATCGATGGAACCGCGATCACACCGGCTGAAATGCCCTGTTCAGCCAGTTGCTCAGCGGCGTGAACCACCTCGTGAACCGTTGAGCCCATTGCCACCAGCGCGATGTCGCTGCCTTCCCGTAACAGGTCGATCGCGCCCGGCCTGAACCGGTAGTTTTCGTCATGCAGCTGCGGCAGATCTTTGCCATCCAGACGGATATAAACCGGGCCGACATGCTCAAGGGCGTAGTCGATGATCTGGCGGCACTCCAGCGGGCAGGAAGGTGCATAGATCTCGATGTTGCCGAAACCGCGCATCACCGCGATATCATCAATGCTGTGGTGGGTGCTGGCTAACGGGCCATAGCTAGCCCCGGCATTCAGCCCGAACAGTTTGACGTTGGTGTTGTTGTAACAGACGTCAACTTTCACCTGCTCATTGGCGCGTGATACCAGAAACGGCGCGGCGTTACAGGTCACCGCAACTTTGCCACCCAGCGCCAGCCCGGCCGCTGTGCCCACCAGCGTCTGCTCGGCGATGCCGACGTTGATCAGCCTGTCGGGAAACGCCTTAATAAAGGGGGAGATTTTGGCGGTTGAGGTGGAGTCAGCCACCACCGGCACCAGATCCACGCCGCGATTCACCGCGTCGATGAAAGCCGTCACCATGACGCTTGCTAAATGTTGTGCATTACTCATCTTTCAGTTCCTCCAGTGCCAGTGCGATCTCTTCGCCTTTCGGCACCCGGTGATGCCATTCGGCTTTGCTCTGAATAAAGGAGATACCAAAGCCCTTTTCGGTATGCGCGACAATGACCTGCGGCTTGCCGTTCTTCGGCAGGTTTTCGATGGTGTCGACGACCGCCGCCATCTCATTGCCGTTGCATTCGGTAACCTCCAGCCCGAAGGCACGCCATTTTTCCGGCAGCGGATCGGTGTTCATGATGTCGCGGGTCGCGCCCGCCAGTTGCAGCTTGTTCTTGTCATTAATGATGATCAGGTTGTCGAGGCCGTAATGTGCCGCGACCAGTGCCGCCTCCCAGTTGCTGCCTTCGGCCAGTTCCCCGTCGCCGGTCACCACAAAGATGCGGCGCGAGCTGTTATCTTTTTTCGCTGCGATAGCGATGCCCACCGCCACCGGCAGGCCGTGACCCAGCGCGCCGGTGTTTAGCTCAACGCCAGGCGTTTTCTGCCGCACCGGATGGCCGGGCAGATGTGAGTCGGCATGCTGATAGGTTGCCAGCCAGTCGGTAGGAAAGTAGCCCGCCTCCGCCAGCACGCAGTAATAGCCGCCCACCGCGTGTCCTTTAGACTGGATGTAGATGTCACGCTGATCGTCGTCCGTGCGATCCGGGGCGCAGTTCAGGATGCGGAAGTAGAGCGCGGTGAGGATCTCCACCTGTGACAGATCGGCACCGGTATGACCGCCTGCCGGGCTACCCGCATTTAGCTGGATGATGCGACGACGGATAGCACGCGCCCGACGCTCAAGGTCTTCGACCGGAAGATTGAAAGGATTCATACACTACCTCTGAATTTTAAATCGTTTATGAATATATATTCACGTCGGTTAAAAAAATTTCTGCCAAAAATACGTGCCTTACACTGGCACGCCCTTCTGTTTGCCACTCTGCGCGTCTGACCGGGCAGGCCATCCCCGTGAGCAGAAACATGCAGCAGTCCGGCCTGCCCGACTCAGCGCGATCAGGGTTTTGCCGGTGTGCCCTCCTCGATTAATGCTTTCTGTGCCACCACCGCCGCCTTCTGCTGCATCCGGCTCTGAGTCTGATCGATAATGACCGCAATGATGATGACAATACCCTTAATGACCATCTGCCAGAATTCGCTGACGCCCATCATGATCAGGCCATCCGCCAGAAAGCCGATGACAAACGCCCCAATCAGCGTGCCGACAATGGTGCCGCGTCCGCCCGCCAGCGACGTGCCGCCCAGCACCACGGCGGCAATCGCGTTCATCTCAAACGCGGTGCCGTTCGCCGGATGGCTGGCGACCAGTTGCGATGAGACCACGATGCCGGCAATGGCTGCGCAGAAGCCCGACAGGGTGTAGACCAGAATTTTCACCTGCCGGGTTTTCACCCCCGACAGTTCAGCAGCACGCTCGTTGTCGCCGATGGCATAGACCTGACGGCCAAACGGCAGACGACGGGCGATATAGCCGATGACCAGCGCCAGCAGCACCATCATCCAGATGGCATACGGCAGCCCGAGTAACGTCCCCGCACCAATCCGATCGAAGCCGGTATTGCCCAGTAGCGGATTACCCTGTAAACCGGGAAAGGTCTCGCCGCCGGAGGTGAGCATGGCCGCGCCGCGCAGGATATACATGGTGCCGAGAGTGCAGATAAAGGGGGCCACGTTGTAGCGGGTAATGATCCAGCCATTGCCCGCGCCAATCAGCGCGCCGATAAACAGCACCACCGGCACAATCACCCAGACACTGGGAAAGATAGCGATGCCAAACATCGGCAGCACAATCCCTTTAGTGATCAGCCAGCCGGCGATCATGCCGCACAGCCCTAAGGTGGCCCCAATCGACAGGTCGATCCCCGCAGTGATAATGACAAAGGTGATGCCCAGCGCCAGAAAGGCGTTGATGGCGATATGCTTCACCATGATCACCAGGCTGCCGGTGGCGAGAAAGTCCGGCACGGTGATGGCGAAGAAGCCGACAATCAGAATCAGCGCAATAAAGGTGCGCAGTTTCAGAAGCAGCAGCAGAATGCTTTCGCGTGAACTGAATGCCTTAGCCGGAAGCGTGTTCAGCGCGACGCTGTTATTGCTTTTCATGCTCAGAACCCCTGCGCACTTGCTTTCACCAGCGCTGCCTCTTCCGCCTGGTCGCGGGGAAGATCAGCCGTAAGTTTGCCGCCCGACATCACCAGGATGCGATCGGCTACCGCCATAATCTCTTTCAGATCTGAGGTGGAGAACAGCACGGCGATACCCTGCTGCGACAGCGCCACCATGGTGCGAAACACCTCGGCTTTGGCCCCGACGTCAATGCCGCGGCTCGGCTCATCCAGCAGCAGCAGGCGCGGATTGGTCAGCAGCGCACGGCCAATCACCACTTTCTGCTGGTTGCCGCCGCTGAGTGCGCTGATGGCGACGTCCGGCGAAGAGATTTTGATCGCCAGGTTGCCCACCGTCTGGTTCACCGCCTGCAGCTCCGCCTGATGCGCTATGGCAAAACGGCGCGACAGCCGCCGCCACAGGCTGGCGATGGTGAGATTACTGGCGACCGACGAGACCGGGAAAATCCCGGCGCGTTTGCGATCTTCCGGCACCAGACTCATGCCCATGCGGATGCGATCGGCGGTCGGCAGACGGGTTGGCAGCGGTTTACTGTCGAGCCACAGCTTGCCGAGATAGTGACGCTGGCTGCCGAGCAGACACTCAAACAGTTCGGTGCGACCCGCGCCCATCAGTCCGTAGATCCCGACAATTTCGCCGGCACGCACCTGAAAACTGACATCATCGACCAGCGTATTGCCGTTGGGGCTGACGCAGGTAATATGCTGTGCTTCCAGCACCGGCGCGCCAAACTCACGCTCATCCGGCAAAAAGGTCGTGACCGGCTCACTGCCCAGCATCTCGCGCACGATCCATGGCACATCAATGGTGCTGACTGGTGCTTCCGCCTGGAAACGTCCGTCGCGCAGAATGGTAATCACGTCACCAATTGCCATCAGCTCCTCCAGCCGGTGGGAGATATAGATAAGGGTCACGCCCTGCTGCGTCAGGTCGCGGATCACCCGGAACAGGATCTCCACTTCGGTTTTGCTCAGCGCAGAGGTCGGCTCGTCGAGGATCAGAATGTCTGCATCTTCTGCCAGCGCTTTGGCGATCTCCACCAGTTGCTGCTGACCCACTTTGAGATTGCCGACCCGCTCAGTGGGCGAAATCGGCTGGTCGAGTCGTGCCATCAGTGCGGCGGTGCGGCGTGCCTGCTCCACCTCATTGATGGGTAACAGGCCGCGCTGGATCTCCCGGCCCAGAAAGAGGTTCTCCGCCACCGTGAGGTTTTCAAACAGATTCAGCTCCTGATGCACCATGCCGATACCGTGCCGGGCGGCGTCACGGGTGCTGCTCAGCGTCAGCGGCTCGCCATTCAGGAACAGCGAACCGGCGGTGGGCTGCTGCACCCCGGCCAGAATCTTCATCAGGGTCGATTTTCCCGCCCCGTTTTCACCGATGATGACGTTAACTTTGCCGCGCCAGACCCGGTAGTCGACGCGATCCAGCGCCAGCGTGCCGGGAAACAGCATCGATATCTGTTCGGCCCGCAGTATGATCTCATCGTTCATCAGGGCGTCCCCCGCTTCAGCTCAACCGCCACCACCTCTTCAACGCTGTTGTGACCGATGCTCACCGCCAACAGCGCCTGCACCGGCTGGTTGACCCAGCTGGCATCCAGCGGCGGCAGCTGCTTCACCGCATGACGGTTCAGCGCCCTGGTCAGCTGGGCGTACTGCACCTGATTCGTAAACTCCTCGAAACGGAACCCGGCGGCGTCGCGAATAGCGTTGCTGCGCAGCACCGGCCCGACGCTGACTGCCACCGGTTTACCGTTGATCGTCAGCGTCAGCGTGCGTTCACGCGGATTACTCTCATCCAGGGCGCTGGCCGTCCCGCTGGCCCGTACGAAGACGCTTTCACGCCCGTCGGGTTTAACCGTCTGACTTTTCGCCTCCATGTCGGCCCAGCTCAGCGCGTGGCTGTTCGCGGTGGTCATGACCCGCGGCTGCCAGGTCTCTTCCGCAATCTGCTGTGGCGTCTGGGTGGTATAGCTGGGCTTCGCGTGCGGATCTTTCGGCAGAATCGGGTTACCGTCCGCATCCAGATCCACCACGGTGCAGGCGCTGAGCAGCGCCATACCGGTCAATACCGCCAGTATCCGTTTCATGGTTATTTCGCCAGGTTGAAGTTTTTCAGCTTAGCGGCGTTGCTGTCGTCAATCAGCACACAGTCCATCAGCTGCTTCTCCTGTTTCTGCGCTTTGCCGTTCTTCAGGTAGTAGTCCGCCTGCGTGACCGCCATCTGCGCCTGATCCCAGCCCGGTTGCAGTACCGTCGCTTTGATGTTGCCTTTATTGAGGATCGAATCGCGGGTGTAATCGCTGCCGTCAAAGCCCACCACGATGACTGAGGTTTTCCCGGCGGCTTTCAGCGCGGCTTCCGCGCCCAGCGCCATGGTGTCGTTACCGGAGATCACACCCACGATGTTGGGGTGCTTCTGCAGCAGGGTTTCCATGCGGCTGAAGGCTTCGGTCTGGCTCCAGTTAGCGCTCTGCTGCGCCACCATTTTCAGGTCGGTGTAGTCATCCAGTACGTCGTGATAGCCCTGCGACCGCACGCCCGCGTTGGTGTCAGACTCCTTGCCCAGCAGTTCAACGTACTCGCCTTTGCCGCTCAGCAACTTTGCAAATTTCTCTGCACCCAGCTGCGCACCCTGATAGTTATTGGAGACGATCTGCGCCACGGCGATACCGGTTCTGTTAATTTCACGATCAATCAGGAAGGTCGGGATACCGGCATCTTTGGCTTTCTGCACCGGCCCGACGGTGGCGTCCGCGCCAGCGTTATCCAGAATGATCGCTTTCGCTTTGCGCGCAATCGCGGTCTCAATCAGCTGGTTTTGCTTGTTAACGTCATCGTCGTGCGACGCCACCAGCGTGGTGTAACCCAGCTCTTTGGCTTTGGCTAACGCGCCTTCTGCCTCGGCTTTGAAAAACGGGTTGTCATGAGATGGGGTAATAATCGCCAGCAGGCCTTGCTCTGCCGCCAGCGCCGTTGCAGAAAAAGCGAACATCGAAGCCAGCAGGGTTAGTTTGATCAGAGGACGCGTCATTATTTCTCTCCGCTTGAATATATATTCACAGGCGATTTTATATGCATAATGACTATGCGCCTGCGCTGACGCGCCGTCCAATGCGCGATCGTTAAAAAGCGAAAACGATCACAAATTAGCCTGCGTTGTGATTTTGATCATCCTGGTTAACAATACCGGGCAGATTCAGAGAGGGAAAAACCGATGGCAAAACAGGATGAACAGCGACTGATGGTGAAGATTGCCACGCTTTACTATGTCGAAGGGCTGAAGCAGTCAGAGATTGCACAGTCGCTGACCCTATCGCAATCATTTGTCTCACGCATTCTTAATCGCAGCGTGAAAGAGGGGGTGGTCAAGATCAGCGTGGTGCCACCGGCCAACGTCTATCCGGAACTGGAAAAGGCGATTGAGCAGACCTACAACCTGCCGCAGGCGATTGTGGTGGATGTGCCGGATCAGGCCTCGCCGCTGCAGATTAAACAGGCGATTGGTTCGGCGGCTGCTCACTATCTGGAGACCCGGCTGCGCAACGATGAGCTGATTGGTATTTCGTCGTGGAGCGGCACTATCCGGGCGATGGTGGATGCACTGCATCCGCTCAACAGCGCCTGTAAGGGCGTGATCCAGCTGCTGGGCGGCGTCGGAGCCAACGGCAACGTGCAGGCCACCATTCTGACCCAGAATCTGGCGGCGCTGCTGAACTGCCCTGCCTGGCTACTGCCGTCGCAGTCGATTGAGCATTCGGTCAGCGATCGCCAGCGGCTGTCGGCCAATGCCGAGGTTGCCGAAGTGCTGAGTAAATTTGAGCAGGTCGATCTGGCGATTGTCGGCATCGGCGATCTGGAGCCGTCAGCGCTGCTGCGCAATTCTGGCAACTACTACGATGGCAAAATGCTGCAGACGCTGGCGGCACGCGGTGCGGTCGGTGATATCTGCCTGCACTATTTTGACGCCTGTGGCCAGCCGGTATTGAAAGCTGAAGAAGATCCGGTGATCGGAATGGAACTGGCGCAGGTGAAACAGTGCGCGCAGGTCGTCGGACTGGCTGGCGGACGGGAGAAAGCGCAGGCGATTCGCGGTGCGCTATTGGGCGGTTATATCAAGGTGCTGATTATTGACTATCCCACGGCCCGGCTGCTGCTCACGCCGCAGGCGTAGTCAAAACCGGTCAGATGGTGCGGTAAGCGGTGGTGACTTTCCAGAGATAGCGCGGTGCCTGCGCCGCCGGATGCCTGTTCTGCACATGCTGATAGAACTCATCCGGTGACATGGCGTTGATCATCGCAATGGCCCGATCGCGGTCGCGGGAAAATGTTCGCAGCAGCGCACCGGCACCGTTGGCATAAGAGACGATGGTGGCGTAGCGCAGGGTCAGCGGATCGCGGATGCCCGACAGCGCAGAGTCCTGCAGGATGCGGATATAGGCGGTGCCGATATCAATATTTTTGGCCGGATCGCGCAACTCGGCATTCGACGGCTGACCCCGGCGGCCCAGCGTGCGATAGACTTCACGTCCCGCGGTCGACGCTTTAATCTGCATCAGCCCGACCGCATTGGAACGGCTCACTACGCCCGGATTTCCACCCGATTCGACACTGATAATGGCGCTGATCAACTTCTCATCAACGCCATAATGACTGGCGGCATCTTCGGTAAACATGGCCCAGGTTCCATTGACGCTGGAAGGCGGTGCCTGCGTTAACGGCGTGTTGCGCTGCTTAACGGCATGGTGCGGTGGCTCGCTGGTACAGCCAGTCAGGAGTAACGCCGAGAGTATAAGGTGTCGGATTTTCAGCAATTTTTCGTCTCATCGCGATTGTGGCGAATGCTATCATACCCAGGCAGCCTGAGAGCAAAATTACCGTTTATCCTAAATACACGATTATGCGGCGCGCACCGTGACTTCAGCGGGCTTTTTCGCCATCATCGCCGTCAGTCATGTGCGCTAACAGCAGGAAAGTATGATGATTTCACGTTCAGTTCGTCTTATCTCCCCTTCCGGTTACTGTCATAATCAGCCTGCGGCACTGCAGGGCATTGCACGACTGCGCGCGGCGGGCCATCAGGTGGAGAACGAGCAGGTGATCACCCGCCGTTTTCAGCGCTTCGCCGGAACGGACGCAGAGCGCCTTGAGGATATCAACCAGCTTGCCAGCCTCACTACGCTGCCCGACGTGGTGCTGGCGGTGCGCGGCGGTTATGGGGCCAGCCGGTTACTGGCGTCCATCGACTACGTCGCCCTGCAACGCCGTCTGCTGAATCAGCCGCTGGCGCTGTGCGGCCACAGCGACTTTACCGCGATTCAGCTGGCTCTGCTGGCGCAGGTCGGCCTGATTACCTTCAGTGCACCGATGCTGGCCGGTAACTTCGGTGCCGCGACCTTATCTGAATTTACCCTGCACCACTTCTGGCAGGCACTGACATCACCTACAGTAGAGGTGAAATGGCAGAGCGAAACGCCAGATCAGGGTGACTGGCAGGGTACGCTGTGGGGCGGAAATCTGGCGATGATCTGCTCTCTGATCGGCACGCCGTGGATGCCGCAGATTGAGAACGGCATTCTGGTGATAGAAGATGTCAATGAGCATCCGTTCCGCATTGAACGCATGCTGATTCAGCTGGAGCAGAGCGGCATTCTGGCGCGACAGCGGGCAATCGTCACAGGCAGCTTCACCAGCACAACCCTGTCGGACTATGACAATGGGTTTGATTTCAGTACCGTCTGGCAGCGCGTGCGTGATACTACCGATCTGCCGGTGATCTGTGGATTAGATTTTGGACATGCCGCTGACACCGTCACACTGCCGCTGGGCGCCAGCGCACGATTAGCGGTCAGCCAGGGCAACGCCCATTTGCAGGCGACCGGGCATCCCGTCCTGCGGGAATAGAGAGCGTTTCAGGAGATCGACATTGAAGCCGTTGTATGACGATTTGTGGATCTCAACCCCGGAATTCCCGGTGGAAGATGCCGTTAATGACCTGATGATGCATGGCTTTATGCTGCGTCACCCGCGCGGCAATCTGCTGATTGGCCGCGTAGAAAATCCGCTCGATCATGAAGTGATTGCCGATACCGGCGGCGTGATCCGTCACTATCTGACCCACTGGCACGAATCCGCGCCCGGTGCGGCAGTGATCCAGCAGCGGTTTAGCAGCGCGCTCTACTGCCACAGCCGCTCATTAGGCCCTATCAGTCGTTTTGCGGAGCCGGATGACACCTTTTCGCAGCCGGAGACACATTTCGGCGATTTCCATCTGCTGCCAACGCCCGGACACACGCCGGGTAGTTGCAGCTTTCTCTATACCTCGCCGCTGGGGCTAACCTATCTGTTTGTCGGCGATACCGTGACCCGCTCTCATGACAACTGGATCACGGTGCTGGTGCCGGACAGTAATCCGGCTGAGCTGAGTCAGACGCTGGAATTTTATCGCTCGCTACGTCCCGACGTGGTACTGATGAGTACCACGCGCGGCCATCTTTCCTGGAAAAAAGTGACGCTGCAAAGCTGGCTGGCTGCCATTGATGAAGCTGAACAGCATCCCCTGGATCTGCGGGAAAATCCGCTGTTCTGATTACAGTTCTTTGGTCAGATAGTGCCGCTGATGATGATCCATGTAGTTCGCCAGTGTAAGCCGCAGGGTATAGCCGAGTTTTTCGTAAAACGGCCGCGCCTGAAAACTGGCGGTATCTACCTGTGCATAGCGGCAGCCGCGATCCCGCGCCTCCTGCTCGGCAGCCTGAATCAGCCTGCTGCCTGCCCCCTGCCCGCGTAGCGCCTCACTCACCCAGAGCATATCAATCCGCAGCCAGTTACCGGTCGTTGAGCCGGTCAGTCCGGCCAGCTTTTTACCCTGCTCATCACGGATAAACACGCCAATTGACCTGATCGTATTCACATCAATAAATTTGCTGTTGAAGGCATTGAGAGCCAGCCTGACCTCATCCAGATCCTGCGCAGTAACGTTGTCGGTAATCTCAGGTTGCATAGTGGCTCCAGGGGGTTAACTGTCGGAACGCTGACGATCGTCGTAACGCTCCAGGGTCAGCGCATCCACATCGCGTTTTTCGCTGCGGCTGCAGGGCAGCAGTTTATCGCTGTCGCGGTAAACAAAGAAGGTTGCCTGGCTGCGCTGGTTCACAATCAGCTGATCGCCATTGCGAAAGCGGGTAATCGCCACCTGATCGCCCGCTTCTAAGCGGGTTCGCTGCTGACCGGCGGCAATCTGGAAATGATTTTCCGGCCACATCAGGGTGGTTAAACCATATTCGGCACGTGAAACTGTCATGGTCGGCCGACCGGGACAGTTAAGCTGAAATTCGGTTTCACTCCAGGCGGGTGCGATATGACAGGCCAGCAGGCCCAGGGCAATTAACGCTGCCTTCATGCTGTGTCTCCACTGATTTCATTGAGAATTTTCTTAGCTTAACATAGAAAAACCAGAGGAGAGGCGTGAGGGGAGCGTGACTAAGACCATTAAAAGGTGGAATCGGTGTGCGAAAAAACCTGAAAGTTGAGAAAAGATAAAGTAATCCGGCCAGCCTGACAGCGTACCCGCCTGGCCGGATTGTGACTATTCGGCAGCGACCTCGGCGGCCACTAACATCAGCGCCAGCCCGGCATTTTCGCTATCATAAGCCTGCATGGCTGCACGAATATTCGCTGAGCAGGCGAGCACCTGTTGCTTCTTATCGGCTTCCAGCTCGTCAATCGCGTGGCGAATAATCATTAGACTTGCTTCTTCTTCTTTCATCATTTATCCCTGGATTTGCCTAAGTGGTGCGCAAAGGAGCCAAGAATACCGTTTATTGATAAGCAAAGTCACCCCTTTACATTCCTGTTGCTTAACGATTAAACAAATCACAAACAGGAAGCGTAGCGGAAACTGCTATAATTACGTGATTGGTGGTGCAACAGGATAGACTCTGCGCCACGACACTCCCAGGGATTGAAGCAGGTAGAAAATCATGATGCGACTCAGCATTTTTATCCTCATCGCGTTGGTGACTGGATGTTCATCTGGCCCGAAAGGGGTGGAATGTCCGGGTGAGGTCTCGACAATTTATGGTCAGTCGATGGGACAGACACAGGGCGTGATTTTTGACCTGGTTAACAGCTTTACCGTGACACGAGACAATGTCAGCGTTAACAGTGGCCCGCTGCAGTCGCTGGATCGGTTTAAATATGTCCCCTCCGCCGTGACGCATGAAGGTTACTTTGCGCAGCGCCTGTCAGATAAGCAGTTCCGCCTGATTAATCCTTATCAGGACACCCAAATCACCTGGACCTGTCCATAAGGGATGAATCCTGCTGCCAGATGGTTTATTGTCAGGAAACGTCAAGCAGCAGGGTTCCCCGATGGAAAAGCGTCTGGATAACAACGGTTATATCGACTTCCCCTTCCCCGCTACGCGCAATGCGGATGGCTCGGTTAATCCCTGTGGCTTTGATCTGACGCTGGAAACCGGTCGCCTTGAAGAGATCGTCGTACTGAATCGCTCAGCGAATCTGCGGCGACTGGTCGAGGAGGTTAATCTGCAGGAGGGGCTGTTTATGACCCTGGCCTGTGACTGGCAGCAGCAGGAAGATGCGGTCTGTGGTTTTATCGATGTGGCTTTTCGTCCCGACCTGCCGCAGCACGGTCACCAGGAAGCCCTGCAGCTGGAGGCGAGCTTTCACCATTACCTGACCGGACAGGAGCAGCAACATCAACTGCCCGCCGGGACACTGGTCAACTATGCCCGTTCGGTACTCGACTGGAGCTGGTCGCCGCTGCATCAGCGTCAGCGCGATTACGAAAAAATCACTATCCAGTTCTATTGTCCGCAGGCCGATGACGCCGAATGGTGTTTTGACCATCTGCGTCATTTCCTGGTGAGCGTCTATCCGACCTGCATCGCCGGCCGTTCGCTCTGATCCCCACTTCTCCCGGAGTCGCTATGCGTTCTGCTGCGCTGTCTGTTTTTACGCTGTTCTGCTCGCTGTTTTTTGCCGCGTCGGCCCAGGCCGATCGCTGCCAGCAAATCCGCGCCGGTCTGGATATCGGTTCCGGTACCACCAAAATTGCGGTGGCGCGCGTCAATGTCTGCCAGCAGCGTATCGAAAAAGTGCTGTATCAGGATCAGCGCGCCGTGGCCTGGAACGACGCATTAGCCCATTCAGCGGATAACCAGCTGAGTCCGGCAGTCACCCACGAAGGTGCCGCCGCACTGCAGCAGCTGGTCGCGCACGCACAGCGCTTTCATCCACAGCGAATCAGCGGCGTGGCGACGGCAGTGTTTCGCAATGCCAGCAACGGTCAGGCCGTAATTGAACAGTTGCAGCGCCAGAGTGGTGCGCAAATCAGCATTATTTCGCAGCAGCAGGAAGCGATGCTTGGCTTTCTCTCTGCCAAAGCCGCGCTTAACGATCCGGCAGTACGGGATGAGCAGTTGCTGGTCTGGGATATTGGCGGTGGGTCAATGCAGATGACGGCATGGCGACAGCAGGCGGGCAAGCCGGTAGCGGATATTTACCAGGGCAGACTGGCCTCAGTGACGCTGAAAAACTTTATCCTGACGGTGCTGAAGAACAGCCCGGAGGCTAAATCGCCCAACCCGATTGGTTCCTGGCGGCAGTCGGTGCTGCGCTTTGTGCAGTTTTACGCGACTAACGAAGTCAGCCCGCAGATCAAACAGGATGTGGCCGGTCGTCGGGTGATTGGGATCGGAGGCGTACACGGTTTTTCGATTCGCAATCAGTTACCGGGTAAACCCAACCACTATACGCTGGCGACCCTGAGCCAGCTCTCGCAGCAGCAGGTCTGGAAAGGCGACAGCGAATTGCAGGGTGACTACCGCGCCACTGACGTGAGTAACCTATTACTGGTGGAAGGGTATATGCAGGCGCTGAAAATGGATGAGGTGGAGATTGTTGAGGCCAGCCTGATTCAGGGCGTGCTGCTGCAATAGCGCAACGCTTCCACACTTCGCTACACGTCAGATTTAACCAGCCGGATAGCGTGATCCAGCATCCGCTGCTCATCCCGTTCACTGTGGGCGCGCTGCTGGCGGATACGCTTAAGCAGGTCGTAGATTTCGCCACGCCGGGTGTCATGACCGCGCTCCATCAGCACAATGACTGCATCGCCAATAACGCGGCAGACTTCATCATAGTCATCATCATTCAGTGCATCACGTTTCATCGTTTCTCCTCCGGCTGTGAGTTTCTTCTCAAAAGGCTAGACAGGAAATGGCGGGCCCGCAAATGCAGCGCCATTAACAGCCGGAAATGATTTTTTAGGCCCTTATCGGGCGCTGGCGGAGCAGAACTCACTATCTTTGCTACGCTTTGAGAGTCTTACTCAAAACCAAGGAGCATTTAAATGTCAGGAAAAATCGAAGATAAAGTAAAAGAAGCGGCTGGCGCAGTTCAGGAACAATGGGGTGCAGCAACCGGTTCATCTGAGCATCAGGCTAAAGGCGCAGCGCGTCGTTACACCAATCAGGCAAGCTATGCTGCACGTGATGCTGCTGAGACCATTCGCGATCAGGTTCAATCCAATCCTGCTGCCGGTCTGGCCATTGCTGCAGGCGTTGGCGTATTTATCGGCTTCCTGCTGGGTCGTAAGTAATACCGCCACACGTCGACAGAACGGGAGCCACTGGCTTCCGTTTTTTTTGGCTTTAGCTGACTGCATGCTGAGAAACATCTGAAAGATAAGCCTTCACAGGCCAGCGCACGGTGAGTCTTCAGTCTTAATTACGTTCTCTTTCTGACAACATCAAGGTGACCTTATGAAAACGATACCTGCTTTGCTGCTGGTGGCAGCGACCTTAACCTCTCTGGCGGGCTGCTCACATAAAAGCGACGCGATTAAAGAAGATGGCCGTCCCCATGCGCCAAGTGGCCAGTCATCACCGGGCGGTACGCTGGGTTCAGGCCCGGTGGGTCAGCCACAGTCGTAATACCCTGCCCCGGCACACGTGCCGGGGTTTGTTTCTCTTTTTTTATATTGAATAGCACCCGTAAAATAAATCCTCTGATAGTTAACCTGCTAGTAATTAAGTGCGGGATTAAAAATATGGAATATCATTATTATAAGAATTGTCCCAATTCTTTTCGCTAATTTCCTACCTCTTTTACACAATTTTGTATATATACCCTGAATAAACAACACTAAAAATGTGGAAACAGTTTAAACAAATACTCTACGGAGAATAAAAAATATTTCTCCCTACTGAACTTTAGACGTAAGAATATTCTCTAATAATGCACAACACCTTTTGTTTAATATTATTGATGCATTAAAGAGAATTCAGCCGTGAAGAAAAGAAAGATTTATCTGATAGACCGACTTTTAACGCTTTATTCTCGATTTTCAGGCAGAACAAAACTGCAGGCCCTGCAGGCCCTGACACCCGGCACAGTCGTGATTTACTCCACCACGGCACTGGGCGATTTTCTGATGAATACGCCGGCTATCTGGAGCCTGAAAAATCGCTTTCCCACCAGCAAATTTATTCTGGTTTCCAGCAAGAAAAATAAGGATCTGGTCAGTCGTTATAACTGGTTCGATAAGATCTATATCTGGGATAACAAAGTGGCGAATTTCCTGCCGCTATTTTTCAAACTGCGTCGCCAGAAACCTGATCTGTCAGTGATATTACACGCCCATTTCCCTTACGATATTATGAGTTCGGTGCTGACCGGCAGTAAAGCAATTGTGCGCGATCATTACGGCAGCGAATCCCCTGTACTGAATAAATATCTTGATCACTATTCAGGTTATTTCGACGACCACACCATTAAGCGTAAGCTGAAACTGATTGAAGCGCTGGGTGCAGAGACAGAGCAGACCCGGATGCATCTTCCCGAGGTAACGAGCAGCTCGGCTGCAACGGCCAGCCATCGCCGTATCGGTTTTCAGTTAGGCGCATCAAAAGATATTCGCCGCTGGCCGCTGGCTTCATTCAGCCAGCTGGCGACCGCGTTGCTCGAACGCTGGCCTGACGCTGAAATCATTGTCACCGGTACGGCTGCTGAGCAGCCTCTTGAGAAACAATTTATCGAAAGCCTGCCGCTGCACTGCCGTAAGCGTGTGACGCCAATGGCGGGCAAAACGAATCTCAGCGGCCTGATTACGCTGATCCGCACGCTGAACGTGCTGGTCACCGGCGATACCGGCCCACTGCACATCGCCGTGGCGGCACAGACGCCAACGGTCAGCCTGTTCTCTACCGCCAATCCACGCTATACCGGCCCCTGCCAGGACAGCGATCGCCATATTGTTATTCATCGCCCGGATAAAACGGCGACACAGCATCCGATGGCGTCGATCAAGGCTGAAGAAGTCGAGCAGGCCGTGGCGAAACTGGTGGGATAATGAACGAGCTTTCTCACGCCATTATGGCGCTGATTGAATACCACAATCAGCCAACCGCCCTGGGCGGGTTCCGGAAAGTGGATCGGGCGGGTTTTCATCTGCAGCAGCTGCCACTGAATGAAGTGGAGTTTGCGATTCTGATGAATGATTTTTTTGCCACGTTCAACGTCTGCTCTGAGCATTATGATGATGCCCGCTATTTTCCGGCGGCGCACCTGCGGCGAATGACACCAATGAAGTGGTTTAAATCTGGCGGATATTGTCCCGTAACGGTCGCGATGTTATGTGAAGCGGCCAGCCGTGGACGCTGGCCTGAAGCAGATTACTGAATAATCATATGGACGAAGGCATCATAGACCTCGCGGCTGCTCAACGCGTTGACCTCACGTGACGCCGGTTGCAGCACCTGATAGTTGACCTTCCACGGATGCCAGCACGCCGGATCGCTGTCACCAAACAGCGCCACCACCGGCAGGCCCAGTGCGGCACCGATGTGCATTGCTCCGCCATCACTGCTCACCAGCCCCTGACATAACGACATAGCCGCAATCAGCTGTGGCAGGCTGGTAGTTGCTACCGCCTTTATCGGCAGGTGCGGACAGAGCGCCATGATTTCACGCGCTTTTTCATCATCCCCCGGATGACGCGGATTATCGCGGCTGCCAGGTGACCAGAGCAGCATGATCTGGCAGGGATGATGCGCCGCGATCTTCTCCGCCAGCCCGGCAAACCGCGTGGCTTCCCACTGCTGACTTGGCTTACGGGCGCTGATCTGGAGTGCATAGATCGGAAGAGCAGAATCAATCGCACAGGTGTCTCGCAGGCTGGCCGCAATAGCCGCATCCGGCCGCAGGGTCAGTTTACCTGGCGCAGTGGCGCTGAGACGCAAATCCCTCCCCAGGCTAAACAGGGTTTCGCTGATATGACAGGGTGACTGGCTGGGCGGCGGCAGTAAATCGCTGATCAGCGGATGCGGCTGCTTCCCCAGCGCGATCACTCTGGCGGGACGTACGATTTTAACCCACTTCAGGCCATGCTGATCCCAGCGGCTTTTGGCCAGAATCACTATGTCGTAACGTTGCTTTTTCAGATTCAGCATCAGCTTCAGTCGCTGTAACACACAGGCCAGTCGTCCCTGCCCTGCCTCACGGTGATGCAACTTGGTGTAATAGAAGAGCTGCCGGATATAGGGGTTATGCTGTAACACGGGCGCAGCGTAGTTGTTAGTCAGTACATCGACCTCATACTGGCCCGACTGCGCCAGCGCACTGATGAGCGGCGTGGTCAGCAAGGTATCGCCAATATTATCCCGACAAATAATTAAAACCCGCATGTCTGACATCCTCTGCGCACAGGCTACGCCGTTCTGGCTGAATAAAAGTGAGACTCGCACAATTAACGTCTCTGAAGCGCTAACGTAACGGCATAAGTCAGCAAATTAGTCAGCGCAGATTGAGGTTGGTTCCATGGTCGCCGTATTGTGGAAAGCCGATGGGTGCTTTTCAGGCAAGTGAAATGCCTCACACATCCGCCGGATGATTGATTTAACAACACCCATGCTAAGGCGTCAGCGTAAAGAAGGAGGAAAGGCCGCGAATGGCGGCCTGACGTGGTGGTTACATTACCGTTATATTAGCTGGCGCTATTTTTCAGCAGGCTGATGGCCAGCCTCATAACGGGTTCAGGTTCAATGCCGGTGAACATGCGGTGAATTTTTTCAGTAATGGCCTCGCGGGTTACCGGCTTATCTTCAGCCACAATTTCCATCACAGCCTGACCAAACAGCAGTCGACATGCCGCAATGGCATCACTTACAGCCTCATCATCCATAATATTCTCCCTGTGTATCGGCAGAAGAGTACACTCCTGCGGCAGCGGGATCATGCTGAACTGTTTATTTTGCGGCACAGATTACAAAAATGAATCCTGTGAAACGCGCGGAGAGCCTGGCGCGTAACCGTTAATGCCGGGCACTGACCTGAAGCAGGGGTTATTAACAAAGAGTGTCGTTCAACAGATCAAGAGCAACATTATAAATCATTGCAGGCTGCGCATCAGGTAACATTACCTTTATCTTTGCTTCCAGTGCGCGGTTAGTTACTGGCTGATTATCTGCTAATAATTCCAGCACAGCCTGCCCAAACATCAGGCGACAGATATAAATCGCGTCTTTTGTATAATTAGCGTCCATAAATCCTCCTTATGAGTGAGCTATTACAGTAACGATATTCAGTCACAAACAGATGCCAGTTTTGCGTTCACGGTTTCTTTTGTAGTGGCATCAGATAATGCATTTTGCAGAAATATTAAAATATTCAGTCGCAGGTAAGAATTTTTCAGGATGTTGATAATGAAAAGTAATTCAGTCATACGTTGAAGGGGACGCTAATCGCCCCTTATTTACTGAGTCAGCAGAGCATCAATGCTGACCACGTCATGGCTGAAGAGGCGAAGAAGGAGAGAATGGAAAAGTGTGAAAAGCGGATACAAAAAAAAGCCCACATCGTGTTTAACGCAATGTGGGCTTAAGCAGACGTTACATATTTTCGATGATCGCGTCACCAAACTCGGAACATTTCAGCAGTTTATCGCCATCCATCAGGCGTCCGAAATCGTAAGTCACGGTCTTGTTAGCGATAGCGTCTTCAACACCTTTAACAATCAGGTCAGCCGCTTTGAACCACTCCAGGTGACGCAGCATTACCCTAATATCAGGAGGTTAATCTATTGATTTAGTGCGATAAAAAACTTAACTGGGGTAGTTCAAACTGTTTTTTATGTGAGGGATTAAGCTATATAGATTTTTGAATTTATTAGGGTTTTGCAGAAAAATCCACTGATAATCTAGCCCGCCACTGAGCGGGTTATTTGTGGTCAGCCCGGCAGTTGACGCTGCCGGGATTTTTAACCAGCCTCACATTTTAGTGAATGTTATGCTTGAGCAACATAATAGCCACATCGTAAACCAGTTCGGGCTTGCAGTCGGGAAGCATTTTCTTCACTTTATCTTCCAGGGCAACCTTGGTTAACAGCTGATCATCGCTGAGCAATTCCAGCACCGCTTGACCAAATATCAACCGACAGATGTGGATTGCATCTTTTGTATATTTATCTTCCATAACACCTCCTCCCGTAAGCGATGCCACAATACGAAGAAGCAGATTCGACCTTATCTGACAGTGCGTTTTTTAAGCAAAGAAGCCACAAAGCAATAAAGTTGAATAACAATTAAATTTATTGAATTTACAGGCCGGTGGATGAGTTTTCCATTCTTGCCGCAGGACTGACAGTGCAATGCTGGCAGCCAGATTATCGCGGCGCTCTGATAGCGCCACAACCACGCTGGCGATTGCCTCCTGCGTCACCGTTTCACCTCTGGCCACCAGCTGCCAGACAGCCTCGCCCATAGTCATGTCAGGCTATGCTGCCTTATAAATAGCTTCTTCAAATCCATTTTCTATATTCCGACTCCTGTTCAAAGAAAACCATTTAAACGTTGTGTTAAACTGATCACAAAATTGTAGCACCTCTTCCAAATTATATTGATCAAACGCACCACTGAAACGATTAACGTATTTACATATAAAGATTTTTTTAATAATTTGAAAACACTAATCATGGATTGATCATAGGAAATGGCTAATGCAATACAGCAACCAGGTAATAGGATTTTTACAAGGAAATGACATTTTAGCTAAAAATCTCGACAACGCTCTTTTAGGCGTCAAAGAAGCAGTCTCAAACCAGATTGATACTATAGGTGCAGGTGCCAGACGCGCGCTCTATTACACTTCCTGCTTTACCGATGCCTATAACGATGTTTGCCAGCAACAAAAGACTGAGGATGCTCGATTCGTAAAAGGTATTTACCATATTTTGCGACATGAAGACATTGTTTATGAAATGCTCACAATCTACTTTAATGAGGTATTTCGCCATAAAACATCTGAACAGTTAGAATAGATCAAACGTTTGTTGATGGGGGTGAATATTCATATCGCCGCTAGCTCCCTGACTAATCACGGATTTGTGTTGGCGACGGCAGCCGCCGTTTCTCTCGGATTGTATTTTAATCTAGACATGGCCGCACTTACAGGGCGATTTACAGGTGGTATTATATTGCTATCAGGTCTTTACGGCGTCGTACAAAACGCTGCTGACAGTGCTCATCGATTAAGTATTCAGTCCCCTACTTATCACAATGCTCTTTATACACAAGAACTTGAAATGATGTATTTCTTAATAGAGCCATTATTTAAACGCGCTGGTGCTTTCCAGCAACCCCTATCGGATAAAAATATAGCAAACATTATCACCAGGATGATAGGATAATGCTTTTGAATATTATTAAACGATTACTGAGGCGAGTTTTCACATCTCTAGTAGGGTTATACGCTCCACAGGCATTAATAATAACCTATGCAATGATTCAGATAAATTATTTTCCTGCCGCCCCGCTTTGGCTTGTGCCGGTTTTCGCCATAGCAGTTATATATATATTTAGTCGATATGTGAAATGGTAATTATAATTAAAATTTTTTTAAGCCGAATTTCCAGATCTTTAATCTCGGATTACGGACCGACAGCATTAACCATATTGTTCGCTCTGATTCAGGGTATGTTTTTCCCGGATAGTCCTATATAGCTAATCCCTCTATTCTTTGTATTTTTGATGGTTAGTTTATCAATATATGAAGTCTTAAAGCTCAAACGAAAGCAATAACATAAGATTTTATAAGGAAATAACATGTCTACACCAGCTCATTTATGGCTTGAATATGAAAACGGATCACCAATTGTTGGTAGTTGCCAGATGCCATTAAGGTTAGGCTCAATTGAATTAAAATCATTCTCACACGGCGTAACTATCCCTGTAGATCCCAGCTGGGGAAAATTAACAGGTACGCGTGTACACAGCCCCATTACAATAGTTAAAGAGTTTGATCAAACAACGCCACTCCTATACCGCGCTGTCTGCGAAGGCCGGACCATGAAGAAAGCGATAATCCGAATGTATCGTATTCTGGAATCTGGCATCGAAGCAGAATATTTCAATATCATTCTGGAAAACGTAAAATTTACAACGGTTGCGCCGTATCTGGCCCCTAACGGTATGAGTAGTACTCATCTCGAAACGCTCGAATTACATTATGAGGCGATTACATGGAAGTATACGGAGGGTAATGTAATTTACCGCGACACATGGAATCAACGAGCCACATATTGAACAAAAAAAGCCCGGCAATAGCCGGGCTGGTGTTGGCAGATAAAATTAAGAAAACTCTATAAAATCTCATTATTAAAAATATTATTATCCACCCTATCACACACCCAAATAATATTAACTTCACGTTGTTTTCCTATTCATATATCAGGCTCTCTCTAACCATGTTCAAAATATACTCATCTTTAATTTGGCTCCGACTTGTTTAACCGATCAATTCTCCAGAATTGATCGGTTAAACAAGTCGACTGACATAAGGCCCTGTAAAAAAGGTTTATTAGCTAATTCATAGCAACTATTTTTTTGGTTAACCCTCAACCTCAGTATCAGAGCTTTCGTACTTGTGATTCACCATCATCACACAACATCACAGGCAGAACGTTGCGAAGCGCTAACTATCAGCTCCATCACTACCGGCTTAATCAAAGCACGTAAAATGACAAGCCTGACAGAGAATGACACCCCACCAACATTCTACGAGCAGCGCTCACTGGCTGAGCGGTTATATCGTGAACAGGGCATGGACATACAGCACTACCTGGTCATAAAAAACCAGACGCAGACCGATAAATACGACGATGACAGGGGCAAAGATTGACTGGTGGTGGCGGTATAAAACAGTACGATTTACGTTCAGTTTAGCAGAAGGATTTTGCTGGCGTTTTGCAGGAAAAAGTCAAAAAAAAGCCAACACGATTTTTACATTCGTGTTGGCTGTATGTTATGTAATGCAGATTACATATTTTCGATGATCGCGTCACCAAACTCTGAACATTTCAGCAGCTTAGCGCCATCCATCAGGCGTTCGAAATCGTAAGTCACAGTCTTGTTAGCGATAGCACCTTCAACACCTTTAACAATCAGGTCAGCCGCTTCGAACCACTCCAGATGACGCAGCATCATTTCTGCAGACAGGATCACTGAACCTGGGTTCACTTTATCCTGACCGGCATACTTAGGTGCTGTACCGTGGGTTGCTTCAAACAGCGCGCACTCGTCACCGATGTTAGCGCCTGGTGCGATACCGATACCGCCAACCTGCGCCGCCAGGGCGTCAGAGATGTAATCACCGTTCAGGTTCATACAGGCGATAACGTCATATTCTGCCGGACGCAGCAGGATTTGTTGCAGGAACGCATCAGCAATCACATCTTTCACGATGATCTCTTTGCCGGTGTTCGGGTTTTTGAACTTCATCCACGGGCCGCCGTCGATCAGTTCGCCGCCGAACTCGTCTTTCACTAACTGGTATCCCCAGTCTTTGAAAGAGCCTTCGGTGAACTTCATGATGTTGCCTTTGTGAACCAGGGTCAGTGAATCACGATCGTTGGTGATGGTGTATTCCACTGCCGCGCGGACCAGACGTTTGGTACCCGCTTCTGAACACGGCTTAACGCCGATACCGCACTGCTCAGGGAAGCGAATTTTCTTCACGCCCATCTCTTCGCGCAGGAACTTGATCACTTTGTCCGCTTCGGCAGAGCCCGCTTTCCACTCAATACCCGCATAGATATCTTCGGAGTTTTCACGGAAGATCACCATGTCGGTCTCTTCAGGGCGTTTAACCGGGCTTGGCGTGCCTTTGTAGTAACGTACCGGACGCAGGCAGACGTAGAGGTCAAGCTCCTGACGCAGTGCTACGTTCAGTGAACGAATACCGCCGCCGACCGGGGTGGTCAGTGGGCCTTTAATGGCCACGCGATATTCTTTGATTAAGTCGAGCGTTTCCTGTGGCAGCCAGACATCCTGACCGTAGAGTTCAACTGACTTCTCACCCGTGTAAATCTCCATCCAGGAGATTTTACGCTCGCCGTTGTAGGCCTTCTTCACCGCCGCGTCGACGACTTTCAGCATCACCGGGGAAACATCAACACCGATACCGTCACCCTCAATGTAAGGAATGACCGGATTGTTTGGCACTGTAAGCTTGCCCTGATTCAGGGTGATTTTCTGACCTTCCGCCGGAACTACTACTTTGCTTTCCATTAACCTCTCCTGGGCGTTTGTTAATGATTTGTAAGATGCGCGTCAATACTACTTGAATATTTCCGTCACGCCAATCACCGCAATTTCACGTTATAATGCGCCGAATGTTTCTGACTGCAAAGCCCATGCGAAAAACAACTCAACGAATTCACCAGGATAAACGATTCAGCCGCCCGACGCGTGATGTGCGACGTGCGCCTGCCCGCCCTGCTGCTCCACGACGTGTCATTCTGTTTAACAAACCGTTCGACGTTTTGCCGCAATTCACCGATGAAGCGGGCCGCCGCACCCTGAAAGATTTTGTCAGCGTCGCAGACGTTTATGCCGCAGGTCGCCTTGACCGTGATAGCGAAGGCCTGATGGTACTGACCAACGACGGTGCCCTGCAGGCCGCGCTGACGCAGCCCGGCAAACGCACGGGTAAGGTCTATTATGTGCAGGTGGAAGGCGAGCCACAGGAGGCGGATCTTCAGCCTCTCCGGGGAGGGGTTAATCTGAAAGATGGCATGACGTTGCCCGCTGGTGTGGAAAAAGTGGCTGAGCCGGCGTGGCTCTGGCCGCGTCAGCCGCCAATCCGCGAGCGCAAAAATATCCCGACGCAGTGGCTGAAAGTCACCCTGTATGAAGGCCGTAATCGTCAGGTGCGCCGGATGACAGCCCATATCGGCTTTCCCACCTTACGGTTAATTCGGTACGCCATGGGAAACTATTCGCTCGACGATCTGGCGCCGGGTACGTGGCGTGAAATCAGCGAGAGCCCTGCCTGAAAATCTATTTTTTATAACCTCAGGTTAACAATTGCGGAGAAGTAATGTTTAAACCTCATGTTACTGTCGCCTGTCTGGTTCAGGCAGAGGGTGAACTGCTGGTAGTGGAAGAGACGATCAACGGTCGTCCTACCTGGAACCAGCCTGCCGGACATCTCGAAGCGGATGAAACCCTGCTGGAAGCCGCCGAACGTGAACTCTATGAAGAGACGGGTATTGCGGCATCGATGCACTATTTCATCGGGATAAACCAGTGGATCGCGCCCGACAGTACGCCTTTTGTGCGTTTTCTGTTTGGCGTCGATCTGGCGGAAAAAGCGCCAACTCAGCCGCAGGACAGCGACATCGATTGCTGCTGGTGGCTGCCGCCAGCGCAGATTCTCACTGCGTCTAACCTGCGTTCGCCACTGGTCGCTGAAAGCGTACGCCTGTGGCAACAGGGCGCGCGCTACCCGTTACATCTGGTCAGCACGTTCCAGTGGCCGTTTCACGAGGGTGCGCGTCTGCCTTCTGCATGATAGAATGCGCCGCCTGTTTTTTTATCGTAATGCGAGCGTGTCATGTCTGACAACAGCCAGAAAAAAGTGATCGTCGGTATGTCCGGCGGCGTCGATTCTTCCGTTTCCGCCTGGTTACTGCAGCAGCAGGGCTACCAGGTTGAAGGCCTGTTCATGAAGAACTGGGAGGAGGACGATGGCGAGGAGTATTGTACCGCCGCGGACGATCTGGCGGATGCGCAAGCGGTGTGCGACAAGCTCGGTATGAAGCTGCATAAAGTTAACTTTGCCGCAGAGTATTGGGATAACGTCTTTGAGCATTTCCTCGAAGAGTACAAAGCGGGCCGCACGCCTAACCCCGATATCCTCTGCAACAAAGAGATCAAATTCAAAGCGTTCCTGGAGTTCGCGGCGGAAGACCTGGGCGCAGATTTTATCGCCACAGGTCACTACGTGCGCCGCAAGGACGTCGATGGTCAGAGCCAGCTGTTACGCGGACTGGACGGTAACAAAGACCAGAGCTACTTCCTCTATACTCTGAGCCACGAGCAGATTGCCCAAAGTCTGTTTCCGGTCGGCGAGCTGGAAAAACCGGAAGTGCGCCGCATCGCGGAACAGCTGGACCTGATCACCGCGAAGAAAAAAGACTCGACCGGCATCTGCTTTATCGGCGAGCGCAAATTCCGCGACTTCCTGGCGCGCTATCTCCCGGCTCAGCCTGGCGAAATAGAAACTACGGAAGGTCAGATCGTCGGTGAACATCAGGGGCTGATGTACCATACGCTTGGACAGCGTAAAGGTCTCGGTATCGGTGGCCTGAAAGAGAGCAAAGATGATCCCTGGTATGTGGTCGACAAAGATGTGGCGCGTAACCGTCTGATTGTTGCCCAGGGCGGCGATCATCCGCGTCTGATGTCCGTTGGCCTGATTGCGCAGCAGTTGCACTGGGTTGATCGTCAGCCAATCACCGCTCCGCTGCGCTGCACTGTGAAAACCCGCTATCGTCAGACCGACATTCCCTGTGAGATTATTCCACAGGGCGACGACCGGATTGCGGTGCGTTTCGACGAGCCGGTTGCTGCAGTCACGCCAGGTCAGTCTGCGGTGTTTTATCTTGGCGACGTCTGCCTCGGTGGCGGTATTATCGAACAGCGTCTGCCGTTAGTGGCGGAGTAAGCGGGCTCAGCCCGCGTTGATGACGCGTAAACAGGAGTAACCGTGGCGAAAAATTATCAGGAAATCACGCTGGCGCTGGCGGGCATCTGTCAGTCCGCCCATCTCGTGCAGCAGCTGGCTCAGCAGGGTCACTGCCAGCCCGAGGCGCTGACCGTGTCGCTGCGCAGCGTGCTGGATCTTAATCCTGGCTCCACGCTGGCGGTGTTCGGCAATAATGAAGCCAACCTGCGCCTCGGACTTGAAACCCTGATGGCGGTGCTGAACAGCAGCAGTCGCCAGGGTGCCGGCGCAGAACTGACACGTTACACGCTCAGCATGATGGTGCTGGAGCGCAAGCTCAGCGCCAGTAAATCCGCCATGGCGACGCTGGCACAGCGCATCACGCAGCTGGATCGCCAGCTGGCACATTATGAACTGGAGTCAGACACCATCCTCAGCGCGATGGCTGGCATCTATGTGGATGTGATCAGCCCGCTTGGCCCGCGTATTCAGGTTACCGGTTCGCCTGCGGTGCTGCAGAATACGCAGGTGCAGAGCAAAGTGCGCGCCACCCTGTTAGCCGGTATCCGCGCTGCCGTGTTGTGGCAGCAGGTCGGCGGTGGCCGACTGCAACTGATGTTCTCGCGTCAGCGTTTGCTGCGTGAAGCGAAAACCCTCTTATCCCGGCTGCCACTGACTTACTAAGTCGGTGCGGCAAAACACTGCTAAATGATTCAGGAGTTGCACTGATGGAATTATCCTCTCTGACCGCCGTCTCACCTGTCGATGGTCGTTACGGCGATAAAGTCAGCCCGCTGCGTGCGATTTTCAGCGAGTTCGGTCTGCTGAAATTCCGCGTTGAGGTTGAAGTTCGCTGGTTACAAAAACTGGCCGCGACCGCAGAGATCAAGGAAGTTCCTGCATTTGATGCCGACGCAAACGCTTTCCTTGATGCAATTGTCGCCGGTTTTTCAGAAGACGATGCCGCCCGCATCAAAACAATTGAGCGCACCACCAACCACGATGTAAAAGCGGTTGAGTATTTCCTGAAAGAGAAAGTGGCTGATATCCCTGCCCTGCATGCCGTCTCTGAATTTATTCACTTTGCCTGCACCTCTGAAGATATCAATAACCTGTCGCATGCCCTGATGCTGGAAACGGCCCGCCGTGACGTGATTTTGCCTTACTGGGACCAGCTGATTACCGCCGTGAAAGGTCTTGCCAGCGAATACCGTGACATTCCGCTGCTCTCCCGCACCCACGGTCAGCCGGCGACGCCGTCGACCATGGGTAAAGAGATGGCCAACGTCGCCTATCGTCTGGAGCGTCAGTTACGTCAGCTGAAGCAGATTGAAGTGTTGGGTAAAATCAATGGCGCGGTCGGTAACTACAATGCTCACATTGCTGCCTATCCCGAAGTGGACTGGCACGCGCTGAGCGAGAACTTCGTGACCTCACTGGGGATCACCTGGAACCCGTACACCACGCAGATTGAGCCGCACGACTATATCGCTGAGATGTTCGACTGTATCGCCCGCTTTAACACCATCCTGATCGATTTCGATCGTGATATCTGGGGTTATGTGGCGCTGAACCATTTCAAACAGAAAACTATTGCGGGTGAAATTGGCTCCTCAACCATGCCGCACAAGGTGAACCCGATCGACTTCGAAAACTCCGAAGGCAATCTGGGTCTGGCGAATGCTGTCATGCAGCATCTGGCCAGCAAGTTGCCGGTCTCACGCTGGCAGCGTGACCTGACCGACTCCACCGTGCTGCGTAACCTCGGGGTGGGCGTGGGCTATGCGCTGATCGCCTATCAGGCGACGCTGAAAGGCATCTCTAAGCTGGAAGTGAACCGTGACCGCCTGCTGGACGAGCTGGATCACAACTGGGAAGTGCTGGCAGAGCCGATCCAGACGGTGATGCGTCGTTACGGCATTGAGAAGCCCTATGAGAAGCTGAAAGAGCTGACGCGCGGCAAACGCGTGGACGCTGCCGGTATGCAGGCCTTTATCGACAGCCTGGCGCTGCCGGAAGAGGAAAAAGTGCGTCTGAAGCAGATGACGCCTGCAAACTATATTGGTCGCGCTATCCAGATGGTTGACGATCTGAAATAATGCCCGCCGCAGACCGGCTCAGTCCGGTCTGCGTTAACATCTTGTTTAATACATTTCGCGTATACTTTCTGCAGGTTGACTCAAACAGAGTGTAAGGAATTTCTATGCGTGTTCTGGTTGTTGAAGACAATGCCCTGCTGCGCCATCATCTCGCCGTCCAGTTACGTGACATGGGCCATCAGGTCGATGCCGCCGAAGACGCCAAAGAAGCTGACTATTTTCTTCGCGAACATCTGCCCGATATCGCGCTGGTGGATCTCGGCCTGCCGGATGAAGATGGCATGTCGCTGATTCGTCGCTGGCGCAGTGATGCCGTGCGTCAGCCAATTCTGGTCCTGACTGCCCGTGAGGGCTGGCAGGCGAAAGTCGAAGCGCTGGAAGCCGGTGCGGATGACTACGTGACCAAGCCATTTCACATTGAAGAAGTCGCGGCACGCCTGCAGGCGCTGATGCGCCGCAACAGCGGTCATGCGTCGCAAATCATCGATATGGCCCCGTTTCAGGTGGATCTCTCACGCCGTGAGCTGACGGTGAATGAAGAGCCAGTAAAACTCACCGCCTTTGAGTACACCATTGTCGAGACGCTAATCCGTAACGCCGGCAAAGTGGTGAGCAAAGACTCACTGATGCTGCAGCTCTATCCTGACGCTGAACTGCGCGAAAGCCACACTATCGACGTCCTGATGGGTCGTCTGCGCAAAAAAATTCTGGCGTTGCACCCCACTGATGTCATTGCCACCGTGCGTGGCCAGGGTTACCGCTTTGATCTCTGACCATGTCCTGGTTTAATCGTTACCGCCCTATTTCGCTGCGCGCCCGCTTTCTGCTGGCCTCCGCAGCGATAGTTCTGTTCCTCTCACTCTCTTACGGCATGGTCGCGGTGATTGGCTATGTGGTGAGTTTCGATAAAAATACCTACCGGGTGATGCGCGGCGAGAGCAATCTGTTCTTTACGCTGGCGCAATGGCATGACAACAAGCTCACCATCGCGCAGCCGGAACGAATGACGCTGAATTTTCCTACCCTGGTCTTCATCTACGATGAGCATGGTAAGCTGCTGTGGCAGCAACGCGACGTGCCGGATATTCGCAAAAAGATCCGCCGCGAATGGCTGCTGAAGCCTGATTTCTACGAGATCGATACCAGCAACCGCACCAGCATGGTCGCGATGGGCAATAATCTCAATGCTAAGCAACGGCTTAATGACTGGGACACTGACAGCAACGATACCTTTACCCATTCGGTTGCGGTTAACCGTTACGATGCCACGACGAATCTGCCCGCGCTCACCATTGTGGTGGTCGACTCTATTCCGCAGGAGTTGCAGCACTCTGATGTGGTCTGGTCGTGGTTCAGCTATGTGCTGGCGGCTAACCTGATTCTCATTATTCCGCTGCTGTGGCTGGCGGCGCACTGGAGTCTGCGGCCAATTGGTACGCTGACACAGCAGGTGCGCGAACTGGAAACCAGTCAGCGCGAAAATCTGGCGGATAATCCACCGCAGGAGTTGCGCAGTCTGGTGCGCAACCTCAATCTGCTGCTGACCAATGAGCGGCAGCGCTATACACGTTATCGCACCACCCTTTCTGATCTGACCCATAGCCTGAAAACGCCGCTGGCCGTGTTGCAGAGCACCCTGCGATCGCTGCGCAACGGCAAAGAGCTGACAGTAGAACAGGCGGAGCCGGTCATGCTGGAGCAGATTAGTCGTATTTCACAGCAGGTGGGATATTACCTGCACCGCGCCAGTATGCAGGCCGATCACAATCCGCTGCAGCGCGATATCCATTCCGTTTCCGGTCTGCTCGACAAGCTCTGTTCAGCACTGAATAAAGTCTATCAGCGCAAAGGCGTGGCGATTACGCTGGATATCTCTCCGGAGCTGTCCTTCATTGGCGACCAGAATGACTTTATGGAAGTGCTGGGCAACGTACTGGATAATGCCTGCAAGTACTGTCTGGAGTTTATCGAAGTCAGCGCTTTTCAAAGCGAAAATGCACTGCATCTCTATATTGACGACGATGGCCCGGGCATTCCCGAGAGCAAGCGCGATTTAGTGTTTGTCCGGGGTCAGCGTGCCGATACGCTGCGGCCAGGCCAGGGCTTAGGTCTGGCAGTGGTACGCGATATACTGGAACAGTATGATGGAAATGTCATCGCCACTAGCAGTGCGCTTGGCGGAACACGTATGGAAGTAGTTTTTCAGCGCCAGGAAGTCGAACATCACCGCGAGTAGAAAACCCTCAGGACTGTTATACTTGCTGGCATTTACAGCCCTAAGCGGAACCCTTGTATGGACTATCAGCTCGATATTAACTGGCCCGATTTTATTCAGCGCTACTGGCAGAAACGCCCGGTCGTGCTGAAGCGTGGTTTTAAAAACTTTGTCGATCCCCTTTCACCGGATGAACTCGCCGGACTGGCAATGGAAAACGAGGTGGACAGCCGCCTGGTCAGCCATCAGGACGGCAAATGGCAGGTCAGCCACGGCCCGTTTGAGAGCTATGATCATCTGGGAGAGAACAACTGGTCACTGCTGGTCCAGGCGGTCAATCACTGGCATGAACCCTCAGCCGCGCTGATGCGCCCTTTCCGCTTTCTGCCTGACTGGCGTGTTGATGACCTGATGGTATCGTTTGCCGTGCCTGGCGGAGGCGTCGGCCCCCATTTTGATCAGTATGATGTCTTTATTATTCAGGGTACTGGCCGCCGTCGCTGGCGCGTCGGTGAAAAAGTGGCGCTGAAGCAGCACTGCCCGCACCCGGATCTGCTGCAGGTTGAACCGTTCGATGCCATCATCGATGAAGAGCTGGAGCCGGGCGATATTCTCTACATTCCGCCGGGATTCCCGCACGAAGGCTACTCGCTGGAAAACGCACTGAACTACTCTGTGGGTTTCCGCGCCCCCAGCGGTCGCGAGTTAATCAGCGGCTTTGCGGACTATGCCCTGGCCAATGAGCTGGGCAGCCTGCGCTTCAGCGATCCGGATGTGCCTGCACGTGATTGCCCGTCGCAGATCCTGCCGCAGGAGATTGAAGGCGTGCGCCAGCTGATGCTGGATGTAGTTAATCAGCCAGCGCAGTTTGAGCAGTGGTTCGGCGAATTCATTTCGCAGTCACGCCACGAACTCGACGTCGCGCCGCCGGAACCGCCTTATCAGCCTGATGAAATTTATGATGCGCTGCAACAGGGCGATGCGCTGAGCCGGTTGGGTGGCCTGCGTGTCCTGACGATTGGTGAGGCTGTTTATATCAATGGTGAGCGGGTTGAGTGTTCGCGCCCGGATGTGATGGCAGTTCTGGCGAATCACTATCGCATCACACTGGAGGATCTGGGTGATGCGCTGGATGATCCGGCCGTACTGGCGCAGATCGCCGGTCTGGTGAATGCCGGTTACTTGTACTTCGGCGAGGAATAACCCGCAGCGCGTAACAGTGCGCTGCGGCTGAATCAGGCTCTCCTGCCGTCATGGCAGGAGAGCCTTTTTTAATTTAATCCTTCTTCTGCGCGGCCAGTTCTGACAGACGCACAATCACTTCCACTGACTTCGCCATGATATTCAGCGACGCAAACTCATGCTTGCCGTGATAGTTATAGCCTCCGGTAAAGATGTTCGGGCAAGGTAATCCTTTCCACGACAGCGATGACCCATCGGTGCCGCCGCGAATCGGTTTCACCACGGGTTCAATGCCGCAGTCACGCATCGCCTGCAAAGCCAGATCAATGATATGCGGGAACGGCTCGACCTTTTCACGCATGTTGCGATAGCTATTGGTGATCTCAACAGTGACCGAGCAGTCAGGGTGCAGGGTTTTGTTGATCTCCGCAGCGATCTGCAGCAGCGTCTGTTTACGCTGTTCAAAACTCTCTGTTTCAAAGTCACGAATGATGTAGAGCATCTCGGCGTGCTCGACGCTGCCTTTGATCTGATGCAGATGGTAGAAGCCCTCATAGCCGTCGGTGTACTGCGGTTTTTCGCCGGCCGGTACGGCCGCATGAAACTGGTTAGCCAGCTCCAGTGCATTGACCATCACGCCTTTCGCGGAGCCTGGATGTACGTTGTTACCGACGATTTTGACCGTAGCCGAGGCGGCATTGAAGTTCTCATACTCAAACTCACCCAGATCGCTGCCATCAATGGTGTAGGCCCAGTCGGCGGCGAACGCCTCCACATCAAAATGTGAGGTGCCGCGACCGATCTCTTCATCAGGGGTAAAGGCGACGCGGATCGCGCCGTGGGGCGTATCGCTGTTAGCCAGCTGCGCCATCGCCGTCATGATCTCGGCGATACCCGCTTTATCATCCGCGCCCAGCAGGGTTTTGCCATCGGTGGTAATCAGCGTATGTCCAATCAGCTTGTGCAGCACCGGGAACATGACCGGTGACAGGACCTCGTTGCCATTACCCAGCGCAATGTCGCCACCGCGATAATCTTCGATGATCTGCGGGTTCACATGTTTCGCTGTGAAATCAGGCGAGGTATCCATGTGGGAGATGAAACCGATAACTGGCGTCGGCCAGTCAACATTGGCGGGCAGCGTGCCCATGACGCAACAGTGATCGCTCAGGGTGACATCAACAAAACCCAGGGCCAGCAGCTCCTCCTGCAGCTGACGCGCCAGCGTCCACTGTCCTTCACTGCTGGGCACCTGGCGCGCCTGCGGCTTAGCCTGTGTCTCAACTGCCACATAACTTAAAAAGCGCTCAAGTAACTGTTCCATATCCCATCCTTTAAAAGTGCCGTCCGGTATTATTCACAGACCCGCCGGTCACAACGTTGCGTAAAATCATTCGCAGACAGGTTAGCGCTGTCGGTGACCTTTGGGAAAGTAATAAGCCCGAAAAAAACGCCTGATTACGTGATTGTTGCGGCAAACCTCGCAATGTTGTTAACAGCCGGGCGAATTGCCGCGGCCAGGCGGGCAAAACATGGCAATGCCTTATTTTTCAGGTATCATCCGCCCCTCTTTGCTGGCTGGCTGCACTGAGCGGCTATGCTGTAACTGTTCGACCTTAGACAGACTGAGACTAAAATGACGCAAACACGCGCACAGCAGGCGCTGGTTACGCTTTCTGGCATCAGTAAAGCTTTTGATGGAAAGACCATCATTGATGATTTTAACCTGACCATCCATCACGGTGAGTTCATCACCCTGCTCGGCCCGTCGGGCTGTGGCAAAACCACCATTCTGCGCCTGATTGCCGGGCTGGAAGCGGCTGATCGCGGCCGTATCTCGCTCGATGACCAGGACATTACTGATACGCCGGCCGAACACCGTCACGTCAATACCGTGTTTCAGAGCTACGCGCTGTTTCCGCATATGACCGTATCTGAAAACGTTGCTTTTGGCCTGCGGATGCAGAAAACCCCGTCGGCAGAAATTGAGAGCCGGGTAAAGGATGCGCTGGCAATGGTGCAGCTGGAGCACTTTGCCGATCGCCGTCCGCATCAGCTTTCCGGTGGCCAGCAACAGCGTGTGGCCATTGCCCGCGCGGTAGTCAATCGCCCTGAAGTGCTGCTGCTGGACGAATCCCTCTCGGCGCTGGACTACAAGCTGCGCCGTCAGATGCAGAACGAGCTGAAAGCCCTGCAGCGTAAGCTCGGCATTACCTTTGTCTTTGTCACCCACGATCAGGAAGAGGCGCTGACCATGTCCGATCGCATCGTGGTCATGCGCGACGGCAAGGTAGTGCAGGATGGTACACCACGCGAAATCTACGAAGAGCCCGAAAACCTGTTTGTTGCCCGCTTTATCGGCGAAATTAATGTCTTTGACGCTGAAGTGCTCGCCAGCGACAGCGCGCCAGACGTGCGGGCCCGGGTAGAGGGACGCGAGTGCGAGATCCACTGTACTTTCCCGGTTAGCGTGGGTGACCGGCTTCATGTGCTGCTGCGTCCGGAAGATCTGCGGGTGCAGGAGATCCATGATGACAGCGCATCAGATGGCCTGATTGGCTATGTGCGCGAACGTAACTATAAAGGTATGACGCTGGAGTCTGCGGTAGAGCTGGAGAACGGTAAGCTGGTTACGGTCAGCGAGTTCTTTAATGAGGATGACCCGGACGTTGATCACTCGCTTAATCAGAAGATGGCCGTGAGCTGGGTGCCGGGATGGGAGGTGGTACTGCCCTATGAAGCTGATGCGTAATGGTTTTCAGAAGGGGGTCATCGTACTGATCGTCGGCTGGCTGGCGCTGTTCGTTTTTGTGCCCAATCTGATGATTTTTGTTACCAGTTTTCTGACGCGCGATGATGCGCACGTCGTCAGCGCGATGTTGACCTTCAGGAATTACACCCGGCTGCTCGACCCGCTCTATGCGCAGGTGCTGCTGCACTCGCTGAACATGGCGCTGATTGCCACGATCGGCTGTCTGCTGCTCGGCTATCCCTTTGCATGGTGTCTGACAAAACTCACGCCGCGCCTGCGTCCGCTGATGCTGTTTCTGTTGATTGTACCTTTCTGGACCAATTCGCTGATCCGTATCTACGGCCTGAAAATTTTCCTCAGCACCCGGGGCTGGCTGAATGATTTCCTGCTGTCGCTGGGGCTGATCGATAAACCGTTTCGCATCATGTATACCCCGGAAGCGGTGATCCTCGGGCTGATCTACATTCTGCTGCCGTTTATGGTGCTGCCGCTCTACTCCAGTCTGGAGAAGCTTGATAAACCGCTGCTGGAAGCGGCGCGCGACCTGGGTGCCGGTAAGCTGCAGACCTTTTTCCGTATTATTCTGCCGCTGACCATGCCGGGCATCATTGCGGGCTGTCTGCTGGTGTTGATCCCGGCGATGGGGCTGTTCTACGTCGCCGACCTGATGGGCGGCGCAAAGAATCTGCTGATCGGCAACGTCATCAAAAGTCAGTTCCTCAACATCCGCGACTGGCCGTTTGGCGCGGCCACCAGCATTGTGATGACGCTGTTGATGGGATTGCTGTTGCTGATTTACTGGCGCGCGGCGCGACTGCTGAATAACCAGGTGGATTTAGGATGATGGCACGCCTGTTACGCGGCAGTTTTATGGCGATTATTTACGCCTGGTTCTACATACCGATTGTTATTCTGATCGTGAATTCATTTAACGCCTCCCGCTTTGGCATTAACTGGCAGGGTTTCACGACCCATTGGTACAGCCTGCTGCTGAACAATGACAGTCTGATTCAGGCGGCGCAGCACTCGCTGATCATGGGCGTGCTCTCAGCCAGCTGTGCCACACTGATCGGCGCACTCACCGCTGTCGCACTCTTTCGCTACCGTTTTCGGGGCAAGCCCTTTGTCAGTGGCATGCTATTCGTGGTGATGATGTCGCCGGACATTGTGATGGCTATCTCCCTGCTGGTGCTGTTTATGCTGCTGGGCATTTCGCTGGGCTTCTGGTCACTGCTCTTTTCCCACATTACATTTTGCCTGCCGTTTGTGGTGATTACTGTCTACTCACGTCTGAAGGGCTTTGATGTGCGCATGCTGGAGGCAGCCAAAGATCTGGGTGCCAGCGAAACCATCATCCTGCGCAAAATCATTCTGCCGCTGGCGATGCCAGCCGTCGCCGCTGGATGGTTACTGAGCTTTACCCTGTCAATGGATGATGTGGTGGTCTCTTCCTTTGTCACCGGTCCGACGTTTGAGATTTTACCGCTGAAGATCTACTCGATGGTAAAAGTAGGCGTCTCACCGGAAGTGAATGCGCTGGCCACCATTTTAATGCTGCTGTCATTGCTGCTGGTCGCGGCCAGTCAGTGGCTGCTGCGTGACAGAAATAAATAAGAGGATTGAAGATGAAAAAGAGATCTCACTGGCTGGCGGCAGGTGCACTGTTGCTGGGTATGAACGTGGCGCAGGCAGACAACAGTAATACCCTCTATTTCTACAACTGGACCGAATATGTGCCGCCGGGGCTGCTGGAGCAGTTCACGAAAGAGACCGGCATTAAAGTGATCTATTCGACCTATGAATCCAATGAGAGCATGTACGCCAAACTGAAAACCTGGAAAGATGGCGCTTACGATCTGGTCGTGCCGTCAACTTACTTCGTGGCAAAAATGCGAAACGAAGGGATGCTGCAGAAAATCGACAAAAACCAGCTCAGCAACTTCAGCAACCTCGATCCCGACCTGCTGAATAAACCCTTCGATCCTGACAATAACTACTCGATTCCCTATATCTGGGGCGCGACGGCAATCGGTGTCAACACCGATGAGATCGACGTGAAAAGCGTGACCCGCTGGGCCGATCTGTGGAAGCCGGAATATAAGCAAAGCCTGCTGCTGACCGACGACGCGCGCGAAGTGTTTCATATGGCGCTGCGCAAGCTGGGATACTCCGGCAATACCCGCGATCCTGAGCAGATCAAAGCCGCTTATTCTGAGCTGAAAAAGCTGATGCCCAATGTGCTGGCCTTCAACTCTGATAATCCGGGTAATCCCTATATGGAAGGCGAAGTGAATCTGGGCATGCTATGGAATGGTTCGGCGTATGTCGCACGTCAGGCGGGCACGCCGTTAGCGATCGTCTGGCCTGAAGAGGGCGGCATTTTCTGGATGGATAACCTGGCGATCCCGGCTAACGCGAAGAACAAGGCAGGCGCGCTGAAGCTGATCAACTTCCTGCTGCGTCCTGACGTCGCGGCGAAAGTGGCGGAAACCATCGGCTATCCTACACCGAACCTCGCAGCGAAGGCGTTGCTGCCACCCGCCGTGGCGAACGATCCGTCACTCTATCCACCTGCTGACGTGATTAAGCACGGTGAATGGCAGGATGATGTTGGCGACGCCAGCCTTCAGTACGAAACTCTGTTCCAGCAGCTTAAAGCGGGCCGTTAGAAGAGTTAAAGAGGCGGCTATCAGCCGCCCGCCTACTTATACAGTCCGCGCAGCAGGGTATGAACAAATTCCGGCACCACTTCGCTCGCCAGGCCGTAATGCCGTTCGGCAAACTCGTTACCCACCTGGCTCGGCTCCAGGTTCAGCTCAACGGTGTGCGCACCCTGCAGTTTGGCCTCATGCACAAAGCCTGCGGCCGGATAAACATGGCCTGAAGTACCGATAGCGATAAAGTAATCGGCCTGTTCCAGCGCCTGATAAATCTGCTCCATACCCAGCGGCATCTCGCCAAACCAGACCACGTGCGGCCGCAGCACAGAGGGGAACTGGCAGCAGGTGCAGCGATCGTCCGGCGTGATATCGCCGGTCCACTCAATCACCTGACCGCTGGTGACGCAGCGCACTTTTAGCAGTTCACCGTGCATATGCAGCACCCGGCTGTTACCGGCACGCTCATGCAAATTGTCGATGTTTTGCGTGACCAGCAGGAAGTTATCGCCCAACACCTGCTCCAGCTCAGCCAGCGCCAGATGGGCAGCATTAGGCTGGATGTCGGCTTCCTGTAGCTGCTGGCGGCGCGCATTGTAGAAACGCTGCACCAGCGCGGAATCGCGCTGAAAGCCTTCGGGCGTAGCAACGTCTTCAACGTGGTGCTCTTCCCACAGGCCGTCAGCCGCGCGGAAGGTCCGGATGCCGGACTCCGCTGAGATGCCTGCGCCGGTCAGCACCACAACATGCGGCTGAGGGTGGGCGGCCAGTTCGGCCTGACGATCGCGCTCAAATATGCGCTGGCGAAAGCGCTGATGCACTTTTCTCCGGGTTTTCTTCAGGCGGGCAAGTCGTATGCGGCGACGTGGTGTACGCATAAAATCTCCTGGCGTAGCAGCTGCGGCGAGCCGCTCTAAACAGATTCCGGGTTAACATCACCCGATAGTAACGGTTGCTGAGGGCATGACCCAACAGCAAAGGTCTTAAACAGATGCGGCGCGAAATCACTCGCGCCGCATTTTTATCACTGACCGCTTAATACCCGAGCCGGGTCAATGCGGCTGGCGCGTCTGGCGGGATACCAGCTCGCCAGCAGGCTCAGCAGAATGGCGGTAATCAGTACTGAGAACACGTCAATCCAGTGCAGTTCCGAGGGCAGGAAATCAATAAAGTAGATATCTCCTGCCAGCAGATGATGACCGGTAATCGATTCCAGCCCACGCACCAGTGAGGTCAGATTCAGTGCCACCAGCACGCCAGCCACCACGCCGCTGACGCTGCCCAGCAGACCGGCCAGCAAACCGTACCAGATAAAGATGGCGCGGATCAGCCGGTCTTTCGCGCCGAGGGTACGGAGTACCGCAATGTCACTGCTCTTATCCTTCACCGCCATCACCAGCGTGGAAACGATGTTAAAGCAGGCGACGCCGATCACCAGCACCATCGCCAGATACATGATGGCGCGGATCATCTGAATGTCGCGGTACATATAGCCGTAGGTGCCAATCCAGCTCTTGATGTAGACATAGGAGCGGGTCGCTTCACCGGCATCGCGCACCAGTTTCACGGCCTGGAACGGGTCTGTCATCTTCAGCGCAATACCGGACACGCTGTCACCCATCTCCAGATAGTGCTGCGCATCGGCCAGCGGCACCAGTGCCAGACTGTGATCGAGCATGCCGCTGAGTTGCAGGATACCGCTGACCTGCAGCCGGATGCGTTTTGGCTGCAGCAATTTGTTATCACCATCGTTGTTCGGGATCATGATGGTGATCCAGTCGCCCTGCTTCACCTTCAGCGATTTAGCAATGCCGCCGCCCAGAATGATCTGTTGCTTACCGGCGGCAAAAGAGGACCAGGCGTTATCGGCGACAAACTGTGGCAGCGCGCTGAGGCGCGGTTCCTGGGCCGGATCGACGCCCTTCACCTGCAGCGCTTCCAGCCGGGCACCGCTCTCAATCAGACCGGTGAAGTTGACATAGGGGGCTGCCGCCGCAATGCCGGGCACTTTTTCAATCGGGGCAATCATCGACTGCCAGTGCTGGAACGGCTGATTAACTGCCTCGATTTCACCGTGCGGCACCACCGCCAGAATGCGGTTATTCAGCTCACGCTCAAAACCGTTCATGGCGCTGAGGCCGATAATCAGCACCGCCACGCCCAGCGCAATCCCGATGGTGGAGATCACCGAAATCAGCGAAACCATCCCGCCACGACGGCGTCCACGGCTGAAGCGCAGGCCCAGCAACAGGGATAACGATGAACCCATTACAGCGCTCCTGCCAGAGTGAGCTGATCGCTTAAGTGACCATCACGCATCTCCATCTGACGCGTCATGCGTTTTGCCAGCATCAGATCGTGCGTCACCACCAGAAAGGCGGTGCCCTGACGGACGTTCAGCTCGCCCAGCAACTCAAAAATAGCGTCGGCGTTACGCGCATCCAGGTTGCCGGTGGGTTCATCTGCCATTACCAGCCGTGGACGGTTGACCAGCGCACGGGCGATCGCTACGCGCTGACGCTCGCCGCCGGACAGTTCAGACGGCCGGTGCGCGGCACGATGGTCCAGCCCGACTGCAGCCAGCATCTCGCGGGCGCGATCCTGCGCTTCCGCTTTCGCGATTTTGCCAATCAGCAGCGGCATCGCCACGTTCTCCAGCGCACTGAAGTCCGGCAGAAGATGGTGGAACTGATAAATAAAGCCCAGCTCGCGGTTACGCAGCTCTGCTTTGGCCGACGAGGACATGGCGTTCAGCGACTGACCATCAAACACCACATCGCCCGACGTCGGCGCATCCAGACCGCCCAGCAGATGCAGCAGCGTACTTTTACCGGAACCGGAGCTGCCGACAATCGCCGTCAGTTCACCGGGCTGGAGGCTGAAAGCCACATTGCGCAGCACATCGGTCTGCACGCTGCCTTCCTGATAGCGTTTGCACAGGTCGCGGCACTGCAACAAAGGAGTGTTACTCATAACGTAAAGCCTCAGCAGGTTGAACGGCGGCAGCGCGCCACGAAGGATAGAGCGTAGACAACAGCGCCACAATCATCGCGCTGAGGGCGATGGTGACCACCTGCCACACATTGATATCAACCGGCAACGCGGCGCCATCGAGGAACAGGCCAATCACCGGCATTAAGTTATTAAGCTGGCTGGCCAGCAGTACACCGAGCAGCGTGCCGAGCAGCGTGCCGATAATCCCGGCGCTGGCACCCTGCACCATAAACACCGCCACTATTTGCCGACGCGTCAGGCCCTGGGTCTGGAGAATCGCCACTTCGCCCTGCTTCTCCATGATCAGCAGGCCTAATGATGTAATGATGTTAAAGGCGGCCACGGCGATAATCAGGCTCAGCAGCAGACCCATCATGTTCTTCTCCATGCGTACTGCCTGGAAGAGATCGCCTTTGCGCTCGCGCCAGTCTTTCCAGACCAGGCCCGCAGGCAGTGTCTGCTGACTCAGACTGTCGACCGACAGCGGTTTATCCAGCCAGAGTCGCCAGCCGGTAATGTTACCGGCCGGATAGCGCATCACGCGCGACGCATCCTGAAGATTGACCAGAATCTGATAACCATCGACTTCGCTATTGGCGGCATAGGTGCCTGCCACGGTAAACAGACGCTGGCTCGGTACGCGTCCCATCGGGGTAAACTGGCTGACCGACGGCACCATCAGACGCAGCTGATCGCCACGTTTAACGCCAAGCTGTGACGCCAGCTGTTCACCGAGGATCACATTGTACTGTCCGGCCTGCAGCACGCTCTGCTGGGTGTTGACCAGGAACGGCGTCAGCGGATCTTTTTCTTCCGGCTCAATCCCCAGCATCACACCAACGGAGACGCTGTGCGGGCTTTGCAGCACCACACTGGCGGTGGTCAGCGGCGCGATACGGCTGACGCCCTGCAGATTCAGCGAAGTGGCGGGTTGCTGCTGTGGATTGAGACTGCCTTTGTCGCTGGTGATCAGCGCCTGAGGCATCAGGCCAAGAATATTGCCTTCAAGTTCACGCTCAAAACCGTTCATCACCGATAAGACAGTGACCATCGCCAGCACGCCGAGCGTGATGCCAATCGTTGAGAGCCAGGAGACAAAGCGACCAAAGCGATCCGATGCTCGTCCGCGCATGTAACGCAGACCGATAAATAGCGCGACAGGTTGATACATGGAATCCAGTAAGCCGTTGCCTGAAAATAGGTAGGGGGATGATAAAGGAGCGGCTCGTTTTATGAAACCTCTAACCCTCTGAGTCGGCAGCAAAGTTGCGTCAGAATACGTCACATTTACGACTAAAGCCGCAGAATAGACGATAAAGCCATCGCTTATTGGCTGATTATCCAGCGCCCTGGCGCGTAGACTATAATCTGTAACAGGATAAGAGGTAATTTATCGCACAGCGATAGAGGCAGCGACCATGTTGAAATTTCCCAAAGGCAGCATCGTTAAACATCAATCCGGGGAAATCAGAGGCGAAATCATCAACGTCTTTGAGCAGGGAAGCGCACCAGCCGGCTACTACGTAAAGTGGGACGACGGCAACCTCAGCTATCATCCTGAGCAGGAGTTATCCTGGGCAAATATCGACCGCCCACGCATGTATTACACACAGCAATCCATAAAATAGAATGCCCGTTTAACCCCGTCGCTGCACAGCGACGGCGGTTTTTTCTGATCCCGCTCCAGACTCGTCTATCCTCTCTCTATCCGCTGTATTACCGCCGACGCCCGGTAATGGCTGACCGATCCCCGGGTTCAGCGCGGCGCGGCAGGAAAATTGTGCCGCAGAGGTGATCCCCCTGACATAATATGGAATGATTACGTCCTGGAAAAATGGAGCAACCCCGAGATCCCATGCCCGAACAGACTCGTTATACCCTGCCCGTTAAATCCGGCGATCATCGCCAGCTCGGCCAGCTTATCGGCGCTGCGCATGCGGTTGAGTGTGCCAGCATTACCGAACGACATGCTGGTCCGGTGTTAATGATTACACCCGATACCCAAACCGCTCTGCGTCTGCTGGATGAAATCCGCCAGTTTACCGATCTGCCGGTGTCGCACCTTGCCGACTGGGAGACGCTGCCGTATGACAGCTTCTCGCCGCATCAGGATATTATCTCTGCGCGACTGTCGACCCTCTACCAGCTGCCGGTGATGCAGCGCGGTCTGCTGATCATGCCGGTCAATACCCTGATGCAGCGCGTCTGTCCGCACAGTTTCCTGCACGGCCATGCGCTGGTGATGAAGCAGGGGCAAAAACTGTCACGCGACCGGCTGCGCGATCAGCTTGAGCAGGCCGGTTACCGCCATGTCGATCAGGTGATGGAGCACGGTGAATACGCCACGCGCGGCGCCCTGCTCGATCTGTTTCCGATGGGCAGCGATCAGCCCTACCGCATCGACTTTTTCGATGATGAGATCGACAGCCTGCGCCTGTTCGACGTCGAGAATCAGCGTACGCTGGAAGCGGTGCCGGAAATCAATCTGCTGCCCGCACATGAATTTCCCAGCGACAAAGCCGCCATTGAGCTGTTCCGCAGCCGCTGGCGCGAAATTTTTGATGTGCGCCGCGAGTCGGAGCACGTCTATCAGCAGGTCAGCAAAGGCACGCTGCCCGCGGGCATCGAATACTGGCAGCCGCTGTTCTTCGAGCAGCCGTTACCCAGCCTGTTCAGCTATCTGCCTGACAACACCCTGATTGTGAACTGCGGCGACCTTGAAGTCAGCGCCAGCCGCTTCTGGCAGGATGCTGAGGCGCGCTATGAGAACCGTCGCGTGGACCCGATGCGTCCGCTGCTGGAACCGGTCACCTTGTGGCTGCGTCCCGACGCGTTAATGGGCGAACTGAAAGCCTGGCCGCGCATCCAGATGACCAACGAGGTGCTGCCCGCCAAAGCCGCGAATACCAATCTCGGTTACATCCCGCTGCCAGATCTCGCCGTTCAGGCGCAGGCGAAAGCGCCGCTCGACCATCTGCGGCAGTTTATTGAGACTTTCAGCGGCGCCGTGGTCTTCTCGGTCGAAAGTGAAGGCCGCCGCGAGAGCCTGCAGGAGCTGCTGGCCCGGATTAAACTGCGTCCTCAGTCAGTGCACCGTTTTGATGAAACCGTCGACGATCGTTTCACGCTGATGATCGGGGCCAGCGAGCGCGGTTTTATCGATACCCAGGGCAACCGGGCGCTGATTTGCGAAAGCGATCTGCTGGGCGAACGCGTCAGCCGTCGCCGTCAGGATACCCGTCGTACCATCAATCCCGACATTCTGATCCGTAACCTGGCGGAGTTGCATCCCGGTCAGCCAGTAGTGCATCTGGAGCACGGCGTGGGCCGCTATATCGGCCTGACTACGCTGGAAGCAGGCGGCATTGAGGCGGAATACCTGATGCTCTCCTACGCCAATGACGCCAAACTCTATGTGCCGGTTTCATCGCTGCACCTGATCAGCCGCTATGCGGGCGGAGCTGACGATAATGCGCCACTGCATAAGCTGGGCAGTGATGCCTGGTCGCGCGCGCGGCAGAAAGCGGCGGAGAAAGTACGCGATGTGGCGGCCGAACTGCTGGATATCTATGCCCAGCGCGCCGCCAAAACCGGTTTTGCCTTTAAGCATGACCGTGAGCAGTATCAGCTGTTCTGCGAAAGCTTCCCGTTTGAAACCACACCCGATCAGGCACAGGCGATCAACGCCGTGCTGAGCGATATGTACGAACCGCTGGCGATGGATCGTCTGGTGTGCGGTGACGTGGGCTTTGGTAAAACGGAAGTAGCGATGCGCGCGGCGTTTCTGGCCATCGAGAACCACAAACAGGTGGCCGTACTGGTGCCGACTACCCTGCTGGCACAGCAGCACTACGACAACTTCCGTGACCGCTTCGCCAACTGGCCGGTTCGCATTGAGATGCTTTCCCGCTTCCGTACCGCCAAAGAGCAGGCACAGGTGCTGGAACAGGCCAGCGAGGGTAAAATCGACATTTTGATCGGCACCCACAAACTATTGATGAGTGACCTCAAGTGGCACGATCTCGGCCTGCTAATTGTCGATGAAGAGCACCGGTTTGGGGTGCGTCACAAAGAGCGCATCAAGGCGATGCGTGCTGATGTGGACATCCTGACCCTGACCGCCACGCCGATCCCGCGCACCCTGAATATGGCCATGAGTGGCATGCGCGATCTTTCCATTATCGCTACCCCGCCTGCCCGCCGTTTAGCGGTAAAAACCTTTGTCCGTGAATACGACGACGTGGTGATCCGCGAAGCGATTCTGCGCGAAGTTCTGCGTGGCGGACAGGTCTACTATCTCTACAATGACGTTGAAAATATAGATAAAGCGGCGCAGCGTCTCAGCGATCTGGTGCCGGAAGCGCGGGTGGCGATTGGTCATGGACAGATGCGCGAGCGTGAGCTGGAGCGGGTGATGAACGATTTCCATCATCAGCGTTTCAACGTGCTGGTCTGTACCACCATTATCGAAACCGGGATCGACATTCCGACCGCGAACACCATCATCATCGAACGGGCCGACCACTTTGGCCTGGCGCAGCTGCATCAGCTGCGTGGTCGCGTCGGTCGTTCGCATCATCAGGCGTATGCCTGGCTGTTGACGCCGCATCCGAAGTCGATGACCGCGGACGCACATAAACGCCTGGAAGCGATCGCCTCACTCGAAGATCTGGGCGCCGGTTTTGCGCTGGCAACCCACGACCTGGAGATTCGCGGGGCGGGCGAACTGCTGGGTGATGAGCAGAGCGGACAGATGGAGACGCTGGGCTTCACGCTCTATATGGAGCTGCTGGAGAATGCTGTTGATGCGCTGAAAGCGGGTCGCGAGCCGTCACTGGAAGATCTCACCAGCAACCAGACAGAGGTGGAACTTCGCATGCCAGCGCTGCTGCCCGAGACCTTTATCCCGGATGTCAGCACCCGTCTTTCACTTTATAAGCGCATTGCCAGCGCGGAGGCTGAAGAGGAGTTGCAGGAGCTGAAGGTTGAGATGATCGACCGCTTCGGCCTGCTGCCTGACCCTGCGCGTAACCTGCTGGACGTGGCGATTATCCGTCTGAAAGCCCGCGCGGTCGGTCTGCGTAAGATCGAAGCCAGCGACAAAGGCGGCTATTTCGATTTTGCGCCGCAGAACAAGGTCGATCCGGCATGGCTGATTAGTCTGCTGCAGAAAGAGCCACAGCAGTGGAAACTGGATGGGCCAACACGCCTGCGGTTTACCCGTGAACTGTCGGAAAGAAAAATTCGTATGGATTGGGTGCAGGGCTTCGTTTCACAACTGGCTGAGCATCAGGCGTAACCCTCTGCCCGCGCTTTGCTGAGCTAATCGGTAAAGTGCGGGAAAATGGCGATAAAAAAGGCGCATCTTTGAGATGCGCCTTTTTCATTACGTCGTGCTGTGTGGCCGCCAGTGCGGCAAAGCTTTGCCCAATTACGCCTGGTCACCGTTGAGAATCAGCTGACCATTGCGATCCAATGGAATACGCGTGCCGGGGTCGTTCTCCATACGGATTTTACCCTGCTGATCGCCTATTTTATAGGTCACGTCATATCCCAGTTTTTTCTCTTGTTTGTCATACACTGTTTTACAGCGCTGTTCGGTTGTGGTGTAGGTATCACGATCCTGCAGTCCGCCCTGGACCTGATTACCCGCATAACCGCCTGCCAACGCACCTGCTACTGTCGCGACATCCTTACCGCGACCGCCACCGAACTGGTGACCGAGAACTCCACCTGCCACTGCACCTAATACAGAGCCAGCAAGACGGTTCTCATCCTGTACGGCCCGACGGTGAGTCAGTGTGACATTACGGCACTCCTGACGTGGCTGTCTGATGCTCTCTTTGATTGGCGTTGCAGCCAGTACCTGAGCGTATTGAGGACCGCGATCAAACACGTTCATGCCTGCTACGGCGGCAACACCCAGCGCTGCTGCCACACCAATACCGATACCCGCTAACATTGATTTATTCACAGGAAGTTCCTCCTGAAAGTGTTACCGCGCAATCCTGCTGTTAAAGCATCCTCATTGACTGAGGTATAACCGGCGTGCGCGACGCGCCGTGTTTGTTGAGATGAAGTTTTACAGATGGACCGAAAATGCAACATCAGATAAATGGAGGAAATTGGTCACTTTGCTATCAGGACCAGTTTTTAGGAGAGTTCTGAGGTGAAGGGAGTTGTTGCTGGTGTCGATTTAATAAAAAAATTTAACTAATTAAATCAACTGGATAAATTTATCTCAAGCGTTATGCAGACGCTGACTGTCTGTTCTGGCAGCGGCCTTTTCAGCGCTACCTGTAAGCATGTTCACTGGATGCCGTCATCGGGCATATTCCTTCCTGAAGCACCCAGGCTTCAGGAAGGAAGAAAAAGGAGACTAATCAAAAATACTCTCTGACGGGCATTCCTTCACCTCGCCCCAGCCCACAACGATGCCGTTTGGGGTGAGATTTTTGATTGAAACGCTATCGCCTGAATATTCAGAGCCTCTGACCACGATATCGTAATCATCGTTAGCCTGAGGAATAAATTCAACAGTGGCAGATTTTTGAGTGTTCTGATAGTACCCAGTCTTAGTCCAGTAGTGGATGACCCGAATCATTTGTCCCGGCTTCAGGGTGAACTCATTGATGAAAGCACCATTATTATCAGATGAGGCTGGCATACCTATTCGTTTATTCCCTGTGACAGGGATAACCAGAATGGCAAAGCCAGAAGTAATACGGCGTTCCAGTACTTTTTTATAGCAACCTGAACCCTGCTTTTCAAAGAACTGAAGAGCCGTATTGCCCTCTGAAGCGACGCGGATCCGGGCCGCATCCTGTCCTTTATAATCATCCAGTGAAGGTCTGAAACCTGCCGTGCAGCCACTCAATAATAGTGCTATCAATCCGGTGATCAAAATTTTTGCAGCCATTCTTTATTATCCTTAATTTAACTGACACAGACTGGAACTGGTTATTTTATTGGTACTATAACGAGGCGGGTGTTGCGTTACACATCGTTTATTTTGTGACAAAAAAATATTGACCGTATTAATGCACAAAGACTTTATTAATCCTGCTGGAAAAAATAAAGTATGGTACCCATATCAGACAACTGATTAAGGCCCGAGCCAGCATATTGATAGCAGGCTGCGTAAGGTTTACGTGAAAAACCAAAGCAGGATAAAGCGTGCAAAAACTCGCAAAGATAAGACCGTATAAATATTACGTTATCATCACGTATCTGGTTTTTACTTTCTTCCTAAAGAAGAACCAGCAAGCCAGCACTGTTACGGGAGCATTAATAATGGACAGCGCTAATAATAAAACACTAAAACTATTAACCACACCTTGTTTCTGATAAGTGTTGGCAATCAACAAAACAATACAAAAATCATTATACAGCATCGTAAAAAAAACCAATAATCAAGCCTAAAGCTGGCAGATATAATAAACCATTAATCCTGCCCTCTTCTTTTTTTTCACAATTATCACAAAAGCCTGATTATTTATTCTCTTCTGCTTCCTGACATTTAATGCATAACATTCTCGCCCCCTGAAGCTTTAATTGTTTTTCTTTGTTTTAACAAAATTCAAACCGGTTAATTCAGAAGATCGACGTCTTTGGTCAGACAGGATCAGGTACTATTTTAAATGTATCGAAGAACTGCCTGATTCGACCTTTATAAAAAACGGTCCTTTCCAGAGTGCAAAAAAACAACCCTGACCAGATGACCAGGGTTGCGGTTTTTAGCGTTGAATCAGAAACGGTATCCGATGCCGATGTTAAAACCATTGATGGCAACATCTTCGTTATATTTTACGCGAGTACCTTCATAGCCAACACTCACAGAGAGGTTGCTGATAGGATTCACGACAACGCCAGCGCCATAGGCAAAAGAGGTTTTATTTTCGCTATATTCTTCGGAGTAGACTCCGGGATAAGTCACGTTCTCATCCACTTTGGTATGGGCAACACCAATTAATCCATAGAAGCTGATGTAGTCATTGATGCGATATGCAGGACCTGCCATCAGTGAGTAATATTTCACTTTGGTTTTTCCATCATATCCGCTGACATCGCCATAAAAATCTTCTCGCTCAGAAAAACTTTCATCGCCTTTCATGTAGCTGAATGAGCCAATCACACTGAGAGGAGAATTCCATTCATAGCGATACTGAACATTGACACCGCGAATGTTTTTGAAGTCTTCAACTTTACTTTGAGCATAGCCGATAGAGACAGTGTGATTATCAGCTAGCGCATTGCTGCCCACGAGAAGACCGCCACACAGTAATGCCAGCATCGTCATTTTAGAGGTCATGTAATTAATTCCTTTTCATAATTTAACATTATTTCCCTGCGCTTAATGCAGGACTTCGCTCCCTGAATCACCAATACCCGACGGACAGGATAGAGTTTTTATCAATCCATCTGTATCGGACAGGAATTTCATGTAGCGCTCCGCGCCTGATGTTCAGATCGGTCGGAGAGCATCTATTCATACCCGGATTTTTTAAAACAGGCTGGCCTGAGTCAATGTGAAACTTAAACGCCAGCCTTATTAAATGGAACTTCGGCCATTTAATTTAGGTTAAGTAAAGAATTTAACCACAGGAATCATTCTCGCGGTTAATTACCAATCAATCCTTAATGGCATTATTAGACCAAAAAGAATTAGAGGTATCAAGACCGAGTTGCCATAAAAAAGCAAAAATCCCTGGAAACCATTTCGGCACATACATCCAGAAAATTATCCGGCCTTATACAATCCATTAACGCAGATTATTAACTGACCTGTATACCCACAACCCATTAAAAGACTAAGTTACAGTTCTATTTAAACCCCTCTGAATAAATGAAAGCATTCGGAAAAATAATACCTGTATTTTCCCAAAAAGCGTTACCCTCAAGCTGACTGCGAAGAAAAAATGAACGAAAGCCAGACCGGAGAAAAACTATCTGGTTTTCAGAGATAGCTCGCAATTTATTACTCAGCTTTCAGCGAGTTTACGTGGCAGGAGGTGTATATTTAAACAGGTAAAAACGGAACAGGAAGCACATAACGAGAGATTTTTTAGCGCGGGCTGAAGGTGGTGGAACACCAACAGCCCGCTGACCACAACTAACTGATTGGGAGTTAATTATGGCTGACACGCATCATAAGTCAGGGACCCGCACGTCCACAACCGCCGCTGGTGAATCGCGAGCACATTATTACAGAGTGGGATACCGGCCTAATAGGGGCCAGCCGAACCCACTGCCGCAGCTCACCATTAAAGGCCGCTGGCTGGAAGCGCTGGGATTTACGACCGGGCAGAAGATCGAGGTGATCACCGGGCCGGGACAGTTGATCATCCGGCTGGCGAATGAAGGATAATTGACTGACCTGTAAAGAAAAATCCCGGCATTAAGTCCGGGATTTCTTATTAATCATCATACAGAAAACTGAAGTTTAATTTGTCTTAATGTGTGCCCCTCAAGGGCATAAAAAAGCCCCCTCAGAATCGAGGAGGCTTAGCATTAATTAGCCAGCGTTATTGCTGTTGCTTAGTGCAGCTTAAGCCGCGGGCGGATAACCCGGTTAATACTGCCGACCAGCATCATCAGGCCGGTTTTAAAATAGCCATGCAGTGCTATCTGGTGCATACGATAGAGAGAGATGTAGACAAAGCGCGCTATGCGCCCTTCTACCATCATTGAACCGCGCATCAGGTTGCCCATCAGGCTGCCGACCGTACTGAAGCGGGAGAGCGACACCAGCGAGCCATGATCTTTGTAGACATAAGCCTTCAGCGGTTTGCCCTGGCGCTGAGCAAGGATATTGTCCATGGCGCGTGAGGCCATCTGGTGCGCTGACTGGGCGCGCGGTGGTACAAATCCGCCGCCCGGCAAGGCACAGGAGGCGCAGTCGCCAATCGCGTAGATGTCATCATCCAGCGTGGTCTGCAGCGTCTCCTTTACCACCAGCTGATTGATGCGGTTGGTTTCCAGTCCGCCAATCTCTTTCAGGAAGTCCGGCGCTTTAATGCCCGCCGCCCAGACCATCAGATCGGCTTCAATAAACTCACCGCCTTTGGTATTCAGGCCATTCTGCTCAGCGCTGGTAACCATGGTCTGCGTCAGAACGCGCACGCCCAGTTTGGTCAGCTCCTGATGCGCCGCAGCTGAGATGCGCGGTGGCAGTGCAGGCAGAATACGTTCGCCCGCTTCGACCAGCGTCACGTTCAGCGCTTCGCGTCCCAAACCTTTAAATCCGTAGCTGTGCAGCTGTTTGACCGCATTATGCAGCTCCGCTGACAGCTCAACGCCCGTTGCGCCGCCACCCACGATGGCGATGTTGACTTTTTCGACCCTGCCTTCGCTGGCGGAGAATTTCAGGAACAGGTTAAGCATCTCATTATGGAAACGACGCGCCTGATGCGGGTTATCCAGGAAGATACAGTGATCTTTGACGCCCGGCGTGCCGAAATCGTTTGAGGTGCTGCCCAGCGCCATTACCAGCTGGTCGTAGGCCACTTCACGCTGTGGCACCAGCACTTCACCCTGCGCATTCAGCACTTCTGCCAGACGGATTACTTTGCGGCTGCGATCGATGTCGGTGAGCGAACCGAGCTGGAACTCAAAACCGTGATTGCGGGCATGAGCAAGATAGCTCAGCGCATCAATCCCTTCATCCATCGAACCGGTAGCGACTTCGTGCAGCAGCGGTTTCCACAGATGGCTGTGGTTACGGTCCACCAGGATAATCTCGGCCTTCTTTTTACGACCCAGTTTATGGCCCAGCTGCGTTGCCATTTCCAGGCCGCCCGCTCCCCCTCCAACAATAACAATTCTCTTAACAGACGTAGTCAACAAAGACCCCCTCAAATTGTGAACCAAAAGTTAACCAAAGGTTAAATTAAACCTTAAGAAACATAGGGTTGGCGAAGTTAAAATCGCAATCTGCTGGCAGAATAACATGGCGGGAAGAGGAGAACATAAGAATATTGATATACATCAAAGCGGGGAAATAAAACTCGGATAATTACGTAATGAAAACAGGCACCTTGCGGTGCCTGTCCGGCTTAACCTGATGTTTTGAAAGCTTTTATCCGCTGAAGATGTGGGGATATATTTTTGAACTTATGCCCCTCAGTCTCGTCCCAGACGATTTCATAGAAGGGATGCAGCTGGTCGGCGGTGCGCTGGCTGTCCAGTGCCTCATCCTGACGGGAGAGAAAAGTCAGACAGCGGTCACGATTGCGTTCGCGAAAATCGCTGACGCATTTCGTGGCGATGTCCTGGTACTCTTCTGGCCGGTCGATCTTCCCCTCCATATTCTCCTGCGGAAAGAGGTTGGGATTGAAGATCGCCTGCCGGATACCGCACAGAAAACCGATGCGCTCTGACCAGAAACCGCCCAGCCCGACGCCACAAATCAGCGGGCGGTCGTCGTCGGACAGCGTCAGCATTTTATCGGTCTCTTTCAGCAGAAATTGCATGTCATGTTTAGGATGACGGGTGCTGTAACTGATCAACCTGACGTCTGGATCGATAAATTGCAGTTGCAGCACCTTTTCGTGATTGCCCGGACTACTGGAATCAAAACCGTGCAGATAGATGATCATAATAATCCTCAGGTTAGTGATAGCGCCGGGCAGTCACTGCCTACCACGACGCTTTGTGAGCCAGCCAGCGTTCCTGAAGTGCACTCAGTTGCTGGGCATTATTTTTCCAGCGATGCGTAGCCTGCAGTTCATCGCGGGTAAACCTGCCCTGATGATACAGCTGCGTAATCCGCTCTGACCCGACCGGGATCAGGTTATCCAGCACACTGATAGCACCCTGCCGCTGATTGCAGACCAGAATCATGTCACAACCGGCAGAAAGGGATTGCTGCGCGCGCTCAGGATAGCTGCCCATTACAGCGGCGCCTTCCATTGAGAGATCGTCGGAGAAAATCACGCCGTCGAAGCCCAACTGTTCGCGCAGCACAGTTTTAAGCCAGTAGGGCGAACCACTGGCGGGCAGCGGATCAACGTCGGTGTAGATGACATGTGCAGGCATAATCGCATCCAGTGCCTGCTCGGTAATCAGCCTGCTGAAAATCGCCATGTCGTGCTCACGCAGCGTTTTTTCATCGCGTGGATCGCGTGGCGTCTCTTTATGCGAATCAGCGCTGACCGCGCCATGTCCCGGGAAATGTTTGCCGGTCGTCTTCATGCCCGCCTCGTGCATCCCCGCAATAAAGCGGCGGGCAACAGCCAGAGCAATCGCCGGATCGGCATGGAAAGAACGATCGCCAATCGCGGCGCTGATATGACCAATATCGAGTACCGGCGCGAAGCTGATGTCGATATCCATGGCAATCATCTCGGCCGCCATCTGCCAGCCCGCCTGCTGCGCCATTTCGCCAGCGGTTTCTGCATCGTGAAGTGCCGCAAAGGATTGCATGGCAGGCAGTTGGGTAAAGCCGTCACGGAAACGCTGCACGCGACCGCCCTCCTGATCCACCGCCACCACCAGCCGGGTGTGAGAGGCGGCGCGGATCTGTCGCACCAGCTCTGCCAGCTGAGCCGGGTCGTGATAGTTTCGGGCAAATAAAATTAAGCCGCCCACCAGCGGATGCTGCAGGATGTCGCGTTCTTCGCCATCCAGTTCATAACCCTCGACGTCGAGCATCAGAGGGCCGGGTAAATCTGATCTCATAACCTGAATCCTGTAGCGAAACGCACCTGCGTAACGCGATTAAATCTGTTCCCAGCTCTGTCGGGCCAGCTGGTGTAATGTTTCATCGTCACCCTGACCGGCACGCAGCTGATACCAGCTGGCCATCAGCAGACGCAGCCAGGGTTGCCAGCGTCTGACCTGCTGCACCAGCGCGGGAAGAGGCAGTTGCATCGCTGCGGCGTACTCTGCCAGCCAGTCAGCATGGTGCTGCGGATCGCTGGCACAGACAGCCGCCAGCTCCAGCGCCACGTCGCCATCGGCGGCATACTCCCAGTCGATCAGACGCAGACCTTCGGGACCTTGTATGACATTGCCGGCATGCAGATCCATGTGCAGCGGAGCCAGCCTCAGCGGCTGGGGTTCACCCTGCTGCGTCAGACGCCTGAGCGCCCGCAACCAGCGGTGATGCCGCTGTGGCGTGAGCTGCCAGTAGCGCCATAACAGCGGCAACAACTGCAGACGATAGCCGGTCAGCGGCTGCTGATGTAGCTGCCGCAGGAGTGCCACGATCTGTGGACGCTGCTGGCTGAAGCAGTGTTCATCCAGCGCTTCGCCTGCGCACCAGGTCAGGATAATCCCCTGACGATGCCCTGCCACGGGCTGCGGTGCCAGTCCGCTGTCTTGCAATTTGCGTAACAGACGGAATTCGCGCTGCCGATCCACAAACGGAATAGTCGGTTGCGGTGCCGCCCGCGCGATAAAGGTTCCGCGCGGGCTGACAATCTTCTGGCTGTGCCCGGTCAGACCGGCCAGCGGGATAGTTGATACCTTATCTGGCTCGCCGGTAACCTGCTGAATTACCCGCTGAAAGACGGAATTAATTCTGTGCAATGCCGTTGCCGGACCAGATGATCTCGCCTGTCTGAACCAGCATCAGCTGCATCTGCAGCGTCGGCGCTTTGACATCGCCTCGCGCGTTGCTGTAAAGCACATACTGAGCATTAACGTTACGCGCCAGGCCAATCGCTTTACTGCGCGAGTTCAGGCTGTCATCCGGCGATAATCCCAGCGTCTGCTTAGCCTGCGCCAGTTGATCGGCAGAAACCAGCGTGAATTTGCCGTTGTTGTTCAGCGCATTCTGGATAGCCGCTGTCGCTTTTTCGCTTTGCAGCGCGCCATTGGTACTGTTTTTGATGCGGTCTACCAGCAACACGCTGCCCGGCTCGGCGCTGGCGGCCTGTAACATCTGCGCCACCAGCGGCTGAACGCTGGCATCCCAGTTGATAGTGACCAGTTTCGGTGGTTGCGGCACTGGCTGTGGTTGCGGCACCGGTTCAGGTTGTGGAACGGGCTGCACCGGCTCCACAGGTTGAGTCGGTTCAACCGGTGCAGGCTGCTGCTGTTTCACCACACAGCCGGTCAGAATGAGCGCCATCAGGAGCGCTCCGGTACGATTAACACTGCGTATCACGTAGAAAATCCTTAAAGATAGAGATAAAGACGAACCTTGCTGGCAGTCAGGTTACCCAGCTGCGAGGTGGCGACAATGCTGCCCTGCGCCGGAACGGTAACGGTCTGCGCCGGTTCCTGCGGGGTGATTTCCAGCCCTTTGTCGTCATACCAGTAGTAACGATAGTGCACAACAACCGGTGTTTCGCGCTGATTATAGAGCACGCTGGTGGCACGCTTCAGTCCATCGTTCTCATCCAGCGTCGGTTCATCGGTAATGATCCCTGCCGACAACACAGAGGACTCCATCACCAGCGACTGTGACGTATTGATCATCGGTTTTTCACTGCTGCAGGCCGTCAGGCAGAGCAGGATCGGCAGGCCAGTCAGCCAGGATCGCATAGCATTTTTCCGTTATCAGGTCAGTCAGAGAGCATCGGGCCTAGCGGTTCGCCGCCCAGCAGATGCATATGGATGTGATAGACCTCCTGACCACCATGTTGATTGCAGTTCACAATCAGCCGATAACCATTTTGATCGATACCTTCCTGACGCGCGATTTTCGCCGCGGTAGTAAACATACGTCCCAGCGCATGCTCATGCGCCGCTTCCGCCTCGTTGACCGTTGGGATCAGCACATTCGGCACGATTAAAATATGGGTCGGGGCTTTGGGCGAAATGTCGCGAAAGGCAGTGACCAGCTCATCCTGATAAACCACATCAGCGGGGATTTCGCGGCGGATAATTTTACTAAAAATGGTTTCTTCTGCCATGGTGCAATTCCTTTAGCTTTAGCCTGAGTCTTAATCAATCAGTATGCGGGAGAAATTTGTTTTCTTTCAACCTCAGGACCACTTTTCTTGCATTGTTCGCCTGCCTTTGCAGCAGCACCCTCTCTCCGTGACCCGCACCCTGTTCAGAATGCCGGCAACGCCGCTGCCACACCATAAAATGAAACGCTGTTTTATAAATTAGAATTTCGCCACCCTTTTCTTTGTATGACTGCCACTTCAGCGCCAGCACTTGCCAAATTGCGAAGGTTTAGCCGCCCCGTCAGTTCTACTTTGCTAACCAGTCCGGGTGAGATGACCGGCGTCACCAGGGATAAACCGCCATAAACATCAAGGAGCATCAGACATGCGCTCACGTAAAATTGGTCTTGGCCACTATCTGGCCTACGGTTCCGGAGATTTTCTTGGAGCAGGTACCACGGCGCTGACCGCCGCCTGGTTGCTCTATTTTTACACCACCTTTTGTGGGTTAACCCCGATTCAGGCTACGCTGATCTTTGCCGCTGCCCGCGTGCTGGATGCGATAGTCAGTCCGCTGATGGGCTTTCTGACCGATAACTTCGGTTCGACCTGGCTGGGCAAACGCTTTGGCCGCCGCAAATTCTTTATCCTGCTCGGCATACCCTGTGTATTCAGTTATAGCCTGATGTGGGTCAGCGACATGAGTTTCTGGTGGTATCTCTGCACTTACCTGCTGTTTGATATCGTCTACACCATGATCCTGGTGCCGTATGAAACGCTGGTGCCGGAAATGACCGACGATTTCAAACAGAAAACCCGCTTCTCCGGTGCCCGTATCGGCCTGGCTCAGCTATCGGCCATTCTGGCCGCCTTTTTACCCGGTATTTTGCTGGGTATGCTGGGCAAAGATAATCCTCTCTCCTTCTTCTACGCCAGCCTGGTGTTCTCGGTAATCTGCGCGCTGGTGCTGACGCTGGTGTGGTGCTTTACCTGGGAGCGTCACCCGGATGATTTCTCTGCCGAGTCGCGGCGTGCTGAACAGGAAAAACAGCAGCTGACGCTGATGCAGAATCTTAAACGGCTGTACGTTGAGCTGGCCTCAACTTTACGTATCCGCATCTTCCGCCAGCACCTTGGCATGTACCTCGGCGGCTACATTGCCCAGGATGTTTTTAATGCCGTCTTTACCTGGTATGTGGTCTTTGTGCTGATGCAGAGTGCCCAGGTTGCCTCCAGTCTGATGGGCACCATGGCAGTGCTGCAGTTTATTGCCGTGATGGCGATGATCCCGCTCTGTATCCGCATGGGGCCTGCACCTGCCTACCGTCTGGTGGCTATCCTGTTTGGCCTGGCGTCGCTCTCCTATGCCGGATTGTGGTATGCCGGCATGAACGACAACATGTCCCTGCTGTTAGCGATCTCTGCCCTGGCAGGCCTGGGACGTGGCGGCATTAATTATGTGCCATGGAACACTTATACCTATATCGCAGATGTCGATGAGGCCATCACCGGTCAGCGCCGTGAAGGCATTTTTGCCGGCATTATGACCCTGACACGTAAAGCGTCGCAGGCTGGTGCCGTCATGCTGGTCGGTATCGTACTGCAGCTCTCTGGTTTTGTCTCTGGCCAGGCGACCCAGCTACCCGGCGTCAGCCACACTATCCTGGCGATCCTGAGTATCGGTACAGTGGCCGTTCTGGCCTGCGGCTTTATTGTGTCGCTGCGCTTTAAACTTAATCTACAGACCCATACTGTCCTGCGCCAGGAGACGCTGAAAATGCGCGAAGCGGACCGCATCGTGCCGGAAAGCATCACCCCGGAAGCACGTGGGGTAGTTGAAACGCTGGCAGGCATGCCTTACGAAAATCTGTGGGGCAACAATAACATTGGCTTTCTTAACCGTAATAAGCCAGCGCCGGAAAAATTGTCCGCGCACCCCTCTTTACACCCTTCTATAAACCCGACCTTAAAACGACAGGAATAAACCATGACTGTATTTCCCGTTAAACACAGCAAATTATTGTGCCAACCTGAGCATCTGCTGCCACGCAGCGAACTGGTACAGCTGATTCAAAAGCTGACACAAAATCTGGTTAACATCACCGATGAAACAGGCGAATTTTTATTACGGCTGGACGATAGCCGGGTGATTGATACCAAAGGCTGGGCGGGTTGGGAATGGACGCATGGCATCGGTCTGTATGGCATGTTGCACTACTATCAGCAAACCGGCGATCAGCAGACGCTGGCGATCATTGATGAGTGGTTCACTGAGCGTCTGGCGGAAGGAACGCCGACCAAAAATGTGAATACCGTTTGTCCTTTTCTGACGCTGGCTTACCGTTATGAAGAGACCGGTAACCCGGCCTGGATGCCGGTGCTTGAGCGCTGGGCTGAGTGGGTCATGTATGAAATGCCGCGCACCGAACAGGGCGGCCTGCAGCACATCGTCTATAACAATGAAAACACACAGCAGCTCTGGGACGATACGCTGATGATGAGCGTAATGGCGCTGGCCAAAATCGGCCAGTTGCTGAAACGCGACGAGTGGGTGGAAGAAGCGAGCTATCAGTTCCTGCTGCACACCCAGTATCTGATGGATTGCGAAACCGGCTTATGGTTCCACGGCTGGAACTTCGATGGCCGCCATAACTTTGCTGATGCACGCTGGGCTCGTGGCAACAGCTGGGTAACGATTGTGATTCCTGACTTCCTGGAGATGATGAACTGGCCTGAGCATCACGCTACCCGCCGCTTCCTGCAGCAGGTGCTGGAGACACAGGTCAAAGCGTTAAAGGCCTGTCAGCACAGCAGCGGCTTGTGGCATACCCTGCTCGATGATCCAGACAGCTACCCGGAAGCCTCCGCCACGGCAGGATTTGCCTATGGCATTCTGAAAGGGGTTCGCAAGCGCTATCTCCCTGCTGAGTACCGTGAGGTAGCGGAAAAAGCGTTGCGCGGCATGATTGCGAATATCGATGACGATGGCGAGCTGAAACAGGTTTCCTTTGGTACCGCGATGGGCAGTGATCTGGACTACTACCGCACGGTTCCTCTCACCTCGATGCCCTATGGTCAGGCAATGGCCCTGCTCTGCCTGACTGAGTATCTGCGCGTTTACCTGTAACACATGCCAAAAAAAAGCCCCGCTAAGCGGGGCTTTTTCATATCGCTGAATCATTACATGCTGCGGATGTAATCATCCATATCGGTTTTCAGGTTATCGGATTTAGTCCCGAAAATTGCCTGAACGCCGGAACCGGCAACCACTACGCCACGGGCGCCGAGGTTTTTAAGTTCAGTCTGATCCACTTTCGCCACATCGGCGACGCTGACGCGTAAACGAGTGATACAGGCATCCAGGTTAGTGATGTTCTCTTTACCACCAAACGCCGCCACCAGCTTGCCCGCCATCTCGGTACCGGTCGCGGTAGATTGCTCACTGCTGCTGCTCTCTTCACGGCCAGGCGTTTTCAGATCCAGCTTCGCGATCAGTACACGGAACACGGTGTAGTAAACCAGACCATAGATGATACCAACAATCGGGAACAGCCAGATTTTGCTGCTGTTGCCGCTCAGTACGATAAAGTCGATCAGACCGTGTGAGAAGCTGGTGCCATCACGCATCCCAAGCAGGATACAGATTGGGAATGCCAGACCCGCCAGCAGCGCATGGATCACATACAGGATCGGTGCCACGAACATGAATGAGAATTCAATCGGTTCGGTGATACCGGTCAGGAATGCGGTCAGTGCGGCGGAGATCATTATACCGCCCACTTTAGCGCGATTTTCAGGCTTCGCTGAATGCCAGATAGCAATCGCTGCCGCTGGCAGACCGTACATTTTGAACAGGAAGCCGCCAGAAAGTTTACCTGCGGTCGGGTCACCCGCCATATAGCGTGGGATATCACCGTGGAACACCTGACCTGCCGCATTGGTGTATTCACCAATCTGCATCTGGAAAGGAACGTTCCAGATGTGATGCAGACCAAACGGCACTAACGCACGTTCGATTACGCCATAAATACCAAAGGCGACAACCGGGTTCTGATAGGCAGCCCACTGTGAGAACTCCTGAATCGCAGAACCTATCGGTGGCCAGATAAAGGAGAGCAGCACGCCGAGAATGATAGCTGCCAGACCGGAAATAATCGGCACAAAGCGTTTACCTGCAAAGAAGCCCAGATATTCCGGCAGCTTAATGCGATAAAAGCGGTTAAACATGTAAGCGGCGATGGAGCCCGCGATAATGCCGCCCAGAACCCCGGTGTCGGCGAGGTGTTTAGCCTCAATCTCTGCCGCAGGCATATGCAGCACCAGCGGCGCAACCACCGCCAGGGTTTTCACCATGATGCCATAGGCAACCACTGCTGCCAGCGCCGAAACGCCATCGTTATTGGTAAAGCCCAGCGCCACACCGATAGCAAAAATCAGCGGCATGTTGGCGAACACCGATCCACCCGCTTCTGCCATTACATGCGAAACCACTGCAGGTAACCAGCTGAAATTGGCTGAACCGACCCCTAACAAAATACCGGCAATCGGCAGAACCGATACCGGCAGCATCAGCGATTTACCGACCTTTTGAAGGTTGGCAAAAGCATTTTTGAACATAGCGTGAAGCTCCTGAGTATGAGTGCATATTTGCGCAGTGCGCGTGGCAAAGAGGGAGGATTCTTTGCCGGGCTGGCGGTGACCGCCTTTTGATTTATTACGAAGGGTAAAATAAATCCCGTTTTGTTACTTTGATGGCTATCACGTTTCGACAATTACAGAGGCGCACTTTACGAAATTTCTCACTGAAGCGCATCGGTAATTGACGATAAAAAGCTGACCCTGTCTGAAAAAACAGGGTCATGCAGGCAGGTTACAGATTAATTACAGAGGCTGAAATAAAAGCCGATCACGCGCCAAGCTGGCTCATCGGGATATGGAACAGCGTTGAGAAGTTTTGCGTGGTAGCGGCGGCCAGCGTTTCCACATCGACCCCTTTCAGTACCGCCAGGTAATCGGCAACATCGCGTGTGTAAGCAGGCTGATTCTCTTTACCACGATACGGCACTGGCGCCAGATAAGGTGAATCCGTTTCGACCAGCATCCGGTCCAGCGGCACATAACGCGCCGCTTCGCGTAACTGTTCTGCATTACGGAACGTGACGATACCGGAAAAGGAGATATAAAAGCCCATATCGAGCAGCTTAGCTGCGGTGGGCTGATCCTCAGTGAAACAGTGCAGCACACCGCCACAGCGTTCCACCTGCTCTTCGCGCAGAATCGCCAGCGTATCTTCGCGCGCATCACGCGTGTGGACAATGATCGGTTTATTCAGTGCAATCCCGGTACGGATATGTTCCCGGAACGAGCGCTGCTGCTGATCTTTTGTCTCAGGCTGATAATGATAATCCAGCCCGGTTTCACCGAGCGCGACGACCCGAGGATCGGCAGAGAGCTGGCGAAACGCCTCAACGTCATAGGCCTCTTCCTGATTCAGCGGATGCACGCCGCAGGAGAGCGCAATATTTTTCCGATCGCCGACCAGGCTCTTCAGGGTATGGAAACCCGGCAGCGTGGTGGCGATGGCCAGCATAAATTTCACATCACGTGCCGCCGCTTTGGCGATCACATCATCCAGGTCACGATGGTTCTTTTCATAGTCCAGGCCATCAAGATGGCAATGGGAATCCACAATGAACATAATTACTCTCAGATAGGTTTAGCACACCTGCGCGGGCTTCTGTTTGTCCGCCCAGCTCAGAAGCTGATCGGTCAGCAATAATTCGCGATTCACTGACGCTATATGCAGTAACTGCTCGCGACAGCGCATCCATGCCAGGGTACTGCTGTTGAGCGCGCTGGCTGAAAAGTATCCGGCCAGCAACTGCACCACATCCTGACGGTCAATATTACTCAGCCACTGACCTGCATTTTGCTGCCATTTCATCGCATCCAGCAGTAAAGAGAGCAGCCAGCCGATACGTGCTGCCGCATCGTCAGCATTCAGCGCAGGCAGCAGTTGCAGGATGTCCTGCTGCAATGCCGCGGGCAGCGCATCGCAAAGCTTTTGCCGCGCCTGCCACGGCCCGTTTTCCAGCAGGCTGAGCGCCGCGCCCGGCGCACCTGCGCTGAGGCGTAGCGCCGCCAGCAGCATCTTTTCATCGTGCGAGGACTGCTTTTTCAGCCAGAGCAGACTTTGTCCTTCATCGGGCGGCGTCAGATGCAGCGTCATACAGCGACTGCGCAGCGTGGCCAGCAGACGTGACGGATCGCGACTGCTGAGGAAGAACCAACTGTTGGCTGGCGGCTCTTCCAGCGTTTTCAGCAGGGCGTTGGCCGCCGCTTCCGAAAGCTGCGCGGCATCCGGCAGCCAGACTACTTTCGCGCCGCCCTGCTGACCAAAGTGATACATTTTTTCTGTCACCTGCCGCACCGCGTCGATGCCCAGGGTACTTTTGCCCTTCTCCGCCTCTAACCGATACCAGTCAGGATGCGTGTTAGCCTGCATCAGCTGGCAACCGTGGCACGCTCCACAACTTTTCAGTCCATCCGGCTGCTGGCACATCAGCCAGCGGCTCATCCCCCAGACCAGCGCGTCATCGCCCATCCCAGCCATCGCCTGGATCAATAGCGCATGATGCGCGCGATTCTCCTGATGCTGGCCAATCACCTGGCGATAAGGCTGATTCAGCCACGGATACCAGTTCATCACATCTGCTCCGCCAGCCAGCTGTCCAGCGCCATCTGAAGTGACGCTGTCACCTCGGTCAGTGACTGAGTTGCATCGATAGTCAGGATAGTGGGATCGTCTGCGGCCAGCGCCAGATAGCGTGTACGGGTACGTTCAAAGAAGCGCAGCGACTCCTGCTCGATGCGATCCAGCTCACCGCGCGCACGGGCGCGCTGCAGGCCGATTTCAGGCGTGACATCAAGATAGAGCGTCAGATCGGGACGGAAATCGCCCAGGACTGCATCTCGCAGCGTCTGCATCAGTTCGCTGTCCAGACCACGGCCACCACCCTGATAAGCCTGAGAGGAGAGATCGTGACGATCGCCAATTACCCATGCACCGCGAGCCAGTGCCGGTTTGATTACGGTCTCCACCAGCTGAACCCGCGCCGCATAGAGCATCAGCAGTTCGGCTTTATCCGTCACCTGCTCACCCTCAATGCCCTGCTTGACTAACACCCTGAGCTGTTCTGCGAGCGGCGTACCGCCAGGCTCACGGGTAAAAACCAGATCACTAATGCCACGAGCGCGCAGTGTAGCGACGATGGCGTCGCGTGCGGTGGTTTTTCCGGCGCCTTCCAGGCCTTCGATGACGATAAACTTACTGTTCATTTTTTTCCTTTAGCGTCTGCCGGTAGACCTGCACCGCCTTATTATGGCTGGCGAGGTTGGTGGTAAACGTATGTCCGCCCTTGCCGTCTGCAACAAAGTAGAGATAGTTCGTTTTCTCGGGATGGGCCGCTGCCTGCAGTGAGGCTTTGCCCGGCATCGCGATCGGTCCCGGCGGCAGACCATTAATGATATAGGTATTGTACGCGCTCGCCGTCTCAAGATCTTTGCGGGTCAGCGTACCGTTATAGCTGTCACCCATGCCGTAGATCACCGTGGGATCGGTTTGTAAACGCATACCTGTGCGCAGGCGATTGATAAACACCGAGGCCACGCGCGCCCGCTCTTCGCTGACGCCGGTCTCTTTCTCAATGATCGAGGCCAGGGTCACCAGATCCTGTGGCGTTTTGTACGGCAGATTATCCGCCCGTCCCTGCCAGACCTCATCGATGGTTTTCTTCATCCGCTCATGCGCGCGTTGCAGCAGCGCCATATCGGTCGTATTGGCGGTGTAGAGATACGTGTCCGGGAAGAAGTTGCCCTCCAGTTGCTCAGGCTCCACGTTGAGTGCGCTGGCAAGCGTGGCGAACTGATCATCTTTCAGAGTGTGACGGATATAGGGCGCTTTACGCAGCTCATTGAGCCACTCTTTCAGCCGCTGCCCCTCCACAAACCGTAAAGGGAACTGCGCCTCTTTACCACTGGCCAGCAGCTGTAACAGCGCGCGCACGGTCATGGCCGGTTCAAGGCGATAGGTGCCCGCTTTAAAGGTCGCCAGCTCCGGCTCCAGACGCAGCAGCGCGCCAAACCAGATACTGTGTGGAATGATGTTTTTCTCTTCCAGCTGTGCCTGGAGCGCGACCCGGCCCGTACCGGCTGGCAATGTGTAGATTGTTTCCTGCTTAATGGTCAACGGGGTAGCCGCAAACTGCTTAACCTGCCAGTAACTCAGCGCAGCCGCGAGACCCACAATCGCCAGCAGGCTGACGAGAATTTTTTTGCTTCGAATCATGATGCATCCATTATCTTTTTACAGCCTGCGTGCAACTGATTAAACAGCGAGCGCTCAGTAAACTGTACGGCTTCTATCTGTCGGACCGGCAGAACCGGCATCAGCGCGTTACATATCACCACTTCATCAGCGGCCAGCAGCTGTGCCGGTTCGCTTTTTATCACCTGACAAGCCTGACCTGCTGCTGCAAGTTGCGCCATCAGACTTCGCCGCATAATGCCATCCACGCCTGACGCGGAGATATCAGGCGTAAAAATTTGCCCGCCCTGCCGCCAGAATAAATTGGCCGCACAGCATTCCACCACCCAACCTTCAGTGTCAAGCACCAGCGCCTCGTCAGCGTCTGTCTGGTCAAGATGAGCCCGAATCATCACCTGTTCCAGCCGGTTAAGGTGCTTGATACCGGCAAACTGCGGGTTTCGCGCCAGACGAATCGGACTCAGCCGGAGTAAAGCTCCCCGCTGCCGTAAATCGGCGTAGTGTAGCGGCCAGGGCGCCAGCAAAACGACCCGGGTGGGTTCACCACAGCCGCGCCGGCTGTAACCCCGTCCGCCGCTGCCCGCGCTGATAATCACTTTCAGCACCGCCTGCGCCTGCTCATGCGCGGCCTGACTCATCTCAGCCTCAAGCTGATCCCAGTCGACGCCGCCAATCCATAACCGCTCGCAGCCCGCTTTGAGGCGCTGGATGTGGCTTTCCAGCAGCACGATTTTCCCCTCGCGCACAGCAGCGGTAGTAAAACAGCCATCCCCAAACTGCAGGCCGCGGTCGCTGGCGGCCAGCGTCGATTGTTTGAATCCGTTAATCCACATGGTTCTCTCCTGAGCGTGACCCGTGATTTCAGCGCATTCTGCAGGATAAAAAAAGGCCCGCATCGCGGGCCTTTTTAACAATCTGCAACGATTACACTTTACGGAAGATCAACGAACCGTTGGTTCCACCGAAACCAAAGGAGTTACACAGGGTGTACTCCAGACCGGGAACCTGACGCGCGGTGTGCGGCACGAAGTCGAGATCGCAGCCTTCATCCGGATTGTCCAGGTTAATGGTCGGTGGGATGGCCTGGTCGCGCAGTGCCAGAATCGAGTAAATTGATTCAACAGCGCCTGCGGCACCCAGTAAGTGTCCGGTCATTGATTTGGTTGAGCTGACCATGACACTGCTGGCTGCTGCCCCAAAGACCGATTTCACCGCCTGCGCTTCCGCTTTATCACCGGCTGGCGTGGAGGTACCGTGCGCGTTGACGTAGCCAATCTGCTCTGGCGTAAGCTGAGCATCACGCAGCGCATTGATCATGGCCGCCGCTGCACCTGAGCCATCTTCTGGTGGTGAAGTCATGTGGTAGGCATCGCTACTCATACCAAAACCTACGATTTCTGCGTAGATTTTCGCACCACGTTTCTTCGCATGTTCGTACTCTTCGAGCACCACAATGCCAGCGCCGTCACCCAGCACAAAACCGTCACGATCTTTATCCCACGGGCGGCTGGCCGCTTGCGGGTTATCGTTACGGGTTGAAAGGGCGCGTGCTGCACCAAATCCACCGACGCCTAATGGCGTGCTGGCCTTCTCTGTGCCACCCGCCAGCATCACGTCAGCATCGTTATAGGCGATGATACGTGCGGCATGACCGATGTTATGCACACCAGAGGTACAGGCTGTCGCGATAGAGATGCTTGGACCTTTCAGGCCATACATGATGCTGAGATGACCCGCCACCATGTTAACGATGGTTGAAGGCACAAAGAATGGGCTGATTTTACGCGGGCCGCCGTTGACCAGTGAGGTATGATTCTCTTCAATCAGACCTAAGCCACCGATACCGGAGCCAATTGCTGCGCCCATACGGCTTGCATTTTCATCGGTAATAACCAGACCGCTGTCCTGCATGGCCTGCATACCGGCCACAATGCCGTACTGGATGAAGGCATCCATCTTGCGCTGATCTTTGCGCGAGATGTAGTCATCACAATTAAAATCTCTTACCAGACCTGCAAAACGGGTTGCATAAGCACTGGTATCAAAATGGTCGATCAGGGTAATGCCGCTCTGACCGGCAAGGAGAGCACTCCAGGTAGACTCTACGGTATTGCCGACAGGAGACAACATGCCAAGACCAGTCACAACTACACGACGCTTAGACACGTTCGTCCTCCAGGGAGGGGAAATAGGGAACTATGTTGGACAAACAAAAAATCAGGCGGTCGAGCGACCGCCTGAAGATATTCATTAGCCTTTATGGCTATTGATGTAGTCGATCGCTGCCTGAACGGTAGTGATTTTCTCAGCTTCTTCGTCTGGAATCTCAGTATCAAACTCTTCTTCCAGAGCCATCACCAGCTCAACGGTATCAAGAGAATCGGCACCCAGGTCTTCTACGAAAGATGCAGAGTTGGTGACTTCTTCCTCTTTCACACCCAGCTGCTCACTGATGATTTTCTTAACGCGTTGTTCGATATCGCTCATACTATTTAATTTCCTATCAAAACTCGCTTACGCGATGGTTTTCGTAGTGTATAAAATGGTGAAAAAGATGCAACAAAATCCCGGCTGGTCGAACCACGATTTTGCGTTATTTTGCGGTTTTAACCGCAAATAAAGCAAATGATTTCGTGATTTATCAGACCATGTACATTCCGCCATTGACGTGCAGCGTTTCACCTGTGATGTAGGCTGCTTCGTCAGAGGCTAAAAATGCCACAGCATTGGCGATTTCCTGTGCATCGCCTAAGCGACCCGCAGGGACTTCCGCCAAAATACCGGAACGTTGATCTTCGTTCAGTGCCCGCGTCATGTCAGTCTCAATAAAGCCTGGAGCCACGACGTTGACGGTAATGCCACGTGACGCGATTTCGCGCGCCAGTGATTTGCTAAAGCCAATCAAACCCGCCTTTGCTGCTGCGTAGTTTGCCTGGCCCGCGTTACCCATGGTGCCAACAACGGAACCAATGGTGATGATACGGCCCACGCGCTTTTTCATCATGGCACGCAGGACCGCCTTAGAAAGGCGGAATACCGATGTGAGGTTAGTATCCAGGATATCCTGCCACTCATCGTCCTTCATGCGCATGAGAAGATTATCACGCGTAATGCCTGCATTATTGACTAAAATATCCACTTCGCCAAATTCAGCGCGAATATTCTCTAAAACGCTGTTAATTGAATCAGCGTCAGTCACGTTCAGTAACAGGCCTTTACCCTTGTCGCCAAGGTAAGCACTGATGGCATCGGCGCCACTCTGGCTGGTTGCAGTTCCTACCACTTTGGCACCACGTGCCGCCAGTGTTTCTGCAATCGCACGACCAATGCCGCGACTCGCGCCGGTAACCAGCGCAACTTTACCTTCAAAGCTCATGATTTTCCTCTTATTCCTTACCGAGTGCAGCCGTCAGGGATGTCGTATCGTTAACGGCAGCCGCTGTCAGGGTATCGACAATACGTTTAGTCAGACCGGTCAGGACTTTACCTGGACCCATCTCCAGTAGTTGTGTCACGCCCTGTGCCGCCATCGCTTCCACGCTCTCGGTCCAGCGAACCGGGCTGTAGAGCTGACGAACCAGCGCATGACGGATGGCCGCAGCGTCAGTTTCCGCTTTCACATCGACGTTATTGATCACCGGTACTGCAGGGGCATTAAAGGTAATGCTTTCCAGGGCAACGGCCAGTTTATCGGCAGCGGGCTTCATCAGTGCGCAGTGAGAAGGCACGCTGACCGGCAGCGGAAGAGCACGCTTAGCGCCCGCAGCTTTACAGGCAGCACCCGCACGTTCAACGGCTTCTTTGTTACCCGCAATAACCACCTGGCCCGGCGAGTTGAAGTTAACCGGTGAAACGACCTGGCCCTGCGCGCTTTCTTCACACGCTTTACGGATAGCCGCGTCATCCAGGCCAATAATTGCCTGCATTGCGCCGGTGCCTTCTGGCACCGCTTCCTGCATCAGTTTGCCGCGCAGTTCAACCAGCTTCACCGCATCCGCAAAGTTAAGCACACCCGCACAAACCAGCGCCGAATATTCGCCCAGGCTATGACCGGCCATCAGGACAGGCTGTTCACCGCCCTGCTGCTGCCAGACACGGTAGATTGCTACAGAGGCGGCTAACAGTGCAGGCTGAGTCTGCCAGGTTTTGTTCAGCTCTTCAGCCGGCCCCTGACTCACTAACTGCCACAAGTCATAGCCCAGCGCGTCAGAGGCTTCACGGAAGGTCCCTTCTACCAGCGGATACGTCGCCGCTAATTCAGTCAGCATGCCCACAGTCTGTGAACCCTGACCCGGAAAAACAAATGCAAATTGCGTCATCTTCTGTTCCTGTCAATCAAAAGCGAACCAGCGCAGAACCCCAGGTGAATCCACCACCAAAGGCTTCCAGCAGAATAAGGTGTCCGGGTTTGATGCGGCCATCACGCACCGCTTCATCCAGTGCGCTGGGCACCGATGCAGCAGAGGTATTGCCATGGCGATCCAGTGTGACGACCACTTTATCCATGGTCATACCGAGTTTTTTCGCGGTAGCGCTGATAATGCGCAGGTTAGCCTGATGCGGTACCAGCCAGTCCAGCATTTCACGATCGAGATTATTGGCCTGCAGCGTTTCATCAACGATGTGGGCCAGTTCGGTGACGGCAACCTTGAAGACTTCGTTACCTGCCATAGTGACATAGGCAGGCTGATCCTGATGGGCACGATCCTGATAAGGCAGCGTCAGAAGCTGTGCATAGCGACCATCAGCATGAAGATGGGTAGAGATAATTCCCTGCTCTTCGCTCTGGCCCAGCACGACCGCACCCGCGCCATCACCAAACAGAATGATGGTGCCGCGATCGTCCGGATCCAGTGCGCGTGCCAGGACATCAGCGCCGATGACCAGAGCATGCTTAACCGCGCCATTTTTGATGTATTGATCAGCTACGCTCAGTGCATAGGTGAAACCTGCACAGGCAGCAGCAAGGTCAAAGGCCGCGCAATCTTTGATTTCCAGCATTTGCTGGATCATGCAGGCGGAGCTGGGGAAAGCATGGCTGGACGACGTTGTGGCGACAATAATCAGCCCAACATCGTTCGCGTCAATGCCTGCCATTTCAAGCGCGCGTTGCGCCGCGCTGAATCCCATGGTGGCGACGGTTTCGTCAGGCGCAGCAATGCGACGCTCACGGATGCCGGTACGGGTAACAATCCACTCGTCCGACGTCTCCACCATTTTTTCCAGATCGGCATTGGTGCGAACCTGGCTGGGCAGATAACTGCCCGTACCGATAATTTTGGTATACATCTAGGCTTTGTCACTCCTGGCTAATACAGCATCAAGGCGCGCAGCAATTCGCTCGGGAATTTGCTGCCTCACCGCCTGCTCTGCCTGTTCTATCGCCACGGCGAAGGCGTGTTGATTTGCTGCGCCGTGACTCTTGATCACTGTTCCGCGCAATCCTAACAGACAAGCGCCATTGTACTGGTCAGGGTTGAGTTGTCCGAAGCGCTTCGCCAGACGTTTCTGGATTAAGCGCCCCAGCAACTGAAGCCACCATGACCGTTTTTTACTTTCCCCTGATGACTTCAGCAGAGAAAGAAACATTCTTACCACGCCTTCCATCGTCTTCAGCGTGACGTTTCCGACAAAACCGTCACAGACCATCACATCTGTTTTACCGGTAAGCAGTTCGTTACCTTCAAGGTAACCAATATAGTTGATTTGCGGTGATTCTCGCAGCACTACTGCGGCGTCGCGGATGGTTTCCAGCCCCTTGGTCTCTTCGTGACCAATATTAAGCAACGCGACGCGGGGCCGTGGAATACCAAGCACATGCTCAGCCATCACCGACCCCATCACAGCAAACTGCACCAGCATCGCACTGTCTGAGCCCACATTCGCACCCAGATCCAGCACCACGGTTTTACCCTGTTGCTGATGCGGTAAAACGGACATCAGCGCAGGACGCTTAATCCCATCCAGCGGTTTTAATAAGAGTGTCGACAGCCCCATCAGCGCACCGGTATTGCCAGCGCTGATGCAGGCCTGTGCACGTCCCTCTTTAACCATCTCCAGTGCCACGCGCATTGAACTGCCGCGACTGTTCCGGATGGCCTGAGCGGGCCGCGCATCACTTGCAATAACCGATTCGGCAGGGATAACCTGCAAACGCCCCATCAGGGAGGAATCCGCTTTGGCAAGCAATGGCGTGAGGGTGTCGGGATGTCCGACCAGAAGAAGGAATAGTTCCGTATGAGAGGCCAGTGCCTGCAATGCTGCAGGCACTGTCACGCAGGGACCAAAGTCCCCGCCCATGGCATCAATCGCCAGGGTCAAACGTGTCAAGGTATCGCCTTGCTAAGCAAGAAACTTACTTAACGATAACCTTGCGACCGCGGTAGTAACCGTCCGCAGTGATGTGGTGACGCAGATGAGTTTCGCCAGAAACTTTATCTACTGACAGAGCAGCAGTGGTCAGCGCATCGTGTGAACGACGCATACCACGCTTAGAACGGGTGGGTTTATTCTGTTGTACGGCCATGGACCTTACTCCTATTACTTACGCTTTAAACTGGCTAATACGGCAAATGGATTTGGTTTCTCCGCCTCTGCAGGCAGTTTGCCAAAGACCATGTCCGCCTCGGACACTTCACAGTGTTCAGAATCGTGCACCGGAACGACCGGCAGCGCGAGAATCAGTTCATCCTCGACAACCGCCAGCAGATCGATCTCACCAAACTCGTTGACATCGACCGGCTCGTACGCTTCCGGTAGTGCCTCGGCCTGCTCTTCAGAAGAGACAGGGCTGAAGCAATAACTCACTTTTACGTGATGGGGAAAGGTCTGGTTGCAGCGCTGACAACGTAACGTCACCTGTACTTCAGCAGTACCCGTCAGTACCGCCAGACGTTGGTTATCAACCGCAAACGACATGGCACAATCCACATCACTGTCCACACTAACGACCGACTCGGCCACACGCTCCACCTGAACAGATGTGTAGACACCCTGATAATCAAGGCGCTTCTGAGCGGTGCGGACAGGGTCCAGCGTTAGGGGTAATTTTACCTTTTGCATAGGGCGCGCATATTAACTTTGTAATGTCATAGAGTCAAAGAAAAAGGCCGTTAAACAGCATCTTTCAACCACTATTCGCATCCAGTGCGGCGCACAGTTTAAAATGACTGTCACCAATTCGCTATCACTATTGAAAAAAAATGACGCCATCAATTCTTTTAGCTTCAACCTCGCCCTTTCGGCAGGCATTACTGCGCAAGCTGGGCCTGCCTTTTATTACCGCTGCGCCTGAGGTGGATGAGTCACCGCAGCCCGGTGAAAATGCCGAAGCGCTGGTCACCCGTCTTGCTGTAGCGAAAGCGCAGGCGCTGGCAAAAGCCTGGCCTGATCACTGGATAATCGGCTCAGATCAGGTCTGCGTGCTGGATGGCGCGATCGCCGGTAAGCCTCATACGGCAGAGAATGCGCGGGCGCAACTGCGTGTCGCCAGCGGTCAGGCGATTACCTTTTACACCGGGCTGGCTCTTTTTCATCCGGCCAGCGGCAGGCTGCTGCAGTGTTGCGAACCCTTCGTGGTGCATTTCCGCTCCTTAACGGACGCTGAAATCGCCGGGTATGTGGAAAAGGAGCAGCCGCTGCAATGTGCAGGTAGTTTTAAAAGTGAAGGTCTGGGAATTTGTCTGTTTGATCGGCTGGAGGGGCGCGATCCTAATACGCTGGTCGGGCTGCCGCTGATTGCACTCAACGGAATGTTGCAGCAGGCCGGCATCAACCCTTTAACGGACTGATGCCGGAGAACGATTACACTTTCAGCTGACGCAGCTTATTCAGGCACTGCTTCAGGCCATCATCCAGCGGCGCTTCAACACGCATGACTTCGCCAGTGCCGGGATGAGTAAAGGTCAGTGCCGCCGCGTGCAGGAACAGGCGTTTCAGACCTGTTGACGCCAGCTGACTGTCAAAGTCACGTTCGCCATAGCGATCGTCGAAGGCAATGGGATGCCCGGCGTGCAGCGTATGTACACGAATCTGGTGGGTGCGTCCGGTGACCGGACTTGCTTTCACCAGCGTGGCAAACTCAAACCGCTCTTCCACTTTAAAACGGGTTTCAGAGGCTTTACCTTCGCTGCTGACACGCACGACACGCTCACCGCTCTGGAGAATATTTTTCAGCAGGGGAGCCTGAACGACCTTAAGATGTGACGGCCAGTTGCCGCGCACCAGGGCCAGATAATCTTTCTGCATCCCCTTTTCACGCAGTTGCTCGTGCAGGGAACGCAGCGCCGAGCGTTTTTTTGCGACCAGCAGAATGCCCGAGGTGTCACGATCCAGGCGATGCACCAGTTCCAGGAAGCGCGCTTCCGGGCGCAGCGCACGTAGCCCTTCAATCACCCCAAAACTGAGTCCGCTGCCGCCATGCACGGCAGTGCCAGAGGGCTTGTTCATCACCAGCAGCGACTCATCCTCAAAGAGGATAGCGTCCGCCAGCGAAGCGACCTTTGCCAGCTTAGGTGATACGGCATCTTCATCGCGTTCCGCTACCCGGACCGGTGGAATGCGTACCTCATCACCCTCCTCCAGCTTGTACTCAGGCTTGACGCGCTTTTTATTCACCCGTACCTCGCCCTTGCGTACGATGCGATAAATCATGCTCTTTGGCACACCCTTGAGCTGGGTGCGCAAAAAGTTATCAATGCGTTGTCCGGCATTTTCAGCCGTGATGGCGACAAAATGTACGCCGGGATTCTCTGTTTTCATGGCGGCGATTCTAAATAGTGTCCCCTGATAGCGCCACCCCTTTTTCTGTGCTTAACTCTGGGGTTGATGTGATGGCAGGTCGCTTCTCTGCTGGCTTTTTCAGCAAACCGCTGCTTTGTCCGACACATTAGCAAGTTAAATGTAAAGAAACTTCACAAGCTGGCTAAAGTCGCCTTGCTATATGAAGGTTAGCAATGGAATAATGCCTGAGTTTCTTAACTGAAGCATTTCAGTGCAGAAACCGAGCGAAATTGTCATTTTGCCGGATTGAGCAGACACGCAGCAATGGCGTAAGACGTAATGCGAAATCAGGCACTTAGCGGGCTGCGGGTTGCGGCCTGGACAACAGTATGGGATGCACGGGTTTTCTTTATTCTCTCAGGCATTTCCACTATCTGGTGCTGTTTTTCCTTATGAAAAACAGGCCACCGACGTTATTTGCGCCCCTCGCGCGGTCGACAGCCGTGAGGTTGACGACATTGCACTAAGTCACGGGGCCATCGGTTGATACTCGTCCAGGGTAACTATGCCCGCAGCTGTAATCACTCATGAAAGAATAACGAGTAAGTCACGATGAAAAGAATGTTAATAAACGCAACTCAGCAGGAGGAGTTGCGCGTTGCCCTGGTTGACGGTCAGCGTCTGTACGATCTGGATATTGAAAGTCCTGGACACGAACAGAAAAAAGCCAACATCTACAAAGGTAAAATCACTCGCATTGAACCCAGCCTTGAAGCTGCGTTTGTCGATTACGGCGCAGAGCGTCACGGTTTCCTCCCGTTAAAAGAAATTTCCCGCGAATATTTCCCCTCCAGCTACAACGCACATGGTCGTCCGAATATTAAAGACGTGCTGCGTGAAGGCCAGGAAGTCATTGTTCAGATCGATAAAGAAGAACGCGGCAATAAAGGCGCTGCACTGACGACCTTTATCTCTCTGGCGGGCAGCTACCTGGTACTGATGCCGAATAACCCACGTGCAGGCGGTATCTCTCGCCGCATCGAAGGTGACGATCGTACCGAACTGAAAGAAGCGCTGTCGGCGCTGGATCTGCCGGAAGGCATGGGCCTGATTGTGCGTACTGCCGGCGTCGGTAAATCTGCCGAGTCGCTGCAGTGGGACTTAAGCTTCCGTCTCAAGCACTGGGAAGCGATTAAGAAAGCTGCTGAAAATCGCCCTGCTCCGTTCCTGATCCATCAGGAGAGCAACGTGATTGTGCGTGCCTTCCGCGACTATCTGCGTCAGGACATCGGTGAAATCCTTATCGATAATCCGAAAGTGCTGGAACTGGCGCGTCAGCATATCGCGGCGCTGGGTCGTCCGGACTTCAGCAGCAAAATTAAGCTCTACACCGGTGAAATCCCGCTGTTCAGCCACTACCAGATCGAATCGCAAATCGAATCCGCTTTCCAGCGTGAAGTCCGCCTGCCTTCCGGTGGATCGATTGTGATCGACAGTACCGAAGCACTGACCGCTATCGATATCAACTCAGCACGCGCCACGCGCGGCGGTGACATTGAAGAGACTGCGTTCAACACCAACCTTGAAGCGGCCGATGAGATTGCCCGTCAGCTGCGCCTGCGTGACCTGGGCGGCCTGATCGTTATCGATTATATCGATATGACGCCGGTACGCCATCAGCGCGCTGTTGAAAACCGTCTGCGTGAAGCTGTCCGCCAGGACCGCGCCCGCATTCAGATCAGCCACATTTCACGTTTCGGCCTGCTGGAGATGTCCCGTCAGCGTCTGAGCCCGTCATTAGGTGAATCCAGTCATCATGTCTGCCCACGCTGTAGCGGTACCGGCACTATCCGTGATAACGAGTCACTGGCGCTGTCCATTCTGCGTCTGATCGAAGAAGAAGCGCTGAAAGACAACACCAAAGAAGTTCACGCCATTGTTCCGGTTCAGGTTGCGTCTTACCTGCTGAATGAAAAACGTGAAGCGGTCAACGCGATTGAAAAACGCCAGGGCGGCGTGCGGGCAATCATTGTTCCTGATGACAAGATGCAGACCCCGCACTACTCCGTGCTGCGCGTACGTAAAGGCGAAGAGACGCAGACCCTGAGTTATCATCTGCCGAAGCTGCATGAAGCCGAAATGGCCATGCCGTCGGAAGAGGAACATGCTGAGCGCCGTCGTCCTGAGCAGCCTGCTCTGGCCGCCTTTGTGATGCCTGATGCGCCTCCTGCGCCGGTAGAAGTTGAGCCAGAAGTGAAGCGCGCTGAAGCTCAGCCAGCAGCAAAATCAGCCCCGGCTGTCGCTGCACCCGCGACCGTCAGCACCGGTTTCTTCGGGCGTCTGCTTGGCGGCCTGAAAAAAATGTTCGCTGGCGAAGAAGCGCCTGCTGCTGCGCCAGTGGCCACTGAGGTTGCTGAAACGCAGAAAGCAACTGAAGAGCAGGAAAGCAACAGTGGCCGTGGCGAGCGCCGCAGCAACAATAACAACCGTCGTAACAACAATCGTCGTGAGCGTACGCCGCGTAACGGTGATAATGCACAGTCTCGTGAAGGCCGTGAACCACGCGAAAGTCGCGAGCCGCGTGAAAGCCGTGAACCGCGCGAAAGTCGTGAGCCACGTGAAAGCCGCGAGCCGCGCGATGGCAACGATAACCGTCGCAACAAGCGTCAGTCTCAGACGGGTGAAGTACGCGAAGAGCGTCCGGCACTGAGCGAAGAAGCGCGCCAGCAGCGTGACGAGCAGCAGCAACAGCGCCGTGAACAGCGTGCTGAACGTCAGCGTCGTCGTCAGGAAGAGAAACGTGCCGGTGAAGAAGCGGCCAAAGCGGCTGAGCAGCCAGCAGTCGTTGCTGAAGCCCTGAGCGTCACTGAGGCGCAGGATGATGAACGCGTTCAGGTTATGCCGCGTCGTAAGCCGCGTCAGCTGAACCAGAAGGTGCGTGTTGATGATAACCGTCAGCCTCTGCCAGCCGAAGCCAGCGACATCGCTCCGCCTGCTGAAGGGCGTCAGGCACAGCCAGCTGACGTTGCTCAGACACAGCCTGATTTCCAGGCTTCGCAGAGTGACGAGCAGGATGATAACGATAACCGTGATAACGCCAATATGCCGCGTCGTTCACGTCGTTCGCCACGTCATCTGCGCGTCAGCGGACAGCGTCGTCGTCGTTACCGTGATGAGCGTTACCCGACGCAGTCAGCAATGCCGCTGGCTGCTGCCGCTGCTTCACCTGAAATGGCATCCGGTAAAGTCTGGATTCGCTATCCGGTGAGCCAGGCCAGCGAAGAGCAGGTTCAGAATGTAATGCACGAGACGCCAGCTTATAACAGCGAAGAGACTGCAGACGTGACCCATGCGCTGCCGGTTGCTGCCGCCGTTGAATCGGTTGCTCAGGACGCGCCAGTGCAACAGGCCGAGCCGCAGGCAGAAACGCCAGTAGCGATCGTCAACACTGACGATACCCGTGCTATCGACGCCCCGGTTGACGAGCAGCCTTCTGTTGTTCCGGCTGCTGATGAAGCCAAAGCGGAAGCGGTAGCGGCTGAAGCTGTGCCTGCTGAGCCCGTCGCTGAAACGCCAGTGTCACAGCCTGCTGACCTGGTCACCGAAACAGCGGTGGTAACGCCAGCCGCTGAAGTTTCACAGCCTGCAGACGTTGCAGAGCAGTCAGCTACTGATGTCAGTGAAGAGATCGCCGCAGAGGTGGAAGAAGTGCTGAACGCGCCGGTTGCTGCTAACGCTGAAAGCGCGCCAGTCAGTGAACCTCATGCCCCGGTTGCCGCTCGCGATATCGCGCCTGCAGCACCGGTAACGGCGGTCGAGCCTGGTGCATCAGCGCCTGCTGCTGAAGCGGTGCCAAATGACGGTACGCGCTGGAAGCACTATGCCTCTGCACCGATGACCAAAGCGCCTGCGCCGGTCTGGCAGTCAGAGCCTGCTCCGCACAGTGACTGGGTACGGGCACCTTATGAGTTCGATGGTCGCGGTTCTGCGGGTGGTCATAGCGCCACACATCAGGCCACTGCCCCGGCGACAAAGCCGTAACGCATAAGCTGTTGTAAACTGAACCCCGGCCTGAAAGCCGGGGTTTTTTTATGGCGTCGATTCAGTCATCAGGCCGTCAAAGGGGAAATAACCAACCCGTTTAATTCGTCAGCCATCAGTAAAGAGGGCGTCAGGCACGCTGGCCGTAATAAAGTGCGGGAAAGCATCAGGCAGGCATGCGGCGGGATAGCGTGAAGTGAGGAAGCAAAAAAACCAGACAGGCAGGCTTTATGACCAATCGCCCTGCCACCGGCTGAATCACAGGCAAAAAAATCCCACCTTCCTTTAGCAGGAGGGTGGGAAAAAGTAAGCGCATCCGGTTAAAGTACGCTCAAAATTTCAGGTCAGACTACGAATTCATCTGGAACAGTGACATCTTAGACATATCAGTAAAGGTCTTATAAGAAGCCTGAAGTGCTGTCTGCTGCATGGTGTAGCTGGAAGCCGCTTCAGTTAAATCCACGTTAACCAGGTCACTCATCTGCGAGCTGTAAATCACTTTACGGTCATCACCCTGCGCATTCAGCGTATCGATTTCACCAAGCTGAGTACCAATCTCAGAAACCACGGTTGAGACATTATTCAGCGCATTACCCAGCCCGCGGTTGGTTTTATCCATTGCGGCCTGGAAGGTCTGTTTAGTCGTGGCGTCCGCATCATCCTGCGGGACTTTTAATGCCGCAATAGCGCTATCCAGCATCTTAAACACATTGGTTTCGCTGGCGCTGCCATCCGGCTCTTTGGTGGCATTGCCGGTGATTGACATGAAGATGCTGTCACCGGTATGCGCCACGGTCATGGTACGGCTGGTATCAACCTTCTGGGTGATCGCTTCGGTGCCGCCAGCATAACTGACGCCCGTGCCTGCCGTATCAACAAACGGCGCGCTGTCAGTTTTATAGCCGGCAAAAATATAGCGGCCATTGGCATCTTTGCTGTTGGCCAGGTTAAGCAGCTGTGAGCGGATCCCCTCCAGCTGAGTGGCAATCGAGCCACGGTCATCGTCACTCAGCGTACCGGTTGAGCCATTGACGATCAGCGTCTGCGCCGCAATGATGCCATTGGTAACGCCCTTCAGCGTATTGTCTTCCAGTGACAGGCCCTGCTCAGCAAAGGTACGCGCCAGCGCATACTGTTCACCCTGCTGCTGAGTCTGAGTCAGCACAACAGCACGTGACGCGGCAATCGGGTCATCGGAGGGATTCGTTACACGGCGACCGCTGGAGAGCTGCTCACCCACTTTCAGCCAGGAGGCTTGCGAGTCAGTAATGCCGCGCACCTGCTGTTCAAAAATCATATTTGTACTGATTCGCATGTTATCTCCTGCCCTTAGCGAATATTAATCAATGCGTTAAACACGGTGCTGGCAGTCTGGAGCACCTGCGCATTGGCCATGTAATATTGCTGGTATTTGGTCAGATTGGCGTACTCCTCATCGAGGTTGACGCCAGAGACTGACTGCTGGCGTTCGGTCAGCTGACTGACCACACTTTTCTGCGTCGTGCTGGTGGTTTCCAGCGAGCTGGTTTTGTTACCCACGGTGCTGACGATAGCCGCATAGGCCTGCGACAGCGTGGCGTTGCCGCCGACCAGCTTTACATCCTGCAGATTCAGCAGTTTCTGCGCATTGCGGTTATCACTTTCACCGCCAACCGCGCTCGCAGCAGCCACCTGAGATTCACTGGTGATTGCCACGGACATGTCGTTAATCACATTCTGGACCGGCTTCACCAGGAAGCTGTCTTTGGCGGCAGGTGCAGGCGAGGCACCCACAGTCAGTTTCAGGCCATCAAAACTCAGCGTGGTATTGCCACTGGCATCGGTACTCTGGGTGATGGCGGCTGCGGTGCTGTCTGACGCACGCGTTGCGGTCCAGTTATTGCCGTCATAACTCACGGTGTAGTTAGTGGCTTTCAGCGCGCTGGTGTCGGTCCATTCAGCGGTCACGGAGGCGGCGGTACTGTTTTTACTGTTGCTCACCACGGCTGGACTGCCGATATTAAAGAAGTCGACGCCCTGGTCGCCGTGGCTGTCAAAGCCCTGCTTATGGACGTCGTTGAAGCTGGTGGTAAACGCCGCCGCTAACTGACCCAGCTGGTTCTGTGCCAGATCCAGATCCTGAGTGCGGAACGCCAGCAGACCGCCAAGCGAGCCGGTGGTGATCAGTTTTTCCGGAATCTCAACGTTGCCCGCCTGCCTGTCGACATAGCCAATCGTGGTACGCGTCGGATCGCTGCTGGCGCTCATCGCCACCAGCTCGTGAGATTTGTTGCCGTTAACCAGCGTCAGGCCGTTGGCCATTGATACTGTGTAATTGCCATCCTGCTGCGATACCGTCACGCCAACGACTTTATTCAGGTCATTGACCAGCTGATCACGCTTATCAAGCAGATCGTTAGGCGCCGCACCGTTGCCATTAGTCAACTTGCCAATCTGCTGGTTAAGATCGGCAATCTGGCTGGTGAGGGTGTTGACCTGTTTAACACTGGAGCTGACATCAGCATTGACGCTGTTCTGCATATTGTTCAGGTATTGCGCTGAGGTCTGGAACTGGTTCACCAGACCCTGTGCATTGCTGAGCATCGACTGACGCGCTGACGGATCGTTGGCGTTACTGACGACGTTCTGCAGGTTGGTAAAGAAGCCCTGCAGCGAGGTCGACAGGCTGGTCGTCGCGGTCGACAGCAGATCGTCAATGTTAGAAATCTGCGTATGCTGAGTGTCGACTGCACTGTAACTCGCGCTGGCACCCCGCAGCTGTGTGGCAATAAATGAATCATATTCACGTTGTACACCGGTAATGTTCACGCCGTTACCATAATAGCTATTACCCTGAAGGGTACTGTTCGCCTGCGCCAGTACCGTGGTCTGACGTGAATAGCCCGCCACGGTGTAGTTAGAAATGTTGTTACTGGTGGTGCTCAGAGCGGCCTGCGCGGCACTCAATCCGCTCATCGCGGAGTTAATTATGCTGGACATCTCGGTTCCTTACGTTCCCCGTCAACCGGGCTGGCAGACATCAAAGTGGGCGCCAGCAGGCGAAACGCTTCTGGCTATAGGGATGTTATCGGCTTGCTTAAGTGAAACTTGAGGCGAAATGATCAGAACAGGTCGCCAATATCCTGGCTGTATGCTTTGACGACTTTATCGCCCATGCTTTTGAATTGCTGAATCATTCCCACCAGCTTTTGCGCATATTTCGGGTCGGTGGCATAGCCTGCCGCCTGTAACGCCTGCGCGCCCTGCTCTGCGCTTGAGGCGTTGGTCACTGCCGCATAGCGAGGGTTTTTGGTCAACAGTTTGACGTAGTCGGTCAGCGCCTCGAAATAGGAGTTGTACACCCTGAAGCTGGCACGGACTTTCTTCGCTGCACCCTGCTCATATTCGGTGGTCATGATATCGGTGGTGTCACCTTTCCAGTCTCCGCTGGCTTTAATCCCGAACACGTTATAGCTCGGCTTGCCGTCGCGGGTCAGGATCTGTCGCTGGCCCCAGCCCGACTCCAGCGCAGCCTGCGCCAGAATCAGGTGATGTGGAATACCACTCTGCTGACTGGCCGCCTGCGCTGGCTGCGTCAGCTGAGCGATAAACTCACGGCTGTCGCTCGGCAGCCCCGTGGATGACGCGACCGGCGGCAGTCGTGGCATCGCCTTCCGCACCATCTGCTCCAGCTGCTGGGCGGGCAGTGGTGTGGCTCCGCTGGTGCTGAGAATAAAGCTGTTATCCAGCTTCATCGGCACCGTACCGGCTTTTTCATCCGGCGCGGTGGCGGGCTGCATCTGTTTGACGATGGTTTCCGCCAGACCGAGGCCACGCTTGCCCATCTCCTGTGCAATCTGCTGGTCATACATAGAGGTAAAAAGTTTGGTCTGCTCGTTGCCCATAATGCCGTCCTGCGGCAACGCATCGCGCATACTCTTCAGCATCATCTGTACAAACATCCCTTCAACCTGACGTGCAACCTGCAACGCATGTCCTTTCGGATCGTTGCTCGCCTGGCGTTTAAGATCATTCAGGGAGCGGCTGTCGAAAGCCGGACTCGTGACAGATTGCATATCAGCCATCAGATAATTTCCAGTTTGGCACGCAGACAGCCGGCACTCTGCATCGACTGCAGAATCGACATCAGTTCGATAGGTGATGCACCCAGCGCATTCAGCGCACGGACTACGTTATTCAGATTAGCGCTGGCATTGACGCGCTGCAGCGCACCGCCGGTCTGGCGGAGATCGATCTGGGTCTGCGTCGTCGCCACGGTCTGACCACCGGCCAGCGGTGTATCAGGCTGACTGACGTTCTGCTGCTGGTTAACCGTCACTGACAGGTTGCCCTGCGCCACTGCACACTGATTCAGCGTGACTTCGCGGTTCATGACGACCGAGCCGGTACGGGAGTTGATGATCACTTTGGCATCTTCAACCGGAATCGAGACATCAATGTTCTGGATCTCAGCCAGCAGACGCACCTGCGCACCATTATTCGGTGACACGCGGATCTGCACGGTACGGGCATCCAGCGGCTGCGCTGCGCCATAACCGCCACGGGCGTTGATCGCGTCCGCAATACGCTGCGCCATCGAGAAATCTTCATTGTTAAGCTGCAGGTTAAGGGTGTTCTGCGAGCCAAAGTTGCTCTGCAGTTCACGTTCAACCGTTGCACCGCCAGTGATGCGGCCACCGTTCAGCTGGTTGACCTGAACACTGCTGCCGCCCGCAGAGGCACCTGCACCACCGACCAGGATGTTACCCTGAGCCAGCGCATAGACCTGGTTATCAACCCCTTTCATCGGCGTCATTAACAGCGTGCCGCCGCGCAGGCTTTTAGCATTACCCAGCGATGAGACCACCACATCCAGGTTCTGTCCCTGACGGGCAAACGACGGCAGCTTAGCGGTCACCATAACGGCTGCCACGTTTTTCAGCTGCATATTGGTGCCCGCAGGCACGGTGATGCCAAGCTGCGACAGCATGTTGCTCACCGTCTGGGTAGTAAAGGGCGTCTGCGTGGTCTGGTCACCGGTGCCATCCAGACCCACGACCAGGCCGTAGCCCAGCAGCTGGTTATCACGTACGCCCTGTACCGTGGTTAAATCACGAATCAAATCGGCTTTGGCCAGCAGGCTGACGCCCAGCAGCAGCGCCAGCCCGGCGCGTAACAGCGTTAACTTTTTCATTGAAACCTCTTACATCGGCGAGATGTTCAGGAAGAAACGCTGGAACCAGCCCATGGTTTGCGCCTCATTGATGTAACCATTTCCGACGTACTCAATACGTGCATCGGCGACAGCGGTAGATAACACGGCGTTACTGGCGCTGATGGTGCGTGGGTTGACCACGCCCGAGAAGCGAATGAACTCCGTGCCCTGATTAATGGCGATCTGTTTTTCACCGACTACGTGCAGGTTGCCGTTTGACAACACCTGATCCACGGTGACGGTAATGGTGCCGGTAAAGGTGTTATTGGCGGATGCGCCGCCTTTACCTGCGAAGTCGTTTTTGCCTTCGGCGCTGAGATTGGCTTTTTCGCCACCTGCACCCACCAGGCCTGCCAGACCCGTCGGCACGCCGCTCACACCAAAGCTGTTGCTGCCGTCGCGGCTGGCACTGGCTGAGGAGCTTTTGCTGGCGCTGACGTTTTCCTGCAGCGTGATGGTCAGGGTATCGCCGATGTTGCGTGGACGGCGATCTTCAAACAGCGGCTGATAGCCGTAGTTAAGTGGCGCGACGCCCTGGAATATAGAGCCGTTTACCACCGGTGGCGCGGACGGCATCGGCTGCGCCGTGGTTGCCCCCTCGACCAGCGGAGTACGCGGGACCAGGGCACATCCGTTAAGAGTTAGCAGCAACGAGGCGACTAACCAATGTCCAGGCTTGAGAATCTGTTGCTTCGCCACGGTGTCACGACCTTATTAATGTCTGTATCTCAGGCCAGCACGGGCTGGCCCTGTTCGGGATTAAAGCTGGGTTAATTTCGCCAGCATCTGATCAGAGGTGCTGATCGCCTTGCTGTTGATTTCATAAGCGCGCTGCGTCTGGATCATGGTGACCAGCTCTTCCGCTACGTTAACGTTCGAGGTTTCGGTATAGCCCTGATAGAGCAGACCCGCGCCGTTCTGGCCTGGCGTGCTGTCGGTCGGTGCGCCCGATGCCTGGGTTTCCTTGTAAAGGTTTTCACCCACGCTATCGAGACCGGCGTCGTTCATAAAGGTGCTCAGCGTTAACTGACCGACCTGTGCGGCCTGAGCCTGACCCTGCTGCGTCACGCTGACCACACCGTCACGCGACACCGTAATGCTGGTGGCGTTGGCCGGAATGGTAATGCCTGGCTGTACCGGGAAACCGGAGTTGGTCACCAGCTGTCCGTTCTGATCAACCTGAAACGCGCCATCACGGGTATAAGCAGAGGTGCCGTCCGGCATCTGAATCTGAAAATAACCCTGACCGTTAATAGCAATATCTTTTGAGTTACTGGTCTGCGACAGGTTGCCCTGAGTATGCAGACGCTCAGTGGTCACCGGACGCACACCGGTACCGATCTGCAGGCCCGATGGCAGCGTTGTCTGTTCTGACGACTGCGTGCCCGGCTGGCGCATAGTCTGGTACATCATATCTTCGAACACGGCACGTGAACGTTTAAAGCCGTTGGTGCTGACGTTTGCCAGGTTGTTGGCAATGACGTCCATGTTCATCTGCTGCGCATCAAGACCGGTCTTAGCGATCCATAAAGAACGAATCATGTTGTTATCCTCGCGCCTTAGCTCATGTTCAGGAGCTGATTGGCTTTTTGTTCATTTTCGTCGACGTTGGTGATGACTTTCATCTGCATCTCAAAACGTCGGGCGTTGGCGATCATATCGACCATGGTTTCCACTGGTTTAACGTTGCTGCCTTCCAGCACGCCAGGCATCACCTGCATAGTGGCGTCAGCCTGCAGTGCGGCACCACGGGTCGCCTGCGTCGACGCAGTGGGACGGAACATGCCGTCATCACTGCGCTGCAGCTCCTGCCCGGTTGCCCTGACCAGCTTCAGCTTGCCCAGCTGAACCGTGGCGTTCGGCGAATCACCGGCGTTCAGCCCGGTGATGGAGCCGTCTGCCGCAATGGTGATTTCCGTACCCTGCGGGATCACAATCGGACCGCCATCGCCCATCACAGGATTGCCCTGAACCGTCAGCGTACCGGTCGGACTGATTTGCATATTGCCGTTGCGGGTATAGGCTTCGCTGCCGTCAGCGGTACGCACCGCCAGCCAGCCATCCTGCTGCACCGCCACATCGAGCGGACGCTCGGTGTAATCCATCGCGCCCTGACTCATGTCGGCGCCGGGTGTCGAGGCGGCGACCAGCGTACGGGTCGGCAGCGACCAGCCACTCACCGGCACCGCGCGCAGCGCATTCAGCTGTGCACGAAAACCCGGTGTTGAGGCGTTGGCGAGGTTGCTGGCGGTCACCGCCTGCTGATCCAGCGTCTGGCTGGCCGCGCCCATCGCGGTATATATCGCGTGATCCATATGGCAATCCTGTTAGCGAATTAACGTAAGTTAACCAGCGTGTTGAGAATCTGGTCCTGAGTTTTGATGGTCTGCGCATTCGCCTGATAGTTACGCTGCGCGACGATCATGTTCACCAGCTCTTTACTCATGTCGACGTTGGACGATTCCAGAGCGCCCGACGTCAGTGAACCGAAGGTGCCGGTGTTGGCCAGACCAATGGCTGCCTGACCGGATGCGCTCGAAGCCTGCCAGACATTGTCGCCCTGTGACTGCAGACCTTCCGGGTTAGAGAAGCTCGCCAGGACAATCTGACCCAGCAGCTGGGTTTTCTTGTTTGAGTAGCTACCGGTAATGGTGCCGTCATCATTGATCGCGTAGCTGGTCAGATCGCCTGGCGCATAGCCATCCTGCGTCGGGCTGCCAAAGGTGGTCGCGCCGGTGTTCTGCTGCAGGCTGCCCAGCATGCTCAGGTTGATTGGCTGATTGGCGACCGCGCCATTGGCGCCACCTACGTTCAGCGTCAGGCCAACAGTGCCATCCGTGGTGGTGCTCGCTACCGTACCGTTTGCAGCCAGCTTAGAGACGCTGGTCAGCTTACCGCTGGTATCAAACGCCATTCTGAAGTCACCCGCTGAGGTGCCGGTGTTGCCATCAATGGTGTGGACGGTCCAGCTGTTGCTGGTGGTGTCTTTCACGAAATACATGTCGAGCGCATGGTCATTACCCTGCGAATCGAACACGGTGGCGGTGGTTTTCTTGTTGTAGCTGTCTGCATTCGCCGTCGAGAAGGTGGTCACCGTTGGCGTGGTATCCGTTGAGTTCAGGTTGGCAACCAGACCGGCGGTGGTAGTGGCGCGGGCTGGCATCTGCTCAGTAGGAATTCGCAGCGCTACCGGGTTGGCACCCGACTGGATAGTGGCCGGTGAACCGCTTGCCGGATAGCCGGTGACGTTCAGGCCCTGGGTGTTTACCAGGTTACGGTTGGCATCCAGCGTTAACTGGCCGTTACGTGAATAGAAAACGCCGCCGCTGCTGTCGGTCATACGGAAGAAACCGTTGCCGCTCAGCGCAACGTCCAGGCCACGGCTGGTGGTGGTGGTCGCGCCATCGTTAAAGTTCTGGATCACCGCAGCGACTTTGGTACCGAGACCGACGTTAGAACCGGCGAACATATCGGCAAACGCGATGGTGCTGGATTTAAAGCCCGCTGTCGCGGAGTTAGCAATGTTGTTACCGATGACATCAAGGTTACTTGAAGCAGCACCAAGGCCGCTGACCGCTTGGGAAAATGACATGTGTTTGTTTCCTGTCTACAGGTTAATCAGAGAATCTGACGTACGTCGTCAAGGGTGGCGGAGCCCATGGTGCCGAGATCCAGTTTTGTGGTGTTGTTCGCAGTACTCACCCCATTGACGTAGGCGTAGTTAAGCGGTTGTGCCACCAGTTGTGTGTTGCCATTGCTTGCGGCAATCGCAACGCTGTATTTACCATCCGGCGCGACAGAGCCATCAGTCAGCTTGCCATCCCACGAGAAGGTGTGGACGCCAGCACTCAGCGCGCCCAGATCGACGGTGTCGATCACCGTGCCATTGGCATCTTTAATGGTGGCGGATGCGCCGGTAGAGGCGGAAGCCAGCTCCACGCCAAATGGCGTGGTGGTGCCGTTGCCTACCAGAATCTGTCCGCCATTAACCATCACGCCATGCCCAATCAGCGTGGAGCTCTGCAGCGACTGGCTGGTGCTGATCTGTCCGGAGATCGATCCCAGTGTGGTATTCAGTTTTTCAATGCCGCTCAGGGTATTGATCTGTGCCAGCTGCGTGGTGAGCTGGCTGTTATCCATTGGATTGGTTGGATCCTGGTTCTTTAACTGCGTCACCAGCATGGTCAGGAACTGATTCTGCAGATCCTGCGCGTTGTTGCCGGTGCCGCTGGTGCTGGATGAGCTAAGGACCGTGGGGTCCAGCTTTTCATTAACGCCTACCGCGATAGCCATCATTTTTCTCCGTTATTGCCCGATCGTCAGGGTTTTCATCATCATCGACTTCACGGTGTTGAGCACCTCGACGTTGGCCTGGTAGCTGCGTGACGCCGACATGGTGTTGACGCTTTCAGAAACCACATCCACGTTCGGCATCTTCACGTAGCCTTTGGCATCGGCCATCGGGTTGCCCGGGTCATAGACCAGCTTCGCAGGTGTCGGATCGTCCACGACGCGTGCCACTTTCACACCGCCGGTCGCTGAACCCGGGGCCGCATCGGTCTGGAAGACCACCTGCTTTGCCACGTAAGGCTTGCCATCGGGGCCGGTGACGCTGTCGGCGTTTGCCAGGTTACTGGCACTGACGTTTAATCGCTGTGATTGCGCGGTCATCGCTGAGCCGGCAATGTCAAAAATATTCAGCAAGGCCATAATTATTGCCCTTGTAACACGCTCATCATGCCTTTGATCTGGCTACTGATGAGGGTGAGGTCGGTTTGATATTTCAGGCTGTTATCCGCGAACTGCGTACGCTCACGGTCCATATCTACGGTGTTGCCGTCGGCAGAAGGCTGGTCAGGAATGCGATAAAGCATATCCATTGATGGCGCCCCGTTTGTCTGAGCTTCAATGTGGCGAGCTGACGTGACTTTTAACGCCATGCTGCTGCCTTCCGCACGACCATTGGACATCACCCGACTCAGCTCGCTGGCAAAGTCGATATCCCGGGCCTGATAACCAGGGGTATCGGCGTTGGCAATATTTGACGCCAGGATCTCCTGACGTTGAGCACGCAGGTTGAGGGCCTCCGTTCCAAATTTCAGCGCCGCATCCAGTTTGTCGAGCATGTTTCCTCCGCGTATGAGAATTTTGAGCTCGCAGCTTAATTTGAAAAAGCAAGCCGTCATCGTCTGAATAACGCCTTAAATGACCGCTATTTTGACAATTGAGGATTTTTCTTAACGGGTACACTCGTCGCCATCATCAGTGAGGAACTGCACAATGCGTCGATATCTGACTCTGCTGACCAGCCTGCTGGTCGTGATCGCCCTGCCGGCTTCTGCCGGGGATCTCAATGCACAACTGAATCAATTTTTTAAAGCGCGTGACGCTCAGCATGCTGAAGGCATGGTTGTCGTGGTGCGCACGCCGAAAGAGCAATGGCCAGCCTGTGAGATGCCAAAGTTCACCCTGCCAGGCAATAGCCGGTTATGGGGCAACATGAGCGTGGCGGCAAACTGCGATGAGAATCGCCGTTATATCCAGGTACAGGTTCAGGTCACCGGTTCCTATCTGGTGGCGACCCGGCTGCTAAGCCAGGGCAGCAGCGTCAGCGAAAGTGATTTCACGCTGCAGACCGGCCGCCTTGATACCCTGCCTGCCCGCGCCCTGCTGAATGCGGACGCAGTTGCAGACGCCGTAGTGCTGCGTGATATCCAGCCAGGACAGCCGATTAATCCTTCCACGCTGCGTCAGCCATGGCGTGTTAAGGCGGGTCAGAATGTGATGGTGATTGCCAGCGGTGACGGCTTTGACGCCAGCGGTGAGGGCAAGGCGCTGAACAATGCCGCCCGCTCGCAATTGGTTCGGGTAAGGATGGGAAATGGCCAGATTGTCAGCGGTAAAGTTCGCGAGGATGGGAATATTCTTATAACGCTGTAAAGTGTTAAAGAAGCCCGTAGTGCTGCCGATAGAAGAATCAACAAAGCGATAACGCTATTATGATTCAGGTGGCAGACTTCCCCTGACCGTACAGGAGCCCGAATATGAGCATTGACAGAACGCAACCTCTGAAACCCGCCAGCACCGTCCAGAGCCGTGACAGCAGCGAGACTGGCAGCAGCAAAGTGCGTCAGAGTGCCAGCCCGGTAGCAGCCACGACCCCCGCTGCAGCCCAGGTCAGCCTGAGCAGCGCGCAGTCGCAGCTGATGCAGCCGAGCAGCAAAGATATTAACGTCGAGCGCGTTGAACAACTGAAAACGGCCATTCGTAATGGCGAACTGAAGATGGATACCGGCAAAATCGCCGATGCGCTGATTGCCGACACTAAGGCGTATTTAGAGGGTAATTAATTGCCATGAGTAATTTGCAGACCACATTAGATAAGATGCAGGACGTGCTGGCGTCGCTTTCAGCGGTGCTGGAAGAAGAGCAGCAGCAACTGGCAGCGGGCAGCATTAACAGCAACCTGTTGCAGCGCATCACCGAAGATAAAAGTGCACTGCTCAGTACGCTGAACTATCTGGATGAGATGCGCCGCACCGCTGAACAGAGTCAGGCGACAGCAGCACCTTATCGTGGTCAGAACGACATGGCGCGCCGCTGGGACAGCATTCAGCAGCATACCCGTCGTCTGCAGGACGCCAATGTTCATAATGGCCTGCTGCTGCAACACCAGATCCGCTACACGGAAAATGCACTTGAAGTGCTGAAGCCGCATCAGACCCAGGCCTTTTACGGCCCGGATGGGATGGGTAAAGGCCAGGCGACGTTAAGTCGCAAAGCCTGAACCGGAAAGTAGCGAAAAAAATCCCGCCTGGTGCGGGATTTTTTATTGGTGCGTTTTTCCTTCACCATGATGAGCTTTAAAATTGAGCCTGCACAGGGAACAGGGGCAGATCGGAAAGACGCTAAAGCCAATCCCTGGCCGCTCGGCCCGCGCGTTTACGCACCTCATCCCTGAGGTGCGCCCGTTGCCGGGCCAACGCGTTGCGTTCTTCAAAAACGCTCCCGGCGTTTTTGTCCATGGCGCGGGACGCTTTCCTCCTCTGCCCCTGTTCCCTGCGCGTTGAATTTATTTATTGCGGCACGCTTTACACAGCGGTGCGCCGCGCATAGTCACGCAACCGGAAGCCCAGCAGCCCCAGCGCCAGGAAATAAGCCCCGCCACCCACTGCACAAACCGCCGCCAGACGCAGCAGTCGCCACAGCATGGAGCCCTGTTCCCATGCCGGCATCCACTGCAGCATGGCAAACAGCGCGCCGGCCATCACCACCACGGCAATCAGCAGGCGGAGCAGGAAGCTGCTCCAGCCCGGCTGCGGCATAAAGATATTCTTCTTACGCAGCTGCCAGTAGAGCAGCGACGCATTCAGACAGGCCGCCAGACCAATCGACAGTGACAGACCGGCATGTTTCAGCGGACCAATAAACGCCAGGTTCATGAGCTGCGTCATGATCAGCGTGATAATCGCGATTTTCACCGGCGTTTTGATGTCCTGACGGGAATAGAAGCCCGGTGCCAGCACCTTAACCACAATCAGGCCCATCAGTCCCACGGAGTAGGCGATCAGCGCACGCTGCGTCATCAATGCATCAAAGGCGGTGAATTTACCGTACTGGAACAGCGCCACGGTCAGCGGACCGGAGAGCATGCCCAGCGCCACGGCACTCGGCAGCGCCAGCAGGAAGCAGAGGCGCAGCCCCCAGTCCATCAGTCGGGAATATTCATCATGGTTGCCGCTGGCAAAACTTTTAGCCAGCGACGGCAACAGAATGGTGCCCAGCGCCACGCCCAGCACACCCGAAGGAAACTCCATCAGCCGATCGGCGTAGTACATCCAGGAGACCGAACCCGAAACCAGAAACGAGGCGAAGATGGTGTTGATGATCAGTGAGATCTGACTGACGGAAACGCCCAGAATGGCCGGTCCCATCTGACGCATCACCCGCCATACGCCCGCGTCACGCAGATTCAGGCGCGGCAGCACCAGCATTCCCAGCTTCTTCAGGTGAGGAAGCTGATAGCCGAGTTGCAGCACACCGCCCGCGACCACGGCCCAGGCCAGCGCCATCACTGGTGGATGAAAATGCGGCGCAGCAAACAGCGCAAAACCAATCATGCTGACATTCAGAAGGGTCGGCGCAAACGCCGGCACCGAGAAGCGGTTCCAGGTGTTCAGCACCGCCCCCGCCAGCGAGGCCAGCGAAATCAGCATAATGTAGGGGAACGTCACTCGCAGCAGCGAGCTGGTCAGTGCAAACTTATCGGCACTGTCGGCAAAGCCGGGCGCCGTGACCATGATGACCCAGGGCGCAGCGATCATCCCCGCCATCGTGACCAGCGCCAGTGCCAGCGTCAGCAGGCCTGAGACGTACGCCAGGAACAGTTTTGTCGCCTCTTCACCCTGCTTGCTTTTATATTCAGCCAGAATCGGCACGAACGCCTGAGAAAATGCGCCTTCAGCGAAAATACGGCGCAGCAGATTGGGCAGTTTAAACGCAACAAAGAAGGCATCGGTCGCCATTCCGGCACCAAACACCCGCGCCACGATGGCATCACGGGCAAAGCCCAGTACGCGGGAAAACAGGGTCATAGAACTGACCGCTGCCAGCGATTTCAACAAATTCATAATTGACGGCGCATCCTGAAAAGAATCGGCAAAAAAGGAGAATTAGCGCGGGCACCCGAGGATGCCCGGCGACAGTCTACTGCCACGGAGGGAAATGACCAGCACGGAGTGTTACAAGGCGTTATTCCTGCGTCGCCTCACGCCACAGTTTTTCCACCACACGCTGCGCCATCAGCGCCTGCTCACCGCTGGTTTCAGGCTTCGTCTGATTTTGTACGCAGTCAATAAAATGGCGTGCTGCACCGCTGAAGCCGCGCTGCGTCAGATGGCTCTGCCAGGCAGGCGGCGGAGTGATTAGCAGGCCATCACTGCGCTCTTCCTGCCAGTCGCGCATCTCGCTGATGTCGATGCACTTACCGTCACACACTGCGCTGATCCGCTCGCGCTGACTGCCTGCGCGCCGGTGCATACTGGTGGTGATCGCCAGGCCTTCAACAGCGAAATGGTGTTCGGCATAGAGCATCTGCCCCTGCTCGTTGGTATCAATGCGTCCGTGAACCTGGCGAACAGGCTTGCCGCCCAGCCAGAGCGCGGTGTCCACCACATGCAGGTAGTCATCAAGCAGGGTAAAACGAAGATCCCGTGGCCCGACGCTGTCGCTGCGGTGCTTTTCAATCCGCAGAGAAGCCGCGCCAGCCATCTCCGCCTGCAGCTGCTGATAGCGCGGGGCAAAGCGGCGGTTAAATGCCACCATCAGTTTACGCTGGCGTTTTTCCGCCAGCGCCACCAGCGCTTCAGCCTGCTCCAGGGTTTCAGCCAGCGGCTTGTCGACGCAGACATCTTTTCCTGCCAGCAGCAGAGCCCTGACCACCTCATAGTGGGTGTCGGTGCTGCTGTGGACAAACACCGCGTCGCAGGCTGCGGCTACTTCATTCAGTGAACCAAAGCACTGCATGCGATAGCTGTCACAGATTGGGCGGGCTTTGGCCTGATTCGGGGAAAACGCCCCCACCAGCGTCCAGTCCGTCGCCGCAGACAGCACCGGCAGCCAGGCTTTCTGCGCAATACCACCCAATCCCACCACGCCTATACGTAATGTCATCTCAGCTCTCCGTTTGCAGCAATTGGGTAAGTTGCGCCTGAAGTGCTGCGACCTGCTGTTCCAGCGTAGTAACACGCGCCGCCAGATCGCCCTGCTCGTCCGGCGCGTCGGCAGCCTGATGTGCATCATCTTCATCGCCCAGCAGATGCATAAAGCGGCTTTCGCGCTTGCCTGGCTCACGTGCCAGGCGGATGACCTGTGCACTGTCGTCACGCTGCATCAAGCCTTCCAGCGTCTGTTCCACGTCGCCGACATCGCTGAACTCATGCAGACGACCGCTGCGGGTTCGCAGTTCGCCTGGCGTCTGCGGCCCGCGCAGCAGCAGCAGGGTGAGAAGAGCCACTTCCGCACTGTTGAGTTTCAGTGTGCCAAACGCAGAATTACAGAAACGCTGCTCATATTTTACCACCCGCTGTCCGGCGGCGCTGCTGGCGGTGATCAGATGACGCTTTTCCAGCTGATCGAGCTGATTCTGTACCTCGCTTTCACTCAGCTCCATCACCGGCTCGCGATTCGATTTCTGATTACAGGCCACTACCACGCCATTCAGTGACAGCGGATACTGCTCTGGCGTGGTGACCTGCTTCTCCAGCAGGCAGCCCAACACGCGCAACGCCTGCGCTGATAAAGCCATCTTCATGCTCGCGTCCTCATTATTGTCCACGCCGGTCAGGCGTCCATTCCCGCAGAGTTAAGGCTGTCAGCACGTGATCCTGCCAGCGTCCGTCGATCAGCAGATAATCTTTCGCGTAACCCTCTTTCTCAAAACCAAGTCGCGCCAGCAGATCGCCGCTGCGCTGGTTGTGCGGCATGTAGTTCGCCATAATGCGATGAATATGCTGCTGGCGCTGCATATAGCGGATAGCCGACTGCAAGGCTTCGAACATCAGCCCCTGCCCCTGCCACTTTTCACCCAGTGAATAGCCGAGATAACAGGCGTGAAAGGAACCGCGCAGCACGTTACTGAAGTTCGCCACGCCCCGCACTTCGGTTTCATCGCTGTCCATGAGAATAAAATAGAAGGCCGTTCCCTGCTTATGCATGTCGGAAATCAGCCCGAGGCGCGCCTGCCAGCCTGAAGGGTAGCAGTGGCTATCGTCGCGCACCGGCTCCCATGGTTTTAAAAACAGGCGGTTTTCCGAATAGTAATCTGCCATTCGCCAGGCATCACGTTCGTGAACCAGACGGACCACCAGACGATCGGTGGTTAATCGCACCCTGGGCGCGGCAGAACGATAGCCAAACATCCTGACTCCTGAAATCAATGGCTGTGAGTGAAAGCCGTCATTACCCGGCGTTCACTATAACCGCCGCCTGGGCTGCGGTAAAACGTTACAGTGGTTTAGCTTTAAAGAGGTTGATTTTACTCTGTTATCACAGCGATGACCCGTCGGTTCGCCCGGCTAAAGTCCCACATGCTGGCTGGCAGGTTTGCCCTGCAGGGTAATCTCTTCCATACTTTTTACGCGCCCGAAAACAGGATGAATTGATTCACTCTGTTAAACACTAAACCTGTAAAAATCCGGGAGATCAGGATGAAACTGTATATCTATGACCATTGTCCTTTCTGCGTTAAAGCGCGAATGATTTTTGGTCTGAAAAATAAGCCGGTTGAGCTGGTGGTGATGCTCAACGACGATGAAGAGACGCCAAAACGACTGATCGGGCAGAAAATGGCACCGATTCTGCAAAAGCAGGATGGCAGTGCAATGCCTGAGAGCATGGAGATCGTGCAGTACGTCGATCAGCAGGATGGCGCACCGCTGATCACCGGCGCGCTGAACCCGGCAATTGGCGACTGGCTGCGTCACATGAACAGCTATGTCAATAAACTGCTGCTGCCGCGCATTGCCGAAGCGGCGTTTGCCGAGTTCGCTACGCCTGAGGCGCGTGACTATTTCCGCAGCAAAAAACAGGCGAGCCTCGGTGATTTTGAAACGCTGAAAAGCCACTCGGCCGGGCTGATTAAGAATGTGAGTGAAGATCTGCGCAAACTGGACAAATTAATCGTTCAGCCCAATGCGGTAAACGGCGAGCTATCGGAAGATGATTTTAATCTCTTCCCGCTACTCCGCTCTCTGACGCTGGTCGCCGGTATCGACTGGCCGAGCCGGGTCGCGGACTACCGCGATAACATGGCCAAACAGACTCAGGTAAATCTGCTCTCTTCGATAGCGCATTAGTCCCGCCTCCGATGAGAGACGCTGCGGCGTTTCTCATCCCTTTCCTGATGACACCCGCCACGCATTCAGGCAGGCTATGGCCTGTTTACTGGCTCTGATATTCAGGATAAAGATCGATGAAAAAGTTTTTTTTCGGGCTGACTGCCCTGTTGATGGCGCTGCTAATCAGCGGCTGTAATCAACTGACGCAATACACCATCAGCGAACAGGAAGTAAACCAGGCGCTGCAGAAACACAACAACTACGAGAAAGATATTGGCGTTTCCGGCCTGGTTAACGCACACATCGTGCTGACCAATCTGACCAGTCAGATTGGTCGCGAAGAACCAGGTAAAGTGACGCTCTCCGGTAACGCAAAAATCAACGTCACCTCACTGTTTGGCCCGCAGCAGGCCGATATGCAACTGAAAATGCGTGCTCAGCCGGTTTATAATCAGCAGCAGGGCGCAATTTATCTGCGCGATCTGGAGATTGTTGACGCCCAGGTGGCCCCGGAAAAAATGGCCTCAATCATGAAGACGCTGACGCCTTATCTGAATCAGTCGCTGAAAAGCTACTTTGATCAAAAACCCGCCTATGTGCTCAGCGCAGACCGCAGCAAAGGCGAGTCGCTGGCGAAGAAATTTGCCAAAGGACTGGAAGTGAAGCCTGGCGAACTGGTTATTCCCTTTACGCAGTAATCCCGATTTCCGCGCCCCTGGCGCGGATTTTCTCTGGCGGCATAAAAAGCAGGTGCAAACGGTTGCCTGAATCCTTATGCTTAGACCCCGGCCAAAACACGCCTTTTGTTTCCCTTCTGCCGGAGCTTCACTGATGACAGCACAACCTCAGCAACTTACCCTGCGTCGCCCTGACGACTGGCATATTCATCTGCGCGACGATGAGATGCTCAACACGGTCCTGCCCTATACCAGCGCGGTGAATGGTCGTGCCATTGTGATGCCTAACCTGGTGCCGCCGGTGACCAGCGTGGCAGCAGGTGAAGCGTACCGCGATCGCATCCTGGCGGCGCTGCCCGCCGATCACGCCTTTACGCCGCTGATGACCTGCTACCTGACCGACTCGCTGGATCCTGATGAGCTTGAGCGCGGTTTCACCGCCGGTCTGTTCACTGCGGCGAAGCTCTATCCGGCGCACGCTACCACCAACTCCAGTCATGGCGTGACCAACATCGCGTCCATTGCCCGCGTGCTGGATCGGATGCAGACGCTCGGTATGCCACTGCTGATCCATGGTGAAGTCACCGATGCGCATGTCGACATTTTTGACCGCGAAGCCCGGTTTATCGAAACGGTTATGGTGCCTCTACGCAGCCAGTTTCCGGCACTGAAAGTGGTGATGGAGCACATTACCACTCAGGACGCCGCAGAGTATGTTGCCGCCGCCGATGAGACGCTGGGCGCGACCATTACCCCGCAGCATTTGATGTTTAACCGCAATCACATGCTGGTGGGCGGTATTCGTCCTCACCTCTATTGCCTGCCGATTCTTAAACGCAACGTGCATCAGGAAGCATTGCGCAAATTAGTGGCGAGTGGTCATCCGCGCGTCTTCCTCGGCACCGACACAGCACCGCATCTGCGTCATCTCAAAGAGGCCAGCTGCGGGTGTGCGGGCGTATTTAATGCGCCGACGTCGTTGCCCGCCTACGCCACCGTTTTTGAAGAGCTGAACGCGCTGGAACATTTTGAAGCGTTCTGTTCTGAAAATGGCCCGCGTTTTTACGGTCTGCCACTGAATGAGGGGACGATCACGCTGGTGCGTGAGCCGTGGCAGGTACCAGAGTCAATTGCGCTTGGCAGCCACTCACTGGTGCCGTTCCTGGCCGGTGAAACGCTGAACTGGCGCATCGCATAATTTTGCTTGCCTCCGGCTCATTGATACTGTAAATATATACAGCATCTTAACCAGAGGCTATTATGCGCGTTGAAATTACCGTATCCAATACCCGACCTCTTCCTGCTGGCGCGATTGAAGCGTTAAGCGATGAATTATCGCGCCGCATCGACGAACAGTTCCCTGACTCGACCAATCACGTCAAGGTACGTTACGCCAGTGCCAACAATCTCAGCGTGCTGGGCGGTGGAAAAGAGACGCGCGACCAGATCAGCGAAATCCTGCAGCAGACGTGGGAAAGCGCTGACGACTGGTTCATTACTGATTAACCGCCACTGTGCTTTTTTCCGGGTGTCGCCACCCGGTTTTTTTATCTTTTCTCCCCTCTCGCACTTCCCCCTCTCTGCATCTAGACTCTTAATGATCAATGCCCTATCCTTGCGCTCGTCACGCATAACAGGAGGTGCGACACCATGACTACTGATAAACCGGAAGAGGCGATGACCTTTGGTGAGTTGTTAGCACTGATTGGTGATCAGAAGCGTCGTTTAACGGTGCTGGAAAATGCCTTTTCCAGTCTGATTTTCTGTCTTGACGATCGTGCCAGTCAGTTGCTGGTGCACAATCTGTCGCTGGAAGCCCAAAATCAAAACCATGATGAGCAGCTCCAGCAGCACTTTGCCCGTCTTGCAGAAACACTGCAAAAACGTGGCGGTGGCATCGTGCCGGAAACCCCGACACTTTAAGCCCGCTCACGTGGCTAACCCGCTTTTATATGCCCATTGAACAGTGATAAAAATGCCTGCCCGTCAGGCATTTTATTTTTCAACGCCCTCCTTTCAAACGCAAATATTCTATGAGAAGCTGGTTCACGGCATTTTTTAAACAGTGATACCCAGGTTTACTGTTATAATTGTTCCGCTATCGCAATAAAAAAGCCGCATTGAACCTCATCATGCACTTCGTTTAACGAGTAATAAGGAGGTTATAATGGACAGAAGAAAAGACGTTATCCAGACCCATCCTCTGGTGGGCTGGGACATCAGTACCGTTGATAGCTATGATGCCATGATGATCCGCCTGCACTCGCTGTCGTCGCAGGATCAAAAAGAAGAAGAAGCGGATGTTGGCCCGACCTACTGGCTGACAACGGATGTGGCAAGGCAGTTTATCTCGATCCTCGAAGCGGGCATCGCCAAGATAGAATCAGCTGAGCAACCAGAACGACTTCTTAATAAGCATTAATTTCTGCCGCATCAAAGAGGCGCCCTCAGGGGTGCCTTTTTCGTTTCTGTTTCTGGTATGCTTTTGATTATCTGACTCTTAGAGTGTCGTTATCATGATTTATGATCTTATCGTCGTCGGCAGTGGTTCAGTGGGCGCGGCGGCTGGCTACTATGCTACCCAGGCAGGTTTATCGGTATTAATGATTGACAGCGCCCATCCTCCTCACAATCAGGGAACGCATCATGGTGAGAGCCGGCTGATTCGTCACGCCTATGGTGAAGGCGAACATTATGTTCCGCTGGTTCTGCGGGCGCAGACGCTGTGGGATGAGCTGGAACAGCGCGCCGGTGAGCGCATCATGCATCGCAGCGGCGTACTTAACCTTGCTCCTGACCACTCCCCCTTTATCCGGAACGTTATCGACAGTGCGACCCGCTGGCAGCTCAATATCGAGGTGATGCAGCCTGATGAAGTGCGAAAGCGCTGGCCGCAAATCAACGTGCCAGAGGGTTATCTGGGCATATTTGAGCCGCAGTCCGGCTTTCTGAAATGTGAACAGGCGGTTCGCAGCTGGATCCAGCTGGCGGAACAGGCGGGCTGTGCGCAGCTGTTTAACTGCCCGGTCTCTGAGATTGGTCGTGATGGCGACCTGCAGCAGGTCACCACCCTGGATGGTATCTATCGGGGACGCAAAATGCTGATAAGCGCTGGAACCTGGGTCGGCAAATTAATTCCTGGCCTGCCGGTCGCCCCTACCCGCAAGGTATTTGCCTGGTATCAGGCAGATGGCCGCTACAGCGAGAATAATCAGTTCCCCGGCTTTACGGTTGAGATGGCAGATGGCAGCCAGTTTTACGGCTTCCCGGCGGACAACAACGCACTGAAGGTAGGTCGCCATGATGGCGGTCAGCTGATGCAGCAGCCTGAAGATCGTAAACCTTTTGGCACGGTAGCGGCGGACGGCAGTGAGGCCTTTGGTTTTCTCCGTCAGTTTTTACCTGGTGTCGGCGTCTGTCTGCATGGCGAAGCCTGCAGCTACGATTTCAGTCCGGACGAAGACTTTATTATCGATACCCTGCCGGGTGAACCCGACCGCATGGTCATCACCGGACTCAGCGGACATGGGTTTAAATTTGCCAGCGTTTTAGGCGAGCTTGCTGCGGAATTCGCACAGCAAAAACCGTTCTCCTTTGATTTGTCCCGCTTCCGCCTCTCGCGTTTCTGACTCTGATAACGGGTGGCATCAGTCTGATGCCACCCGGCTGACATAATCTGACGAAAACTGAATTTTCCTGACATAATGATAGTGTTTATTTCGCCCATATGGTTAATTGCCGCCATTTAACGTTGACGACTCTCCCGCCAGAAATATCTCATTCAGTAATATTGCTCATCTCGCTGCAGTTTTATTCAACCTTTTCATCTTGGAAATTAAAATTTATAGAAGCGTAAGGACGATTGCTTTTATATTTCATAATGTGGATGCTTATTTCAGATTATTTCTTTATGAAACCCACATTATGTTATTACGTAATACACCCCATCAGTTTGGATTGGTTGCTGTGCTACTGCACTGGTCAATGGCGCTGGCGATTTATGCCATGTTTGCGCTAGGACTCTGGATGGTTGGTCTTGGCTATTACGATAGCTGGTATCACGACGCGCCGGAAATCCATAAAAGTATTGGCGTCATTCTGTTGCTGACGCTGATCATTCGCCTGCTATGGCGCGTTATTTCCCCACCGCCAAAGCCGCTGAGCAGCTATTCCCCGCTGGTGCGCATCAGTTCAGTAGTGGCGCACCTGCTCCTTTATACCCTGCTGCTGGCCATTCTGATCAGTGGCTATCTGATCTCCACCGCCGATGGCAAGCCCATCTCCGTATTTAACTGGTTTACGCTGCCCGCGCTGTTCAGCGGCGCAGGCGAACAGGCAGACCTGGCAGGCGACATTCATCTCTGGCTGGCCTGGACGGTTGTGGTCCTGTCGGTACTGCATGGTCTGGCTGCGCTAAAGCATCACGTTATCGATCGCGATATCACCCTAAAACGGATGTCAGGTTTACGTCTCCCCTTCCCCTCTGAAAAGGATAAATAATATGTTTAAGAAGACCCTGCTGGCGATGACCGGTGCCAGCCTGCTGCTCGGCTCAATGACTGCGGGTGCCGCAGACTATAAGATTGATAAAGAGGGCCAGCACGCCTTTATCCAGTTCCGCATTCAGCACCTGGGTTACAGCTGGCTCTACGGCACCTTCAAAGATTTTGACGGCAGCTTCACCTTCGATGAGAAGAACCCGGCAGCAGATAAAGTTGACGTGACCATTAACACCAGCAGCGTCGATACCAATCACGCGGAACGTGACAAGCACCTGCGTAGCGCTGACTTCCTGAACAGCAGCAAAAACCCGCAGGCCACCTTCAAATCCACAGCAGTAAAGAAAGAGGGTGATGAGCTGATGATTACCGGCGATCTCACGCTGAATGGCGTGACTAAGCCGGTGACGCTGGAGGCGAAAATGCTGGGTGAAGGCAAAGACCCGTGGGGCGGCTACCGCGCTGGCTTTGAAGCCGAAGGCGAAATTACACTGAAAGATTTTAACATTACCAAAGATCTGGGGCCAGCTTCGCAGAAGGTGGAGCTGATGATCTCGGTTGAAGGTGTGCGCCAGTAACACAGCAAGCCGCCTGAAGCTGACTTCAGGCGGCCACGATTATTTCTTCACTGGTGACGGAATGGTCATGTTTAACAGGCCACGCGACTTGTTAAAGATCTTGTTGCCATTCTCGCGTCCAGCCCGACGAGCGCGCTGCTCCTCCGGTGAGAGTTTCGCCTCTTCCTGACAGATCGGGCTACAGCAGTTCTCAAATTTCTCTGCGCAGCTTTTGCACTGGATAAACAGCAGATGACAGCCGTCATTGACGCAATTGACATGGGTATCACAGGGCTCGCCGCACTGATGACAGTTCGATAGCACGTCGTCAGAGATCCGTTCACCCATCCGCTCATCAAACACAAAATTTTTGCCTTTGAAGCGAACCGGTAATCCCTGTTCACGGGCGCGCCGGGCATACTCGATGATACCGCCTTCAATGTGGTAAACATCCTCGAAGCCGTTATGCCGCATCCAGGCGCTCGCCTTTTCACAGCGGATCCCGCCGGTGCAGTACATTACGATCTTTTTGTCTTTCTGATCCTGCAGCATATCAACCGCCATCGGCAGCTGATCGCGGAAGGTGTCAGCAGGCACTTCCAGCGCATTATCGAAGCGGCCCACTTCATATTCATAGTGGTTACGCATATCAACGAACAGGGCATCAGGATCGTCCAGCATGGCGTTAACCTCGGCCGCTTTCAGATACTGACCTACGTCGCTGGCATCAAAACTGGCGTCATCGATACCGTCCGCAACAATGCGATCGCGCACTTTAAGGCGCAATACCCAGAATGATTTTCCATCATCATCCAGCGCAATATTCATTCGCAGGTTGTTCAGCGCCGGATCAAAGCCATACAGCCACTCTTTCATCTTTTCATACTGGCTGGCGGGCACGCTGATCTGTGCATTAATACCTTCGTGCGCGACATAGACGCGGCCAAAGACCTTGAGTGACGTCAGGCCAAGGTAGAGCGCATCGCGGAAAGCTTTAGGGTCGGCAATCTGGAAATATTTATAAAAAGAGACTGTGGTGCGCGGCTCAGTTTCAGCCAGCATGCGCGCCTTCAGCTCTTTATTGGAAACGAGGTTATGTAACACTGGCATGGTGTTCTTTCCTGTTATCAATAGGAGAAATTTAGCGGGCACATGATACCTGATTTCACCGGGATGCAAAGACCAGTCTCGGAATCAGGCGCGGGTTGCTGTTTTTTCCGGCACTATCTGGCTATTTAACAGCAGCCTGCAGTCGTCCGTTCTGTCAGTGATATTTATACGCACGATAAAAACTGGCACAATGGCGTAAATCAATGAGATATCAGCACTGCATGGTGCGCGACGCAGGAAAATTAATCTTCACATGACTCAGTTGCCTCAGTTTTCACGAGAACTGCTTCACCCGCGCTATTGGCTGACCTGGCTGGGTGTCGCTTCTCTTTATCTTTTGGTGCTACTTCCTTATCCCCTGCTTTATGTGCTCGGCTGCAATATTGGTCGTATTGGGATGCGTTTTATGACGCGACGCGTCAGTATCGCCCGACGTAATCTGGAATTAACATTTCCTGATATGCCGGTTAACGAACGCGAAGCGATGGTTAAGCACAATTTTGAATCAGTCGGTATGGGATTGATTGAGACCGGTATGGCGTGGTTCTGGCCAGACTGGCGCATCAACAAATGGCATAAGCCTTCGGGTCTGGAGCATATCCAGCAGGCGCGAGATAGTCAGCGTGGCGTGCTGCTCATCGGCATGCACTTTCTGACGCTGGAGATTGGTGCACGCATGTTTGGCATCCATAATCCTGGCATTGGTGTCTATCGCCCCAATGACAATAAACTGATCGACTGGCTGCAGGTAAAAGGCCGGATGCGGTCAAATAAAAGCATGATCGACCGTAAAGATCTCAAAGGCATGATCCGCGCACTGAAGCACGGTGACATCATCTGGTACGCACCCGATCATGATTATGGCCCGCGTAGCAGCGTCTTTGTGCCCTTTTTCGCTGTAGAAAAAGCAGCCACGACAGTGGGCACGCATCTGCTGATCCGCACCGGTAAACCGGCAGTTATCCCCTTTGTGCCGCGTCGTCTGCCCGACGGCCGTGGTTATGAACTGATGATACTGCCTGACATCAGCGCCGAATTTACGCTGGAAAGCGATGAAGTGACCGCCGCCAGGATGAATAAAGTGGTCGAAGAGGGCGTCCTGCTGGCTCCCGAACAGTACATGTGGCTCCACCGCCGCTTTAAAACACGCCCTGAAGGCGAGCCTTCACGTTATTAATCAGTTCGCGCTAAATGTTCACCTGACATTTAGCGCGTTTTTGACCCGACATCCTGCTAAATAAATCAGTCACTCAGCACAGAAGAATCCTTTCAGCCATATTTCAGGGCCAGCGAGGAGTATGGGACTATAACCGGAATATAATTTCTTTCTGTTTACCGTTAAAATCGCTAACCAATTAATTCACCGCAAAGCGCTGCACGCTCACTTTAGCTTTTTATTAATTAATATTGCAGCGATCTCTGTTTAGTTTTATTTGGCGCTATTTATTCCGCATGCCAGGCCTAATCCTATTTAGCCGGCCTTAATGATATCTCTGCGCTTATGAATCGATAAAAATTAACTGATTTTACAATCAATTACTCAGTAAATCTGGCTTATATTCCATTTTTTATTTTTTTAACATACTGATAGATCGTTATGGAATTTGAAGTCGTTTGTGATTATCGGTAATTTCATTTGTAACAGTCAGACCTTTAACAGACCTGGCCAAAACTATAAAAAAGACAATACACAGCAACCTCTAACGGGACAGATTATATGAACAAAGGTCTCTACTATTACGTTACTATCGGCACCGATCAGGACAATTATCATTTTCTCCATCGAAAGGGGTGCAAACGCTTGCCTGATAAAGACGAGCTGATATTTATCGGCACATTATATAATCTGAGTCAGGCACTTTCGATCGCCAGAATTAATTTTAAGAAAGTGAAGCCCTGTATAAAATGTTGTATCCGCTACTCAGCACCGGTGATTCATGAGTCTGTTCAACCCGTCCTGCACTTTCCGCAAAAGATGATCTGATCCTGGCTGGCGGAAAATGGCTTATTTCCCGCCAGTTGCACCGCCCTGCCCTTTCCCTCCCTCAGATTTCGTCTATCCTTCACTGAAATCAAAACAATCCGTAGTTAATGAACCCGTAAGGAGAAGAGCGATGAGCATGTACAGTACGTTAGAGGAAGCGATTGATGCTGCACGTGAGGAGTTCCTCGCTAACAACCCTGAAGTGGATGAAGAAGAAGCTTCAATCGGTCAGTTTGGTCTGCAAAAATATGTGATGCAGGATGGCGATATCATGTGGCAGGCTGAGTTCCTGGCAGATGAAGGTGATGCGGGTGAATGTCTGCCTTTCCGCAGTGGCGAAGGTGCGCAGGCTATTTTTGATGCTGACTTTGATGAAGTGGAGCTGCGTCAGGAGTGGTTAGCGGAAAATACGCTGCATGAGTGGGATGATGGCGAATTCCAGCTGGAGCCGCCGCTTGACACCGAAGAGGGTGAAGCTGCGGCACAAGAGTGGGAGGATGATAACAGCGACTCCGATCGCAGTTATTCGTAAGGACCGTGACTGGCATCCACCGGTAATAACAGGGTGTCCATCACCAGTGACAGCGGCAGATCAAGGATGGTCAGTACCCGCCACCCGCTGTCACGCACGTCCCACTGCACGCCGGGATAATACTGATTACCGTGCCCCTGTCCGGGCACGGTACGGCTGATAATACTGCCGCATCCGCTTAAACAGAGCACAGCCGCAACGATAACGCCTGTCTTAAATAACCCTTTCACCACTGATATCCGCCCTGAACAGCCTTTGAAATCGTCACACGCTGCCTGCGGTGACGGCCAGCACTCAATTTATCATCCTGATGCTGTTTTAATCCGATAAAAAAAGCGGCATCGCTGCCGCTTTTTCAGATTACGCGTTTTTTGCCAGCGCGTGAGGGTTAAGCGTGAGTTTCTGATAACTCTCTACCCACTGATGATACTTGTCCGCATTTTCCCACAGTCGGGTATGAACACGGGCCAGCACCACCGGATCGCTGATCAACTGCAAACGCTGCTCGCGACCCAGTTTGTCCGGAGCATCGCTCAGCGCCTGATCTACACGTCGATCGCGGGCATAGTCCAGTAACTGACTCTGTTTATGACGTGATGTCGCCAGTGCCGTTGCCAGCGCGTTAAAGGCGGGATGGAACAGGGCATGCATAAAGCCATTTTCCAGCGCACGTTCGCGGTTCAGCAGCACATAGCGATCGGTATCGACCAGCTCCTGCGGCGGCGAGAACTCTTCCGGGATCAGAAACAGTTTGGCTTTCTTGCTCTTAAGGCCCAATGTTGCGCGGCTCGACATCACCGAAACAAACGGCGACAGGATCAGTGAGAAAACAATAGGAGCCAGCCACCACAGGAAGTTGAGATCCAGCAGTCCCATACCAATTGCCCATACCAGACCCAATGCCATCTGCGAACCGTGACGTTTAAACGCCTCGCTCCACGGCGTGGCATCGTCATCACGCTGCGGTGAGTTCCAGACCACTTCCCAGCCCAGGAAGGCACTGACCACAAACACCGTATGGAACAGCATGCGCACCGGTGCCAGCAGCACCGAGAACAGCGTTTCCAGCACCAGTGATGCCAGCAGGCGCAGCGGCCCACCGTAGGCTTTCGATCCTTTAAACCAGATCAACACCACACTCAGCATCTTTGGCAGGAATAGCAGCACCATCGTGGTCGAGAAGAGCGCTATCGCCAGCTCAGGACGCCACTGCGGCCAGACCGGGAACAGCTGCCGCGGTTGCAGGAAGTAGGTCGGTTCCATCAACGTATGCACCACCTGTAAGGCAGTGGAGAGCGCCAGGAACATAAACCACAGCGGAGCCGACAGGTAAGACATGACGCCGGTCAGGAACACCGCACGGTGAACCGGGTGCATCCCTTTTACCAGGAACAGGCGGAAGTTCATCAGGTTGCCGTGACACCATCGACGGTCACGCTTCAGCTCATCCAGCAGGTTCGGTGGCAGCTCTTCATAGGAACCCGGCAGGTCATAGGCAATCCAGACGCCCCAGCCGGCACGACGCATCAGCGCGGCTTCAACGAAGTCATGTGACATGATTGAACCGGCAAAAGAGCCTTCACCCGGTAACGGGGCCAGCGCACAGTGCTCAATAAAGGGTTTCACGCGGATAATGGCGTTGTGACCCCAGTAGTGAGACTCGCCCAACTGCCAGAAGTGCAGACCGGCAGTAAACAACGGACCGTAGACGCGGGTTGCGAACTGCTGACAGCGCGCATAGAGCGTATCCATACCCGAGGCTTTCGGCGACGACTGGATAATACCGGCATTCGGATTCGCATCCATCATGCGCACCAGACCGGTCAGACACTCACCGCTCATGACGCTATCGGCATCCAGTACGACCATGTAGCTGTAGTTGCTGCCCCAGCGACGGCAGAAGTCATCGATGTTACCGCTTTTACGCTTCACACGACGACGACGGCGGCGATAGAAGATCTTGCCCGCCCCGCCAACATCCCGCACCAGTTCCATCCAGGCTTTCTGCTCGGCAATGGCGATATCCGCATCGTAGCTGTCACTGAGGATGTAGACATCGAAATGTTCAGCGTTACCGGTGCGAACCACAGACTCCCAGGTTGCACGCAGACCCGCATAGACACGCTCAACGTCTTCATTACAGATCGGCATAATCAGCGCGGTACGATGTTCCGGATTAAGCGGCTCATCTCCGACCGTTGAGTACGAAATACTGTATTTGTCACGGCCAATCAAGAGTTGCAGGAAGCCCATCAGGGCGGTCCAGAAACCGGCTGAAACCCAGCAGAACAGGATAGCGAACAGGAACAGGATGCCGGTCTGCAACACATAGGGCAGGATCTGCATCACTGACTGCTGCCAGTTCTGATTGATCATCTCCATAGGGTCCAGCAGCGTCCAGCCCTGATAGGGCAGAATACTTTTCATGTACCAGGTGGCGACCACGGTCTGGAAAATGGTCAGGATCAGCAGGATATAGCGGCGAATCGAACCGACATGACGCCACTTCTCTTCGGCACGCTGCTCTTCCGCATTGGCATAACGCGGCACCGATTTATGACCACGCAGTGAGTCCCAGGCACGGGCAACCGGGTTGGTACGCCAGGCTTCCGGGAACATCAGTGAGCGTTTAACCTTCGGCATCGCTTTCAGCGTGGTACGGTCGAGATAATCTTTACCCAACTGCTGGCCGTCGGCCAGCGAATCGGGCCAGGCCATTTCGACCCGCGATGAGACCGATTTTAACGGCGCATCGTCGGGACGATCACTGGCTGCGACATCCCTGCCCAGCGCATCATGGATGAAGTGGAACTCGCTGGCATTCTGCAATGAGACGCTCAGGCGGGCCTTCCCTGCCGCATCCAGCGGCAGAGATTCCACATAACGTTGAGGTGTAAAAGTGGATTTATTCATTGGCAGGTAACTGATAGCTCCAGGTTTCCGTCAATGTCTTGTCGCCGCTGACCAGGGCCGCACGCATTTCGGTGGACTGTTTGGCATCCTTTACACGCAGACGCAACACCAGACGCCAGCCTTTGGTGACCGGGTTATAACGTACGCTCTGCTCGACCACATCAGCATTTTTGCCGACGCTGACCTGCGGTGCCACCTGGCTGTTTTCCGCCATCTTACTCATGTCTTTACCCACGAAGTCGATGGTGAAAGCCACGGTGCCATCCGGCTGACGCACGAGATTAGACTGCTTCACGTCACCCGCTGAACGGAGGGTGTTTTTGACCCAGGCCGTATCGTCGGAGTGCAGCTGGTTTTCATCGCGTGAGAAGTGCAGACGATATTTGAAGTTCATCTCTTTGCCAGGCTCTGGCAGCGTCTCTGGCGTCCAGAACGCAACGATGTTGTCGTTGGTTTCGTCGGCCGTCGGGATTTCAACCAGTTCGACCCGGCCTTTACCCCAGTCGCCGATTGGCTCAACCCAGCCGCTTGGACGCAGATCATAGCGGTCATCAAGATCCTGATAGTTGTTAAAGTCACGCCCGCGCTGCAGCAGACCAAAGCCTTTTGGATTCTCGATAGTATAGGTGCTCACCGCCAGATGACGCGGGTTATTCAGCGGACGCCAAATCCACTCCCCGTTGCCATTGTGGATGGAGAGACCGTCAGAGTCGTGCAGAGCCGGACGGAAGTTGTTCACCGTAGATGGCTGGTTCTGCCCGAACAGGAACATACTGGTCAGCGGTGCAATACCCAGTTTGCCAACGTTATCACGCAGGTAAACTTTTGACTGCACATCAACGGTTGACGCTTCACCCGGATGCAGCACAAAGCGATACGCACCCGCCGCGCGCGGCGAATCGAGCAGTGCATAGATCACCAGCTGTTTGTCCTGTGGTTTAGGACGCTGAATCCAGAACTCTTTGAAACGCGGGAACTCTTCACCGGACGGCAGCGCCGTATCAATGGCCAGTCCACGCGCCGACAGGCCATAAACCTGACCGGCACCGATCACCCGGAAGTAGCTGGCACCCAGGAAGCTGGCGATCTCATCGTTTTTACCCTTGTTGTTCAGTGGATAAAGGACTTTGAAACCGGCAAAACCGAGGTTTTTCACCGCATCCGCGTCATGTTTTACATTACCGAAATTAAAATAATCGGGGTTGTATTTAATCTCGCGCACCGCGCTGGCGGTCACTTCGTTAATCTGCACCGGGGTATCGAAGTACATGCCCTGATGATAGAACTCCAGCTTGAATGGCGTGCGCAGTTTGCCCCAATACGCTTTATCGTGGTTAAACTGGATCTGCTGATAATCAGCAAATTTCATTTCACGAAATTGAGAGGGTAAATTGCTTTTAGGCGCTTCGAAGCTTTTCCCTGCCAACGCTTTGGCTTGTTTTGCAACATCATCGATATTAAACGCCCAACTGTTATTAGCGTACAACGCCAGCAGAACTGCAGTACCAATCCAGCGTACCTTCATCAGTCCGGCTTTATTTTTTTCTTTAGTCAGCACATCCCCCCCTTTCGTGTGCTTAAATCAAACCCGTTTATCTTAAAGGATTATTCGGTTTTCCGACAGCTTATGCGCAACATTGTTCCCGCATTTCGTCAGGCTTAACGCTACTTTTAGGACAATTAGACACTACGGATTCCACTGATAGTATACCCGGTTTATCCCAGGTAGAATTTTGCCCGAGCATAATCCGGTTTCAGGGTGAAACTGGCCAAACGTACTAACGAACTGGAACTTTATGAGTACTGTAAAACCTGAACGTGAATACTTCCTCGACTCCATCCGCGCGTATCTGATGTTACTGGGGGTGCCGTTTCACGTTTCCCTCATCTACTCAGCACAGAAATGGGCAGTAAACAGCCAGGAGGCCTCATTATGGCTGACGCTGCTGAATGATTTTATTCATGCGTTTCGTATGCAGGTCTTTTTTGTCATCTCGGGCTACTTCTCCTACATGCTGTATCTGCGCTATCAGCCACGACGTTTCCTGAAGGTGCGTCTGGAACGCGTGGGGATACCGCTTCTCACCGCCGTTCCACTGCTCACGCTGCCACAATTTTTCATGCTGAAAGCGTGGACAGATAAGCTGGCTGACTGGCCTCGTTTCACGCCGTATGAGAAATTTAATAACCTGATGTGGGAACTGATTTCACACCTGTGGTTTCTGGTAGTACTGGTGATGCTGACCACGCTGGGCATGGTGACGTTCCGCTGGTTGCGCGATCAGCATCGCACCATTGATTACACGCGGGTTGGCTGGGGTGCACTGACCGCTGGCGTACTGGCGTGGGCGCTGGTCTGGTGCGTGTTTCGCCGTCTGGTGTTTCTGTTCCAGCCCGCCTGGCTGATGGATGGTTTGTTCAATATCATCGTGATGCAGACACTTTTCTATCTGCCGTTCTTTATGCTCGGGGCGCTGGCGTGGAAGCATCCACCGCTGAAGCAGCTGTTTGTGCGGTTTAATCCCGTGATGTGGATTGGCGCGGTGTTGATGTTTGTCGCCTACTGTACCAATCAGCGTCTGAGCAGCGGCGATGGCTGGTTATATGAGCTGGATGCAATCATCACGACGCTAATGGGACTTTGCATGCTGAACGTCTGCTTCTGCTTTGGTCACAAACTGCTTAACGCGCATTCACCGCGCATCATGTATCTGGTCAATGCATCACTGTTTATCTATCTGGTGCACCATCCGCTGACGCTGCTGTATGGCATTTATGTCACGCCGCGCATCGAAAACAACACGCTGGGCTTCTTCGTTGGCCTGTTGATGGTGTTTGGCATCGCATTTCTGCTGTATGAGATTCACCTGCGCATCCCGCTGCTGCGGTTCCTGTTCTCGGGGAAGTTTGAACGTAAATAAGATGGTTCAGCCATTTATGGTTTTAGCCGCAGACAGCTAAAGAGTTCAACAGCGATGGGCGCATACGCCCGCAGCAAAGCATAGCGGGCCAGGTACGGCCCGCGCTGAGCCCGCCAGGGATGGCGGGTTTTGCGTCTTTGCGGAAGGCGTATGCTTTCTGAGCCAGAGCCTGTACCCAGGTAAGTTGCAGCTTACAGCAGCCATTCAATCGGCAGTCGCCACACTAACCGCACCTGCAGCCGTTGCCACCAGGAGCAGCCCGGCTCGTGTTTATGCACGATCTGCTGCGGCTCATCCGGATACTCCAGCCAGTTTACCCGTCCCCACTTATCCAGCCGCAGCGTCCATGCCCGATCGCGCATCGACTGACTGAAGCGCTGATGCGTTTCTCCGGCCAGCGCCGCACTCTCAATCACCAGTCCCATTTCCGTATTCAGCACCGCTGAACGGGGATCGAAGTTAAACGAGCCGATAAACAGCGTCTGTTGATCCACCGAAAAGGTTTTGGCATGCAGGCTGGAGCCAGAGTTACCGGTTAATCCCCGATCGTGCGGGGCTTCAGGGACGTTCGCCTGTGGTTTTAGCTCATAGAGCGCAATGCCATGGCGCAGCAATTTCTTGCGCCATTTGGCGTAACCGGCATGAACAATCGACACATCGTTGGCCGCCAGCGAGTTGGTCAGAATGGCAATTTTCACCCCTTTGCGCTTCAGCGCCAGCAACTGGGCGACGCCTGCACGGGTTGGCACAAAGTAGGCAGAGATGATATCGAACTGCTCCTGCGGCGTGCCAATGACCTCCAGCATCCGCTGCGGCAGCAGGCTTCTGGCGCGCGCTTTACCCAGCCCTTTACGCGGATCGTCACTCAGCAGGCGTGCTTTTGCCCAGGTCAGCGCCAGCGTCCCCTCTTCCAGCTCCTGCAGCAGCGATGAATTTTCCAGCCGCTTCAGATAGCGCTGAACCGGCTCACTGTGACGCCATTCTGCTGGCAGACTCACACTGTCCTCATCCGGCGCCTCATCATCCAGCACCTTCTGCAGCGGCGACACCGGCTTACTGTGCCAGTAGCGCTCAAAATCCTCTGCCACCTCTTTCACCACCGGGCCAATCGCCATCACGTCGAGATCGGCAAACAGCGGTTCATTACCGGTGCCGAAATATTCGTCGCCGACATTGCGCCCGCCAACCACGGTCGTCACGCCATCCACCGTAAAGCTCTTGTTGTGCATGCGGCGGTTCAGACGGGCAAAATCGGTGAGATAGCCCAGCGCTCGCAGGGTGCGAAACGAGAATGGGTTAAACAGCCGGACCTCAATATTGGGATGGCGATTAAGCTGGGCCAGCGTCTCGTCCAGGCCCGGCGTATTATTATCATCCAGCAACAGCCGTACCTTTACGCCGCGTCGGGCTGCCTCCAGTACGGCGCTGAACAGCAGCCGGCCAGAGAGATCGTTTTGCCAGATGTAATACTGAATATCGAGTGACCGCTCCGCTTTCTGCATCAGCAGATAACGGGCAGCAAAGGCATCCAGCCCGTCGCTCAACTGATGGACACCGCTCAGCCCTGGGTGGCGCTGGCACTGAGGCTCCAGCCGTGTTTCCAGCCAGCTGGTCTGTTCTGATCGCTGCGAGAGCTCAAACGCTTCGGTCATGAAAATTCCCTGTAAAATGCAGTTATTTTTATTATTCCCCGGCCCGGCGTCTGACGCCATACCTCTGCGCCGATTGAATGAGCGGTCACGGGCGTTTTTTAGTCTAGACTTAACCGGACGATCTGTGACCGGCATTTGTCCGGCAGGAGAGGAATATGTCCCATCAATCCCTTACAGATGCCCGCCAGCGCTACCATCCCAGCCTGTTCCGCAGCTTTTTCCAGGGCAGTTTTCCCTGCTCCACTGCCTGCCGTACGCCAGGGAAACGGCTGGATATGGTGATCAGCAGCGGACACGATATGCTGCTGGAAAAAGATTATGCCGCACTGGCTGAGCAGCATCTGCATACCGCCCGTGACGGTGCGCGCTGGCATTTGATTGAAAAGATTCCAGGTCAGTATGACTTTCAGAGCTTTCTGCCCATGATTGACGCCGCACGACGTCAGCAGATGGAGATCATCTGGGAGCTGGCGCACTTCGGTTATCCCGATCATCTTAATATCTGGAAAGCCGAATTTGTTGATCACTTTAGCCGGTTCGCCCGCGCAATGGCGCAACTGATGTGCGACCAGGGCATTGAACGCCCCTTCTTTACGCCGGTGAATCAAATATCATTCTGGTCATGGGCTGGTGCAGATGTCGCCTGGTTTAATCCCCATGCCGCACAGCGTGGTAAAGAGCTGAAGCGCCAGTTGGTCCGCGCCTCGCTGGCAGCCATTCATGCCATTCGCGACATCTATCCGGAGGCACGTTTTGTCCTGACCGACCCGCTGGTTCAGATTGCCCATCATCCCGATAACCCGGACAGCAAACCCTATGCCGATGCACAGCATCAGGCGCAGTTCGAAGCCTGGGATATGCTGGCCGGTCGCGTTGATAAGGAGTTAGGCGGCAGTGAAGATTGCCTGGATATTCTCGGCCTGAACTACTATCCCGACAACCACTGGTTTTTCCCCGATCAACCGATGTCACAGGATGATCCGGTGCGCGAGCCGCTGCATATTCTGCTGGCGCAGTGCTGGCAGCGCTACCAGCGGCCGATGCTGATTGCCGAAACCGGCGCAGAAGGTGACGCACGTGCGCCCTGGCTGCAGGAAATCAGTGAAAATGTGGCGGTGGCGCTGGATCAGGGCATTGCGGTGGAGGGTATTTCGCTCTATCCGGTGGTGGAATATCCCGCCTGGGCCGATGACCGGCGGTCGCCAGGTCCGCTGCTGGGACTCGCCGATCCTAATGGCAACCGAAACCTGCATGAGGCGTTAGCGCTGGTGTTGCGCAGTCAGCAGATTAAGTTTGCGACGCGTAATCAGACATGCTCAGACGGTGGCTTTTTGGGGTGACACGACTGAACGTCGAGCGTGGGGTCGGCAGGATGACGAACGTCGGTCAGCCAGACCATCGTAAACAGGAACGTCACCCCGATCAGGCAGGCAGCCAGTAAACCGATAATTGCGATTAATTTATCATCTCCGGAGTCCATCGCCTTCTCCTTATTCAGTCCGTTGGAGCCCCTGTGTGCGTCAGCTCATCCAGAGCGTAATCATCAGCACAAAGATTATAAGCGTTACCGAGGTCACCGCAAGCACCACTATCGCAAAGTGCGCATCGTCAAGTGACTGGCGAATTGGCTCATCGTGATCGTCGGGCGGCAAGGGCAAAGACATAACTATCCTGTAAAAAATAGGGGGGCGCCGGACGTGATGCGGCAGGTGACAGTGTAAATGAAAGGCGGATTATCGTCCGGTTCTTTCGTCCGGAAAATAAACCGGCTCGTGAAATCATGGAACCCGAGCCTGTCAGTCGACCTGTGAGTAAGCGAGTTTCATCCCTGCACTCTTTTCGTTATCGGTGTGAAGCCGGCGTTCGTTGGGTTGCTCCCGCTGGTGTTAAAGAGTGCGTGCCTGAAAGCCTTTATAAGCGCCGCATCAGGCTTTCACAGTAGAAGTTTATTCTGCGGTTCAGCAATAGCGGGTCATCTGATTTGTCGGCAGGTTGCTGGCAATCTTTATACTCAAAACGTCTGCCGACAGATCATGGCAACCGCGCGCACATTACTGAGCGGCCAGGGCAATTACGGTGTGGCAGCGGGAGTCCAGCCACCGCCCAGCGCGCGGTAGAGGTCGATCTGCGCCAGTAGCAGATTATTTTTAACCGTCACCCGATTGAGCTGGGTTGAAAACAGAGTTCGCTGGGCATCCAGTTCATCAAGATAAGAGGCGTAACCGTTCTGATAGCGATTGCGGGCAATGCGCAGCGCCTCCGTTACATAGGCCTCCTGCTTTTGCAGCTCCTGAAGTTGTGCCTCACGCTGCCTGATAGCGTCTATCGCATCGTTAACTTCCGAGAAGGCGTTGCGCACCACTTTTTCATAGCCATAAAGTGCCTGATTGCGTGTCGCCATGGAGACATCCACCTGCGCCGTCAGCGCTTCACGGTTCAGCAGCGGTGCGAGGATGCTGCCACCCACGCTCCACAACCGGAACGGGTCATCCGCCAGCTGATGTAGCACCGAACTCTGCAGGGTGCCGGTGGCGGTGAGGTTCAGACCTGGCAACAGCTTCGCCCGCGACGATGCCAGGCTCCCATCTGCGGCCAGTAACTGACGCTGTGCCTGCACAATGTCCGGACGGCGATTGAGCAGCTCTGAGGGCAGCAGTGACGGCATCTGCTGCGGTAAGATCTGGTCGAACTGCTGACGACGGGCGATGCTGCGCGGATTCATGCCCACCAGAATGCTTAGCGCATTCTCCTGCTGGGTGATCTGATGCTGCAGCTGCGGCATCTGCGCTCTGGCAGACTGATATTCCGAGGCGGCCTGCATCCACTCCAGTCTGGAGGTATAGCCGGTTTCAAACTGACGCTGTGCCAGCTTCAGCGAATTGTTGCGGGTCGCCAGCGTCGCCTCCGTCACCCGCAACTGCTCATCCAGCGCACAGAGGTTAAGATATCCTGACGCCACCGAACTGGCGATGGTCAGCTCGGCCGCAGATGCGGCGGCCTGCTGCGCCGCTAAGGTCGCCTGTGCGGCCGAAATGCTACTGCTGCGCGCTCCCCAGAGATCGACCTCATAGTTCGCCTGTAATAAGCCCTGAAAAACATCGGTTTCATACGGCTGGCCCGTCACTGATGAGAGCGTGCGTTCGCGGGACGCAGCAACCCCGGCGCTCAGGGTCGGAAAGTTATCGCCCTGCGTGGCGCGTAGCTGAGCACGATACTGATCAACGCGGGATCGCGCTGTGAGAATATCGGGATTATTGCGCAACGCCTGCGTCACCAGCCGGTTGAGGTATTCATCATGAAACGCGCGCCACCACTCTGCTTCCGGCGCAGCCGTTGGACCGACACTGTTGCGCCAGGCTTCGGGGATCGGCAGAGAGGCCGGTGCCTTTTCAACCTGCGTGGCGCAGCCTGTCAGTGCCAGCGTCAGCGCGCTGATCAGTAAGCCGCGTCGTATCATGGCGCGGCCTCAGCAGTGGGCTGAGCGGCGGTGTCGATGTTAACTTCGACCGACATCCCCGGACGCAACTGATGCATATCCTGATCGTGGATGCGGATGCGAACCGGAATACGCTGTGCGATTTTAACGAAGTTGCCGGTAGCGTTGTCGGGCGAAATGGCGCTGAACTCCGAACCGGCGGCCGGTGAGATAAATTCCACCTGCCCGTTAAAGCGTTTGCCATCCAGTGCATCGACCCGAATTGTCACCGGCAGGCCGGGACGAATATGGGCCAGTTGGGTCTCTTTCAGATTCGCGATAATCCATTTGTGATTCGGGACCACCGAGGTCAGGCGCGTACCTGCCGTGACATAGGCACCGGTGCGAACCGACAGCTGACCGAGCTGGCCATCATCGGGCGCAGTAATGCGGGTATTTGCCAGATCGATCTCCGCCAGCTCCAGCGCAGCGCGTGCGCTGTCGACATCGCCTTCCAGCGCATCACGGTTAACGATGACGGTTTGCAGATTCTGCTGGGCGACGGCGATCTGCGCCGCAGCCTGACGTACCTGCGCCTGCGCCTGGGCGTCTGCGGCTCGGGCGGCGTCGCGCTCACGCACTGACAGCGATCCATCTGCCGTAAGATTTTCAACGCGCTTCAGGTCAAAGCCGCTTTTCAGCGCCTGGGCTTTAGCATTCTCCAGCGCCGCTTTGTTGCTCTGGATAGTAGCTTCGGCACTGCGCCGCTGCTGCAGATTATTGTTGAGTGCCGCCTGCTTCATCGCCAGCTGCGCCTGCGCCTGATGCACCCGCTGGCGATAGATACGGTCGTCAATCGTCATCAGCAGCTGCCCTTTTTTCACCGGCTGCAGGTCAATCACTTCTACCGAAGTGAGATAGCCATTAACCTGCGGGCTGATAAAGGTGACCTGACCGCGCACATAGGCGTTTTCGGTACTTTGTATAGCGCTGGTGAAGGGCCAGAGTTGCCAGGCGTAGAGAATAACCAGTACGCCAATCACCACAATGCCGCTGCCTGCGGCAATAGAAAGAATACGGCGGCGATTCGCGCGCTCGCGTTCCGCCGCCTGAAGCTCATCCTGCTGACTCATGTTTCTCCGTTGATTCCTGTAACGCGGCCAGCTGTTGCTGCTCACGCAGGTTAAATTGCGCCTGACGCCAGTCAAGATAGCGACGTCGGGTTAAACGCCAGATCACCCACATCAGCGTAATCAACGCCAGTGCCGCGGTTAACAAATAAGTGTCGTTCCAGGCGAGCACATTGGCCTGCAGCGTGGCAACCGTCTGTAACTGGCTGGTGCTCTGCGCACTGCGCAGAACGTCGTCACCCACCAGCGAATTAAACAGCGCATTGTACTGGCTGAGTCGCTCGGTAACATTGGGATCGAGCAATGAGAGCTGATCGCCCAGCAGGCTGGAGTGATATTTTTCCCGCCAGACCTGAAACGTGCCCAGAATCGCCGAGCCGATCAGCCCGCCCAGGTTCTGACTCATGCCAAACAGCACCACAAAGCTCACCAGATTTTTCGGCTGCGTAACCACGCTGCCAATGCCCATCAGCATGGCGGGTGCCATGAAAAAAGCGCTGCTGAAACCCAGCAGAAACTGGCTGAAATACATCTCGGGGCCACGGGTCAGCGGACTGGATTGCGCATCCATCAGTGAGGCGATAATCATCACCAGCAGCGAGGTGACAATTGGCCAGTTAAGATGTGCAGGCTTGATGGTCAGCGCACTGGCAGCAATGCCCGCGATAACCCCGGCCATGATTGCCAATGCCAGACCGCGCATCTGATCGTTCTGCAGGCCGATTTGCTGCAAAAAGCCGACCGCACCGGTGTTCTGTTCCGCCAGCACAATACGGATCATGATCATCACAATGCCCAGCCGCACCATCATGCCGCTGCTGAGCCAGCGGGTATTAATCAGCGGGTTGCGCCGGTTATGCTCAATGACGATCGCCGCGACAATTAGCGTCAGGGCAATCGCGGTACAGATACCGAGCCAGGGCGTGGTAAACCACCACTCAATACGCCCCAGCGTCAATACACCGCACAACAGCGCCATGCCGGGCGCCAGCAGGATAAAGGTGACGAAGTCCATCTTCTCAAAAGTTTTAATGCGATCGCCCGGAGGCAGTTTCACCAGCAGGACCCCACCGAGCGCAATCAGCGCCAGACCGAGTTCAAACAGATAGAGACCGCGCCACTCGTTGAGCTGCAGTAGTTCCGACGAGAATAAGCGGGCCAGCGGGATAGCCAGCTGCGAGACCGTCAGGCCTATCACCAGCGCTTTCAGCCTGTGTTTCGCGGGCCAGGCCTGTACCTGGTAGTAAATACCCAGCGAGCTGAGCGCCGCAGCCACCATACCATGGGCCGTGCGCACAACGATCGCCGAGCTGAGGTCGTTGGCGAACAGATGAAAGAACGCCACCAGCACATAGAGCACCAGAAACGCTTCGGTAAAGACACGCAGGCCAAACTGCTGACGGAACTTCACCAGCAGCAGGTTGATCGAGATATTACCCATTACGTAGACCGCAGGCAGCCAGGCAATCTCATTCGACCAGGCCCCAAAGGTGCCCTGCAGATTAACCAGATTTGCCGTGACCAGCGCGTTACTTAGCGCACCAGTCAACGAGATCAGTAAGCCGATCAGACCAAACGCCAGACGTTTTGGCATCGGATGCAGCGGGGTCGAGGGCGAACCCGGCAGCATCGGTTTTTCATGCGGCAACCACTCGCGGACAGCGTAGGGATTTCGCTTTGCCACTGCTACATACTTCCCATACGGCTCAGCAGTTGTTGCAGTACACGTTCGGTGACGGCCAGATCCTGCGGATCAATATCGGCCAGCATTTCAGTACGGAGTGCATCAGCTTCGGTTTTCACTTTAGCAAACGCTTCATTGCCCTTTTCGGTCAGCACCAGGTGGCGTTTACGGCGATCTTCCGGCGGTTGTACCCGCGTCAGCAGTGACTGTTTGACCAGCCGATCCACCAGCGGCACCATGCTGGCATCTTCCAGTCCCAGCAACTGAGCCAGTTCGGTCTGGGTCATGCGTTGCGGTTCGCTGGCAATCAGCCCGATAGCCATCCAGCTGCTCATGCTTAAGCCGCTATCTTTGAGGTGACGATCCACCGCCAGCCGCCAGGCATGAGCGGTCAGATGCAGTAAATGGGTAAAGGTACGCGTGTGCTGAGACAAATGTTAGCAGCCTAATAGTAAGAGTTCTAATTGAGTGGAAGCGTTATTATACGCAAAGCGAAACACGATTGAAAAGCGTCCGGCCTGTTAAAAATTAGTGGATCGCGGCAGAATGTCCAGAGGCCGCAACCGGGAGCCAGACAACATGCAACAGGCATCAGCAAACTGGATCGATCTGCATCGCGACGCCGTCAGTGGTATCGAGGCTCTGCGCGCCCATTTTACCGGTCACGCCTATGATCCGCACTGGCACGACAGTTATCTGATTGGCGTGACCGAGCAAGGTGTACAGCAGTTTCATTCGCGACGCAAACAGCATCAGAGTCGTCCCGGAACGGTCTTTATGCTGGAGCCGGAGGAGCTGCATGATGGGGATGCCATCAATGACAGCGGTTTCACCTACCGGATGCTCTATCTTTCTCCACAGCAGATTGCCCGCCACCTCGCCCCTGATCAGGCTGATGCCCCCTCACCGCGTGAGCTGCGGTTTGCCGCCACGCTGCGCGATGACCGCCCGCTGGCGTATGCCGTCTGGCACGCATTTGATGCGCTGTGGCACAACCATCCTGCCATCATCAAAGAGGCAGCGATGGACCGGATGTTTGGTCAGCTCACCCCGCACCGGCATTGGTCACTGCCCGCACAGCCCATAGACAAAGATGCCCGGCTGGCGCTGCAGGCGCGTGACTGGCTGATTGCCCATCATGCGGATAATCCCGGGGTAGCGCAGATGGCACAGCATCTTCAGACAGATCGCTTCCGGCTGTCGCGCCTGTTTCAGACGCACTGGGGTTTGCCGCCCCACGCCTGGCTGGTGCAGTGGCGACTGAGCCAGGCACGACGCCAGCTGGCGCAGGGCCAGCCTGTCGCCGATGTAGCCGCTGCGCTGGGTTTCGCCGATCAGAGTCATCTGGGCCGCTGGTTTAAGCGCGCCTGCCAGCTCTCCCCCGCCCGTTATCAGCACGCCTGCACAAATCTTCCAGACCTGAGTTAAGCCACTTGCCACAATGCGTTTTTTCAGACAGGAGAAGCGCTATGCAGGACAAACGATGTGTAATGATACTCAATGCCGCTCTGCCGCCAGGCAAAGCAACCAACGCCGCCGCCGTAATCGCCTTAACCCTGGGACAGCGTCATCCGATGCTGGTTGGCAACGCGCTGACAGACGCAGAGATGCGTCCTTCTCCCGGTTTGATTACTACCGGCATTCCGGTCCTGGCCGCCACCGACGAACAGCTCAGTGTTTTGCGGGAACAGTGCGAACAGGCGGAGTACGATCTGGTGCTGTTTCCCGAAGCGGGTCAGAGCACCACCGATTATCAGGCGCTGGGTGACGTACTACGGCAACAACCGCGTCAGCATTGGCGTCTGTCTGGACTTGCTATCGTTGGCGATAAGAAAGCGCTGCGTAAGATGACGGCAAAACTGGCGCTTTTCAGTTAGTTTTTCAACAGGAAGCAGACTGCTGTTTCCCTTGACTCTCCCATTCCATCAGCCGGCCCCGTCGTTTGTATAGGTTATTTGTACAGATTTTGATTCGGATTAATCCTTATAAGCGACTGATAAGTGAATAATAGCACTTTTTATCAAAGGTTCTGATTGTACAAATTACCCTTCATTGTATAAGTTTACTGCCATGAGTTGTCATGCGACTCTGTAACGAATGATGCACTTGCGTCGCCTCTGAAGGTGTCAGTGGATTTCCACCTTCAGAGGTTATTTTTTATCTGTTCAGTCTTTGCAGCTGGCACCATTGCATCTGTCCATGTGATGGTTTTTTTGATCGATTTTGTCCTGACATCCGAACCGGAATCGGGCTGTTCTGAAGGGCTTACACATGCAAACTATTCTTCCCCGGACCAATCAGGAAATTGCTGATTACTTTAATCCTGCTGCCAATAAGCCAGCCAGCGAGATGGAAATGCTGGGTATCCTTGTTGCAGAAATTTTGCAGTCAGGCATGCCAGTGAGTAATAAAGCCATTATCTCAAAGCTTATTCACCGGCTGGAACTGGAAAGCGACAGGGAGATGCTGGACATCTACCGGCAGCTGCTTGACCTGGTAGTCCATAAAACCCCGGACGATTTTTCACTGTAATCGCGACTCCATGGAGGGAGTCATCCCCCTTTTTCTGGCATCTTCGCCAGTCGCCCGGTACTATCTGCCCTTACCATTATCCAAATCTTCCCGCCCCTCGTGCGGGAGCAAAACAACTAAAGAGCCTGCAAAACTTTATGACCCAAACCAATGATGTTGCCGCGACCGACGTTGTGGCGGGCGATGTCAGTGTGGGGCGCGTTCTGCGTTCGCCTGCGCTGCTGACCCGCGAATGCCTGGCCGGTGTGATTACCGCGCTGGCGCTGATCCCTGAAGTGATCTCCTTTTCCGTTATTGCTGGCGTTGACCCTAAAGTCAGCCTGGTCGCCTCGGTGGTGCTCTGCCTGACGCTGTCGATACTGGGCGGACGCCCGGCAATGGTCACGGCAGCGGCAGGTTCTGTGGCGCTGGTTATCGGGCCGATGGTCCATCTGCACGGTGTTGAATATATTTTGCCGGCAGTGGTGATGGGCGGTGTCATTCAGATTCTGTTTGGCGTCGTCGGTCTGGCGCGCATGATGCGCTATATCCCCCGCTCGGTCATGCTGGGATTTGTGAATGCGCTCGGCGTGCTGATTTTCTTTGCTCAGGTGCCGCACGTCTGGGGGCAGTCATCACTGGTGTGGATCTTCTTTGCCGTCACCCTGGCTATCGTGCTGCTGTTACCGCACCTGTTAAAGAGTATTCCTTCTCCTCTGGTCGCCATTGTTGTGGTGACTGCGGTCGCACTGTTAATGGGCTATCGCATGCCGAACGTGGGCGACGAAGGGCCAATGAGCCCCGGCCTGCCCGGTTTTAACAGTCTGCTGGTGCCGCTCAACCTGCAGACCCTGCAGATTATCTGGCCCACCGCACTGAGCATCGCCTTTGTCGGACTGATGGAATCACTGCTGACCGCCAAACTGGTCGATGATCTGACCGATACCCCCTCCAGTAAGCGACGTGAAGCCTGGGGCCTTGGGGTAGCAAATATCTTTGCCGGTTTTTATGGCGGCATTGCCGGGTGCGCGATGATAGGGCAGACGATTGTTAACGTTGAGCTGGGCCGGGCGCGTAGCCGTGTCTCCACCGTAGCCGCCGGTCTGGTGCTGCTGTTACTGGTGACCGGACTCAGCCGGATTATGGCGCAAATCCCGATGGTGGTGCTGGCTGGGATCATGATGGTGGTGGCGGTGAAAACCGTTAACTGGCATAGCCTGCAGCCCGCTACCCTAAAACGTATGCCGTGGTCAGAGACGCTGATTATGGTGCTGACGGTGGCAGTGACGGTCTGGACAGGGAATCTGGCGCTGGGCGTGCTGGCTGGGGTGCTCCTCGCGATGCTGCTCTTTGCCCGCCGTATTGCCCACGTTATCCATGCGGAACGCCAGCTGAGCGACGATGGCAGGTCAGTGCGCTATGTGGTGCGTGGTCCACTGTTCTTTGCCAGCAGCAACGATCTGTTTGAGCATTTCGATTATGCACATGACCCGAAAAAGGTGACGATCGATTTAACCCACGCACAAATCTGGGATGCATCCAGCGTTGCGGCACTGGATGGCATTGAGTATCGCTATCAGCGTTATGGTGCAGAGGTGACCATTGAGGGGCTGGATCCACGCAGTACTGATTTCCATCAGCGCCTGACCGGTAATTTCGGCTAAGAGGGTGTGTTCTGCTGCCTCTCAGGCAGCAGAATTTACTCAGCCTGTTGTCGGCGCGCCCGATAACGGCCCACCATCGTAATCAACGCCTGATAGATTAAACCGGCGTAGAGACTTGTCAGAATCGCCAGACCAGGCTCCTTGCCCTGCTGCTGCCATGACATAAACCACATGAATACGCCCCACAGTACAGAGAACACCAGCCAGCCGCGGACGAACTTCATAATGCCATTCATAACGACTCCTCTTAAATAAAGCGCTACCTTAGCGTGCTCATGCCCGTAATGCATTTCCGGCTTGCAGGAGTTGCGAGGCGTTTCAAATAATCACCCTTAATTTACGCAACGTTGTGGGCGCTCAACGCTGACTGCGCGATTTTTTGGCGATTCTCTATACTTTACGTTCCGCTTACCTGATCAGGGAATTACGATGAAACGTACGGTTTATCTGTTATCGACGCTGGCTATTCTTGCTACTCTCACCGCCTGTGCACCGCCACCGCCGGGCAGAGATGCCCCACCACCCCCACCGCCAGGCGGACAGCAGCCAGTGGGTGCACCGGGCGGTGTCGGCCCGGCAGGACAGCCGCAGGCGTAATGCTCTTTAGCCAGCCTGCCTCGCAGGCTGGCTAGTGCCGGAAGGCGCAGCCGCAGGCTGACATCTCACCCGGAATGACTTTGCCAGAATGAGAATGACGCTGCTGTAATTGCCCCTCTTCACCGCTGTTTTCTGCCTGCTGCCCCAGCCAGCGATCTAACGCCCGGCCAATGAGCTGTCTGATGTCAGGTGACCAGCTGGTCAGATGCCAGGTCGGACTGCGGGCTTCCTCACTGTCGCCGAATCCAGCCACCGCCAGATGCGTACCCTGACCAAAATCGCGTACTGCCTGTATCGCACCAAACGCCAGCAGATCGCTTTCACAGAAAAGTGCCTGAATGCGCTCAGCGGCACGGGTTTTTTTCAGATACTGCATCATCGCCTGATAAGCGCCGTCACGGTCGTCAGCGCCAGCAGTCAGTTCTGCATCCAGCGTCATGCCCGCCGCCTGTAATGTGGTGCAGTAGCTCTGCTTCTGCGCCATGTCACCGGGCTGACTCTGCAAAAAGCCAAACCGCTGATGCCCCTGCGCGAGCAGTAACGCTGCGGTTACTTCGCCCGCCCGTAGCGCATCCGCCTGCCATTCAGGTTCTGCGTCAATCTCCAGCACCGGCAGATTGCAGGCACTGATAGCCTTGTTTCCGGGCAACAGCAGCAACCCCCGCAGCGCAAGGGGTGTCGCCTGCTGGATGAGTGCGGTCAGTGCCACGTCGGTTTCGGCATTCAGCAGCACGGTGATAATCCCGCGCGCATTGAGCTGGCGCGTTACCTCATCCAGCATTTTTTGTTGGCAAGGGTTGAGCAGCCGGCTGGCGACAACGCCGATAATCGGGGGTAAAGCCGGTACCGTTAAAACAGGAATAGAAGGTGAACTCATTGGCGTTAACTTCTCTGAGACGACAAACAATCCCCCACTTTACGGTAAGCAAGGGTGTTACAACAGGTTACAGAGTTCGATGCAGGCCGCAAAAATGAGTGAAATCAGATGTAACTGGGTTTGCGGAGGCAGAGCAGCGGGGGTTAAGAAGAGGCGAGAGATGGACCGGGCAGCAGGAATTGAACCCGCATCGTCAACCCATTAAGAGTTGCAGTAATACCTTTATACCATGCCCGAAAGTTTGCCAGGAAAGCGCACTGTGTAAACAAGGTTAGTACTCCTTTCAGAACTGACAAGCGCAAGCGGCGTGTATAGTCAGCAATCGCGGCATAATCCCATAAACAAGGCACGGGCACCTGCAGACATTGATTATTCCGCTAACCTTAAATTTCAGGCAGCCTGTCCCGGCCGGGACATATGGCCAACACAACACAGAGGTCAAGACTATGCCTTCAGGACAATTCTACGTGGTTGATCAGCCCGAACTGAGCTTTACCGCCAACTATCGTCTGGATAGGGTCAATGATAAACCCTTTGCCTCGCGAATGGTTCTGGAGATCCAGAAGCAGTCACAGCCAACAGATGCATTCGATGCAATCAGCATCGGGCATGAAGTGACCTTTGTTTCATCCAGTGGAGAGGCGCAACGAATGGTGCTGGTAAGTGATACGGATGATGAACTGGTGTTCAGCTCCCGCGGCTGACGGCGGTTAATACCGCCAGTCGGATGGTTTCGTCGCCGTCATGCCAGATAACAGGCACAAAAAAACCGCCCTTGGGCGGTTACGACATTACTGCATATTACTTTGTTTTATTCGTTTTTCTGCGCCAGAAATATGGTGCCCGGGGCGGGACTTGAACCCGCACAGCCTTACAGCCGAGGGATTTTAAATCCCTTGTGTCTACCGATTTCACCACCCGGGCAGGGTGTAACTGGAGGCGCGTCCCGGAGTCGAACCGAGGTACACGGATTTGCAATCCGCTGCATAGCCACTCTGCCAACGCGCCTTAAACTGATGTGCCGTCAGGTTAACCTGACCTGCGAATCTGGAGCGGGAAACGAGACTCGAACTCGCGACCCCGACCTTGGCAAGGTCGTGCTCTACCAACTGAGCTATTCCCGCAATTTTCAGCAATTTCGTCGAACCTGCTGATTTCATTTATCTTCTGGCAGCCTGGCTGCCGTTCGATGCGTTGCATTCTACTTAGATGACGCAATGAGTCAATAAAATTATCCTTACAGCGTGTCCGTTTGCTGCTTTTTAAATCGTATCGATCACGGTTCGAGCAGATCGCCGCGCGCGGCGCTTAAATACTGGAACATAGACCAGAAAGTCAGCACGGCAGCAATGTATAACGCGACTACGCCCACCGCGACAACGGTGGCATCAGGACGCCACAACAAGGCAAACAGAGAGAACATTTGTGCGGTGGTTTTCACTTTACCAATCCAGGAAACCGACACGCTGCTGCGTTTGCCAATTTCCGCCATCCATTCACGCAGCGCAGAGATAATGATTTCGCGGGCAATCATGGTGGCTGCAGGCAGCGTGATCCACCAGGCGTGGAAATATTCCGCCACCAGTACCAGCGCAATCGCCACCATCACTTTATCCGCTACCGGATCGAGAAACGCACCAAAGCGCGTCGTCTGTTTCCAGCGGCGCGCCAGAAAACCATCAAACCAGTCGGTGATGGCAGCAAAAACGAAAATCAGTGCGGTAGCCAGCGGTGCCCAGGTGAACGGCAGATAGAAAGCCAGCACAAAGAACGGGATGAGCACGACTCGAAACAGGGTGAGACACGTCGGGATGTTTAATTGCATATGCCGGTAACTGTCTGGATATAGGTAAAATTTAGCCTATGTTCCTACATTGCCCCCCCCGTTTCAATGCTAGTGTTTCAACGAGTAGTATATTTTTTCTGCCAGCGCGTGGGAGATACCGGGTACATTGGCGATCTCCTCTACCGACGCATTCATCAGCGGTTGCAGGCCCCCCATGTACTTAAGCAGTTGCTGACGCCGTTTAGGCCCTACCCCTTCAATGCTTTCCAGTGCGCTGGTGTTCTTTACTTTGGCTCGTTTTTTACGATGACCAGAAATGGCATGATTGTGAGCGTCATCACGAATGTGCTGAATCACATGCAGTGCTGGCGCATCCGGTGGCAGCGAAACGCCCTCACCTTCCGCTTCAAAGAACAGCGTTTCCAGTCCGGCTTTACGGTCGCTGCCTTTCGCAACGCCGAGTAAAATGGGCCGGTTTTTGTCCCAGGGCACATCCAGCTCCGCGAAAACCTGCTTTGCCTGAGAGAGCTGGCCTTTACCGCCATCGATCAGAATCACATCCGGGATTTTATCTTCTTCAATCGCCTTACCATACCGGCGTCGTAACACCTGATTCATGGCAGCGTAATCATCGCCCGGCGTAATGCCGGTAATGTTATAGCGACGATAGTCAGCACGGAGCGGACCATTCTGGTCAAACACCACACAGGAGGCGATGGTCTGCTCACCCATGGTGTGGCTGATATCGAAACACTCCATGCGCGTGATCCGGTCGAGCTCAAGAAACTCTGCCAGTGCCATCAACCGCTGATGAATCGTGGAGTGCTGCGACAGACGCGTGGTTAATGCCGTCGCGGCGTTGGTGCGCGCCAGCTTAAGATAACGGGCGCGATCGCCACGCGGCTTGCTCTGGATATTCACGCGGCGTCCCGCCAGTGCACTGAGCGACTCCGCCAGCAATTCGCGCTCCGGCAAGGTAAAGTCCAGCAGAATATCACCCGGCAGCGTCCGTGCCTCGCTGCCCTGCAGATAGAACTGCCCGACAAAAGTCTGAACCACCTCGGCAAGATCGGTATCCACCGGCACTTTCGGGAAGTAGCTACGGCTGCCCAACACTTTGCCCTGACGGATAAACAGCACGTGAAGACAGGCCATTCCCGCTTCATAAGCTACACCCATCACATCCAGGTCATCCCCCTGATTGGAGACAAACTGCTTTTCGGTGATGCGGCGCACGGCCTGAATCTGATCGCGCAGTCGTGCCGCCTCTTCGAAGCGCAGGCCAATGCTCGCCTCTTCCATGCGTTTGACCAGCTGATTGAGAACCTGATCGTCTTTACCGGCTAAAAACAGGCGTACGTAATCAGTCTGCTGCGCATACTCCTCTTCACTGACCAGACCCGCGACACAGGGACCAAGACAGCGACCAATCTGATATTGCAGACAGGGCCGGGAGCGATTGCGGTAGACGCTGTTTTCACACTGGCGAATAGGAAAAACTTTTTGCAGCAGGCCCAGCGTTTCACGCACCGCATAGCCGTTGGGGAACGGGCCAAAGTATTCGCCTTTGGCATGCTTTGCGCCACGGTGCATCGCCAGCCGCGGATGGGTATCACTGCTAAGAAAAATGTAGGGATACGATTTATCATCGCGCAGCAGTACGTTGTAGCGCGGCTGATAGAGCTTGATGTAGTTATGCTCAAGCAGCAGCGCTTCGGTTTCGGTGTGGGTAACGGTGACATCGATGTGCTGGATATTGCTGACCAGCGCTTCGGTTTTGCGGCTGCCGACCTGGGTGCGGAAGTAGCTGGTGAGACGCTTCTTCAGGTCTTTGGCTTTGCCCACATAGATGACGGTGCCTGAGGCGTCATACATGCGGTAAACACCGGGTTTGCTGGTTACCGTACTCAGAAAGGCTTTGGAATCAAAAACGTCATTCACTACTGATTAACGGCTCCGCATTATAGAGGCCATGTCGAATGGCCAGATGCGTTAACTCTACGTCGCCACTGATATTCAGCTTACTGAACATTCGGTAGCGGTAGCTGTTAACGGTTTTAGGACTGAGATTTAACTGCTCGGAAATTTCCGTCACCTTTTGTCCTCGGGTGATCATCAGCATAATCTGCAATTCCCTTTCCGACAAACAGCTAAAGGGCGATTCCGCTTTTTGCGGCTCAATCTGGCTCAGCGCCATCTGCTGAGCAATGTCTGACGCGATGTAACGCTGACCAGCATTCACCGAGCGAATCGCATTAATCACTTCCTGTGGCGCAGCACCTTTACTGAGGTAGCCTGCTGCACCCGCCTGCATCACTTTAGCAGGCAGCGGATTTTCCGTGTGGATGGTCAGCATGATAATTTTGATATCGGGATTATAACGCACGATTTTGCGCGTCGCCTCCAGTCCGCCGATCCCCGGCATGTTCATGTCCATGAGGATCACATCAACCTGATTGGCACGGCACCATCTGGCGGCATCCTCACCACAGTTGACCTCTCCGACCACGGCCAGACCTTTCACATCCTCCAGGATGCGACGGATACCCGCGCGGACAAGTTCATGGTCATCAACAAGAAGCACACTGATCAACGGGGAAACTCCAGAGGCTAAAAAAGAAGAAGTAATTCACGATTTCAGGCGTCAATCATACCCGCTTTTACCTCAAAAGCACATCAACAAAGCAAAACAGTGTAAGCATTACATGATTGCTGCCAGGTCCATCCTGAAGAGATTGAGGGACGGTTATGCATTGTGTCCAGATGGCGAAATAACCGTTAAATGATAGTTTTTTCAGTGTATTAAGACCGTATCGCTTCAGGGTTCAGTGCCGTGCATCCTCGCGGTTGCTGAGCCGATGAAGCCTGTGATTACTTTCAGCGATTGATTAGTTGTACTGGACAAACCCGCCTTTCAGGGCGAAGCGGAGCGGCCGTCTCAGCAACTTACCGCCCCTGTGATATACTCACGCACTGCTGTTCGGACAGATTGCCGACACGTTGTCATTCACCAAGGAGAAACGCATGAGCGATGAAGATTTTGCAACTTCCCAGGAAGCCCGGAAATTAGCGGATGAAATCGCGGGCCTGAAGATGATGATTACCCTGATTCTCAAAGGTATGGGACAGGCTGATGCCGGAAAAGTGATTATTAACATGGAACGCTATGTGCAGACGCTGGGCGACAAGCCTCAGGCGGAAGTGTTCAGCAATACCATCAAACAGATCAAAACAGCCTACCGTCAGTAAGCTTTTTTGCCCCCGGTAGCGGGGGCAAATACGCTAACTGTGCGCCTGCCAGTTAACTGAAACGCCCAGCGTTGGCAGTACCTCTTCCGGGCTGAAACGACGTGTTCCCCGATATTTTTCTGCCAGAGTGGGCTGAACAACCGGAATACGGATCGCAAACAGATTATCTTCTGACAGAATGAGCCCCGGCGTAAGCGGCTCATACACCACGCCGTGCTCCTCAAACATCGTCTCCAGCATCGGCGTTGCCGAACTGATGATGTACTCCATGCCGTTCAGCTCTGCCAGCTGTACCGCGTGCCAGAGAATGTTCAGCGGCAGTTCAGCGTCAACTTCCAGCCGTGCCGAGAAGCGCGACATCTCCCACACTTTCTCATGGCTGAAAGGCAGCACAATGCCCTCACTCTGCTCAGGTTCGAACCAGGGCATCAGACGCGCGCAGCCACTGATGCCCTCGCGCGCATTCCATGCGATTAGCCAGGTGACATCTGAACGATCGTAGCGATCATATTCCTGCCCTGGCGTGCTCAGGCGTGGGGGTATTGACCACCCTTCGCCGCGCGCAAAAACGCTATAACGGTAGCTGCCGAGTTCGGCAAGCAAAGAGGATGGCATATCCTTTAATTGCGTTTGCACTATTTTCATCATGCGCCTCTGACATCCCCATATTTGCAATGATTTCTTTGCGCCAGCCCGGCAAAGCCCCGGCGCAGGGTAGACAACAGACCTGTACAAAGGAACTGCCAAATGTAGCAGTTGTATTATGTTCAAATCAGTCCGATTGCCGCTGCATAGCAGGCAATCTGCGTTTTATTGGAAACATTGAAACGCTTTTGCATATTTTTCTGGTGAAAGTTAACGGTATGTTCAGAGATGGATAAAATAAGTGAAATTTCGACCGCCGTTTTTCCTTCGGCTGTCCATTTCAGAATTTCCAACTCGCGCTGACTAAACGTTTTTCTTAGTACCATCATTGCATCATCGTTAAAGCGTTCCAGCGTATCCAGGCTTAGTTCCGCTAAAAGGTGTAGTTTCACCTCCAGCTCAGCATGGCGGAGCTGGACAGAAATGGGCTGTTGCGACGATATAGATAATATACCAATGACGCGATTTGGTGCCATTGCGGAGCAAGAAAATCCGCTCTGGAGCCCATACTCTCTCGCCTCCTGCCAAAGATTGCCGGCGTCAGCGAACTGTTCCTCTATCCAGGCCATCCCTCTGCCCGGTCGCTGACACAATGTGAGCACCGGATCGACAGCGTAATAATTCTGCTTCTCATAACGTTTAACCCATAATTTGGGATAGGTGCTATGTAAATGAAAACGCGGCCGGGTAAATGGCACCGGATGCTGAATCAAAAAGGCAAAATAATCGAAGCCTAGTGATTCAGTAAACTGTTGCAATAACGTCTTCAATTCAGAAGAAGCCGTTAACGCCTGAAATTTTTCTTTCACCTCATTTCGCCAGGCGAAATAGTTTTCAGTACTCATATTGCCTCAGCGTTAATTTTCACTCGCCCTTCCGGTATTATTCATTCGGATTCATCGGATAAATTTAATTAATCTTAGAAAATTAATTTATCGTTGAGGTGAATCCTTCACCCTAAACAGCGCATAATGCCATTCAACGTTATGGCAGAGTGAAAAAATGCCCCTGCCCCTATAATGTGAGGCCAGCCACAGCAATTTCAATCACCTCAGGAGAATAAGATTTTTCTGATAGAAATTCAATCCCTGCCAATGAATCAATTTCATCTCAGATGTTGAAAAGCTGCCGGGAATATTGAATCGGTCTACGGGATGTCGAGTAAATAATGTGTAAACAATGCGTTAATTGCGTCCTAATAAGCGAAGCGGCAGCCGAAAATTGCTGGCATATTTTTTATCAGGAAATAAGCTCTGCTGTTCAGGCGATACCGCATTCCTGTGCACAGTCTCTCTACACGGAAGCGCGCGCCTCTCTGACCGGAAAAGCTAACAGGTGCGCAGACTACATCTGCCGCCTCTCAATGCTGATTCAGCTCCCTTTGCCTTAGCTATCCGACAGGCGTAGCGAAGAGTTGTTTAATTAGAATATTCTGCCCGACAGCAATCACTACCGGACAAATTGCCCCGCTCAACCCTTAAACAATTTTTGACTGAGAATAATCTGAACCGAAAGCAACGTATTAAAGAAAATCAGCTTTATTTATCTCCTGCCTGCACATAATGCGTGGTACAGATCACTATTTATGCTGACAGTATGTTATGGCAGCAGTACGCTCAACGCTGGCTCTCTTTTAGTCACGAAAATCACTATACCGATAGTCACGCAACAAAATCACTAAAAAAATCCAAGGTATAATCCCCGATCGTTATTTAATTCTGCACACTTTATCGATGCAGTTAATTTCCCTTAATTCACTTTGCAGCATCGTGAATTAATTTCATCCTGACGTTGCTCGCACTGTCCAGATGAGGCGGCGAAACTTTACGGCTGATTGCATTTATGGGCACTTTTCTGTTGTCACTTGCGGCCCTGAAAAAGGCTGCCTGATCAGCCGCCTGATTTGTTGCTACTCATTGTCAGGTATGTCCGCGCTGGCAATGATAACTGGTTTGGTTTTTCCCTTACCGGCAGTTTGATTCTTAATCAAACACGGTATTAATCCTGCCTGATGATTTATCGGCAGTAGCCCGCGCCACGCATACCCAGATGAAAATGTGAGGCGTGCGCGGCGTTGTAGTCCGGTCCCAGCGCATTGCCGAATACGTCACAGCCGCCACGCCACAGCGTGTGCAGCATGGCCGCTTTCTCTTTTGGCTGTTGCCAGTGACGACTGACCTCAAGCCGCTGGCCATCAGCCAGCTGGAAGCCGGTCACATCCCAGGCCTCTGCGGTGGCATGCTCACTGAGCCGCCCCTTTGCGCGATGATAAATATTACGACAGGCATAGCTGCCGACATGGGTAATTCGTACCAGTGAACTGTGCATATCCCGGGCAATCTGTTCCCGGCTGCGGAGGGCATACATGGTGCTGGCGACGGCCATTGGACAGCTGGCGAGAAAGCTGCTGCTGAGGCTGACCGGGCCAAATTTCTGAATTCGCAGTGGATGGCTGATCGGACAGTTGCCCGTGACAGCAGGACGCTCGCTGAAACTGACCCAGCCTGCCTGTTGGGCATGACGCATCACCGCCAGACATTCGTCAGGATCCTGGGCGAGCCTTTTCATCTTTATCTGCGTCATCCAGCCTGGAGGATCGGTGACGGAGAGCGGTGTAAAGGGATTGAACTGCGGCGGGAGATGCTGCTTAAGCCAGGGTAAGCTGACCCATCCCAGCGCAATTAACAGCAGAAACAGGATAAGCGTGCGCATAATTCCCTTTGCAGCATAATGATTAATAACTAAAAAGTGTAGAAGCACATTCCGCTTCACGCAGTCTGCCTGACATAACGTGATGAATAATTACCCATACTGACGCAGGATTGAACGAAACTGCCCGTTATTACGGCTTGCGGGGCGTCAGGCTTCACAATTGATAAAAAAGCGTTACCCGATTCCGGCCCTCTTCCTCTATCTTATGCCCACTTGCCCCTCGGGCAGACTCGTTTACTAACAGCCAGCAGAGCTGACACAACATCAAGACAGGAAAGACAATTCTATGGTTGACCAATCTAAAGAAACCGCACGCGCGCCCGACAAGCTACAGCGCAACCTGCATAATCGCCATATTCAGCTGATCGCCATAGGGGGTGCTATCGGTACCGGCCTCTTTATGGGTTCCGGTAAAACCATTAGTCTGGCTGGTCCCTCGATCATTTTCGTCTATATGATCATCGGCTTTATGCTGTTCTTCGTGATGCGCGCCATGGGAGAGCTGCTGCTTTCCAACCTTGAGTACAAGTCTTTCAGCGATTTTGCCGCGGATCTGCTTGGACCGTGGGCGGGCTATTTTACCGGCTGGACTTACTGGTTCTGCTGGGTAGTAACCGGCATCGCCGACGTCGTGGCCATCAGCGCCTATTTCCAGCTCTGGTTTCCGGGCTTCTCGATCTGGATGAGCGCCCTGCTCTGCGTGGTGGTTTTTCTGGCGCTGAACATCGCCACGGTTAAGCTGTTTGGTGAGATGGAGTTCTGGTTCGCGATAATCAAAATCGTCGCCATTGTTGCGCTGATCGTCACCGGGATTGTGCTGGTATCGATTCACTACCCTTCACCCGGTGGCGGCACCGCGGCGTTGAGCAACATCTGGGATCACGGCGGGATGTTCCCGAAAGGCCTCAGCGGCTTCTTTGCCGGATTCCAGATTGCGGTGTTTGCCTTTGTCGGCATTGAACTGGTTGGAACGGCAGCCGCTGAAACCCACGACCCACATAAAGTCTTACCACGCGCGATTAATGCAATTCCGTTGCGGGTCATTATGTTTTACGTGCTGGCGCTGATGGTGATCATGGCGGTAACGCCCTGGACCCAGGTTATGGCTGACCGCAGTCCGTTTGTTGAGATGTTCGTGCTGATTGGCCTGCCTGCTGCGGCGAGTATCGTTAACTTTGTTGTGCTGACCTCTGCCGCCTCTTCAGCCAACAGCGGCATCTTCTCCACCAGCCGTATGCTCTATGGCCTGTCGCAGCAGGGCGTCGCGAGCCGCGCGTTTGGCCGTCTCTCTGCCCGTTCGGTCCCGACTACCGGCCTGTTCTTCTCCTGTCTGTGTCTGTTACTCGGCGTGGCGTTGATCTACCTGATCCCGGATGTGATGAAGGTCTTTACGCTGGTCACCACCGTTTCAGCCATTCTGTTTATGTTCGTCTGGACCATCATTCTGTGCAGCTATCTGGCTTACCGTAAAAAGCATCCTGAGCGCCATGCCAGATCGGCCTTTAAGATGCCACTAGGCAAATTCATGTGCTGGGTCTGCATGGCCTTCTTTGCGTTTGTGCTGGTGCTGCTGACGTTGCAGGAAGATACACGCCAGGCCCTGATGGTGACGCCACTCTGGTTTGCGCTGCTGGGTGTGGGCTGGATGCTGCGTACGCGTCGCAGCCGCTAATCGCTGACAGCATGAAAAAAGCCCGGTCACCTGACCGGGCTTTTTTTTACAGGCGTTCACTGAGCGCAGAGAAAATGGCGGACAACGTGGGACGTTCATTAGGTAAGCGCTGCGGCCGGGGATCGGGCTGCTGAGGCGTGCCCAGACCAAAGGTGAAGGTATAGTTATCGCCTTCGCCCATGCGCAGGTCGGCAATCGTCGTCTGCCCGTCCTGCTCACGCAGCGCGTAGAAGCCGTGGCTGAACCAGGCAACACGTTCTGCATACCAGCTACCCCGGAAGGCGTCGAACAGTTCAGGATGACGCGGGTACCAAGCCACCTGCAGTGGCCGTGAGGGCGACAACAGCGACCAGTAAACTTCGCCATAGCGATCCGGCGTCATAATCACGCTGCGCCAGACCAGCGTATTAAAGGCCGTCGGCGTCACCAGCACTTTATTGTCCGGAATACCCTGCTCCGCCAGCGATGCGCTGATCTGCCAGCCTGCGACACCCTGAATGGCCACACTCCAGACCAGATAAAGCGTACTCAGCGCCAGGCCGATCCGGTTCCCACGCATGCCTTTGTCACCACGACGCCACAGCGCGACACTCAGCCCTATCAGCAGTGGCAACGTATAGAGTGGATCGACGATATAAATACTGCCGATGGCATAGGGATAATCGGTGATCGGCAGGCCAAGCTGGGTGCCGTACACCGTCATTAAATCAAGCAGCGGATGGGTAATCAGCGCCAGCCAGACGGCGGGCCACCAGTGCGACCACTTCACCCGCTGCCTGAACATTGCCGACACTCCCCACGCCATCAGAGGTGAGATCAATGTAAGCCAGAGCAGCGCATGTGTTTCCGTACGGTGCAGGGTCATGTTGCGTATCGCATCGCCATGGTCAATAAACACATCCAGATCGGGTAAGGTGCCGCAGACGCCGCCCACCAGCGCGGCCTGCCAGATCGGCACCCGACGTCCCATCACCGCAACACTGACTGAAGCACCCAACACCAACTGCGAAACAGAATCCATTGATTCACTCCGTCACCGAATTGTAAATGTGTCCTGAATTAGCGTACGCGAATCCCTTCAATGATCATGCGCTGGACGTTTTCGACGGTCTGATCGAAAAACGCCGGATCGCTGAGCGTCTGACCGGTTACGGCCTCAACCTGGGTGGCAAAGTCGGCGTAATGTTGCGTGGTGGCCCACAGCATGAAGATCAGGTGCTGTGGCTGTACGCCCGCCAGCCGTCCCTCATCAATCCAGCGTTCAATAATGGCTGCTTTGTCATCCACCAGTTGCTTGAGGTCGCCCGCCAGTTCCCCTTTCAGCAAGGGTGCGCCCTGAAGCATCTCCAGGCAGAACAGACGAGAAGCCTGAGGATGATCGCGCGACACTTCCAGCTTTAGCCGGATATAGCGCCGGATGGCGACCAGCGGATCCTGGTCATGCGCCAGCGCGCGCAACGGGGCCAGCCAGACATCCAGAATTTGTTTCAGCACGGCCACATAGAGCACTTCTTTAGAGGGAAAATAGTAGAGCAGATTCGTTTTAGAGACATCGGCCCGTTCGGCCACCTTATCGAGGCTGGTGCCGTGAATGCCAAACTGTGAGAAGAAGGTTAAGGCCGCTTCCAGTATGGCAGCCCGCTTCGCTGCCACCGCACGCGAACGACGCGTTGGCTTTTTTTCATCGCTATTCACACGTTTACCTCATCCTTCTGGTGTCAGCGCATCATAGCAAAGGGATGAGTCGCTGCCCAATCCGCGCCCTGCACCTTTTTTGCTCAGCCTGCATGCAAAACGTGCAGTGAATTTTGACCAGATGGTCCGAAATGGACCAGTTACTCCACTTACCTCTTTCGGGTTAATTTTAACTGTTTGTTATTTATAAGAATAAAAAATGTGGCACACGATTTGCAGAATTGTGACTGAGCGCGGCTTATACGGACGTAGCAGGATGCAGTGCAGCGCGTGAAACACCTTTCCCCCATCGCAACGAGGTTTCACATGAAGATAGGCGTCTTTATTCCGATTGGTAACAATGGCTGGCTGATTTCGTCCAACGCGCCGCAGTACATGCCGACCTTTGACCTGAACAAAGCCATCGTGCTGAAAGCAGAGCATTACCACTTCGACTTTGCACTCTCGATGATCAAACTGCGCGGCTTCGGCGGAAAAACAGAATTCTGGGATCATAACCTGGAGTCATTCACCCTGATGGCGGGCCTGGCGGCCGTTACCTCTCGCATCGAAATCTACGCTACCGCGGCCACCCTGACGCTGCCACCGGCGATTGTGGCGCGCATGGCGTCCACTATCGATTCCATTTCAGGCGGTCGTTTCGGCGTTAATCTGGTGACCGGCTGGCAGAAACCTGAATATGAGCAGATGGGAATGTGGCCAGGCGATGAGTACTTCGGCAGCCGTTATTCTTATCTGACCGAGTACGTTACCGTGCTGCGCGACCTGTGGGGCACCGGAAAATCGGACTTCAAAGGTGAGTTCTTCACTATGAATGACTGCCGCGTCAGTCCACAGCCGCAGCGTCCGATGAAGGTGATCTGCGCCGGACAGAGCGATGCCGGTATGGCCTTCTCTGCTCAGCACGCCGATTACAACTTCTGCTTCGGCAAAGGGGTTAACACACCTGCTGCTTTCAGTTCAACTTCGATTCGCATGAAGCAGGCCGCCGAAAAAGCGGGCCGCGATGTTGGCTCCTACGTGCTGTTTATGATTATTGCCGCCGAAACAGATGAAGAGGCGCGGGCTAAGTGGGAACACTACAAAGCTGGTGCAGATGAAGAGGCGCTCTCCTGGCTCACCACCCAGAGTCAGCAGGATACCAAATCAGGCAGCGACACCAATGTGCGCCAGATGGCGGACCCGACCTCAGCCGTCAATATCAATATGGGCACCCTGGTGGGTTCATATGCCAGTGTCGCGCGGATGCTGGATGAAGTGGCGCAGGTAGAAGGCACGCACGGCGTGCTGCTGACCTTTGATGATTTCCTGGAAGGTATTGAGAACTTCGGCCAGCACATTCAGCCGCTGATGGCCTGTCGCAGCGCCCTGCTCGACGCACAGCAGGAGGTGGCATAATGAATACCGTTTATTGCGCCCACACGCCGGATGTTCCCCAGGTTGAACTGCCTGCTCGTCCTGAGCCGATCGCCTTTCCGCCTGGCCAGACGGCACTGATTGTTGTGGATATGCAGAACGCCTACGCCACCGAAGGTGGCTACCTCGACCTGGCGGGCTTTGATGTTTCCGCGACGAAGCCGGTGATTGCGAAGATCCATCAGGCGGTGACGGCGGCCCGTGCGGCCGGCGTTCAGATCATCTGGTTCCAGAACGGCTGGGACAGCGACTATGTTGAAGCCGGTGACGCCGGTTCCCCTAACTTTCACAAATCGAATGCGCTGAAAACCATGCGTAAACGGCCAGAACTGCAGGGTTCACTGCTGTCAAAAGGCGGCTGGGATTACGCGCTGGTCGATGAGCTGATGCCACAAGCCGGTGACATCGTGCTGCCAAAATCGCGCTACAGCGGCTTCTATAACACCCCACTCGACAGCATGCTGCGCAGTCGCGGGATCCGCCATCTGATTTTCACCGGCATCGCCACCAACGTCTGTGTGGAGTCGACCTTGCGCGACGGCTTCTTTCTGGAGTATTTCGGTGTGGTGCTGGAAGACGCCACGTATCAGGCTGGCCCGCCCTTTGCTCAGCAGGCAGCGCTGTTCAATATCGAAACCTTTTTTGGCTGGGTATCGGATGTCGATACCTTCTGCGAAAGCCTGAATGCCCGCTAATCCACTAAGAGGACGTCGCTATGCCGAAAAGTATTATTGTGCCACCAGGCACCACCACACCCATCGCCCCGTTTGTCCCTGGCACGCTGGCGGACGGCGTGATCTATGTTTCCGGCACGCTGCCATTTGATGGTGACAACAACGTGGTCCATGTGGGTGATGCTGCCGCGCAGACCCGTCACGTGCTGGAAACCATTAAAAAGGTGATTGAGACCGCTGGTGGCAACATGGCCGATGTGACATTTAACTCGATCTTTATCACCGACTGGTCGAATTATGCCGCGGTAAATCAGGTTTACGCCGAATACTTCCCCGGTGATAAGCCTGCCCGTTTCTGCATTCAGTGTGGGCTGGTCAAGCCTGACGCGCTGATTGAGATCGCCAGCGTGGCGCACATCGGCAAGCCGGAGGTCTGATGCAGCTGGATATTCTGGGCCTGCAAAATCCCGAAGCACCGACGCTGGTGCTCTCTTCCGGTCTGGGCGGCGTGGCGGGTTTCTGGCAGCCGCAACTGGCGGCGCTGACAGCACGCTATCGGGTCGTGCTCTATGACCAGCGCGGCACCGGTCGCAGCGCGGACAGCTTACCGGAAGGCTACAGCATGACGATGATGGCGGCGGAGCTGGCCGACGCGCTGGCGCAGCATGGCATCCTGCGATTCAGCCTGATTGGACACGCGCTGGGCGGTCTGGTGGGAATGCAGCTGGCGCTGGATTATCCGGATCGGATCGAACGGATCGTGGTGATCAACGGCTGGCTGACGCTGCATCCGCATACCCGCCGCTGCTTCCAGGTGCGGCAGGATCTGCTGCTCAATGTCGGCGTCGAGGCTTTCGTCCGCGCTCAGCCGTTGTTTCTCTATCCTGCTGAGTGGATGGCCGGGCATCAGACGCGTCTGGAGCAGGAAGACAGCCATCACGTCACGCATTTTCAGGGGATGGAAAATCTGATGCGACGGCTGCATGCCCTGATGAGCGCCGACTTCAGCGCCCGGGCTGCCGCCATTCCGCAACCGATGCTGGTAATTGCCAGCCAGGACGATCTGCTGGTGCCGTGGAGCTGTTCAACCGAACTGGCCGAGGCGCTGCCGAACGCGACTGAACAGATGATGGCCTGGGGCGGCCACGCCATGAGCGTTACCGACCCCGAAAAATTTAATGCCCTGCTGCTGCAGTGGCTGGATCAGACTGATGACGTGCAGCCGCTGCAGCGCGTCGCAGGATAACCCTTTCGCGGAGAACACTATGAGCCTGGATACCCTTACCCCCGCCGTTGAGAAAACTGAGTTTCGTCATGCGATGTCGCGGCTCGGCGCTGCGGTCAACATCATCACGACGGAAGGCCCGGCCGGACGCGCAGGCTTTACCGCCTCAGCGGTGTGCAGCGTCACCGATTCGCCGCCAACGCTGCTGGTCTGCCTGAACCGCTCAGCCTCGGTATATCCGGTGTTCCGCGAAAACATGCAGCTCTGCGTCAATACGCTGGCGGCGGGACACGAAGCGCTCTCCAGTCTGTTCGGCGGAAAAACGCCGATGGCTGACCGTTTTATTGCCGCTGAGTGGTCGACGGCCGTGACCGGCTCGCCGGTACTGAGCGGCGCAGTTGCCTCCTTTGACTGTCGCATTACGCAGATTGTCAGCGTCGGTACACATGACACGCTGTTCTGCGAAGTCGTGGGCATAGTGCGAAATGATGATACCCATGGCCTCATGTGGTTTGACCGGGGCTATCATCCCCTGATGCGGCAGGAAGCCTGATAACTCTTCCCTGAACCTTACCGGCATTCATCACGCTCTGGAGTAAACGATGGCACGATCCTGGTTTCCGCAATGGCAAAAGAAGTCGGCACTGACCGAAAACGGTATTATCGCCCCGGATGAAACACTGCCGCTGGGGCAGACGCTGGTGCTGGGTTTGCAGCATGCGGTAGCGATGTTTGGCGCAACGGTGCTGATGCCGCTGCTGATGGGGCTGGATCCCAATCTGGCGATTCTGGTCTCGGGTATTGGCACCCTGCTGTTCTTCTTTATAACCGGTGGTCGCGTGCCCAGCTATCTCGGGTCGAGCGCTGCCTTTGTTGGCGTGGTGATTGCGGTGACCGGCTTCAGCGGTCAGGGACTGAATCCCAACCTCAGCGTGGCGCTGGGCGGCGTGATCGCCTGCGGCCTGCTCTACACACTGATTGGGCTGGTGGTCATGAAGTCAGGCACGCGCTGGATTGAAAATCTGATGCCGCCAGTGGTGACCGGCGCGGTGGTGATGGCAATCGGGCTGAATCTGGCTCCCATCGCGGTGCATAGCGTCTCCGCCTCTTCATTCGACAGCTGGGTTGCGGTGATGACCGTGCTCTGTATCGGTCTGGTCGCAGTGTTTACCCGCGGGATGGTACAGCGTCTGCTGATTCTGGTCGGACTGATTCTGGCCTGGGCGATCTATGCGCTGCTGACTAACGTTCTGGGGCTGGGCAAGCCGGTCGATTTTAAGCTGCTGTCACAGGCAGCCTGGTTTGGCCTGCCACATACCACCGCACCGACCTTTGATCTGCAGGCGATGGTGCTGATCGCCCCGGTCGCGATCATTCTGGTGGCGGAAAACCTGGGACATCTGAAAGCCGTGGCGGGGATGACCGGCCGTAACCTCGACCCTTACATGGGACGAGCCTTTGTGGGCGATGGACTGGCTACGATGCTTTCCGGCTCGATGGGCGGCAGTGGCGTAACCACCTATGCTGAGAACATCGGGGTGATGGCCGTAACTAAGGTCTACTCCACGCTGGCGTTTGTCGCCGCAGCTATTATCGCCATCCTCGCCGGTTTCTCACCGAAGTTTGGTGCGCTGATCCACACCATTCCGGCCCCGGTGATTGGCGGTGCATCCATTGTGGTGTTCGGGCTGATTGCGGTGGCGGGCGCACGCATCTGGGTGCAGAACCATGTCGATTTAGGTCAGAACAGCAACCTGATTATGGTCGCCACTACGCTGGTGCTTGGCGCAGGGGATTTCGCGCTGAAAATCGGCTCTTTCACGCTTGGCGGGATCGGCACTGCTACCTTTGGCGCGATTATCCTCAATGCCATTCTGCGCCGACGCAGTGCGACACAGCAGGATAAACCGCTGGTGCGACAGCAGGGTTAACTACTCCAGCGGTGTCGCAGCAGGCTGCACCGCTTTTTTCCGTTTCAGCCGCAGTTCACTGACGATAACCCCGCAGACGATCAGCGCCCCACCCAGCAACGCCAGCGCAGGCAGTCGCTCACCGGCAATTCGCCCTACCACGCCCGCCCAGACCGGTTCCCCGGCATAGATTACCGTGGCGCGGGTTGGCGAAACGCTGCGCTGCGCCCAGTTCATGGTGACCTGAATCAGGGCGCTGGCCGCGCCCAGCCCCAGCGCGCTGAGCAGCAGCGGCGTTGAAATTGCGGGCACTGTTTCGCCATTGGGGATCATCAAAGCAAAGGCACACAGCGACGCCACCGCCAGCTGGATTAGCGTCACGCGGCGTACATCAACCTGACCGGCATAGCGGCTGATTAAGATAATTTCGGCGGCAATCGCCAGGGTGCTGAGCAGCGTCGCGATTTCACCTGCATTCAGGCTGATACGGCCATCCTGCGGCCCGGCCACCAGCAACAAGCCGGCAAAGGCCAGCACAATCCCCAGCCACGACATTAACCCCGGCGGACGGCGTAAAAACAGCCACTGCAGCAATGGCACCACCGGAACATAAAGCGCAGTAAGAAAGGCGGACTGACTGCTGGAGATAGTCTGCATGCCCCAGGTCTGAAGACCATAACCTCCGGCGATAGACAGACCAATCAGTGCGCCCGCTTTCACTTCCATCCAGGTCATGTCGGCCAGATAGCGGCGAAAAAAGAGCGCCAGCAGCAGTGCGGCGGTGGCAAAACGAAGGCCGACAAAGAAGAACGGGCCGGAGTGCTGCATCGCCCGATGCACCACCAGAAAGGTGCCGCCCCAGATCATGGTGATAAAAAGTAATACCAGCTCCTGCCGCGTCAGGCGCAGGGTTAAACTGCGGGATGTGTCCGACATAATTCACCTGATGATGTGTCCGGACGATATTGTGGGGAGAGCGAGGGGGAAAAGCAACGACGTTAACCGCCGGCCTTAACCGGCGGCAGAGTGGGATTATGCGTCCGTTTTTTTAGGACTGCTGCGCCCGCCCTTCTCACCGGCACGCGCGGCGCGCTGCGGATCGTTTTTGAAATTCCCACCGCTGTTTTTGCCCCCTTTACGTCCCGCTTCTGCGGCACGTTCACGGTTCTCAGCAAAATTCCCTGAACCTCCACGATGTGTTGCCATGATTTGCTCCTGTCGCATAGTGCGATAAATAAGAATGAAATAGCAGAGAGCTGACGGCCCGAAGCCGAATTCAACTCATGGTTAAATAATAGCCAGATTCTTCTTTAACTCCCACGACAGTCACATTTAGCAACAGAGTAATCATCAGCAATTTGATTAAAGAACGAACATTCTGCCGACATATAACCGATTAGCTGCAGATTTCTTGCCCGACTCATCCACTGCGGAGTAAGCATCGCCTGCGTAAAGCGAAAGCTCTTCTATACTTTTCTGGACGTCAAAACCATCTGGAGAGACCTATGGCCAGGATTCTGGTGCTCTACTACTCGATGTACGGACATATCGAAACGATGGCGAACGCTGTAGCAGAAGGCGCTCGTCGGGTTCCCGGCGCGGAAGTGGATATCCTGCGGGTTCCTGAAACGATGGAGGCCGATCGCTTTGCACAGGTGGGCGGCAAAACCCATCAACAGGCAGCAGAAGCGACGCCTGAGGTACTGCCGCAGTATGACGCGATTATCGTCGGTACTCCGACCCGCTTTGGCAACATGTCCGGACAGATGCGGACGTTCTGGGATCGCACTGGCGGTCTCTGGGCGTCAGGCGCGCTGTTTGGCAAGGTTGCCAGCGTCTTTACCTCAACCGGTACCGGTGGCGGTCAGGAACAGACCATTACTTCGGTCTGGACCACACTGGCGCATCACGGCATGGTCATTGTGCCTATCGGCTACGGCACCAAAGAGTTGTTCGATATCTCACAGGTTCGCGGTGGCACGCCATATGGTGCGACCACGCTGGCGGGCGGCGATGGTTCGCGTCAGCCGACTGAAGCGGAACTGAATATTGCCCGTTTCCAGGGTGAACATGTTGCCGGACTGACAGTGAAACTGCAGGACTGATTTAAACAAAGGAGAAAAGTATGTCTACTGAACAATCGAAAGCACATCACGTTGGCGAATGGGCCAGTCTGCGTCATACCTCCCCTGAAATTGCCGAGGCCATTTTCGAAGTGGCGAATTACGATGAGAGACTGGCAGAAGAGATCTGGCGTCAGCAAGGCAGCGATGACGTGCTGATTCGTGCCTTTGAAAAAACCGATAAAGATCTCCTGACCTGGGATGACAAGCCCGTAGAACGTAAGAACGTCTGATTCAGGGGCGGGACTTTCCCGCCCTCAATTTTTTTACCTCACCAAGGAGTACGCTATGTCTTCCTATCAAAGCATTAATCCCGCGAACAACCAGTTGCTGAAAAGCTGGCCGTCACATGATGAGGCCGCCGTCAGCCATGCCCTGGATGTGGCCGATCATCTTTTCCACTCCTCATGGAGCAAAGGTGACATTCAGCCGCGTCTGCAGGTGCTGAAAAAACTGGCTGACCTGATTGATAGCCGCGCGGAAGAACTGGCCACCATCGCCAGTAAAGAGATGGGGAAACTGATTGGTCAGAGCCGTGGCGAAGTGAAAATCTGTTCGCAGATTGCCCGCTACTACGCAGAGAATGCGGAACGTATTCTGCAGCCGCAGTCCTATCCCAGCGATCTGGGCGAAGCCTGGGTTGAGTATCACCCGATTGGCGTGTTAGTCGCTGTCGAGCCGTGGAACTTTCCTTACTATCAGCTGATGCGCGTACTCGCTCCTAACCTGGCGCTGGGTAATCCGGTACTGGCGAAACACGCTAACATTGTGCCGCACTGTGCCGATGCCTTTGAAAAGCTGGTGCGTGAAGCAGGTGCGCCAGAAGGCGCCTGGACTAACCTGTTCATCTCTACAGATCAGGTCGCCGATCTGATTGCTGATGATCGGGTTCAGGGTGTTGCCCTGACCGGTTCCGAGCGCGCGGGCAGTGCCGTGGCTGAGCAGGCCGGTAAGCATCTGAAGAAATCGACGCTTGAACTGGGCGGCAATGACGTGTTTGTGGTGCTGGATGACGCCGATCTTGATGAAGCCGTCCGTCAGGGCGTGCAGGCGCGTCTCAGTAACTGCGGCCAGGTCTGTACCGCCGCAAAACGTTTCATTCTGCATGAGAAGATTGCCGACCGCTTTATCAGCCAGTTCAGCGCCGCGCTGAGTTCTGCCACACTGGGCGATCCACTGGATGAGAAGACCACCCTTGGCCCACTCTCTTCTGCTGACGCGCGCGACCGCCTGGTGAAGCAGGTAGACGAAGCCGTAGCGAGTGGCGCAAAACTGGTGACGGGCGGCAAAGCTGTTGAAGGAACGGGCTGCTTTTATCAGCCAACCATTCTGACTGGCATTACCCCGGACAACCCCGCCTATTATGAGGAGTTCTTTGGTCCTGTCGCGCAGATCTACGTTGTGGGTGATGATAACGCAGCTGTGGCGCTGGCAAATGACTCGCACTACGGTCTGGGTGGCTCAGTCTGGACCCGTGACATTGCACGTGGTCGTAAACTGGCTTCTGCCATTGAAACCGGTATGGTGTTTATCAACTCCCAGAGCGATACCTCTGCTGAGCTGCCGTTTGGTGGTGTGAAACGTTCAGGCTATGGTCGTGAGCTTTCTGATCTGGGCATTAAAGAGTTTGCTAATCAGAAACTGGTTGTCGTAGCGGGATAATCGTCCTGCAGCCATAAAAAAACCCCGTCTCGACGGGGTTTTTTCGTATTGGCCGTAAAGCGCAATTACTGTGTGGCCACAGCCGCTGACGTTGAATGGTCATCTTTCGCGGTTGCAGGCGCGTTTGCGGCGTCAGCTTTGTCAGTCGTGGCTTTATTATCACTGGCTGATTCTGCTGCATTGTCAGCTTTCGCTTTCTCAGCAGCGGCTTTTTCTGCTGCTGCTTTGTCAGCTTTTGCCTTTTCAGCCGCAGCTTTCTCGGCTGCAGCCTTATCCGCTTTTGCCTTTTCTGCTGCAGCTTTCTCGGCTGCAGCCTTATCCGCTTTTGCCTTTTCTGCGGCAGCTTTATCCGCTTCAGACTTCTCAGCGGCAGCTTTATCGGCGTCAGCCTTCTCTTTGGCTGCGGTCGCTTTATCCGCTTCAGCCTTATCAGCAGCAGCGTCATTCGTCGCTGCGGCTTTCGCACTGTCGTCGTCAGACTGGGCTGCCGGTTGTGGTGCCGCCGCTGGCTGCATTGGCGTGCCCTGCAGCGCAGCATTCAGCACCTGAGAGAACTGATCCCAGCTGCAATAGCCGTTCGCATCGGCCTCACAACCCGCCAGTTGCAGCGTCACGCGCTTCGGCGGGTTTTTCAGGCTCAGTACATCCGCATTGCGCAGCTGATCGGCGGTCTGATAGACATACTCCACCCTGAGCAGGTCTTTATCGTTTTTCGCATCATGCCAGCGTTCGAAAACAACCTGACCGCCAATCGGCGTTTTTTCGAAGGTGTCAGGCAGGTCATAAGGCTTGACCTGTAACGCACTCAGCAGCGAGGCGATGTTCGAGTCATGGCCGACCATCAGCATAATTTTCGGCGCGTTAGCTTTGTCCTGATCCACTAACTGACTGCGAATGTAATCCACGAGCGGTGCAGCCACTTCACGGGAAACATCCGGGCTGGTGAATAGCGCATCCTGATAACCATTTTTAATGGCTGACAGCTCTTTCCACTGTTCAGGCGTTTTGATCTGCCCCCAGGCAACCTGCTCCAGCGGGAAGCCTTCATAATATTGCAGCGTGAAAGCATCCATCAGCGAATTACCCACTTTCAGTGGACCGCTGACACCAGGCTCTTTACCATTTTCAGCGCTGAAGGTGTTCTGACCACTGCTGAGGTCGCACTGCTTTTTATTGTTACAGGCAGGCGAATTTTTGTAGTCGACAATCTTTTCCAGACGCTGGAAGGCGGGTTTTAGCGGCAGTTTTTCATTGGCGGCGGCCATGGCGGCTAACGCTTTTTTATTGAAGGCTTCGCTGTCATCGGTGATGACCGGATTGAAGACAGGATCCATGGAGCCCATTTCATCCTGATGCGTGACGGCAACGTCACAGCCTGGGAAGGCACCATTGACAAAGAACTGCGCGGTAGCGACAGTGCGCTGCAGGCTGTTCGCGTAAACAAAGACATTATTGCTGTCAGGACAGCTGCCGTTCTTTACCAGGCCCTGCTGTGCCAGCCACTGACGGGTGTAGTTACCCATGTAAACTTCCAGCACGCCACCTTTCGTGGTCAGCTGTCCGCCGGGAACATCCCACTGCGGCCAGCTCTTTTTGGTCGACTGCTCCAGCACGCTGCCATTATCCGCCAGCGGCGCGCGCAGATTGTGACGGCTTACCATCAGCACCTGTTGCAGCTGCATATCGCCATCAGCAGCAAATGCTGCCGTTCCGACCGGCAATGCAGCGAGCACTGACAATGCGCAAAGACTCAGTTTCTTGATCATTGTGCCTATTCCATTCATTCAGTAAAGAAACACTCAGGCTATCAACCGATTAGCTCGCCTCAGAGCGATGTATTTAACAGTGTAACTCAGCTCGCCTCAGAAAAGCGCCAGATGTTTGCAAAAACAGTGAGTGGACTATAGCAGAGATGCATAGGGCAGATGAATGTGCAGCCGCACGTCATCAGAAGAGGCGTAATTTTTCAGACTGGAGGAAGAAACAGGAGTGGCAGAAACGAAACAGGCCAGCACTATGTGCTGGCCTGTAAAATGTGGCGGAGGAGGAGAGATTCGAACTCTCGGATGGTTTCCCATCGGCGGTTTTCAAGACCGCTGCCTTAAGCCGCTCGGCCACCCCTCCGTTTTGAAACTGTACTGCTTCGGTAAACTTATTGATTTTACCGCTTTATTGCCCGTGGCAGATAAAGTGGCGGAGGAGGAGAGATTCGAACTCTCGGATGGTTTCCCATCGGCGGTTTTCAAGACCGCTGCCTTAAGCCGCTCGGCCACCCCTCCGCAATGACGCGCACTATAAACATCCCGTTTAGCGATGTAAAGCGTCTATCTGTCTATTCGCCTGAAAAACAGCCAGATTGTGATTTTTCGCTGTGAAAACCGCCACTCTGCTCAAACAATTAGCAGAATAGCGCGTAAAGAAGGGTAAAACGCCTTTTCCCTCTTTAATGGCCTGCGTATTCTCGGCACATATTTAGTGTTCTGCTTAAAGGAGCGCAACATGGAAAGAATTGTCACCTCATCGCAGTCTTCACTGCTGTCAACGCACAGAGTTCTGCGCAATACCTATTTTCTGCTGGGGCTGACCCTGGCCTTTTCCGCGGTGACGGCGACAGCCAGCACCCTGCTGGCCCTGCCTGCGCCTGGTCTGATCCTGATGCTGGTCGGCTTCTATGGCCTGATGTTTTTAACCTACCGTCTGGCAAACAGCCCGATGGGGATTCTGGCCGCGTTTGCTTTCACCGGCTTCCTGGGATATTGCCTGGGTCCTATCCTGAGTTCGTTCCTGACCGCAGGCATGGGCGACGTGATCGCGCTGGCACTGGGTGGTACGGCGCTGGTGTTCTTCTGCTGTTCTGCCTACGTGCTGACTACCCGTCGTGATATGTCTTTCCTGGGCGGCATGATGATGGCTGGTTTTGTGGTGCTGCTGGTGGCGGTGGTCGCGAATATCTTCCTGCAGCTGCCTGCGTTGCATCTGGCTATCAGCGCCCTGTTCATCCTGTTCTCCGCTGGTGCCATTTTGTGGGAGACCAGCAACATCATCCAGGGTGGCGAAACCAACTACATCCGGGCGACGGTCAGCCTCTATGTTTCGCTCTATAACATCTTCGTCAGTCTGCTGAGCCTGCTGGGTTTTGCCCGCAGCAACTAACCGGCAGTGACAGTCACCCTTTGAAACCCCGCTTCGGCGGGGTTTTTGCTTTTACTGCCCGCCAGGTTTGCTAAACTGCGCCGTCATTTACAGAGAGGACATCACGTGAATTTTAACGGTAACGAAATCGCCGTCGATGCCGAAGGCTATCTGAAGCATACTGCCGACTGGAGTGAGGCGCTGGCGGCGCACATCGCGGAACAGGAAGGGCTTACTATGACTGAAGCGCACTGGGAGGTGGTCCATTTTGTGCGCGCGTTTTATCTGGAATTTAACACCTCACCCGCCGTGCGAATGCTGGTAAAGGCAATGGCGCAGAAGTATGGGGAAGAGAAAGGCAACAGCCGCTACCTGTTTCGCCTCTTCCCGGAAGGACCCGCTAAACAGGCGACGAAAATCGCCGGTCTGCCTAAACCGGCGAAATGTCTGTAATTAACCGGTTTTGAAATCGCGGGGCGGTTCTGCGGGCTGATGTGGCTCCACCAGCACCTTATCCACGCGCGCACTGCGAGGTCCGCCCGCTTTAATCCAGGCAATCAGCGCTTCAACCTGATCCGCCTCGCCCCAGGCCAGCACCTCGACGCTGCCGTCATCCAGATTTCGCGCGTACCCCAGTACGCCCAGGGTTCTGGCTTCAGCCTGCGTACTGTAGCGAAACCCAACGCCCTGGACGCGGCCATGAACCCATGCTTTAAAACAGGCTGCTGACATGATTCTCTCCTGCTGCTGTTCGTTGCAATTTCCCGTTATCCACCGGACAATGGCGCCTCATTTTTTCAGGTAAGCATAGCAAACTATGACAGTCAGATTGATTCTCGCAAAGGGACGTGAAAAGTCCCTGCTCCGTCGCCATCCATGGGTCTTTTCAGGGGCCGTTGCACGTCTGGAAGGTAAAGCGCAACTGGGTGAAACCATTGACGTGTGTGACAGCAACGGTAAATGGCTGGCGCGTGCCGCTTATTCACCCGAGTCGCAGATCCGCGCCCGCGTCTGGAGCTGGCAGGCCGATGAATCCATCGATATCGCCTTCTTTGTCCGCCGTTTTGAACAGGCGCAGCAGTGGCGCAAATGGCTGGCGGCCCGCGATGGTCTGGATAGCTATCGCCTGATCGCCGGTGAATCAGATGGTTTACCGGGCGTTACCATTGATCGCTTTGGCAACTTTTTAGTACTTCAGCTGCTTTCAGCAGGTGCGGAATATCAGCGCGCGGCGATCATCACTGCCCTGCAACAGTGCTTCCCTGGCTGTGCCATCTATGACCGCTCTGACGTCGCTGTTCGTAAGAAAGAGGGCCTGGAACTGACGCAGGGCACCGTCACCGGTGAACTTCCCCCGCCTCTGCTGCCGATTACCGAGCATGGCATGAAGCTGCTGGTTGATATTCAGGGCGGTCATAAAACCGGCTATTACCTTGATCAGCGTGACAGCCGTCTTGCCACGCGTCGTTACGCGCAGGATGCCCGCGTGCTTAACTGCTTCTCTTATACTGGCGGCTTCGCGGTTTCTGCATTGATGGGCGGCTGTAAAGAAGTGATCAGCGTGGATACCTCACAGGAAGCGCTGGACGTTGCCCGTCAGAACGTTGAACTGAATGAGCTGGATCTTTCCCGCGCGCACTTTGAACGTGATGATGTATTCAAATTGCTGCGCCGTTATCGTGACAGCGGGGAAAAATTTGATCTGATCATCATGGATCCGCCAAAGTTTGTCGAAAACAAAAGCCAGTTAATGGGTGCCTGCCGCGGCTATAAAGATATTAATATGCTCGCCATTCAGCTACTTAACCCGGGCGGCGTGCTGCTGACGTTCTCCTGTTCCGGTCTGATGGCTACCGATCTGTTCCAGAAGATCATTGCCGATGCCGCACTGGATGCTGGTCGCGAAGTGCAGTTTATTGAGCAGTTCCGGCAGGCAGCGGATCATCCGGTTATCGCCAGCTATCCGGAAGGTCTCTATCTGAAAGGTTTCGCCTGCCGCGTGATGTGACTTGAAAAATCAGCTCCTGCCCCCATATTGGAAAGAGAGCTTTTTTTTCGGAGGTCACTATGATTGCCAGTAAATTTGGTATTGGTCAGCAGGTTCGTCATCGTCTGTCCGGCGTACTGGGCGTTATCGTCGATGTCGATCCTGAATACTCGTTAGATGCACCTAAAATTGAAGATGTTGGCGCAGAAGAGAAAATGCGCACCGCACCCTGGTATCATGTGGTGATGGAAGATGAGGAAGGCGATCAGGTTCATACTTATGTTGCCGAAATTCAGCTGTCCGGTGAAACAAGCATTGAGCATCCTGAGCAGCCATCAATGGATGAGCTGGCGGCGTCAGTACGTCAGCAATTACAGGCACCTCATCTGCGGCATTAATCTGTGGCGGCACGCTCTGCCGCCACGCTAATTTTTTAACGCGTTATCCCCAGACGCGGAATTTCAATCTTCGGGCAGCGATCCATAATCACCGTCATACCCGCATCCTGTGCCAGTACCGCCGCCTGCTCATTAATCACACCCAGCTGCAGCCATAATGTTTTTGCACCTGCAGCAATGGCTTCCTGCGCTACGCCCCATGCGGCTTCTGAATTGCGGAAGACATCTACCATATCAATCTCGCCCGGTACATCCGCCAGGCTGCCATAAGCCTGCTGCCCCAGCAGGGTTTTACCGGCCAGTTTCGGGCTGACCGGGATCACGTCATAGCCCTGATCGAGCAGATATTTCATCACACCATAACTGGGACGGTCGGGACGATCGCTTGCCCCTACTAAGGCGATACGTTGGGTACGCGTCAGCACATCGCGAATTGTCTGGTCGTTCATCTTTATCTCCTTTCAGGTCAGTGTTGAGTGTAGTTTGACGCATGCTTTAACAGTTAAGTCCCTGACGAAATTAATTGAACCTGCGCACGAATAAATATGTTCAAATGTAAATTAGCTGCCATAATGTAAGAATTTGCTACACGCCATCCTTTGCGTCACCACTTACCGGAGTTGAAATGAAGCTGTCGCTGGCCTTAACGGGGTTACTTACACTCCTTGTTTCGGCGTCCTGTTCTGCCATCACATTAAAGCTCGATCCCCAAATCGATATGCTGGTGCTGGATGGCCGAAAAATTTCAGGCTCGTTCCTCAAAGGAGCAGACAGCTTAGAGCTGGATAGCGGTCAGCATCAGTTTCTGTTTCGGGTAGAGCAGCAGCGTGAAGGGCAGAAAGAGAGTGTGATCGCTTATCAGTCTGCACCGATGATCGTTACCTTTACTGCCGTGGCCAAAACCATCACTATCCGGTTGCCGGCGCTGGAGACAAAACGTGAGCGTTATCATTTTGACCGCAGTCTGAATTTTCAGTTGGTGGATGAGAAAGGCAATGAGATAACCAGCGTGCGTGACCACCTGCCAGCAACCGCGACAGCTGATATGGAAAAAGCGATGCTGAATTACAATCGCACCCATCAGATTGCCTCTGTACCCCGGTTTGCAAATTCCGCTTCTGCTACGCCCTCTTCTTCCCGCCTCACCGCCGATCTGGACTGGACAACGCAGGCCGAACTGCCCTCGCTGCATCGCTGGTTTCACCGCTTCGACGAAGCCACGCGTCAGCAATTACTGACCCTGGTCAAAATGTTACGTACGAGTTGATAGCGTTGAAGGGCCAGAGGTACACTCGTGCTCTCTCTTCTTGCGCATGAGCCTTATCAGGACGCCTTTATGGAACAGACTTTTCGTACCCTTGGCACCACAAAACATATCGCGCTGGTCGCCCATGACCACTGTAAAGCCGCTCTGCTTGAATGGATTAAACAAAACCAGCCCGCACTTGAACCACACATCCTCTATGCGACCGGCACCACCGGAAACCTGATCAATCGTAATACCGGTCTGAATGTGACAGCTATGCTGAGCGGCCCCATGGGCGGCGATCAGCAGGTAGGTGCGCTGATCTCGGAAGGTAAAATTGATGCGCTGATTTTTTTCTGGGATCCACTCAACGCCGTGCCGCACGATCCGGATGTAAAAGCCCTGCTGCGTCTGGCGACCGTCTGGAATATCCCGGTCGCCACGAACCGCTCCACAGCGGATTTTATTATTCAGTCGCCACTGTTTGCCCAAAACGTTGAGATTATGATTCCTGACTATCAGCGCTATCTGGCCGATCGTCTGAAATAACTCAGGCTTTACGCAGCACAGGAACGCCCAGTTCGCGGAAGTGATCAACAAACGGTGACGGCGCGGCCTTATCAAACATCAGAAAAACCTGCTGGCGCGCTCGCGTCAGCGCCACATAGGCCAGACGGCGCTCTTCGGCATCCGGAAACGCTTCGGGCTGCGGTAACAGGCCCTGTTCGATAATCGACTCACGTACTTCCGCCGGGAAACCCTCTTTGCCCTGCTGCAATCCCAGCAAAATAACGTAATCCGCCTGCTGACCTTTGCTGGCATGGATTGTCATAAATTCCAGATTAAGTTTCGGCCAGCGGGTTCTGGCTTTATCGAGCAGTTCCGGTCGCAGATAGTGATAGCGCGCCAGTAGCAGAATCCGCTCTTCAGGCTTCGCATAACCGCTGAGTTTGTTCAGCAGGGCTTCCAGCTGATCCTCCGCCAGCAGCGAAATCGACTTTTTATTGCCTTTGGTGACGCTGTTCAGCGGTTTTGCCAGCTGCTGCGGATTCTGCTGGATAAACCGGTTCGCAATGTCACCGATGCGATCATTAAAGCGGTAGGTGGTGTCCAGCACGCACCGATCGCCCTCACCGAAGTAGTGATGAAATGCGGTGGTCAGCGTCATCTCTGCGCCGCTGAAGCGGTAGATAGCCTGCCAGTCATCGCCGACAGCAAACAGCGCGGTGCGCTTATTCTGCTGGCGTAGTGCGCTGAGCAATGCGGCACGCTGAGGCGAGATATCCTGGAATTCATCCACCAGAATGTGTTTCCACGGACTGATAAAGCGTCCTTTTTCCAGAATGGCAATCGCCTGGTGAATGAGTCCCGAGAAATCGACCGCGCCCTCTTCTTTCAGCGCGCTTTTCCACGCTTTCAGCAGGGGTGCCATCAGTTTGATGCGTTTACTGAAGCGATCCCGAATCTCTTCCGGCACGTCGGCGATCATCGCTGCCTGCGCACCGCCATGCATGCGCATCAGACCGAGCCAGCGCTCCAGACGTGACGCCAGCCGGTTTGCCAGCCTCTCGTCCTCCCAGAATGGCCCTTCCGGTAACTCCCACGCCAGTTCGTCACGGAGCCACTGACGCCAGCCGTTTGCCATCGCCTTTTTCTCGTGGCACTGCTGCCGCCACTCCCTGAGTAGCAGCGTGCGACGTGCATCCGCATCGCTCTCCAGCTTGCTGATAACCGGCTGCTTATTGCTCCCTTCACGAATAATATGCAGAGCCAGAGAATGGAAAGTCTTTGCCTGGATGTCACCCGCAGAGAGCCGGGACTGAATACGTGCGTTCATCTCTTCAGCAGCCTGGCGGCCAAATGCCAGCAACAGAATTTGATCGGCGCTGGCCAGTCTGCGCTCCATTAACCAGCCTGCACGGGCCACCAGCACCGAGGTTTTACCGCTGCCCGCACCAGCCAGTACCAGCAGAGAATCCTCGCCATTAACCACCGCCTCACACTGCGATTGATTGAGTGGCGTGCTCTCGACGCTGGCAAAGAACGACTGATAGCGGGTCAGCATAGCGTTAGTCCAGTCACGGTTTCGCTGCCGCAGAGCCAACTCACCCTGATCCAGCCAGTGCTGGCAAAATGCCAGGCTATCACGGCAGTCAGGAAAATCGTTTAAGCGGGTGAGCGGCATCGGTAACGCGTCGAACTGTTTGAGAATTTTTATCTTCAGCGCCTGCAGCTCGTGGCGATTCAGCCAGCGATCCTGCGCGCCAAACGTCCCGATTTCGTCGCGCAGTGACTGGAGTACCTCGCGGCACACCGTGCTCATCTCCAGACTCCAGTTCTGCCAGGCCTGCATCAGATAGTGGTGAAAGCGCTGCGTCTCCTGCCATTCCGTTCCGTGCAGCCGGACCACTTTTTCATCGTCCAGCAAAAATTCCAGCTCGCCCCATACCAGCCCACGCTTGCAGGCGATATTAAGTAACTGGTTAAAGGGGATCAGATACTCATGCTTATCGCCACTGACTTCGACACCCGCTGCCAGCAGACGAACACGGTTATAAGGATGCTGAGCAAGCCGTTTGCCCATTGAAGTTGCTTTCAGTTCCACGCCGACACCAACGTCAGATAAGAGGATTAGGGGGAGTTTACCTGTCAGACCCTTGGCGCTCCAGCCTTAAAACAGGCTATACTGATCTTGAAAGTAATTTTCATTATTTTATCTATAAATATCAACATATTAAATAAAATTACGGCCTTTATATTTTTACTATGGCAGCAAAATGGCAGCAGATAATTTTCAATGGCAGCATGCATAAAAAAACCCGCTTTCGCGGGCTTTGCTTAGTGCAACTGTAATGGCTGCTGTTCTTGATGTACATGGAGCATCACCTTGTTCACCTGCCCCGGACTTACGATAATCCCGGCTAGAGCCTCGTGCGTTTTAAACGTACAACTGCAATTGATGTTGGTGCATTGGTGGTAACGCTCTTTTGTTTCTTTTGAGATATAGCGGCTGCTTTTAGCGTGAGCTGCGGTGCTGCATAACGGGCAGTGCATCATGATCAATAATCCTTGGGATGGCGAAGCGGTGGCGGCTGTTTGTATTTTGAATATTCAAACTTGATTTTGCAAATTTAAGTTTCATCTTATTTACACCTCTTCGTCATTTGCATGGTCATCCTCTTCTGCGGTGTACTCAACATCAGATAGCAATACCTCAAAATCAAGTTGTGTCGTATAGCCTCCACTTGAAAGGCTATGAGTCACTTTGCTAATCAGCCACGGCTGCGCATCGATCACCGACTTAAAGCCGCTCACTTTGACCGGCGTCTCCGGGTACAGGTCGGCGCGCCCCATCGCGAGCGTGAGCGAGAACTCAGCGACGCCACGCTGTAGCTTATCCCACTTTGCTTTAGCTGCCCGCATCGCGGCCGCTTTCGTCGCATACACGGTCGTCAGCGTAAATATATTGTCTACCGTACCAGCCAGATAATCACCCTCTCTGGCCTCCGGTGTTTTGGTCGCGGTCGTCTTTTTCTTTTTAGCCGCCGGGTGCTCCAGCGCGCGCAGGTGCTTTTCTTTGGGCTTGCGCTTTACCTTAACTTTCTTAGGTTTAGGGTCTTTGGTATGCAGCCAGCTCGCTGATACGCCAGTATATGCGCCTCGGTCAGCAATGCTGAAGCTGTGCCGGTCGCCATCCTGTCGCGTGATAGTCATCTGCGGGATTAGCTTTCCGCTGGCGGTGACGCCGTTACCGGGCTTTATAAACAGAAGTCGCCCGGCCTTCACTGCCGCAACCGCGCCGTACAGCGTGGCGAGTCGCGTCAGGAATTTAGCATCTGTCTCCTGCGTCTGGTCAATGTGCGCCACGGCAATTCCGGCGAATCCATCGGCCAGCATTGGCTTTAAATTATTGCGCCCGGCTATCTGCGTGACGACTTCCCCCAGGGTAGTATCGTGATAGGAAACCTCCTGGCGGGAATTGAGCGAGCCACGGAAATCAGCGCTGCGGGCGCGAATGGTCATGGTGTCCGGCGCGCCGTGGTGCTCAACCTCATCAACGGTGAAATTACCTTTGCCGAAAAGCGTCTGCCCCTTCCAGCCGAGAAACAGCGTTATCACTGCGCCGCGCACCGGCATTGCAAGCTGGCCGTCGGCATCGTCCAGCTCAAAATCCAGCTGGTCAGCTTCAAAGCCGCGATTATCGGTCAGCGTCATCGATATAAGGCGATCCCGGATGTTGGTTGTGACGTCCTTAGAGTTAACCTTCAGCAAGAAATCCGGCGTCAGCTGCGCCCCGGCCTGCACCGGCAGGCTGCTTATCCCGATCATCCCAGCAGCCCCCCTGCAGTTGAAATCAGGCTACCGGCCGCCGACTTCACGCCGTCAATTGCAGACGTAAGCTGCCCTGGCAGATTCGCGGTTCCGCTGATAAGCCCGTCAGCCTGTTTCTTCAGATCGCCAAACATCGAGGTGAGCGACTCATCAACGCGCTTCAGGCTCAGGGTAAACATGATTTTGCTGGCCGTTCCGTTGGGATAAAACTCGCTGAAGGTGTTAGAAATACTCTCGATCACGTACATGCCGTAAATCATTCCGCTGCCGCCAATCAGCGGCCACGCCCTGCCCTCGTCGGCCATCAGGCGGATGGTCATCAGCGACACCGAGCCGCCTGTGATTTCCGGGCGCAGCTCCCCGGATAGCGTGATTTTTTCATCGCCCGGCCCGATAAACTGCGCCGCCGGACGCTGCCCGAACCGGCTGTTAGTGGGCCAGCGATAGTCGATATTCTGCTGCATATCCCCGTAAGGTAGGGTCTGTCGCATAAACGGCATCATGCCGTAAATCATCATCATCGGTTAATCCTCCCAGCCCATTTTGCTGCGGTTCTGTGCCTGGCGGTTTCGCTGCTCTTTAGCCTGGTGCTGGGCCATCAGCGCCATTGCGTCGTCTTTGTTCATGCCCTCGTGCATGTTAATTTCATACTGATAGGTATTCTGACTGCGGTCAGTGAATCCGCCCCCGGCTGACGGTGAGGAAACCGGGCGGTAAGGCGCGCCCCCGTAGGCGATGTTGTATTGCAGCCCGCCGGTATCTGCGCCCGCGCCGCCGGTCGCTACCGGGTCAGGCGACGGCACTTTGTCTTTCAGTCCATCGGATTTCGTGTCGATAATGCCGAGCTTATCCAGCACCCAGTTAATGCCGCCCATAAGCTGATCGAGCGCGTGACTTGGAATTTTCAGCGCCTCGGCCAGCATGTTGCCGAACTTCTTACCCATGTCTCCGGCGCCGGCAAGTTCGGTCTGCGTGGATTTAACCGGCTCCAGCAGTTTGCCGAACCAGTCCCAAAGCTCTTTAACCTTGCCACCTACCCACTCAAACACCGGCTTTAGCGAACCAAAGGAATCACTGATCGGCCCCATCGCAGCGGTAAAGCCTTCGGCCATGCCTGCTATAAAGGCGCTGATGGGTTCCCAGTATTTGCGCACCAGTAACGCACCGGCCACGATTACCGCCGCAACGGCCACAACCGGCAGCGTGATAGCGCCGAGCGCGGCCGTGATAGCTCCGCCCGCGATGCTGAATGCCGTACCGAGGAAGCCCGCCCCGGCAATCAGAGTATTTACGCCCGCAATTACCGGCCACGCTACCAGCCCGATAGCACCCAGCGCGCCAACAAAAATCAGTCCCGCCATTGCCGCTTTTGCAAGGCCCGCGGACAAAGCCGGGTTTGCCTGTACCCATTTATCTATGTTGAGCAGAAATTTCGTTGTGTCCTGGGTAAGTGTGCGCAGGCTGCTGTCCATCTGGTCATAAATATCTGTGCCCAGCGCCTCATAGCCTGACTGCATTTCCTTGAAGTCGCCCCCGAGATTGTCCTGCTGCACTTTTACCAGCTTTTCTGTGCTGCCATCAGAGTTCTGGAAATTCTTAGTCAACCTGTCCAGCTCACCGCTGGATGCAGATTTCATCAGCGTCACTGCTGAAGACGCAGCCTCCTCCCCGAATATTGTTTTCAGGTATTCGGCCTGCTGCGCATCACCGAGTTTGTTTTTTTCAAATGATTTTTGCATCTCCTTCAGGATGGTGAAGAACGGGCGCATGTTGCCTTTTTTGTCAGCCGTGTTAACGCCCAGCTCTTTTATGGCCTTGAAGGCTTCGCCAGTAGGTGCCTGCACGCGCAGCAACATTGCACGAATGCCAGTACCGGCCATGCTGCCGGTCGTCCCATTATTTGCCAGCGCGCCAATCATCGCCGCTGTTTGCTCTGCACTGACTTTGGCATTTTTAGCGACTGAAGCGACATAGGGCATGGCATCGCTCAGATCCTGAAACTTTGTAGCTGTTCCATTAAGCGTTGCGGAAATCACGTCGCCCAGATGAGCGACTTCGCTGTTAGCCAGGCCAAAAGCGTTTTTAGTGCTCATCAGAAGCTCTGCACTGTCTTCCATTGTCTGGTTGTTAGCGAGTGACATATTCAGCGTAACCGGCGTTGCCGCCTTGATGTCATCAACGCTGCCACCTGCTTTCGCTATAACAATCTGCGCCTGCGCGGCATCGTTCGCTGAGGCTGCGGTGTTGTCGCCGATGCTTCGTGCCTGGGTTCTCAGAGACTGAAATTCAGGCGACTTTTTATCGAGGCCAAGAGTTGCCTGAAGTGTGGAGTTCGCCAGGGCGAAATCATAGCCAGGACGCAGCACAGATGAAGCGGCCACAGCTCCGACCGTTGCTGCGCCGACACCGGCTGCGCCGCCGTTGCGAACTTTAGCTGACAGCTCCTGCCCTTTACGGTAGCGCTCGCTTGTCTGGTTCAGCCGCTCCTGCTGCGCATTCAGCCGCTGCAGCTCCATCTTCTGTCGGCTCAGGCTGACGGTTGCCTGCGCTGAAGTGGTTCTCAATCGCTGCTGCTCACTGCTCAGGCTTTTAGTGGAAATCCCCGCCGCGTTAAGCGCCTCGCGCTGCTGCTGCACCGAAAGGCGCAGGCTGTTGGACTTCGTCTGCAGCTCTGCCGCTGCCTGCCGGGCCTTTTCCAGTACGCGGGCCTGTTTTGTCGTCGGGCGCTCCGTGTTTTTAAACTGCACGGCCAGCGCTGCCGCCTCCTGCTTCGCGTCCTTAAGGCTCTGCTGCGTGACGGCCAGCTGCGCGCTGGCCTTGCGAAAGCCGTCAATTTTTCCGGCCTGCGCATCCAGCTCCTTAATGGTTGATTGTGTCTGGCGAATGTCAGACGACAGATTTTTAGCGGCGGTCTGCATGGCTTTGAAGGGGCGCGAGGCTTTGTCTACCGCGTTCAGCAGCACCTGCACCTTGAGGTTATTGCTCATCCGGGGTTGCTCCGCTGCGGATAAAGGCTTTATGCCGCCAGTCCATCAGCTCGACCAGCGGCATGTCGTACATCTCGGAAGGTTGCCAGTGAAATATCGTGGCAATGTCGGCCATCAGGTCATTAACCGTCAGGCCGTGCGGCCAGTCTATTCGTCCGACTTCGACTGCAAAAAACCGATCACCTTTCCGCCCAGCGCAATCAGGTCTACCGGGTCAAGGGCATTACACTCGGCCTTTGTCAGCGCTGGCAGGGTAATGCGGGGCAGCACGGTCAGCAGGGCGTCAACATCAGACTGGCACAGGTCGGCCAGGCGCACGCCGCGCAGACTTCCGGCCGTCGGCTTAATCAGCTCCACGCTTTTGATTTCGGTTTCGCCGCGCTTCAGCGGGGTTTCAAACTCAACAACGTTATCTTTCTTTTCCATGATGTTTCTCTGTTCACTGTATTCAGGTAAAGCCAGCGGCGGGCGCTGGCGTCAGGGTTTATACCAGGCCGAGGTTTTTACGGCGCTGTTCCAGGCGGTCAACGCCGTTTACCTTCTCCACCATGTTGATGGTGTCGATTTCGATCAGCTCTTTGCCGTTGAAGGTCAGCTTGTAATAGGTGTTTTTGCTGGTGATTTTAGTTTCGGTGTCTTCACCCTGTTTGGTTTCGCCAAAATCAAACGACTGATGCTTGCCGCGCACCTCAATCTCTACCGCGATTTCCTCGCCGGTATCGTCGCGCTGGTAAGAGCCGGTAAAGCGCAGGGGAATGTCAGACGCACCCCACTGCGTGAGTACCAGCTCATCAATACCGCCGATGCTCCATTCAACATCAAGCGCGTCATCTTCCAGACCGTTATCAATAAAGGCCGCGCCGCTCATGCCGCCCGCGCGGAACGGGTCGAGCTTGCGCGCCAGCTTCGGCAGGGTGACGGCGGTAACGACGCCCTGATAGCTGTTGGCGTTATTAAAAAGGTTCATGCCCTTTAGTTTGCGTGGCAGTGCCATTTATCCGGCTCCTCAGCTGTTTACGGATGCGGCGAAGTTCGCCAGATAGGTGTCGGTGATGCGCTGGCGCAGGGTTAAATCTTCCAGCGGCGGAACCGGCGTATAGTCGTAATCGATAAAGAGCTTGCCCGCCTTCAGGGTGTCTTTATCGTTGGCGCTTTCGTCATACCAGGCGGATGCACCCAGCAGATAACCGGCGTTAACCAGCTCGCGGAATTTCGCATTGATGCCCGCGATAATCTCGCGCACCAGAACCGGCGTCAGCGGCTTATCAACCGCCCACATATGCGCCTCGGCCATGGTGTCAGCCAGCACCTGCGCAGTGCGGGTGTAGTTCTCAAACTGAAACAGCGGGTCATCGCTGCAGGTGCGGTTGCCCCAGAAGCGGAAACCGTCTTTACGGATCAGCGTCGTAACGTCGGCCTCGTTGAGCAGGTCGGCGTCGGTGCCGGTCTGCTGCAGATCCCAGAACACTGATGCAGAAATGCCGGTCACACCATTAACGCCGACGTTAGACAGGGTTTTATGCCAGCCTGTGTCATTGTCGATTTTGGCGCGCAGGCCCAGCGCGCGGGCGGTCGCAAAAGCGGTATCGGATTTGCTGGTCGCTGTGTTCCACGCGACGAAATCAGGCCAGATAACCATCAGCTCACGCTGGCTGAAGTTCTGGCGATACAGGCGGGCTTCGGAAATGGTTTTGCATTCCCAGGCTGACACGTAGGCAAAGGCGCGCAGCTGCTGCGCAATGCTGGCAAGCGCTGTCGCCACCGCCAGTGAATCCAGCCCCGGCACGCCGAGAATACGCGGCTTAACATCGAGCTGGGTCTGCGCGGCGAGCAGCGCTTTCATGCCGGTATACTGGCCGTTTTCATCCGTGCCGCCGATGATATTGGACGTGGTTTCGGCTTCGTCGGCTCCTTCAGCGACGCGCACGACGACGGTAACGGGTTTTGACTGGTCAGCAATGGCCTGCAGCGCAGCGGCAAGCGTGCCTTTCTTACCGGCCTTACCGACAGCGGCCTGCACGTTAGTGATAAGTACCGGCGTATTGAGCGGGAAAGTTGCCGCATCCGCATCCTGTGCGGTGCAGACCATGCCCACGATTGCGGTTGATACGGTTGTAATGGTGCGCGTGCCGTCGTTAACTTCGACGACGCGGACACCATGATGATAATCAGACATCTGATGCACTCCGTTTTGAGGGTGTGCTCATGGTGTCAGTTCAGGTTTAGCGGTGCATCTGATGGGGGTTTGCTGGTCAGTCAGCAGACAGAATTAGTAATCTGGCGCTGCCTGTCGGCCGGTATGTACCGGTAAAGGGTTTTTACTGACACCTCCAGCACAAGTGCAATCTGCTGCAGTGTTGCGCCGTTGGCCAGCATTCTTTCAGCCCGGCCGATAACGTCCGGCGTCATTACGCGACGTCTGCCGCCGATGCGCCCTTTATCCCGCGCAGCGGCCAGCCCAGCGCGCGTGCGCTCTATTATAAGCTCGCGTTCCATCTCAGCCAGCGCACCCATGACGTGAAAGAAAAACCGGACCATTGCGCCGCTGCAGGACGCGGTTGATATAAGTATTGCGACAGATGAGGAGATCAATCGTCTGGCAGAGTGGAAACGTTTTCGGGTGGCACTTAGTCGGGTGAGTATCCTTCAGCTTACAAATACTGAATGGCCAGTAAAACCATCATAAAAAATTTTTATGATGCAGTTTGCATTTAGCAAAACTAGAGGAGTTTATTTTTTCAATTATAATTGATTTATTTCTTAAATTAATCTAAAAGTACTTCAGTCATATAAGAGTTTACATATTTGTAGTTAAAAAAGGAGTCGCAACCCTAAGAGTTAGGACGTAAATATTAACTCAATAATTCGCTTAATAAAAAGGCACTCAAAACATGGATAATGAAAATAAAAGCCAAGAGGAAGTTGAATACGAAACAAGACTTCGCAGAAGACTAAAAATATTACAAGAGCAATTTAAAGCCGGAAAAGTAAAAATAATGGAAGGCCTAGATGTTGTAAATAGCCTCGAAGCTGTAAGACTCAGAGACGATGGGGAAGTAGACCTTACCACTGTGGATGGTTTAGTCCGCTCTATGGCACTGGCTGTAACTGCAATGCATGACAGAGAGGAATTGAAAAATGAAATGACACTCTCCGAAATCCAAACGACCTATTTCTCTTTTATATATACACAGTTTAATGAATATTATGAACAAATGGTTAAGCATAGGTTAACTCCACATGCTGTGAGTATGGGTTTAACAAGGAATAAAGATTTCGTAGATGATATTAATAAAAACATTGATGAGTTCTTAGATGTTATTTATCAATTCTGGGAAAGTGTAGGTGAGATAGCGCATATTCACATGGAGGACATGCATGGAAATATTAAAGGTGTTTTTGGAGGGGATTTATTCCCGTCTCATAACGAGAACATAGCTTCTAAATGTGGGATTTATGCTGATACGATCATATTGCCAGACCCTTTTGTTCGCTCAAAGCATGTTTTTGAAAATCAGCCTGGAGAAGAGCGTGCTTACTACTTAATAAAGCATGCAATGAATATTTTACAGTATAGAGAGCTTGCATGTGCAGATGTCAATGTTCCTATAGTTGTAATTCTCCCTGACTTATCAGTAATCCAAGAAGGTGAAAGAGATTTCTTTCATTCTTTAGGGAAGCAAGACTCGCTTGTCCATGCCGGAAAACTTTTTGGAAGAAGATTCGATTCATTCGATGAATTATTAGATTTTGCTAAATCTCTCGATACTGTTGAAAGGGCTGTGGCTGAAATAGAAGATTCAAGTCGAATTTTATTCGATACGGATTGGACTGGAGATGCTGGCGAACAAATAAAGCGTGCATTAAATACTAAACATTACAATCAATTTGTTAAATACCCTGGAGTTTTACTTGCATCTCAATCACTTAGCCGAATGAGCATAAGTAATGAGATACTTGTGAAAGCAAGGCGATTGAACGGTACTCCGATAATTGATGCGCCTACATCTTGGCAATACTTAGTTTGGAAGATGGAGTATGACGCTCAACGGGCTGAGGCTGAGTTTAAATCAGATGGCCTACATATCATTAAAGGATTGACCGATTTAGCTGATAAAGAAATGCAGTGGATAGGTAATATACCTCCACAGGCTCTTATACAACTTCGAAAAGATGGCGCTTTGGATGAGATACGTGTTATTTTAGGTGCGGGAATAAAAGATATTATAGAATCTAACCCTTCAAATTTCTTCAGGAGTAGGGATGCAATATTAGAAAACATTGATTCAGCATTTAGGAACCATCAAAAAAACCTTGACAACTTAATTAGTAAGAAGTGGAAATTTGCAGGAAAAGATATCGGTTCCTGGCTTGTGGTTGGCGCTCTTGAAGTAACAGCTGCAGTGACCGGAACGCCTGTTTGGGGATTAGCAACTATAGCAGCTGACCAATTATTAGAAGTGCCAAAACTTAAAGATATACCTAAATCCATCCGAGATTTGGCTGACGAAAACAATAAAATAAAAAAATCCCCTGTAGGGATGTTATTTAATATTCATAAAAAATGCTAAGCCTCAATAAAGCACCCCGCATAAGCGGGGCTTTTTTTTAAATTATTCTGAATTCTCTGAAATCGGTTTTGTAATTGTCATCTCCATAAAAAAAACCGTCATTAGGATTATAAAAAGCGCCTGGTTGCGTAGTTTTCCCTTCGCCTATTTCGATCAGGTAACAACCCTTAACTTCAAAACCCAAGGGTGCGGCAATAGTATTTTCAACAAGAAAGCTGCCTGTTTTAATGACTGCATATTGTTTATTCATCATGTGTACTCGTAAAAAATAGCGACACCATCTGCACCTGCGCCAGATGGCTTAACGGTATAAGCAATTACATCAGGATTGCTGTCATCGTATAGATTGCAACTTCCGCTGCCTCCGGCCCCAAAGCCTGCATCTGCTCCCTTATTGCCGTTTCCTCTGTTGCCTGCAGCAGCAGCTGAGCCGGACAACAAACTGGCCCCCCCAGAACCGCCCAACTGCCCCTGTGATCCGAGATATCCCCAGCCGCCGGGATTACCATTGCCTATGCGTAGAAGTCGATAGCCTGTCGCAGTCTCTTTAAATTCCCCCATCCCAGGCGCGCCTGGTATAATCATCAGCGAACTTACCGAGTTTGCGTAGTCCGCTCGTGGCCGTGTCGCTATTGCTCCATTGCTTCCACCAGATGCGGAAATTTTGGTACCAAACCACGTATTGCCGCCTTTGATTCCTACGTTGCCTGATACGGCTGCTCCACCAAGTCCAATTGTGACAGGAACGGCATTAACCTTTGCTTTGGTCAGATCAATCTCAAATTCTACAAACCCGCCACCACCACCACCGCCCCCTGCTGCGGTATAGGATGAAGAATTCACCGTGGCTGGACTACCGCCACTGGCACCGGCCCCGACTATCTGGCAACGCACCTTTGTAGCTGCAGGATCGGGCGTGTAATTGCCGGAAACGGTCATCACTACAGTGCGCAAAAGTCTGCCAGAAAACCTTTCTGTTAAACCGAGGTTTTTGAGAACGTCAGCAATCAGCCCAGCGTCTTTGATTTCAGCCAGGGCATTTGCAATCTGCAGGTACTGGCTGTGGGGGTTATCAGCAGCGGCATGTTTTTTCATTACGCTGTCTGTGTATGCCTTCACTTCGATAACGGCATCATCAACATATTTACGCGTTGCCAGCACGACTGACGGATCAATTTTCAGCGTGACAGCGGTAGTGCTGTTCACAATCAGAATCATGCGTACGGTCTGCGTCCGGCCGCTGCCTTCAGCCAGTTGCGGCTTATAGGTTTCAGGGCAGTTAGCAACGGCAATCAGCACGCCGTCGGCATCATAAAGGCCGATTTCGCGGATCCAGAAACCGCCTTCGCTTTCCGGGATAATCTGCTCGGCGATAATCTGGCTGCTGTTTGCTGCGTCAACGGTAAGCGAATTAAGCTGCGCGCGGCGCTTCTCGCCGATGAGCTTAGTCTGTGCCGCGTCAGGCGTCGGCAGTGTGCCGCCACCATCCCCGACGCCCAATGATGTGATATTCACTTTTGAGCCGAGCGCGGCGGCGTTCGCCAGCTTAGCCGCGCCCTGATTGGTCAGCAGGGCAAAATATTTTGTCGTCATGCGCTCACTTCCGTCAGGTCAATAAGATGCACCGCCACGCCGGAATAACCCGGCCCGCCGACGCTGATAAGTTCAGGGGTATAGGGATAAACGGTCAGCTCGTCGCCGCTATAGCTGGCAACGGCGACCGGCACAACTCCGTTAACATCGAGATTAATGGACAGGCCGATCAGGTGACGGCTGCAGGGCTTCGCGTCCGCTATCAGGCGCTCCAGCTCGTTATACATTTCCTCGGTAATGCCGGTATCGAGTACGCCCACGTCAAGCCGGAACGTGCCTGGCGCTTCGTTGGTTTTCCACCACTCAATGATTCTGATGAGATAGCCCAGCGGCTCAACGACGCGGCGGATAGCACCTATCGTTCCCTTGTGCCGGTGCACGTTCTGCGAGGCGGCAACTACGGCGCGCTTTGTCGTTTCCGGCCAGGCTGAATCCCAGCGGTCAACTGACCACGCCCACGCCAGATAGGGCAGAAGCTCCACCGGGCAGGTTTGCGGATTCCATAACTGGCGCAGCGGCACGCTCATAGCACCAGGGCTTGCCAGCGCCTCAGCGGCGGCAACCTCAAGCGCTGACGAGCCGGTCGGCAGCAGGCGATCACTCATCCGAGCCTCCAACGGTCAGTGTGTAGCCTGTGCAGTAAGCGGCCTGCGTTTTGTCGAGCACCACGTCAGCAGAAGGCTTGATAAGGTTGACGCGCTGCACGCCCTCAACGTGCATGGCGGCATAGAGCGCAGACAGGCGAATGTCCCGGCCGAGGCGCTTTTGTGCGCTGACAAAGGCGGCGAGCTTTGCCTCAGAGGCGGCGCGGATCGGTTCAGCTTCCGGCCCCGGATAGAGGTACAGCTCGGCCTCGATTTCGTAATTAACAATTTTCGCTGACTGCACGCTCACCCGGTCGGCAACCGGGCGCACGTCTTCGTCATTGAGCGCAGCACTAACCACGGCCAGCAAATCATCACCGGCCACGCCGTTGCCCTCACGCGCGAGCACTGTCACCGTGACCACTGCAGGCGACGGGCTGATGGCTGATGCATCGGCTACGCGGCCGTCGGCGCTTCTGGAGTGATACTCGTATGCACCGGTCGGCCCTGCAACGCTAAGCCCCTCAAACGCCGAGGCAATGCGTAGTCGGAAATCGTCGTTACTTTCCATCACGGCGGCTGTCGGCGGTATGGCTGTGTCATCGGCCGGGGTAATCGTCAGGCGGGTTACGCCATTGTTTGCGCCGAGCTGGTCAAGGTCGGCATCCAGTGAATACGCCACCATGACGGCTTTTGCCGCCTCATTAATGCGCTGGCGCAGGATCAACTCTCGATATGCATTTTCCTGCAGCATCTTAACGATGGGTTCCGACTCCAGCGTCAGCGTGCGGGCGACGGCCTCCTGCTGGTCAGCCGGGTAAAGGGAAATCAGCGTTACCTTTCGCTCGGCCAGCAGGCTTTCATAATCCAGCAGCTCCACCACATCAGGGGCAGGCAGCTGGCTCAGGTCGATAGTTGCCATAGTCTCAGCTCACAGGAACGGTTAAGGAAAAAGGCTGCGCGTTGTCGGTGCGGTTGCCGGACAGCTCAACCACCATTGCGCCGTTGATATCCGACTCAAAGCTGATGGCGGTCAGTTTTATGCGCGGCTCCCATTTCAGAAGGGCCATATAGCAGGCCGACATAATCTGCAGGCGCAGCGCCTCGTTTTGCGGCTGATCAATCAGCGCGGATAAAAGCGAACCATACTGGCGGCGCATCACCCTGGTGCCAACAGGGGTCAGCAGAATGTCACGCACCGATTGCCGGATATGATCGAGATCGGTCAGCGTGCCGCCGGTTTCCCGGTTCATGCCGATATATTTTGCGGTTGTCATCGTGGGCCATCCGTTCTGCTACCGCCGCGCTGCACCCCGCCATGATCGTGGTCATCTACGACGACACCGTTAGAACTCAACTTGCCACCGCTATGCGTAACGTTGCCTTTCATCGTTGCGCCCTTCGTGACTTCCAGTTGCGCAGTTTTGAGCAGCGTTGTGCATTCCACTTCGGGCGAGTCGAATAGGATTTTTACCGCTGCTTTGATGGTTGCCGTCTGTATGCCGGTTGCGGTCAGTGCGCCCGTTTCCGGCTCGTACTCGATCACCGCGCCGTCAGGGAATGACCAGTGCAGTGCATCAGCCGAGGCAGACGGAGCTGGGTTGTCATCCGAGAAAATGCCCGGCAGAACAAAGCCGGTATCTAGTTCGCCGCCCAAGCACAGAACCAGAACTTGCTCACCCACTGACGGCGCATTCCACGAGCGGGTTTTACCCGCGCGGGCGGTCAGCCAGTGCAGCCAGCCGGTTGTGTTTTTTCCTGTATCGACGCGACATAGCCCGCCGTCAAGGTTGACGGCCGACACGGTTCCGATGCGAATCAGGTTGCGCAGCAGGCGCTGAATTTCTGCAATTTGTTCGTTCATGAAGTGAGGATGCCGCTAAAGTGGAGCATCCTCAAAAGATTGGAGTTTGGTGAGATACTACAGAACAAATCCGTACCGATTAGTAGCGGAACCAGACTTCAGGCCTTCTTAGCTCATGCTTTTCTATTAAATAATCTAAATCCAAAAGTTCTTCTTTAAATCTATTTCTCAGCTCCTGCTTAACTTCTGGCTTTAAACTCTTCAGGTTATTAATGAGACCATTTAAATAACTTGGGTATGACTTGTAGTCTTTGTAGTTTAACTCCATGCTCTCATCAAACTCGTGCAATTCAATTTGAGCCATTGTATAAAGATCATCAAACTTTTTAGCTTGTTCTGCCGAATAACTTGAAGCTCCTGAGAAAATCTCCCCATTGATTTTTTCAAGCTCAACACATAAAGAGGTAAGTTTATATCTGATTCCTTGAAGGACAGGTACGGCCATGTTAACTGCAGTAGCTGTGTACCATCCACGCTTAACTCTCTCAATCTTTTTCTTACTCACCTTCATTTTCTCAAGAGCACTACTAATAGACGAGACGTAGTCATGTAACTGCTCTCTCTTCAAATGCTGCTGATAACCTCCAGACTGAGATGCGGATGAAATAGCTATTTCACTAACCGGGACTGATATTGCCCGCAATTTATCTAATATCTCATCGGCTTCTGTTAACTTTTCCCGAAGCTCTGCTGCCAGCCCAAAAACCTTGAAACTCTTAACATCAAATTGAAAAAGAACTATCGTTAATATTCCCGCAACCAAACAAATCGTACCTCCAGAAGCATTACCTACAGTAGCGTTTATAGCGCTTGCAATGATTAGCGATAGCCCTAGCAGCAAAAACATCACTTTGAAAAATAGGTCGATTAACATTAAGTAGCCCTCGTCATTTTTTATTATATTAGTGCTGATGTTATTAAATCCTCAATCATTTTTATCTCTTGCTCACTAATACCCAGTAAAGGGCGGGCTTCATACTGTATTTCTTTACCTTTACGCGATGGCCGGTCGCGCAGCCCGTAATGATGCACGCGGGCCATGCGCTGCACGTTACCCGCAAACTCGATCACGGCTTCATTCGGGCTGGCCTGCGTCTTCATGTATTTAGCCGTGCGCAGCTTTGCAAACATCTCGCGCTTTATGCGGCCCTTTTTGCTGCGCACCGGCTGCGTTTTGCGGGGCTTAAACGGCGTGCCGTCTGGAGCCTGCTGTCGCTTGATGTTCTGCTGCTGACTCGCGCGCAGCTTCTTCGCGATGGTGCGCGCCATCTCTTTACGCGCCGGGGCTGACAGGCTGCTGATAAGCGCCTCCAGCCGGTCATTTACCAGCTGCAGCTCGCTCATGTCTGCAACTCGCTGACCAGCTCGCCCTTAACGTAAAGCTGCACCGGCCGGGCGTCATTCTCCGGCAGCGGGTTCTCGCCGACGTGGGTCACGTGCAGCCCGTCGTCGGCCTGCTTCACGATCACGCGCTCGCTCAGCTGCAGCTCAATGCTGATATCGCTGTCCGTGTCGCTGATAACATCCGCCTCAAAGGTAAAGCCCGTCCGGCGCTTTTCCTCGCTTGCCATGATGTCGGGTTCATTCGTCCGAAGCCATGCCAGCAGCGGCACGATCAGCAGGTCGATGTTACCGGCGTAATCGGTAATGACCATGTTAAGCCGGTACTGGTATTCAAACGACAGCGAGCTGGCAAGCGTCGAGACGATGCGCCCACTGTCGATAAACACGTTCAGCGCGTCAGGGTTTCGCTGCAGTTCCGGCACGCTGTCGGTCAGCGCCTGACGTAATTGTTGTGGTTTCAGCATCGTGCTGCTCCTGACAGTCTTTGATGATTTCGACCTGCAGCCCGCAGGCAGCGAGCGCAGCCTCTAACTGGCGATTATCCGCCGCCAGATCGCCCGCCGTTTTAAGGCTGTTTCCCGGCACCGGGCAGCTTGTCACGCGCGGACACCCAATCCAGATAATCTCTGGCGCTGCTGAAAGCCGGGCGGGCGTGCAGCCGGATAACATCGTCAGGCAGAGCAGCAGCAGACCAGTCACGCAGTATCGGATTTGCATCGGTTTCTCTCTGTATGGTCATTTCACGGTTAAGCGCGGCCGTACTGGCGCGCCCCTGCATCAGCCGCAGCTCGGCCTCACGCTTCTGGCTGGCCCTTGCATCGGCATCCAGCCTCGCTATCGCTTTATCCCGGCTCTCGATACCGGCCGACAGCGTGCCGATAATGCGCTGCGCGCTGGTCAGATCGTCCTTCGCGACTTTCCACTGCCAGCCGGTCACGCCCAGTGCCAGCAGAGCGACGGCCAGCAAAGCGGCAATCAGGCGCGTCATGACACGCCCCGCAGGCAGTAGGCTGTCTCATTCGCGCGGCGGTTCTCCAGCCCGCGATTTCTCACGCCCTTAACGAACACCCAGCGCCGCAGCTCATTACAGGCATCAAGCCAGTGCTGCAGCCTGATATAACGGGCAAAGGTCGAGCTGCAGGCCGCGCGCACGCCGACGTTAAAGGCGAATGAAACGGCCGTGTCATAGACCGGCTGTGGCATATCGCTGCGCATGCAGGCATCGATCCCGCGCTCCACACGCATCACGTCATACACCAGATTAACCGCCACCTGCCGCTCGCTGACCTGGCTTTGCGGCGTCACGCCCTCTGTGTGACCGATGCCATTCGTCCAGACTCCGGCGCTGCACTGATAGGGCGAGGTGCGGCACCCCTCGGCGTTGGCGATAAGCGCAAGCCCGGCCTCGGACGTTTTCAGGGTTTTGAACTGTGGCAGCAGCGCAGCAATTGCCAGCACGGCCACCACGGCGCAGCGTTTAACGGTCTGGCTCAAGGCTCACCCCCCGCAGGCGCTGCAGCTCGTAGGTTTTACGGCGGTAATGCCAGTTGATAAAGAACGTCGCCACGTTAGTAATAAGCGTGATAACGGCCACGCCGGAACCGACCATAAAGGCGATATCCTGTGGCGTATGACGGCCAAACCACATCAGGATGAGGCCAATCAGGTAGTTGATCACAGAGCTGATTTTTTCCATGTTTAGTCCCACAGGTTGACGGTTTCACCTGCTGAAGATTCAGGCAGATCAGGCAGCGTCACCTCGCAGCCGTGTGGCAGCACCGGCCCGCTTTCGGCGAGGCCCGGATTAGCCGCATAAACCAGCTCGACGGCCTGACCGGTTCGCCCGTAATAGCGCTGACAGATTTCGTCAACGGTATCGCCCTGCTGCGCGTAAACGTTCATCAGAGCAGATCCACAATGCAGCCAGGCTTACCGGCAATGCGGCTGATACTGAATCGCGCGTCACGCCAGTACTCGTCGGCGCTCGCTTCGATTTCGCCCGCTTTTTTCGTGCCGCTGGCGTCATAGCCCCGATAGCGCTCAACGATGGTGGCGGCGGTCAGCGCGCCGACGGCGGCAAGGTAGGCCGTAATCTTTTCGCTCTCGCCGTCCAGCGATTCCGCAGGCACGTCGGCCAGCACCTTAAAGCCCGCCGCAATCTGCGCGGCGCGCCAGTCGTACAGCTCGGCATTCACTTCTGAAATCGCCGTTTTCACGGCCAGGCGCAGGCGCTGCGCCGTGACCGTTCCCTCATAGCGCAGTGAATCGCGCAGCTGCTGCAGGTCAACGTCAGGCCAGAAAAACGTATTCTTTACCGGCGGCTCGGCAGCGTCTGCCGGTCGCGGGGCGGGGATAACAACCGTGTTATTCATAATCGGCCTTTGAAATAGGTGGGCGGTGGAGGATGGCGCAGACACTGAAAGTGCGTTGCCGTCCTGCCGCCCGTGCGCGGGGTCGCGTTCGGTCAGCGGCTGGCAATGGCCTGTTTTTTCATCGCCGTTCCCAGCCGCTCAATGTCTTTTTTGACGCCGCAGCCGTCGTGCAGCTGATGCGCCCTTGCAAGGTGGGTCATCGCCTCCGAAGCCCTGCCCGCATCGCGAAGCACATACCCGGTTATCTTGTGCAGCTTGGCGCGCACCTGATCGGGCATGTCTTCGGATTCCGTCATCGCAATGGTTGCCAGCAGCGGGTCTAAATCGACCGGCGCTTTTGCCGTCCAGGCGCGCGTTGCCGCGCTGGCGACTTCCTCGGCCAGCAGATAAGGCAGGCTGGCGCGCTTAAAGCCGTCAGGAGACACAAGGCCATGCGTCAGCGCGTACCGGGCAATCTCCAGCGCGCCGGGTACGTCGCCTGCATCGAGCCGCCAGATCATGACGGTCATCAGCACGGCATCCTGTGCGCCTTTGCCTTTCTCCAGCACGCCGGACACCCACGGCAGGTACTCAGGCAGCAGCTGATGCTTCAGTTCCGCCTTGCGCTCGTTAGAGTGCACTTTCTTCAGGCGGCGCTTGTCGTCGTTGAGCTTGATGAGCATCTGCTCATAGCCGCTGGCGTAGCGCAGCGGGTTGTCGGCGTTCTGCGAGGCTTCGATAGCCTGCTGGCGCATGCGGTGACGTCGGGCAGGGCTTAACATGCGTTACGCCTCCGTTTTTTCGGTGCCAGCAGCGCCGCTTTCTGCCGCTGCTTCCTGCGTTGTAGCTGCAGGTGCAGCGAACTCACCGACTTCGATGTTTTCAACCAGGCAACCGGCCGCGTAATCCTCGATCACGTAGTCCTCGTTGATGGACTCATAGTTCTCGATGCGGTCGCGCTTCGGCACTTCGTCAATCAGACGGCGGTGCGTGCCCTCCTGCCAGTAAATCGACAGATTATCGGTGCGGGTGATAAACATGGCGTCGGCCGGGAAGTAAGGCACGCGCACCGCTGGCAGACCGCCGATGCGTTTCTGACTGATAATGACGTCAGCGGCCAGCTGCTCGGTGTTGGCCTGCGACTGGTTGACGATCGGGAAGTACTTATCAGCCAGCAGCTGACGGCCCACGATAACAACCAGCTCCGGGTCTTCCTGATACCACGGCTCGATCAGGGTGTTGGTGGCATCCATCACCAGCGCGTCGAGGTTGGCATAGTCGCCGTTTTTGCCGACGCGGATTTTTTCAGAGACGACGGTGCCGTCCTCTGCGGTGATTTTGCTCATCACGCGCGCCGGTGCATCGTTGCGGTACTTCTGCAACCAGCCGACGGCCACGTCCTGCAGCATCGGGAACTTCGCACGGTTCGAGGTTTTGGCGCGGGTCACGCCGTTGAAGCCGATCATGATGCGGTCAAGCGCCTGGCGCTTCACGATGGCATCACGCAGGCGGGCCTGAAAATCTTCATAGCGCGCCCACAGGTCGAGCGTGTTATAGCGGATATGAAAGTCGTAGTTGACCTGCACACACTCATAACCCTGCTTATCCAGCGCGGCAAAGTCAGCGGTTTCGCGCTCGTCGCCGCCTGCCGTGTCGGTCACGCTGGCAATCGAGCCGGACACGCCAATCCCGATTTTCTCGCCCTTCATTTCGGACACCGGCACGATGTTGATGCGGGTCAGAAAGTCGGAAGACTCCTGCACGCGGCTCATCAGGGTCTGCGTAACCGACGGCTCAACGGTAAACTTTTTGTTCATGTCGTCGGTTTCGACGCCGTTCAGCTCGGCGAGGCGGGTCATAAACTGGTTAAACTTAAAGCGGGTATTCTTGCGCATTGGCGTTCCTGTTTATCTCTGTGTTGGGTTTTAACGTTCAGGCAACGCCTGATTAGCAGTCGGTCTGCGCGCCGGACTTCGGATCGCTGCCGGTTGCCGCCGGGCGGCGGGTAAAGCTGCCGTCGGTCTGCGAAAGCTGGTCCTGCAGCGCAGCGAAAGCGGCGCGGTCTTCCCCGGCCTGCTGCTCGATAGCCTCCAGTCGTGCGCCGACGGATTGCTCCAGCGCCGACAGCTTCTGCGTCTGGCTCTCCGCGTTCAGCTGCACCTGCTCAGCAACGGCCGTTACCGCCGCGCCGACGTCGGCGAACTGCTCGCCGTCGATTTTCTTTTTGGCAGAGAACATCGCCGAGATGCGCGCCAGCAGGGACGGTGACGGCTCCGCCACTTCTTCAAACTCGATCACGGTTTCTTCAGCGGCGGTAAAGAGGTTGCCTTTGTCCAGCTTGCGGGACGCCAGCGGATTAACTTTGGCCGTGGCGCTGAAGCTCAGAATCTCCGTGCCGAGGCTTGCCGGGTCGTCGGTGACAGCCAGGCCGACCAGATACGCCTCGCCCGTGTCGGCGAACTCAGGGTTAACTTCAATGGAGGTGTAGATTTTCTGGCGCGCTTTGGTCAGCTCGACCAGCTCAGGCGTCGGATCAATCCAGCCGAACAGCGCCAGCTTGCCTTTGAGCGGGCCGTCGCCGATTTCTTCAACCTCGACGGCAGTCACGTCACCAAAGCGGCGGAAAGTGCTGTCAGCGGCATAGCCCCGGATGTGCTCCATGTTGATGCGTGCGCCGTACACTTCCGGGCTGTAGTTTTTCGCCATCTGCGAAATCCAGTCACGGGAAATAACACGGCCGTCAGTGGTTGCGCCTTCAACTGCGATACGAAAACGCTTTGCTTTAATTGCTGCCATTAATCAGGCTCCGGTCAGGTGTTGGGTCGGTTCGGGGCCAGTTTCCCCGTCGCCACACAATCCCTCAACGAATGCCAGCCCGCTGATGCATCAGCAAACAGGGACAGCAGGCGCGCCATTTTCGGCACCGGTAGCCTTGCCGGTATGAACATGATACCGACAACCATCATCAGCGATCCGCGCCGTCAGGCCGCGCTGCTTTACTGGCAGGGTTATTCCGTACGCCAGATTGCGGAGACGCTCGGACAGAAAACGCCAACCGTGCAGAGCTGGAAGCTGCGCGACGCGTGGGACAACGTTGCGCCCATCAGTCGCGTGGAATCCAGCATGGAGGCCCGGCTGATCCAGCTCATCATGAAAGAGGTAAAGGGGAATGGTGATTACAAAGAGATAGACGCGCTCGGCCGTCAGATTGAGCGCCTTGCCCGCGTTGAGCGCTATCGCAGCAGCGGCAACGAGGCCGACTTAAACCCGAACGTGCGCAACCGCAACAAAGGCGAGCGCCAGCCGGTCGTTAAAAACGAGTTCAGTGAGGAACAGACAGACAAGCTGACCGGCGTGTTTATGGATAACTGCTTTGAGTATCAGCTCAACTGGCACCGCGCCGGGCTGACTCACCGCATCCGCAATATCCTGAAGTCGCGCCAGATTGGCGCAACGTTCTACTTTGCCCGCGAGGCGCTGATCGATGCGCTGACCACCGGGCGTAACCAGATTTTTCTTTCAGCCAGCAAGGCGCAGGCACACGTCTTTAAAAACTACATCCTCGACTTCGCCCGCCTGGCTGACGTTGACCTGAAAGGCGATCCCATCGTGCTGCCGAACGGCGCGCGCCTGATATTCCTCGGCACGAATGTGCGTACCGCGCAGAGCTACACCGGCAACCTCTATCTGGATGAATATTTCTGGATCCCGAAATTCCAGGAGCTGCGCAAAGTCGCCAGCGGGATGTCGCTGCACAAGAAGTGGCGCACCACCTACTTTTCCACGCCGTCGGCCCTGTCGCACAGCGCCTATCCGTTCTGGTCTGGCGAGCTGTTTAACAAGGGGCGGCGCAGCAGAGATGATCGCATTGAGATAGACCTGTCGCATTCTCACCTGGCGAAAGGCGCGCTGTGCGGTGACGGGCAGTGGCGGCAGATCGTGACGGTTGAGGATGCGCTGACCGGCGGCTGTAACCTGTTCGACATTGACCAGCTGCAGCTTGAATACAGCCCGGCGGAATATCAGAACCTGCTGATGTGTGAGTTTGTCGACGACGCCGCGAGCGTATTCCCGTTTGCCGAGCTGCAGAGCTGCATGATCGACAGCCTGGAAGAGTGGGAAGACTTTAACCCGTACCTGCCGCGCCCGTTTGCATACCGGCCCATCTGGATCGGCTATGACCCGTCGCATACCGGCGACAGCGCAGGCTGTGCGGTTATCGCGCCGCCGCTCGTTGCGGGCGGAAAGTTCCGCGTGCTGGAGCGTCACCAGTGGCGGGGCATGGACTTTGCCGCGCAGGCGAAATCTATCGAGGACTTAACCAAAAAATACACGGTTGAATATATCGGCGTGGATGCCACCGGCATCGGCCAGGGGGTTTTCCAGCTGGTACGCCAGTTTTACCCGGCCGCGCGCGAGATTAAATACTCGCCGGAAGTTAAAACGGCAATGGTGCTGAAGGCGAAAGACACCATCAGCAGCGGTCGGCTTGAATATGACGCCGGGGCGACGGATATCACGCAGTCGTTTATGGCTATCCGCAAAACCATGACGGCCAGCGGCAACCGCTCAACCTATGAGGCGAGCCGCAGCGAAGAGGCCAGCCATGCTGACGTCGCCTGGGCAATCATGCATGCACTGTTAAACGAACCGCTTACCGCAGCCAGCGGCGGCGCTAACCCCTCTATTCTGGAATTTTACTGATGAGCAAACGCAGAGGCCGCAAGGCTCACACCGCCACCGCGCAGCCGGTACAGGCAACCGCACCACAGCAGCACGCCGAGGCGTTTACCTTTGGCGACCCGACGCCGGTTATGGATAAGCGCGATATTCTGGATTATGCCGAGTGCATCGGTAACGGGCGCTGGTTTGAGCCGCCGGTCAGCTTTAGCGGGCTGGCTAAGAGCCTGCGCTCGGCCGTGCATCACAGCTCACCGATTTACGTGAAGCGCAACATTCTGGCCTCAACGTTTATTCCGCACCCGATGATGAGTCAGCAGGAGTTCAGCAAGTTTGCACTGGATTATCTGGTCTTCGGCAATGCCTTTGCCGAGCTGCGCCGCAACGGCCTGGGTAAGCCGCTGCGCCTTGAAACCACTCCGGCCAAATTTACCCGCAGAGGCGTTAAGGATGGCGTTTACTGGTTTGTTAACGATTGGAAAGAGCCGCACGAATTTTCGGCCGGCAGCGTGTTTCACCTGCTGGAGCCGGATATTAATCAGGAGCTTTACGGCCTGCCGGAATACCTCAGCGCGCTTAACTCCGCCTGGCTGAATGAGGCGGCAACGCTGTTCCGCCGCAAGTATTATCAGAACGGCGCGCACGCCGGTTACATCCTGTATATGACCGACGCGGCACAGAGCAGTAGCGACGTTGACCGGATGCGTCAGGCGATGCGCGACACGAAAGGGCTGGGTAATTTCCGCAACCTGTTTATGTACGCGCCGAACGGTAAGCCGGACGGGATCAAGATTCTGCCGCTTAGTGAAGTGGCGACGAAAGACGATTTCTTTAACATTAAGAAGGCCAGCCGCGACGACCTGTTAAGCGCGCACCGCGTACCGCCGCAGATGATGGGGATTATCCCGGACAACTCCGGCGGGTTCGGCGACGCGGTGAAAGCGTCTCAGGTATTTGTGCGTAACGAACTGACACCACTGCAGGAGAGGATGAAAGAGATCAACGATTGGATAGGAGAAGAAGTGATCATGTTCCGTAGGTATTTGCTTGAGACAGCCGAGAAAATTTAAATTCCATTCCATGCTAATTAAATATTAAGTGTAACTTTCCGGGGAGTTTTATACATGGCTGGCTTAACGCCAGCCATTTTACATCAAAGTTTGAATCCCTTGTATTTTTCAATAACCTCTAACACTCCGCTAATGTTATAATCCCGCCGCCAATTCCAAGATCCTCGAATGAGGTTTGAGTCGGAATATAGATACCTTAAAAACTGAGAAGGTAATAACGGCTTGTTACATAGAAACTCTTTATATGAAGGATTCATATACCAAACGTAACCTCCCTGAACATCATACTCAGATGAATGGGTTCCTACCGATTTGAATTCAATTTCTTTATTCAAAGCAGTTTCAAACACTCTGGTGTAACTAACACAATGTATATGAGCATGAAAAATGCACCCGCCAGAGTGATCTATTGTTTCCCCTGCCCCACTTTCAAAGAAAATAAGCGGAAACCCAAACTGTTTAATTGAGTACTCGTTTAGCAGAGATAATATTTTTCGTGACTCACTCTTACATTCATCATCTAATGCCGCAAATGAATTGACGTGCCATTTGGGAACGAGCATCACATGTGATGCGTTAAGAGGGCCAATGCTTGGAATTATTATAAAACTATCACTTTCAGCTATTATATTATTTTTTTCACGGACAATTGACTCGTATCCTTGGATAGAAGTCAAACCGTTTATTTCTCTGCAGATCCCACATGCCTCATTGCAAAAATCAGTCATCATTCCCCCTCGCTGTGTTTTTTGGGAGCAATTTTTCAGCCCAAGCTGCCAAGCGACTTAAAACCAAGTCAGAAAAGTACCCCAAAATAAAACAAATTGAAAATGCTATCTTTGCTTTTCCGTGTCCTTTGAGAGTGGAAATGAATGCATCTGGTGAGACTATTGTGTAAGAACAAAATGCTACTAATGCAGAAAGAAAAGGTATTGAGATTCTCCAATAAAACTTATGTGACTCCCATGAAAAGTCATACTGATTACTTTTACCTCTTGCAGTTACGCGATAAAACCATTTAGCATCATATACCCAACCACCAAAAAATCCACCAAGTAAAGAAAACAAAGAAATCTTATTATTATATTCTAGGTCAAGTTGAAACTGGAATAAGTATGCAAGATAACATCCAAACAGAAAAAGACCTACCAAATATGAAAACTCGAACTTTATCTGATCAGCATTGCTATTAAAATATGGAACGACCTCATCGTCACCTAAAGTTTTATTCCTTTGACTCATCCTTTCCGCCTTATAAATTATAATGGAGCCTTGCTCATAAAAAACTTGATAATTTAATTTAAAATAAAAATCATAACCTTAATAAAAAACCATTTTAAACAATCATAAATAAAGAAAACTACAGGAAAACATCCACCAGTAAAGTATGTATGATTTCAAAATAACCCGTTCCGTTTAATGAAGTAGCTTACAACAAGCAATTAGTAAAGATATTTAGCCATGTAATAAAACTAAAATCAATCCTTATAGATTAAGTTTTACAGCAATTGATACTAGTATAGCCACTAAACTATATCTTAATGGTCTATTGTATTTGTTACTTATAGGCTTCGCTTATGTGCTGCCAGCATCTGAACTTAACAAATGATGAGATACAGTCTGCTACATACATGTTTTCTGCTTCGCGCGCAATGCTATCCCCGCCACGCCTGCCCGCTTTGTGTATCGCTTTTAATGCAGTTGCATTCACATCGCAAAACAGCGCCATTACTGGCGCTGCAGGGTGTTACATGGCTTCAAAAACTAATGCGAATCCATGCGCGTTATGCATGCATGGCTCATTTACGTATCAGAGCGCCTGAAATTTCGGTTTAAGAAGCGCTTTCATATTTCAGCTGCTGCAGATAAAGGATGCCTTCACGAAGAGAAACGGGCCGCGGTAACTCGATCATAAAAACAAAATCGTAAGTCCTGCCGAGCCAGAACCCTCCCCCCGCCTCTTTAGGGCGCTGGAAAAAAACCCATCCGCCTGGATGGAAATATTCAAGGTGATGGCCTCGGTAAACTATCTGGTAATTAGTGTCGCTTACGCCCATTTGCTAACGCCTCGCAATGCTCGTTGTTCAACCGTGCCACCGCCAAAATCAAGATTTTGGCATCAGCCCGGTTATCAATGAAGCCAGCTGTCATCTTCCCAGACGTTCTGAAGTAGATCATTTAGCCTGCGCTGGTCTTCATCCACATTCACACCGGGCATTACAATCTTGGTGTAACTCCCATGCCGCACCTGTACCACTGCTTCAGGAAAAAGCGCAGTTAAACGTTTATGCACTTCTTTCCCGAAAAGCATCTGCCATTGACTGACTGATTTTCTGATTCTTATCGAGCATGATTTCAATACGCATATCAATCCCTAATCAGCAGCGTAAAAGATTTCCTCGCCAGCGTCCTGATGAGTCTCCGAGTTTGCCAATTCGGCAATAATGGTGAGTGCCAGTTTCAGGTCTGACGGCTTGCAGTTTGCGATTAACGAAACCTCCGCGATGAACTGCACGCATGCCATTTTTTTATGTATCTGGTTTGATTCCTGAACCGTCATTTTCCCTCCCCGACTTGTACTGTGTATTTATACAGTAGCATAGCATTTGCAAGTTGAGAAAGAAAATTGTCCGAACCAAATACTTTTTTATCTGGCTGATACAAAACAATTTTATCTAAGGAGTACCACTAAAGTAAGCTGGCTATGAAACATAATGAGCTATTTATCAGACATCTAAAGATTGTTAATTCAACCCATTAATTGCGTATTTTTTGTACGATTTTTCTCTGCTAAACGGTTAAAACGTTCTAATACGCTTGTCTTCTTCGGCTCTAGTATTGGGCGGGCCAGTTCTCCATTAGGTAAGCTACGGAACAAATGACCGGCGATTTTAGTCTGCGTGCCACCAATCAGACGCACGGCAAGCCCGCGACTGATGGTTTCACCGCTTAAATCTCTCACCTCGGCTATAACGTTGTCGCACGCAGCTTCGATTTTGTCCGATCGCCTCAGTTTCAAATGCCGCTTTTCTGGCCGTTCCGCCCTTAACCGGCTAAGAAGCTGACGTTGTTCTTTTCTGCTCATGCTGTCCAGATCGAATTTTTTGAAATTTTCCGGTTGGTTCGAATCTTCAGATCTCAAACCTCCCGTACAGTTATTGACAGAACTCCGAGAGGACGCAGACGCGTCCTTAAATTCAAAACCCAAATCAACGGCACGTTTCGGGACAATCTTCCATTGCATCAGACGGGTTAAAATTGGCGTATCGTCGCCAACTTCAGTTGCGTAAACGCCCTTGATGCGCACGGTTTCCTCGCCGTACTCATTCATATCTTCGCTTGCCTGATACCAGGTGCGTACAGCCAGATCGTCACGGCGCACGAACGGCCCGCCCTGGGCGTTAACGTATCCGGCCCAGTCTCCCGCATCGGCGGCGTCATGCGCGGCCGCAAATTCAATGCTCAGGCCGTGTGCGGTTTCGCTGTCAGCCATGCGGCGCAGCTCGCGGTAAACTGTGACCGGCGCACCGCCCACAAACTGAAATTGCCGGATATGCCAGCGTGCCGCCCAGGCAGAAACGGCCGAGGCAGTTTCTTTCAGATCTTTGCCGCTCTCGTCGTCTGTCTCGCCATCCAGCGCATAACCATCAATATTTTTGGAGATGTATTTAGCAACGTAACCCGTTGCGCTGCCTTTCTCCGGGTCGATAGCCTCGGCGTGAAAACGGGCCTTACGGGCCTTGTCGGTTGTCAGCTCGCTGCCATCTTCCTGCCAGGCGTAGTCGCGCATAATCTCGCGCACACGCTCGGCCTGCTCAGGGCGCATAAACATAAGCATGTGCCAGTGTGGGGTCGCATCATGATGAGGCTCAGCAACGCGGATCCCGAAGATGCGGATTTCTTCGCGGTGCAGCTTGGCGCGGATTTTCTGCCATACACTGCAGAGATAACGCTGCGTGTCGGCCGGGCTGGCACCGTTCCATTTGCGGTTACGATGCCCGGTTTTGATTGTGGCGTGATAGCGCGCCGGGGCGGTAAGCGTATAGAACTCGCCGATAAAGCCCATTTCATTGCAGATGTTTTCGAAGCCACGAATGCGGGTCATCAGCTCGCAGCGGCGGATCGCCGGGTTGGCCACACTGCCGTCGTATTTCTCGATCAGGCTGATGCGGTTGCCTTCCTCGTCTTCCAGCTCCATTCCCTTTAAAAACTCACGGGTGCGGCGCTTCTGCTCGCGCCACTCTGAAACGGTCATGCTGCTGGCGTATGGGGTATGCTTTTTGCTGACATTAGCCAGGGCGATCTGAAGGTGTTCACGCCATGATGCGGCCACGCGGCGCAGTCGGCCTTTCCACCATTTTTCCGTCTGCATACGCATGATCGCCGGGGTAACTTCCTCCGGGTCAAACAGCCGGGACGTGACTTTATCCCACAGCGGCGGCGTCTGGCTCAGCTCGCGGGTGATGGTGGCGGCGGTCATGTAAACGCGGTGCGTGTATTTATAATCTGACTCGTAGCTGGCCTGCGCGTGTGCCTGTACCAGCTCGGCGAGAATGAAATTAGCTACATCCCCGGCAAGCAAATCGACGTCGGCGCGAGCCATATCCGGCAGGCGGTTAAAGCGGCGCATCAGCTCCCAAAGAGTGCCGCCCGCGCTGGCCGCGCCTGCCTGTTTAGTGGCATTGCCTGCCAGCAGGTTAAACGTGCCGTGACTCATTTCACCGAGGCGATATTGAGCGTTAACGGTTTCAACGCGTGGCAATGTGCGCTCAACGAAAGTTTTCGTTAAGTACGCATTGGCACGATCAATACCCTGTGTTTTTTCCAGCTCACTGACGCGGCGTTTAACGTCGAGCTGGATAAGTGTCGGCTGCTTTTCAAGTAGTTCCTGCGCACGCATTAAAGCCGCAATCATCTGAGTGCGGCTGTGCATTTCCTCATAAGTGGGGTACGGGCTGGCGATGGCTTCCCGTGGAGCATTCCACGGGTAGGCGTATTCCTGAATCACTCGCAAACCCCCAGATAGACGCTGCTGCAGGCGGACTTGTTATCCATAGCTGCAAGCATGTCAAACTGACGTCCGCCGCGCGTTGTCAGCGCCCAGTCGCGATAGGTTTCAATGCCGTGTGAGGCGAGGGATACTTTGCTGCCGTCTGTTTCTGCTTTAACGGGATCCATTCCTGAATGGAAAAATGCTGCGTTTCCACGGCGCGAGCATCGGGCAACAATCCGTTCCCATTCAGCAACCCGGCTTACTTCTTCAGGCCAGCGGGTAAAGATTTCCCCGAGTTCAGCTTTGTTTACGTTAACGCATGGCATGCAACCGACACGGCTGCACCCCTGCTGATAAAGAGGGTTTGGCTTGATACCGTGACGCCTGGCCAGCGCAAAAACGTCATCATGCGTCCATTGAAGGATCGGCCGGTAAATCGACAGGCCCGGCCCGAGATCAAACCCAGCTTCCCACTCAGGAAGCTCTGCCCGTTTTGCGGATTCCTGAGCGCGAACTCCCTGCCACGTGATGACGCGCTTACCTTCTGCAATCAGCGGGTCTACAACCTGCTCCTGCATAGGGATCTGTTTAAGCTCGAAAGAGCAGAACTTGCGCTGGGTGGAAGGAAATGTGCCTTTCCAGATGCACATATCAAGAAAAGGAATGCCGGTAGGTTTTAGGGCATTCAGAGCGCGACGCACTATCAGGGCCGCCTCTTCCTCTGTGAATCCTAAATCTCTGACCAGGGTAACTGGCCACTTATCTTTTACAAACGTTCTCTTGTCAGCTATACGCTGTGAGAAGTCAGCCCTGACGCGGCGTAATGGACCGAGTTTGGTCTCAAGGTATTCCAGATATTTGACTGTTTCGGGGTGTTCATGTCCGGTGTCGGCAAAAGCAGCCTCGAATGTCACTCCGGATTCTATAGCCAGCAGCCACTGAGCAAGGCTGTCTTTACCTCCAGACACGGTAACAAGGTTCATAACACCAGGGGCGAAGCAACGCGTATCGATCATTGCTGCACCTCTACTTTTACAGAGCAGTCCGGCCCAGCTGCCATATCGAAGCCAGTAAAAATGACGGCGGATTTAGGCTGACGTACCGCAATGATTTCTGATGCGCGCTTTCCTTCACCTGCAGCTACGCCAACCGAGCGGGCTACGCTGATTCTGGTGATGTCGAAAGCGCGCAGGATGCTGCGGGTGTAAAGGGTGTCGCTGTTTGAAACCACAACCGGGCAGCGTTCCGAGACGTCGAGCAACATGCTGACCAGATCGTGATGCTCATCTTTGCCAAAACCTGCAGAGTGATATTCCGCGAATGTACCGTCATAGGGCGGATCGCAATACACAACATCCCCGGATTTAGCGAGGCGCAGCGTTTCCCGGAAGTCGGCACAGATAAACGTCGCGTGCTGGGCCTTCTCTGCAAATGCCTCAATCTCACGCAGCGGGAAATATGGCTCCAAGTAGTTACCAAACGGGATATTAAATTCGCCGCGCTTGTTGTAGCGGCAAAGACCGCGATAGCCATTGCGGTTCAGGTACAGGAAATAAGCGGCGCGCTCCAGAAGAGGCAGCGCAGGGTTGTGATTAAATGCTTCACGCACAGCGTAATAACTTTCGCCGGTTGTGTTCTGATTAAAGAGGCTAGCCGCCACAACGATAAACGGGCGGGTGTGCTCTTTTATCTGGCGATAGAGATTAATGAGGTCAGGGTTTATATCCGCAACCAGATAGGCCGGGTAATCGGTGTTCATCATTACTGCGCAGGAACCGGCGAAGGGTTCGACCAGGCGCTCACCTTCAGGCAGGTGCGCCAGCAGCTCCGGCATAACGCGGGACTTGTTGCCCGCCCATTTCAGAATCGTGCTCATACCGCACCGCCTTTTGATACTTTGGTGCGAAGTTCGGCCACGTCCTGACAGCCGACGCAGCGAGTTACGCCACACACCGCGCGGCGGCGCTGTTCCGGGATTGGGGCATCGCAGTCTTCGCAGAATGAAGCCGCCACGCTGACCGGGCGGTTAACCACGCTGGCGATATTGCGCGCCAGCAGTTCATCGGCGCGGGCCTGCGCCATGTCGATTGAGTCGGCCATTAGTGAATCGCCTCCTGCGCTTCGCTCTGATAACGCTCAGCTTCCTGACGCAGTAACTCGGCAGCTTCAACACCGCTAAGCCCTTTTTGCTGAATACGCATGGCAATCTCAGTTAAGCGGTGAGCCACCTGCAGACCGCGCTCGGCACGCTCTTCAGCGCGGGCGGTCGTGATGAATGCGGAAAGTTGCTCCACGTCGGCGTCAAATTTTCTTGTTTCGATATTTCTCATTTCACTTTCTCCAGAATTTAGGCAAAAGAATGCCCGGCGGGTTTACGCCTTTCGTTTTTGGAATTTAATTACTCAGGTAAAAAACAGTCTGCGGTTGAAAACTGACGAGGTAAAATGCTGCCCCATCGCGCCATCTTATTCATGGCGATAATAATCAACTCCCTGCGGTGTTCTTCGAAATACTGAAATGGCTTACCTATTTCTTCCGGCTTAAAACTTTTTGGATTCTCACGATTTGCCAGCGTAAGCACACAGAATTTAAATTCGTCATTCTGATGGTTGAAATAACGCAATGCGGCGTTAGCGTTATTGTCACGCATCTGACGCCACGTTTTACGAAATTCATCAAACGTCATTGGCTGAATCTTATCAACACGACCGCCCATCAAATGAATTTTGGAAAATCTGGCGGGTTCGTGTTGCTTTGGTACTTCCCATAAAACTCGCATATTAGCCACCGAAAAAACGGCGCAGGCGTTGAGAATATCCGGTGCGCTTTGTTGTAATACTTTTCAGCAGCTCCTGCTGATTTTTACATGGATGCCAGGGTCTGCCGTTCTCGCCCATAATCCAGCCGTTGCCGTAGGACATTGAGGGACTTTGGCGCTTGAGTTGTGCCGCAAATGAAATCATCTTGCGCCCTCAGCTGATGCCAATCGAAGCACCCAGCCCGCTGATAGCGTCAACGGTTGAGGCTAAGGTCGGGTTAGAGTGAACGCGGGTCTGCACGGCCAGTGCGGCCAGCATCATGCAGCGAATGCCGGTATTTGCGGCTTCCATAATACTGCGGCGGCATGTTGCAGTTATCCGCTCCGGGTTTGCAGCGCTGGCGGCCATGCTTCCGACTTCAGCGGTAGCCTTCAGCACGTAGGACGGAAACTTATCTTTTGCCAGCTCATTAACCGGTACGCATGGCAGGCACTGCAGCTGCGCTAACATCCCATCCATCAGCGTGGCATCTTCGGTCAGGTCGGTAAGTAACAGCACTTCTGGAGCGGTCAGTTGATGCACCTGATCCGGGTTGAGCTTGTTACGCAAAGTTTGCACTTTCATGCCTGCACGCTGCGCCAGCTCAGCCATGTTGTGCGTAAGTGCGAACTTGCGGCAGGCGTCGTCATAGTGGTTATGGGTGGAAGTCTTAAAATCAAACATGGCTATTCCCTTGCTCAACTTAAATAATCAAACTCAGTTCAGAGATTGCGAAGTGCGGGCATCGATATAGCGACAATCGACAGCCTGCTGTGTGAGTTTGTCGCGCCATGCTTTGACGTTGATAAGGACTTTGCTGCGTTTTTCAGCACTTTTTTTATTGTTGAAATCTTTGGTTGGAGCCTTTAGCAATATGCCCTCGTCAAGCCACTGCCAGACAAGGCGCTCACTGACGCCGCGCATTGCTGCAAAGTCGCGAACGCTCATGGCGTCAGCCATTGCAGAGCCGATCATTTTTTGCAGGCTTGGCAGTAAGGCTGAGACAAGCGCATTGATTTGTGAGTCGGTAAAAGGACTTGATTGCTTTTGCGAGCTTTCAGGCTCATGCGTTGAAGTTGCTTTTGCATCTTTCATATCGCATTATCTCCGGTTAAGTAAAATATAGTGCAGTGATGTGCATCTTGGTCGATGAGCGTCACTATAGATCGTTAAAAATTACCTGTAAATAACTTTATAGATACTGGTGGTGCTTTCTTATGTCCGATGAACAGGGCGGTAGCTGGAAGATAGATGCGTCTGGCGGGGTTTTGGAACGCATCATGTCTGCATACGGCGTTAAAATGCAGAAGGATTTGGCTGATGTATTGGGCATTGCTAAGCACAGCGTTAGCGGATGGGTGCAGCGTGACACAATACCTGGCACGATCGTTGTTCGCTGCTGCATAGAGACTGGCGCGGATATTAATTGGCTGATTACCGGCAATCTTGCAAATGCAAATTTGCGTGATTCTAAGCCTCAGCTCAAAGGCAAGGATGCCTATGAAGAAGTTATGGCTAACGGTGGCAAGCATGTCTTACGCCGCCTATTAGATGCCTACGGCTTTACCATGCAAAAGGAGCTGGGCGATTTACTTGATATCTCTTCTGGCACAATCAGCACATGGATCCGCAGGGAATATTTCCCCGGAGATGTAGTTGTTGCATGCGCGCTAGACACAGGCGTGTCTCTCAGATGGTTAGCAACTGGTAAAGGTGAGATGTTCGATAGTCAGCCCGAAGTTGTCACATCATCAATAAGTATTCCGAAGAAAAAATTAGTGTCAGGCGTTCTGAATGACGCAGGAAATTGGCTTATGGATCCGGCGCTTTCCGCAGTCGATAAAGATTGCTTAGTGTTTATTGATGGTGTTGGCCACTCATGGCTAGTGAATACAGAGGCTAAGAACATCGCCAATGGTCGCTGGTTCGTTAATATTGATGACTCTTATGATGTGTATGATATCTCTCGCCTACCCGGCGGGAAAATTAAACTAACCAATCCAAATGTCTCGTTTGAATGTGGTGCATCAGACGTTACCCCATTTGGGGCGGTATTATTTACACTGGAAAAACACGTTTAAGGAATGGAATGAAAAAGTTATTTCTTGCCATAGCATGCCTTATTGGGGCATCTGCATCTTATGCTGCCGAAAAATCTGTAGATTTGGATTCATCAAAATTAGGTGAAGACTGGCCCCTTACTTTTAAGAAAGCTAAGGTGTCCTGCATTAATAAACGTTTCATCTTCGTTTATAACACTGATACTGAGGACCGATATCCTGTAAATGGCAACGCAAAAGATGCAGTCCAGTCCGGGAAAATGGATGGTTATGACATAGATGCTGTATGGGCTGACGATCCAAACTATAAAGGGGTTAAGAAAAGCATCAGCCCAATTCTTGATGCTGGCAATAACCTTTGTGAACAATAAGTAATTTACCTCGGTTCTCACTATGACTGTTACTAAACAAAAAAATGGCAAATGGCTTGCGCAGATATTCCCTAACGGTAGGGATGGAAAGCGAATCCGTAAGCAATTTAACACTAAAGGTGAGGCCGAGGCTTATGAAGATTATGAAAGAAAGAAGACCGAAGATAAGCCCTGGCTCGGTGAAAAAGAGGATCGCCGGAAGCTAAGCGAATTAATCCAACTTTGGCACAACCTACACGGGCAGTCACTGACAGCAAGCAAACTGCGTCTTGCAAAGTTGAAGATTGTTTGCAGGGGAATGGGTGATCCGATTGCTTCGAGGATAACAACTAAAGATTGGGCGCATTATCGAGACCAGCGGTTGAGCGGGAAAATTGATAATGGTTATCATGCCAATCCTCAGAAATGGATAGCACAACCCATTACCGTAAACCGCGAACAATACTACCTCGAAGCTGTATTCAACGAGTTGCGCCGACTTGGAGAGTGGAAGCTACCTAATCCTCTTGATGGAATCCGGCCTTTCAAAGAAAAAGAAAAAGAGATGTCCTGGCTAACTGACGGACAAATCAAAACACTACTTGAAGCCTGCAACTCGTTTGGCAATAACAACCTTACGCTCATCGTTAAGATTTGCCTTGCAACAGGTGCCAGATGGCGCGAAGCCGAGAACCTAACCCGTTCCCAGTTGTCACCCTATAAGCTTACCTTCATAAAAACTAAAGGTGGGAAAAACCGAACCGTACCTATCCCACGGTGGCTTTATGATGAGCTTTCGCCCCTTAAAGATAAAATGTTTCAGCCTTGCTATAAGTCTTTCAGTGAAATGCTGAACATTGCCAATATCCAGTTAGCTGATGGTCAAAATACGCATGTGCTCCGGCACACATTCGCGAGTCATTTTATGATGAATGGAGGCAACATCTTGGTACTGCAGCGGATACTTGGTCATGCAAACATTCGTGAAACTATGAGGTATGCACACTTCGCACCAGACCATCTTGAAGAGGCTGCACAGCTCAACCCTATCGCGGGTTATAGTGGCAGCAATGTGGCAGCAGAGGATTCATAACACTGCATTTCCCTGCACTTAAAATTAACTTAACTAATTGTTTTTACTGCCAAGTCATTGTTGTTAAATAGTGTTTTTTAAAACAGGCTAAACTTGGCGTCACATCTTGCGGAATGCAAAAGGAAAAGAAGATCATGCGCACCGTTTTAAATATTCTGAATTTTGTTCTGGGCGGCTTTTTCACCACCCTGAGCTGGCTGTTTGCCACATTGATCAGCGTCGTGCTGGTTTTTACCCTGCCGCTGACCCGCTCCTGCTGGGAAATCACTAAACTCTCGCTGCTGCCGTTTGGCAACGAGGCGGTGCATGTCGATGTGCTGCGTCCTGAAAGTAAGAGTCATATTCTGAATACCGGCGGCACCTTTCTGAACATCTTCTGGCTGATTTTCTTCGGCTGGTGGCTCTGCCTTTCGCATATTTCCGTGGGCATTGTGCAGTGCATCAGCATCATCGGTATTCCGACAGGGATTGCAAACTTTAAGATCGCCGCTATTGCGCTCTGGCCGGTTGGACGCCGGGTGGTGTCAGTAGAAGAGGCGCGTGCTGCGCGCGACGCCAATGCCCGCCGCTATTAATATGATGTCTGATGCAGTGCCTGGCTGGCGAAAATATCTGTTTAACAGTACGTGGCGCTATCTGCTGCGGATCCTGTTTGCCCTGAGTGGCTGCGCTGCCATCCCCTGGTGGCTGCATCAGATTGAGTGGACGATTCCTCTGACGCTGGGGGTGGTCGCGGCTGCGCTGGCCGATCTTGATGATCGTCTGGCCGGACGTCTGAAGAATCTGCTGATTACCCTGCTCTGCTTCTGCATCGCCTCGGTTTCCGTAGAGCTGCTGTTTCCCTGGCCGTTCGCCTTTATGGTCGGGCTGGCGATTTCGACCTGGGGCTTTATTCTGCTGGGTGCTCTGGGGCAGCGCTACGCCACTATCGCTTTTGGTGCGCTGCTGATTGCGGTCTATACCATGCTCGGCATCGGGCTGTTCAGCCAGTGGTACATGCAGCCAATGCTGCTGCTGGTCGGCGCTCTCTGGTATAACCTTCTGAACCTGCTGGGTCATCTGATGTTCCCGGTCCGACCGGTACAGGAACAGCTGGCGGGAAGCTTTTCACAACTGGCCCGCTACCTTGATGCAAAGGCGAATCTGTTCGATCCTGATGCGGGCGAGCAGGATGATGCTGCGTTTATTGATGCGGCAATGGTCAACAGCCAGTTAGTGGCGCAGCTCAATCTGACCAAAACCACGCTGCAGAGCCGTCTGCGCGGCGATCGCGGATCGCGCGGCACCCGTCGCAGTCTGCACTACTACTTTGTGGCGCAGGATATTCATGAACGCGCCAGCTCCTCTCATCTGCAATATCACCTGCTGCGCGGCGACTGGCGCTATAACGAAATTCTGTTTCGCTTTCAGCGTCTGCTGAATATGCAGGCGCAAGCCTGTCGCCAGCTGGCACACTGCATCCTGATGCGTGAAAGATGGGTGCATGACAGCCGCTTTGAACGTGCGTTTGAACGATTGCAGAAAGCGATTGAACGACTTGAGCAACATGAGCCTGAGGCGCCACATACCCGCGCGCTATTCTGGCTGCTACGTAACCTGCGTGCCATTGACGCACAGCTCGCATCCATTGAGTCAGAGCAGACGCTGGCCGGTGAAGATCCGCAGCACAGTGACAATCTGCTGTCACGTGAAGGGTTGAGTGGCTGGAGTGATATCCGGCTGCGCTTCAGCCGCCATCTCTCTCCCGCGTCGGCACTGTTCAGGCATGCGGTTCGCATGTCAGTGGTGCTCTGTATTGGATACGGCTTCATTCAGATAACCGGACTGGAGCGGGGATACTGGATTTTGCTGACCAGCCTGTTTGTGTGCCAGCCCAACTATAACGCCACGCAGCGACGCCTTGCCTTGCGCATCGGCGGAACGCTGGCGGGGATTGCGATCGGTTTACCCGTTTTATGGCTGGTACCCTCCATTGAAGGGCAGTTAATCCTGATAGTGATTACCGGCGTGCTGTTCTTCGCTTTCAGGCAGGTGCAGTATGCGCAGGCTACGCTGTTTATCACTCTGCTGGTGCTGCTTTGCTTTAACCTGTTAGGTGAAGGGTTTGAAGTCGCGCTGCCCCGTGTCGTGGATACCTTACTCGGTTGTGGTCTGGCCTGGCTGGCTGTCGCCTTTATCTGGCCTGACTGGCGCTTTCGTCAGCTGCCAGCTGTGGCAGAGCGAACGCTGAAAGCGAACTGTCGTTATCTGGATGCCATCATGGAGCAATATCACCAGGGTAAAGATAACCGGCTTGCCTATCGTATTGCCCGCCGTGATGCGCATAATGCGGATGCTGAACTGGCGTCTGTCGTCTCAAACATGAGCAGTGAAAGTCGTACCAGCCAGAAACTGCGTGATTCAGCTTTTCAATTGCTCTGCTCCAATCACTCATTTCTGAGCTACATTTCCGCGCTGGGCGCTCACCGCGATAAAATTACAGCGCCGGACCTGCTCGCCTTACTGGATGATACGGTTTGCTATGTCGAGGATGTGCTTCAGACGGACGTGGTCAGCGATAAACATGTTGAACTGATGCGCCAGCAACTGGCTCAGCGAATCAGCCAGCTGGCTGCAGATGCAGATACGCGTGCGCCGCTGGTGCTCCAGCAACTCGGTCTGTTGGTGGCATTAATGCCGGATGTGGCTCGCCTGCGCCGCACGCTCATTACTGACTAGCTTTCACTACTTCTGAGGTCCGGGTGTGATAAAAGCGTGCGCTGGAACCATGCATTCAGCTCCGCCCGGGTTGCCTGCGGCAGCGCAGCCGCATGGCGGCCCGTAATAGCCCCTTGCAGCGCCAGTAATGTCTGAAATCCCACGTGCTGGTTGATCGCTTTCAGCTTCAGCCAGCACTGCTTGGCCCCTATCTGGTAGAGATGATTGACGCTCATTACGCCCGCCTCAAAGAGCATCATCTCCATGCGTACACTGAGATTAGGCAAATCTTTCAGCCGCGGAGACGCTTGCCTGTCCTGCAACTCCAGCTGCGCCGTCTCTAATGAGGCAGCAGAGAGCGCCAGCAGATGGTCAGAATCGCGCCATAAGGCCTCATCAACCCGAAAGTAATTGAGGCTGACCAGTTTTCCCCGCTTGCGAAAAATCAACGGTTGCAGCGGGCGATCGGTAATGTATTCGCGCAGCGGTTCACTGGCCCGCAGATAGAGTTCGTCTTGATTAATTAAGGCAAAAACCACACTTTCGACAGCCAGAGCATACCCCCCAAACTGGGTGCGGGACTCTATTGGTCCCAATGGGGCCAGGCGCGCTCTGGAGCGCTCTACGACCGGATTCACCTTTTTCATTGCACCACCTCCATGTCAGAAATACTTCTTAAATTGCCTTGGGTATCAGGCAATTAGAAGATAGAAAAAAGTGTCAGCCGGTTCAATGAATAAATAACGCTTCAACTAATCTTGTCGCGTTTTTGCGAGGCGTTTTCAGAAATTTGGGTTGATCTTTATCCAGGATAACAGTACTGTATATTCATACAGTCAACTGCTGGTGATTAACTTATGCGAACACAACATCCTGATAATGCACGCTATGCTCATCATTACGCGTCCTCTTCCGTTCCGGCCTCTCAGGGCGGTGGAATTACTGAGTTACGCTGCAGCGAGCAGCCCGGTATGATGCAGATGCTGCTGTTGCCATTATTACAGCAGCTGAGTCAGCAATCACGCTGGCAGTTGTGGTTAACACCGGCACATAAACTGAATCGCACCTGGATGCAGGAGTCGGGATTACCGCTGGATAAAAGTATGCATATCGCCGATTCTGAACGTCTGAATGCGGTGGAAGCGATGGTCAAGGCATTACGTACAGGAAATTACAGTGTCGTTCTGGCATGGATTCCTTATGACCTTGGCGAAGATGAGCGCCGTCAACTTGAAAATGCGGCGGCAGAGGGTGACGCGCTGGGTTTGATTTTGCGGGCAAGCGGGACATCGGAAGCGCCTCTCAGACCGCAAAGTGCGATAAAAATTCAGTCGGATTTGTTTCATTAAGTAAAAATCAGAAGTTTCCCAAGCTATTTTTCTTATCTGTCGTCGCTAAACCACTGATTCTTTTAGTTCGAGCTGTGACAATGGTTTAGCAGGTTTTTAAGGCTTTTTGCCGCGACAATACTACCAGGCTAATTGTTAGAAATTGTGTATAAATCGCTGTTTTTTTACAGAAGCGCCTCACATCATACTTGTAAGTTTCCAATCTCGTTGTAGACTTTATCTCGCCAGGGTGCTCAATAACCTCCGTTTTTTGCGGTAGAGTCATAAGCGAGCGTTTTGACCCGGCGAAGGATTTAAACCAAGAGCAACCTTTTTGCTCATTGCCTATTTGGATGATAACGAGGCGCAAAATGAAAAAGACAGCTATCGCAATTGCAGTGGCACTGGCTGGCTTCGCTACCGTAGCGCAGGCCGCTCCAAAAGATGACACCTGGTACACCGGTGCTAAACTGGGCTGGTCTCAGTATCACGACACTGGTTACTACGGTAACGGTTACGAAAACAATGACGGTCCAACTCATGAAAGCCAGCTGGGTGCAGGTGCATTCGTTGGTTACCAGGCAAATCCATACCTGGGCTTCGAGCTGGGCTATGACTGGCTGGGTCGCATGCCTAACAAAGGCAACGTGACTAACGGCGCATTCAAAGCACAGGGCGTTCAGCTGGCTGCTAAACTGAGCTACCCAATCTATGACGATCTGGACGTGTATACTCGTCTGGGCGGCATGGTATGGCGTGCAGATTCAACGCAGACTAACCCAACTACTGGCCGCATCAGCGACCACGACACCGGCGTATCTCCGCTGGCTGCTGTTGGTGTTGAATATGCGCTGACCAAAAACTGGGCTACCCGTCTGGACTACCAGTGGGTTAACAACATCGGTGATGCACAGACCGTTGGTACGCGTCCAGACAACGGCATGCTGAGCGTAGGCGTTTCATACCGCTTCGGTCAGGATGACGTCGCTGCTCCGGCGCCAGCTCCGGCTCCAGCACCAGCTCCAGTTGTTGAAACCAAGCGTTTCACTCTGAAGTCTGACGTTCTGTTCACCTTCAACAAATCTACCCTGAAGCCAGAAGGCCAGCAGGCTCTGGATCAGCTGTACAGCCAGCTGAGCTCAATGGATCCTAAAGATGGTTCCGTTGTCGTACTGGGCTTCACCGATCGCATCGGTTCAGAGCAGTACAACCAGAAACTGTCTGAGAAACGTGCTCAGTCAGTCGTAGATTACCTGGTATCTAAAGGTATTCCTTCTAACAAGATCTCTGCACGTGGCATGGGTGAATCTAACCCAGTTACCGGCAACACCTGTGACAGCGTGAAAGGCCGTAATGCCCTGATCGACTGCCTGGCGCCGGACCGTCGTGTAGAAATCGACGTTAAAGGTATCAAAGACGTTGTAACTCAGCCACAGGCTTAAGTTTACACGTCATAAAAAACCCCGCCTTAGCGGGGTTTTTTTGTGCCGGTAATCAATCGGTCTTTAGCGCCTATACTCTGAATTCCCTGCCCGCTTACTCGCTCTCTGAACCCGATTTACCCAGAATCGCCTGCAAATCCTGCTTCAGACTCGACATCTGAGTGGCATATTTCTCTTTGCGTTCCGCATCTTCTATCAGCTGAACAATCGTTTCAGAAAGCGTGCAGCCACGCCGCTGAGCGAGGCCTGCCAGCCGCTGCCAGACCAGATACTCCAGGTCTATCGATTTTTTTCGGGTATGCTGATGTTCAGCGTTGAAATGGCGTTTGCGCCTGGCACGGATGGTCTGCTTCAGCCGGTTATCAAGATCAGAATGAATATGTTCTGCAATCCACTCGTTCACCGTCACCGGATTATTTTCCATCGCCAGCAGTTTATCCACTGCCGCCTGTGCCGCGCTTAACTCAAGGTGACGCGTGATCAGTTCACCTTCCCGATGTTTTTTCACCAGGTATTTCCACTTCCATCCACATTCAAGATTTTCGAGTTGCTGGTATTTCATCGGAATCTCATCGTGATCACGTAACGGGCTAAGAATAACAGCTTTTTTCCCGGATGCAGCAACGAAAAACATGCTGCCATCATCACATCTTCAACAGGAAGTCTGCAGTGCTTAACAAGGATGAATCCTGTATAATCTCGCTTTTCTTAAAACAGATAAATGCGATTATTTTGACCAGCACTCAACTTACGTGGCAGACCTTACAGCCGGATAGCGCGCAATACCAATCCGTTTTCTCCCGAATTGCTGATGAAGAAACTGATGCTCTGGCAACGGTACAGCCCCGGTTGCTGAATGCGCTGGCGCATTTACATCACCAGTCGCAGGGATTCCCGTTACTGCTGGTTAGAAGCCAGGAGAATCGCGATTATCTGACATTCATCGTTCAGGCCGCGCAGCGGGTCATGGCTGACAGTACCACTCTGTCCGGCGGTGATTACCATATCATGGCTGACAACGTCACGCTTCAGCCCCCATCCGATCCGCAACGCCCATTCACCAGTCAGGGTGGTATTCACTTTGCTGAGTGGATTGAGATGGAGCAGTTGTTTGGCTGCGTGCGGCAGTATAAAGATCGCATCCAGCTTGAGCCAGGGCTGATCCATCGCGCCAATGGCGGCACGCTGGTACTGTCACTGCGTAGCCTGCTGACGCAGCCAATTCTATGGCTGCGCCTGAAAAAGTGTATTGAGCAAGGCTATGTTGAGTGGACCTCTCAGGATGAACGCCGCCCGCTACCTGTCTCGATTCCTTCATTACCGCTCAGTCTTAACCTGGTCCTGTGCGGCGACCGCGAAGCGCTTGCGGATTTTCAGGAGCTCGACCCTGAAGCGCATGAAATGGCCATCTATACTGAATTTGAAGAGAACATTCAGGTTCTTGATGAAGATGACATGCTGGCCTGGTGTCGCTGGAGTACTGAACTGGCGCAACAGGCGGGCCTGCCCGTGCCGGAAGCGGACTTCTGGCCAGAGCTGATCAAAGAAGGTGTCCGTTACAGCGGCGATCAGGATACGCTACCCCTCTGCCCGCGCTGGCTGCAGCGTCAGATGCGCGAGTCGGCTCTGATGGGCGACGTACTCAATGCTGAAGCATTGCGTGATGCGCTTGAAGCGCGCTTGTGGCGCGAGAATTATCTCAATGAACGGATGCGTGATGAGATCCTGCTGCGACAGATTCTGATTGAAACCGAAGGCGAAGTAGTCGGTCAGATTAACGGCCTGTCGGTGGTGGAATATCCTGGTCATCCCCGTGCCTGGGGCGACCCCTCTCGTATTACCTGCGTGGTTCATCCCGGCGATGGCGAGTTCATGGATATTGAGCGTAAGGCGGAGCTGGGCGGTAACATTCATGCTAAAGGCATGATGATCATGCAGGCATTTTTGATTGCCGAGCTGGAGCTCGATCAGCAACTGCCCTTCTCAGCCTCAATGGTCTTTGAGCAATCCTATTCCGAGGTGGACGGTGACAGCGCTTCGCTGGCTGAACTCTGTGCCTTAATCAGCGCATTGGCGAATCAGCCGATCAATCAGCAAATCGCCGTGACTGGTTCAGTCGATCAGTTTGGCAACGTACAACCGGTAGGCGGACTGAATGAGAAGATCGAAGGCTTCTTTGATATCTGTCATCAGCGTGAACTAACGGGTCAGCAGGGTGTGATTATTCCTGCCTGCAACGTTCGTCATCTCAGTCTTAACCAGCCCGTTGTGACAGCGGTTGAACAGGGTCGCTTCCACATCTGGGCGATCGACCGTGCTGATGAAGCGCTGCCGCTCCTGACCGGTAAAATCTGGAGTACTGAAGATGGTCAGGGTGACTGCCTGCTGAACACCATCCAGGAACGCATTAGCCTGTTTAACCAGCCGGACGTGCCGCAACGTCCCTGGGCGCTCCGCTGGCTTAACTGGTTCAACCACCGTTAATCCGATTTGCTCAGCGTACAACTGTTCGCTAATATTCGTGATTCACTAAAACAAGGCTTATTGAAAACATGGTAGATAAACGCGAATCCTATACCAAAGAAGATCTGATTCTGTCAGGTCGTGGTGAACTGTTTGGCGAAAATGGTCCGCCGCTTCCATCTGGCAACATGCTGATGATGGACCGCGTGGTCAAAATGACCGAAGACGGCGGCAAATATGACAAAGGCTTTGTTGAAGCGGAGCTGGATATCAATCCTGATCTCTGGTTCTTCGGCTGTCACTTTATTGGCGATCCGGTGATGCCGGGCTGTCTGGGCCTGGATGCCATGTGGCAGCTGGTCGGTTTCTATCTGGGCTGGCTGGGCGGCGAAGGTAAAGGTCGTGCGCTGGGCGTGGGTGAAGTGAAATTCACCGGACAGGTCCTGCCTGAAGCGAAGAAAGTCACCTACCGCATTCACTTCAAACGTGTGATTAACCGTAAACTGGTGATGGGCGTGGCAGATGGTGAAGTGCTGGTTGACGGCAACCTTATTTATACCGCCAGCGATCTGAAAGTCGGCCTGTTTAAAGATACTGCCGCTTTTTAAGCGTTTCCCCTGGAAACAAAAACCTCCGCGCATGGCGGAGGTTATATTCCCTTTTCAGTGACATCCGGTTATGCAGCTACCGACCTGTCCTCCATGGCTTGTCGCCAACCTCCCAACCAGTGAGACTTAGCGTCAATCAACTGATACGGACACATCTCTTTTGAGCGTCCAGTAATGCCTGCCTGATAACCACGTGAATGGGCGCGTTCGAGGCGGTCTCGTTTCTGTCTCTTCATACTCCGTGTCCCTCATGTAAGGTCTGTGGAATCTGGTGGAAAGAAAAAGTGGTGAATTAATGTTCAACCACCCTAATGTTCTACCTCCTGCGCACCCAAAGATCAATGCCCAATCTTCATGCCAGTGTCATAAATGTGACCTTAATCGGTAAAATTAAGGACGTTTTGTGATGCATACGCCAACATTATCTTTCTGAATAAGCTAATAAAAAAGCCCCTGAATGACGCCGATAAAACACGACAATCGTTCAGGGGCTTAGCTTATTTATTCACATTAATCTTAATTTAACGCAACCACATTATTAGCAATCGTCTGTGCGGTCTGCTGCCAACCCGCCGCCAGCGTTCTGACCATCGCATCGTAGCCATCTTCAGTCTGCGGCAGCACGAGGTTAAATGCCTGTTTGGTCACACGGCCCTGATGTTCCAGCGTCCATTCTCCACTGACAATCGCTTTGCCATCGTAGCGTCCCTGGAAGCCTGTAATGGTTACATTCAGCGTGTCGTGCTGGGCGCCTAACGGTGACCCGGCTACCAGCCGGCCTGGCAGCGCCTTGCTCAGGTTAGTGATCAATGTCTGCTGCAACTGCTGATCAAGCGGGCTGGCCCAGAGATTATTCGCGGCGATAACATATTTGACATCGCTGGTCTGATAAACCAGTCCGTTGCCTGCCAGATAATCCGGCACCGTCACCTGCTGCACCCATAACATCGGCTGCGCTTCATTCAGCTGGCTGCTGCTGACCTTCATGGAAGCCGCCCCGGATGGCAGCTGATACCAGGTATTGTCAACGCTGCTGCTGCACGCACTCAACACCAGCGCGGCACAAAGTATCAATCCTTTTTTCACTGTTTCGCCCTCTTCGGCTGGGGATCCTGTCCCGGTTTCGCCTCAAATACCAGCGCATTGCTCTTGGTGTTAAGCGTTTTTAACACCGGCTGGAGTTCACGCAGAACCTGATCCAGCCGCTGCATATCGCCGACCAGCTTGCTGTAGGCAGGCGAACCTGGCTGCAGGCCTTTCATGCTGCGGTTAAGCTCGCGTAACGTCTGCTGCAAATCTTCTGGCAGCGTTTTCATGGCCGGACTGCCGGTGACTTTATTGATGTTGTCGATGGTGCGCTGCAGATCACGCATCGTTTTCTGGCTCTCTTTGAGCGTACCTGTCGCTTCATTGACCATACCGTTCAGTGGCAGACTATTGATCTTATCCAGCGCCGCCATCAGCTTCTGCTGAATCTGGCTCAGGCCGCCGCTGACCGTTGGGATGACTTCATAACCAGAAACTTTCTGCGGGCCTTTATAAGGCGGTGCATTGTCATAGAAGTCGAGATCGACATAGAGCGCACCCGACAGCAGGCTACCGGTTTTCAGCGTCGCACGCAGGCCACGTTTTTTACCATCCTGCAGATGCTGCTCCAGATCGAAGTTCTCACCCAATCGGCTGACAAAACGATCCGGCTCAATGCGGATCAGCACCGGCACCCGGTAATCGTTATTCAGTGCCTGGACCAGGCCCGCTTTCATCAGTGGCGCTTCGGAGACAGTACCCAGACGAATGCCACGGAACTCAACCGGCGCGCCCGCCTGCAGCCCACGAATCGAGTCAGAGAAGAACATCACGTAGTCGATATGATTGGTGTAGAGCGAGTCCTGAATACTGCGCTGATCATCAAACAGATGGTAGTCAGACTTGTTCTGCGCGGGCTCGCCCAGCGCCCAGCCATCCGGCACGTCAAAACTGACACCGCCGCTGAAGAGCGTGGTGAGCGATCCCATTTCCACCCGCATTCCTGAGGCGGACATATCCACGGCAATGCCGCTGTCCTTCCAGAAGCGGACATTGGTGGTAATCAGGCGATCGTAGGGTGCAGCGACAAACAGCTGATAGGTCATCATACGTTTGTCAGTATCAAAAACGCTGGTCTCAACCGTACCGACACGGTAGCCACGGAACAGCACCGGATCACCCGGATTAAGCTGGCCTGCCTTTTTGCTGTCCAGCACGATACGAATACCTTTGGCATCCGGTGGCGCTAACGGCGGCGCATCCAGCAGCTTAAATTGCTCGGGTGGCTGTTTTTTGGTGCCGGGCTGCAGTTCGATATAAGCACCTGACAGCAGCGTGCCAAGCCCGCTGATCCCTTCACGCCCCACCTGCGGTTTCACTACCCAGAAAACACTGTCGCTGTGGAGCAGCTTTTCCATGCCCGCATTCAGACGCGCTTTGATTTCCACATGGTGAAGATCGTCGCTTAATACCGCGCTCTCCACCACGCCGACATCGACGCTGCGACTTTTAATCGTGGTTTTACCGGCAACAATGCCTTCGGCATTTTCGGTGATTAAGGTGACTTCCGGCCCCTGATGGCTGAAGTGATAAAAGAGGATCCAGCCACCGATTAACAGCGTAACGATGGGGACAATCCAGACCGGCGACCAGCGCTTAATCTGTTCCACCTTTGCATGGCCGTGGTTAGTTTCCGTCAAGGCGCGACTCCTTCATATTGTTTTCGCGTACACGATCCCAGGTTAATCGCGGGTCAAAGGTCATGGCAGCGATCATGGTAATAATCACCACCATCGCAAACAATACTGCCCCCCACGCGGGATAAACATTCATTAATTGCCCCATACGCACCAGCGCAGAGAGCACGGCAATCACAAACACGTCGATCATTGACCAGCGGCCAACAAACTCGACCACTTCATAAATTTTATGCATCTTATGACTGTCACGCCGCCCGCGTCCGCTGGCATCCCAGCAGAGCCAGCCGATGGCCAGCATCTTCAGCGTCGGCACCATGATACTGGCGATAAAGATTACCAGCGCCACCGGATAGGAACCATCGCCCCACAGCACAATGACCCCTGCCATGATATTGGAGGGATAAGCCGTACCGAGGGTTTCCGTCACCATGATCGGCAACAGATTGGCCGGGATGTAAATCAGTATTGAGGTGAACAGTAGCGCCAGCGTCCATTGCAGGCTGTGCTTACGCCGCGCCTGTGCGGTAACGCCACAGCGTGGACAGGTGTGCTCAGCTTCCGGCAGAATGGCGGTACAGCAGGGACAGGAGCGCAGGCCCTGCTCTAAACCACTGATGCCCACTTCGGGTGAATGAGGGATCGCAGGTCGCGGGGAAAGACTGTCCCACAAGCCCCGCCGGTCAACGCACTGAAAGGCCCGCAACTGTAACAGGCAGAACATCACCCACGGCCAGAAGCTGGTTTCCAGTCCGATATCCCCATAGGCCATCAGTTTGACAAAGCTGACCAGTACACCCGCCATAAAGATTTCGGCCATGCCCCAGTTACGCAGCTGAAACAGAATACGCGCCAGACCAGTTTTGAGACGGACGGGCAGAGGGACCGGATTGACCAGCAGAATAATGGTGATCATGCAAAAGGCCGGAACCGCCTGCACAAACAGCAGAAACAGTGTCGCCAGGCTGCTGTAATCTTCCGTCACCATCACTTGTGGGATCTGCGACAGCGTAATCTGGCTGGTCAGCCCCGCCACTTTCATGGAGACAAAAGGAAACAGATTCGCCAGCAGCAGCATAAAGAGTGCCGCCAGCGCATAGCCCGTTGGCCGTTTACGGGGTTCGTGCCAGTTGGCCGTCAGAGAGGTATCGCAGCGCGGGCATGACGCACGGCTGCCAACGGGAATGTCCGGCAGCTTAATCATTAAATCGCATTGTGGACAGAGCATCCACGCGTTACTTTTCACTGCTAAACACATCCGTTAGCCCTGCCCTACGCGCCGTTTTTCAGTGACTCTAGCTCTTCCCAGCGCGCAAAAGCGGTTTCCAGCTCCTGCTCAGCCTGAGCGAGATTATCCAGCACCGGTTGCGTCTGATCGTGTGCCTGACTGAAGAAGTCCGGGTGACTCATCTTCGCCTGCAGTTCACCGATGCGCGCTTCCAGCTGCTCCAGTTTTTGCGGCAGCTGTTCCAGCTCACGCGCCAGATTGTAGCTGAGCTTATTCACGCTACGCTTCGCTTCACTCTTTTCGGCGGCTGGCTTAGCGGTATTCGCTGTCGCTTTTGCCGGCGAAGCAGACCTGTGCTGCCGGTAAGCGGCACGCTGCTGCTGTGCATCGTGATAACCGCCCACAAAGGTACCGATTTCGCCGTTGCCTTCAAAAATCCAGCACTCGGTGACCGTATTGTCGACGAACTGACGATCGTGACTCACCAGTAAGACGGTGCCCTGATAACCATCAATCAGCTCTTCCAGCAGCTCCAGCGTTTCGACGTCGAGGTCGTTGGTCGGTTCATCCAGAATCATCAGGTTGCTGGGACGCAGGAACAGGCGCGCCAGCAGCAGACGGTTACGTTCACCCCCTGAGAGTGCACGCACCGGCGTCATGGCACGTTTTGGATGGAACAGGAAGTCCTGCAGATAGCCCAGCACGTGGCGCGGTTTGCCGTTAACCAGCACTTCCTGCTTGCCTTCGGCCAGGTTGTCCATCACGGTGCGATCCGGATCCAGTTCAGCGCGATGCTGGTCGAAGTAGGCCACTTCCAGCTTGGTGCCGGAATGGACGCGGCCATGATCGGCTTTCAGCTGCTGCAGCATCAGACGCAGTAAGGTCGTTTTACCGCAGCCGTTCGGCCCGATCAGCGCAATTTTATCGCCACGCTGAACCTGGGTAGAGAAATCCTTCACCAGCGTTTTGCCGCCCACTGCGTAGTCGACATTTTCCAGCTCAAATACAATCTTGCCGGAACGGGAGGCTTCACCGACCTGCATGTTGGCTTTGCCCATCACTTCGCGACGTTCTGAATGTTCGCGACGCAGCGCTTTCAGCGCACGTACACGGCCTTCGTTACGTGTACGACGGGCTTTGATGCCCTGACGGATCCACACCTCTTCCTGCGCCAGCTTGCGGTCAAATTCCGCGTTCTGCATCTCTTCAACGCGCAGCGCCTCCTCTTTGCCTTCCAGATAGAGATCGTAGTTGCCCGGCCAGGAGACCAGCTTGCCACGGTCAAGATCGACAATGCGCGTCGCCATATTGCGGATAAACGAACGGTCATGCGAGATAAAGACGATGCTGCCGCTGAAGTTCTTCAGGAAGGTTTCCAGCCAGTCGATGGTTTCGATATCAAGGTGGTTGGTTGGCTCATCCAGCATCAGGACGCGCGGGTTACTCACCAGCGCACGACCCAGCGCGGCTTTACGCAGCCAGCCGCCAGAGAGCGACGACAACTCGGTATCGGGCTGCAGACCAATCTGTTCCAGCACGTCATGGATGCGGCTCTCCAGCTGCCACAAATTCTGATGGTCGAGAATGCTCTGCAGTCGCGCCATCTCATTGAGGTTTTTATCGCTGGGATCTTCCATCACCACATGGGAAATGGCGTGATAGGCTTTGAGATGCTCAGCCTGCTCTTCAACGCCCTCAGCTACGAAGTCGTAGACCGAACCGGTAATATTGCGCGGCGGATCCTGTTGCAGACGCGCCACCACCAGATCGGTTTCATAAATAATGCGGCCATCATCCAGTGGCTGTTCGCCATTGATGATTTTCATCAGCGTGGATTTACCCGCACCGTTACGGCCCACCAGACAGACGCGTTCGTTCTCTTCGATGTGCAGCTCGGTATTGTCTAACAGCGGCGCATCGCTGAAGGAGAGATAAGCGCCGTGGATACTGATTAATGACATGTAATCTTATTCCTTACCGGCATGAGTGATCAGCCAGCAGTTGTGAATCTGACGGTTACGCGCGAAGTCCTGCGACTGCGTTTTCTGGGTAATATCCTGCGCCTGCAGGCCCAGTGCTTTCAGACCATCCATGTCCATTTTGAAACCACGTTTGTTATTGGAGAACATGATGGTGCCACCGCGACGCAGCAGGCGTTTCAGGTTACGCATCAGCATCATATGATCGCGCTGAACGTCGAAGCTCTCTTCCATACGTTTTGAGTTAGAGAAGGTTGGCGGATCGATAAAGATCAGGTCAAAATTCTCGTCACTCTCATTCAGCCAGCTCAGGCAATCCGCCTGCATCAGGCGGTGCTGACGTCCGGTTAGTCCGTTAAGACGCAGGTTGCGCTCCGCCCACTCCAGATAGGTACGCGACATATCTACCGTGGTAGTTGAACGCGCCCCACCCAGGCCGGCATGCACACTGGCGGTGCCGGTGTAGGCAAACAGGTTCAGGAAATCTTTACCCTGACTCATCTGGCCGAGCATTTTACGGGCAATGCGGTGATCGAGGAACAGGCCGGTATCGAGATAGTCGGTCAGGTTCACCCAGAAACGCGCATTAAACTCTTTAACGTCGAAATAGTCGCCTTTCTCGCTGAGCTTCTGATACTGCGCTTTACCTTTCTGGCGCTCACGCGTTTTCATAATCAGACGGTCAGCAGGCAGCTGCAGTACGCTCAGTGTCGCGCTGATGACATCGAACAGGCGCTGACGCGCTTTATTCGGATCGATGGTTTTCGGTGGCGCGTATTCCTGAATAATGACCCAGTCGCCATAGCGATCGACAGCAACGTTGTAGTCTGGCAGATCGGCGTCATAAATGCGGTAGCATTCAATGCCTTCCTGACGCGCCCACTTCTCCAGCTTCTTCACATTTTTACGCAGACGGTTTGCGTAATCTTCCGCAATCTGCCCGGCGCTTTCATGGCTGTTAACCGCCAGCTGATAGTTTTTCTGCACGCAATCCAGCGGACCGTTCTTCGCTTTGAACTGGCGATCGGCTCGCAGTTGCAGGCAGCTCAGCAGTTCAGGCGAGGCGCTGAACAGCGACAGGTTCCAGCCGCCAAAATGCTGCTTCATCAGACGTCCGAGCTGGCTGTGCAGCGCAATCAGCGCCGGTTCGCTCTCCAGACGTTCACCGTACGGCGGGTTACTCAGCACCGTACCGTGAACCGCCGGTTCGAGCGGATTGGTCAGTTGCAGCAGGTCCTGCTGCGCAAATGTAAAGAGTTCAAAGACGCCAGCACGACGGGCATTCGCCTGCGCCCACTCCAGCACCCGGCCATTGTTATCGTAGCCAAAGAAGCGCGCCTGAGTCGCGGCTGTGCCCGCGCGGGCACGGTTCTGCGCCTCGGTTTTCACGTCCTGCCACAGCGCAGCATCAAACTTGTTCCAGGCAGTGAAGCCCCAGTGCTTACGTAACAGGCCCGGAGCCCGATCGCTGGCGATCAGCGCCGCTTCAATCAGCAGCGTACCCGAACCGCACATCGGGTCGATCAGCGGCGTGGTCGGCTCCCAGCCTGAACGCAGCACGATAGCCGCCGCCAGCGTCTCTTTTAACGGTGCCTGACCGGTCTGCTGGCGATAACCGCGCTGATGCAGCGAGGTGCCGCTGAGATCCAGCGCAATGCTGGCGCGGTCGTCATTCAGCCAGACGTTGACACGAATATCCGCCTGCTCACGATCGACATCAGGCCGCTCGAGATTCTGACGGGTAAAGCTGTCTACGATGGCATCTTTAACTTTTAGCGCACCGAACTGGCTGTTACGAATCGCGTCGTTGGTGCCGCTGAAATGCACAACAAAGGTTTTGTCGCTGCCGAACATCGACGGCCAGTCCACGCTCTGTACACCCAGATAGAGATCGAGATCGCTGTAGACGCCGAACTCTCCCAGCGGCAACAGGATGCGTGATGCTAAACGACTCCACATCAGGCTTTGGTACATGGCGCGATCGTCGGCTTCGTAGTGAACGCCTCCCTGCACCACTTGCAAATCCTGCGCACCCAGCGCGTCCAGCTCACTTTTTAACAGCTCTTCGAGCCCACGCGCCGTGCTGGCAAACAGAGAATTCATATTGTCACTTTTTAACTCTTGAGAAAATTGTCGCGCATTATAGCGAATCGGAGACCTATGTCATAAAGTTAGCTTCTTTTGTGTCGCGCGTCGGGTTCAAGGAGAACACCATGATCACGCTTTCCCGCTTATTTATTCATCCTGTGAAGTCAATGCGGGGATTAGCGTTGTCACATGCGCTGGTCACTGACAGCGGGCTGGCGTTTGATCGTCTGTTTATGGTGACCGAACCTGATGGCACCTTTATTACTGCACGCCAGCACCCGGAGATGGTGCGCTTTACACCGGCGCTCCTGCCGAATGGCCTGCTGCTGGCTGCGCCGGATGGCAGCCAGACCCTGATCCGCTTCAGCGATTTTAGTGAGCAGGGTCATCCCACCGAAGTCTGGGGCAACCACTTCACTGCGCGCATTGCGCCCGAAGCAGTTAATCAGTGGCTGAGCCAGTTCTTCCCGCGTGACGTTCAACTGCGCTGGGTCGGGCCGCAACCGACTCGCCGGGTCAAAAAGTTTGATCATATTCCGCTGAGCTTTGCCGATGGCTTTCCGTTTTTGCTGATCAACAATGCTTCGCTGCACGATCTGCAACAGCGCTGCCCGGCCAGCGTGCGTGCCGAACAGTTTCGCCCGAATCTGATCGTCAGCGGTGCGGCCGCCTGGGATGAGGATAGCTGGGCAGAGATTCAGATTGGCGACGTCATCTTTGAGGCTCCCAAGCCCTGCAGTCGCTGTGTACTTACTACGGTCAGCACCGAGACCGGACTTAAGCATCCCACCGGTCATCCGCTGGCGACACTGCAGACTTTCCGCACCGCTCAGGATGGCAGTGGCGACATCGATTTCGGTCTGAACTTAGTGGCGCGGAACAGTGGTGTGGTGCGTACGGGTGATGAAATGATCGTCCTGAAACGTCATGCGCCCCGCATCTATGGTGCCGGCGAAGTGGTCGAAACGCTGAAACCACAGCAGCAGACGCCGGATGCCGTGACCATCACGTTTCAGGGTCAGACCTTCACCGGGGATAATCAGCAGGTATTACTGGATCAGCTGGAGATGCAGGGCTTTCGCATCCCTTACTCCTGTCGGGCAGGTCTGTGTGGTAGCTGCAAGCTGAGTCTGGTAGCCGGTGAAGTAAAAGCGCTTAAACAGAGTGCCCTGCGTCAGGACGGCACCCTCTTAAGCTGCAGCTGTATTCCGGCAGGTGATATAGAAGTGAAGTAATCAGACAGCGCGGGCGTAGTGCGCGACATCCTGGTACCAGGGTTGCAGCCGGTCGTTCATGACCTTGATGGCATCGCCGAGCACCATATTTTTACCGGCCAGGGTTAATCCAGGCTGCGCCAGCAGGCAGAGCGCCGCATTATCACCACTCTCAACCACCAGCAGACGTGCCTGTGTGCCCTCTTCTGCCAGCGTAACCTGCACCATTTCACTGGGACGGGGCTGCATTGCAGGGGCATAAGCGGCGAAATGCCAGCTTTTTGGCATCAGTGGTTTGAGGAAACGCGCGGCGACCAGCGCATTCAGCACCAGTTCAGCGCAATGGCTGCCACTGAGTTTGCACTGACGACAGGTCTCTTCAAAGGTGTAATACAGAGCGGCGTCATCGACACAGAAACCCGACTCAGAGAACGCATCCGGCGTGAGCATTTTGCGGGAAAAGCGGGAACGAAAAAGCATCCCGTCAGCCAGGTCGAGCATCATTCGGTCGTGGCTGCTATCAAAATACCAGCGCCAGTTATCATCGGGTTTAATTTTCATCGTGTGCCCTGTATTTACCGCTGCGCCAAAAATCGCGCAGAATTCAGCGAAAAAAGAAACATAAGGAAAAGCTGAAAAAGCGTGCAACAGGACAAAATATAAACGAGCCGAGGGGATAAATAAACCCCCCGGCCAATCATTGTGAGAATTGTCTTAGAGATGCGTAACGATGTCTTTAATTAATCCTGGCCCCTGATAAATAAAGCCTGAATAAATCTGAACCAGCGTTGCGCCAGCGGCGATTTTTTCACGCGCAGCGGTCAGAGAATCAATGCCGCCAACGCCGATAATGGGAAGACGCCCCTGCAGCTCCTGAGAGAGGCGCTGGATCACTGCCGTACTGCGCGACTGCACTGGCCGTCCACTTAATCCACCCGCTTCTTCAGCATGCTTAAGACCGCTTACCAGCGAACGATCGAGCGTGGTATTGCTGGCAATGACGCCATCAATCTGATGACGAATCAAACTGTCCGCGACCTGAATTAACTCCTCTTCAGAGAGATCGGGCGCAATTTTTACGGCCAGCGGAACATATTTCAGATGGCGCTTTTCAAGCTCTTTTTGTTTCTGTTTAATGGAAGAGAGCAAATCATCCAGCGCCTCACCATATTGCAGTGAACGCAAACCTGGCGTGTTAGGCGAGGAAATATTGATGGCGATATAACCGGCATGGGCATAGACCTTTTCCATGCAGATCAGATAATCCTCTTTGCCCTGCTCAACCGGCGTATCTTTATTTTTACCGATATTGATCCCAAGCACGCCGTTAAAACGCGCTTTTTTCACATTCTCAACCAGGTGGTCAACGCCCAGATTATTAAATCCCATCCGGTTGATAATGCCGCCCGCTTCCACCAGACGAAACATCCGCGGCTTATCATTACCTGCCTGGGCGCGCGGCGTGACGGTGCCGACTTCAACAAAACCAAAGCCCATCGCCGCAAACGCATCAATGCACTCGGCGTTCTTATCCAGACCCGCAGCCAGGCCCAGGGCATTCTTAAAGGTCAGTCCCATGCAGGTGACCGGACGCGACGGCAGATTCTGGCGATAAAACAGCTCCAGCGGCGTGCCGTTCATAAAACGCAGTTGCTTAAAGGTGAGTTCGTGCGCGCGTTCGGGGTCGAGTTTAAACAGCGCCGGTCGGACGATAGGATAAAACATGCACTCTCCTGAAGGACGGAAGCAATCGTGAAAGTCGGTGCACGGGAAAATGTGCGCCAGAATGGTAAAGTGCTCTGGCGCAAAAGTAAATCGAAGGGCGGGGATGCAGAAAACTATATGAAAATGCTTTGATCTTAAACGGCGGAATCGTTTACGGGCTGGTTTTTCACTTCGGAAGGAAACAGATACTCCCGCAGAATGCCGTGACGCTGCATGATGCCAAAGATACCGAGACAGACAAACGCTTCAGCCCCTACCATCGACCACGCAGCACCGATAGCACCAAATTTCCACGCCAGGAAACAGCATAGCGGCACGTTTATCACGCCAGCGGCCATCATGACCCACATACGCTGACGCGCCAGACCGTGCGGGATGAGAATCTGTAATCCAGCCGGATAGGCAATGTTGCCGAACAGGAAGCAGAGCACGAAGACGCGCAGCACATCCGCCGACGGAATAAAGTCTTTACCCAGTAAAATAGAGACCACCAGGTCAGCAAAGAACCAGGTAAAGATCACAATCGACAGACTCAGTGAGAATGACAGCAGCAGGCTTTTGCGCGTTGCCGCAATGGCGGCACGTTTATCCCGACCAAACAGATGGCTGACACGCGGGAAGAAAGCACTGCCGATCTGCTCGGGTACGGAGTTAGCCGCTTTACGCAGACGATCCGCACCGTTGTAGATCCCGACCATATAAGTAGAGGTAAAGGAGGCCAGGATCACCACGTTGACGCTGTTAAACAGATTGGCACCCGCGATAGCAATAAACACATCCATGCTGTCGGTGATGCGCTGTTTGATTTCGCGCGGCTCAAAGCGGTAACGGCCAATGACCTTCATCTCCAGCACAAACTTCAGCGTAATCGCTGCACTGATGATGGAGACAGTGCCAGGGATCAGCGCCGCCAGCCAGGTATCCTGCGGGGATTTCACCAGCAAAAAGGTCAGTGGAATGGCACAGAAGTTACCGAAGGTGGCGATCATCGCCGTTTTACCCAGTTTCTCAAACCCCTGCATCAGCCAGCCGAATGAAAACAGCGAGCCTATCAGCGTGGTGCAGTTCGCCAGAATGATAAAAAACAGCGGATGCCAGGCGGGATTAAACCAGGTCGCCGTCAGTAACGTGCCACTGGTCACCACCAGCAGCATCAGCTTGGCGTTAAACGTTGACCAGAAAAGCTGACTGACGCGTTCCTTATCATCACGATGATGAGCAATGTCTTTAGTAGTAAAGACGTTGAATCCCCAGTCAGAGATGGTACTGCAATAGAGCACGCAGGCGATGGCCAGCGCCAGCGTCCCCATCTGCTCTACACCCAGAACGCGGGCAAGATAGGGCAGCGTGGCCAGCGGAAACAAAAATGATGCGCCGCGGTAGGCCAGCAGCGAGAAAATATTAATAACCAGACTTTTATCGAGTACTTTTGCCATGACGCAACAACCTTATACACATTGCATGTCTCACCTTCTCATTTCGCAAAGGCATAAACAATATCGCTTCACATTTTTCAGAATCAGGCTGCTTTTCAGAATCAGGCGGCGTTTTTCAGCTCTTTTTTGACCTTGTAATGCTGAAGTGCAATAAAAAGTTCAGGCCGATTGAACAATAGCCACTCTTTAACGTTTTCTGTTTTCACATTGCGACCCATAAAGCGAATTGCGTTAAGCACATATTCCGGCACAGGCGTACGATTATAAAGTGATAAGTAGATCATCAGACGAAACGAGTGAATTAAATAGGCTTTTTCAAGCGTATCGCGCCACGCTGATTTAACCAGAGAGCCGGTTAACGTATTGTAGGCGTGCATAAAGGCATCATAACGCTGATAGAAAAACTCATTACTTTTGGTACTGTTCGTCAGTGAGCCGTTACGAATACGCTGTTTATAATAAACCTGATGGCTCACCCAGGCCTGCTGACTTTTCATAAAGCAGGAGAGCGTAAAATTGTGGTCTTCATGAACGCGTTTAACAAAGCGTAATTTATGCTGTTCAATAACACGTTTGCTGATGACATAGCTCCACGCCGCTGACGTATAGCTGCCGTTACGCAGCAGGCCCAATAAGACGTCCTGCGGTTTTTGCTGCCCAAAGTATTCGTGTCTGACTTTTGGCGAGGTGATATCAATATGGCCGTCGCGATAGACGCACGATTTAAAACAGAACAGATCCGTTTCAGGATGCTTTTCCGCCACCATGCTCAGTTCAGCGACCAACCCATCCGCCACGACGTCGTCTGGATCGCAGAAAAAGAGAAACTGACCCTTAGCCTGCTCAATACCCACATCACGTGCATGACCGGCACCACCATTCTCAGTCGTCATTATTTTCACCTGAGCAAGGTGTGCATAATTCTGTTCAAGTAAGGCTAATGTTCCATCGGTGGAGCCATCATTCACAATGATTATTTCATTGGGTGCTTTAACCTGACGTAATAATGAATCGACGCACTCCACAATATATTTTTCAACATTGTAGGTTGGAATAATCACTGATAATAAAGTGTCAGACATAGGCAATTCTCTGCTGTTAGAAAAAAGACAATACGAGTCACCTGCCAGATGCAGGGCCTGACCAGAGGCGAAACGTCGAAAAGAGTAATACGCTACTATTATGATGGCTTTGATTGAGCCTGATTATCTTAAACCGGTTATGCGAAAAAAGACCACTTGTAAAAATTATCTAAACGTTTCACCTGATTTTCACTGTTAAAAAAAGTGCATCTATAGCCCGCTGTAATGTTAAAACCGTTGAGGAATGATTTAAAATCCCCCCACAAAGCAGGCGTAACCAGATTCAGAAATCTGTAAGCGAACATCTGAAAAGATGAATATCTTCACTATTCCTTCATTTTTATTACAGTTTACTTTCTGCAATTAATCTTAATCTTTGGCGGATGCGGCCGCAGTTACGCTGATTCCGTGCCGCTTCAGAGGCTATTTTTTCAACCGTTTCGCTTTAACACCGCGTCATTCTCAGGAAGATTGATTAAGCAATCAGACGAAAGAGAATTTTTCTGATCAATCACCCCATTATGGCAATCTCATATCATACCCATTAATGAATTGCTCAGCTGCCAGCGCCTAATTTAAGAATTATCGGAAGCGGTAGTTTTATTCGCTGCTACAGGCACGTCTATTTGCAGTTTTTATCCTTGCTTTGCCGGATAAATCATTTAAGCCCACTCCCCTGCTCTGACAGTATGAAGGCATAAGTTCTCAACATTAAATAATCAATAACTTTTAGTTATAAGGAGTGATAATGCGAGTTATTACGCTGGCAGGCAGCCCACGATTTCCCTCCCGCTCAACTTCATTACTGACGTTGTGTCAGCACAAACTGGAAGCTCGTGGCATTGAAGTCATTCCCTGGAATATTCACAATTTTCAGCCTGACGATCTGATTAATGCGCGCTTTGATGCACCCGCGCTGCTGGCCCTGCGTGACGATCTGGCCTCGGCTGATGGGCTGATTGTGGCAACACCTATCTATAAAGCGTCGTTTTCGGGCGCGCTGAAGACCCTGCTCGATCTGCTGCCTGAGCGCGCACTGGAGCATAAAGTTGTGTTACCACTCGCCAGCGGCGGCAGTGTCGGCCATATGCTGGCGCTGGACTACGCGCTGAAACCGGTTCTCAACGCGCTGAAAGCACAGGAAATTCTGCATGGGGTCTACGCCGAAGACAGCCAGGTCACGCATTACGATCGTCAGCCTGTACTGGAAGATTCACTGGCAGAGCGTCTTGACGAAGCCGTCTCCGCGTTCTGGCTGGCGCTGACCCGTCATCACCATCCCGTTGCGCAGGCAGTATAAGGAAGCGATCAATGAAGCAGAGATTAGGAAAGTGGCTGGTGGCGGGACTCTTACTGGCTGGCCTTCAGGTACAGGCCGCAGAATCGGATCCGGCTGAGATTCGCATCGGCTATCAGAAAGGTTCGGTCAGCATGGTACTGGCGAAGTCACATCAGTTGCTGGAGAAACGGTTCCCCCATACTCAGATTAAGTGGATCGAGTTCCCGGCTGGCCCGCAAATGCTGGAAGCGCTGAACATTAACAGTATCGATCTCGGCAGTACCGGTGACCTTCCGCCACTGTTTGCCCAGGCCGCAGGCGCAGATCTGCTCTATGTCGGCTCGGAGCCGCCAAAACCGAAATCAGAAGTGATTCTGGTGCCGAAAAACAGCGCTCTGAAACAGGTCTCCGATCTGAAAGGCAAAAAAGTCGCTTTCCAGAAAGGCTCCAGTTCACACAATTTACTGCTGCGCGCATTACAGCAGGCGGGCCTCACGTTTAAAGACATCACGCCGGTTTATCTGACGCCAGCCGATGCGCGCGCTGCCTTCCAGCAGGGTGATGTGGATGCCTGGGCAATCTGGGATCCCTACTACTCTTCAGTACTGTTGCAGGGTAATTCGCGCCTGCTGATTGATGGCAGCTCACTAAATCTGACCGGGTCCTTCTATCTGGCGACGCGTAGCTATGCCGAAGCCCACGGCGCGTTTATCCAGCAGGTGCTGGACACCTTCAGCAGTGCCGACGCGCTGACGATCAGCCAGCCTAAGCAGAGCACCACGCTTCTTGCCCAGGCGATGGGCCTGTCTGAACCCGTTATTGCCAGCTATCTCAGCCATCGTCCACCCACCCGGATTTCGCCGGTCAGTGCTGAAACCGCAGCCGCACAGCAGCGTACCGCTGATCTGTTTTATGCCAATCATCTGTTGCCAGTCAAAGTGACGATTCAGGATCGCATCTGGCAACCGCATACCGTAACGCAGTAAGGAGCAATAATGAGCGTATCCATATTCTGGTTCCTGCCGACGCATGGCGACGGCCACTACCTTGGTACCGCCGAAGGCGCGCGACCGGTTGATCACGCCTATTTACAGCAGGTGGCGCAGGCCGCTGACCGTCTCGGCTTTGGTGGTGTATTAATCCCGACCGGCCGCTCCTGCGAAGATGCCTGGCTGGTTGCCGCCTCGCTGATCCCGGTGACGCAGCGCCTGCGTTTCCTGGTCGCGCTACGACCCGGCGTCATTTCACCGACTCAGGCGGCGCGTCAGGCTGCCACGCTGGATCGTCTCTCCAACGGCCGTGCGCTGTTCAATCTGGTGACCGGCGGCGATCCGGAAGAACTGGCGGGCGACGGCGTGTTCCTGGATCACCGTGAGCGTTACGCAGAATCTGCCGAGTTCACCCGCGTCTGGCGCCGGGTGCTGGAAGGCGAAACGGTTGATTACGAAGGCAAGCACGTGAAGGTTCGCGGCGCGCGTCTGATGTTTAAACCGGTGCAGCAGCCTCGCCCACCGCTGTGGTTTGGCGGCTCTTCTGAACCGGCTCAGGAACTGGCGGCCGAACAGGTCGATGTTTACCTTACCTGGGGCGAACCGCCTGCTCAGGTTAAAGAGAAGATTGATCAGGTGCGCGCGAAAGCGGCCGCGCAGGGACGTACGGTGCGGTTTGGTATCCGTTTGCATGTGATTGTGCGCGAAACCAACGAAGAGGCCTGGCAGGCCGCCGACCGGCTGATTGCCAATGTCGATGACGCCACTATTGCGAAGGCACAGGCAGCGTTCCAGCGGGCCGATTCTGTAGGGCAGCGCCGGATGGCCGCGCTGCACGGTGGTCGCCGCGACAAACTCGAAATCAGCCCGAATCTGTGGGCAGGTGTGGGTCTGGTACGCAGTGGAGCCGGTACAGCGCTGGTCGGTGATGGCCCAACCGTTGCCGCACGCATCAAAGAGTATGAAGCACTGGGCATTGAGACCTTTATCCTGTCAGGTTATCCGCATCTGGAAGAGGCTTATCGCGTCGGCGAACTGCTGTTCCCGCATCTTGATCTGCAGGTTCCACTCGTGCCTCAGCCGCGCGTCGTTCAGGCGCACGGTGAAGCGGTAGCCAACGATTTTACCCCTGAGAAAAAAGCCGCCCGGGGCTGAGGAGAGCATGATGGCCAGAACCCGAAAACGCCTTGCTGATACGCTGGTGCCGTGGCTATTGCCGACACTGCTTGTCGTGGTGTGGCAGATTGCTTCGCAAACCGGCTGGTTATCGAACCGTATTCTGCCCGCGCCGGAGAAAATTGTGACCACCTTCTGGCAGCTGACTGTCAGCGGTGAACTCTGGCAGCATCTGGCAATAAGCAGCTGGCGGGCACTGATCGGTTTCAGCATTGGCGGTTCGATCGGCCTGATACTTGGGCTGATCACCGGCACCTCAAAAACCGGTGAACGGCTGCTGGATACGTCGGTGCAGATGCTGCGCAATGTGCCACATCTGGCGCTGATCCCGTTGGTGATCCTCTGGTTCGGTATCGACGAGTCCGCCAAAATCTTTCTGGTGGCGCTGGGCACGCTGTTCCCGATCTACCTGAATACCTATCACGGCATCCGCAATATCGATCGCGGACTGGTTGAGATGGCACGCAGCTATGGCCTCTCCGGCTGGAGCCTGTTTATCCAGGTGATCCTGCCCGGCGCACTGCCGAATATTATGGTCGGCGTGCGTTTTGCGCTGGGTCTGATGTGGCTGACGCTGATTGTCGCTGAAACCATCTCCGCCAACGCGGGCATCGGCTATCTGGCAATGAACGCACGTGAATTCCTGCAGACCGATGTGGTGGTGGTCGCCATCATTCTCTATGCCCTGCTCGGCAAACTGGCGGATGTCGCCGCGTTGTTACTGGAACGCATCTGGCTGCGCTGGCATCCCGCTTACCAACTAAAGGAGGAGAACGCATGAGCCAGGCTCTCTCACCAGCCCGCCTTAACACTGGCACGCCGGTTGGCGTTAACGGCGTCAGCAAACAGTATGGCAGTCGTACCATTCTCAATAAGATCGACCTGCATATTCCTTCGGGTCAGTTTGTGGCGGTAGTGGGTCGCAGCGGCTGCGGCAAAAGCACCCTGTTGCGCCTGCTGGCCGGACTTGAACACAGCTCCAGCGGTGAATTGCTGGCAGGGAATACGCCGCTGCAGTCAGCACGCGACGATACCCGCCTGATGTTTCAGGATGCGCGACTGCTGCCGTGGAAAAAAGTCATTGATAACGTCGGGCTGGGCCTGCGCGGCCGCGAATGGCGCAGCGCAGCGATGGATGCCCTGACGGCGGTGGGACTGGCCGATCGCGCCAATGAGTGGCCGGCTGCACTCTCTGGTGGACAGAAACAACGCGTGGCGCTGGCCCGAGCGCTGATTCATCGGCCCGGCTTACTGCTGCTGGATGAACCACTGGGGGCGCTGGATGCCCTGACACGCATTGAAATGCAGGGATTGATTGAGTCACTGTGGCAGCAACATCATTTTACCGTGCTGCTGGTCACGCATGATGTCAGTGAAGCGGTCGCGATGGCGGATCGTGTGTTGTTGATCGAAGAGGGCGAAATCGGTCTGGATCTGCTGGTAGATTTGCCGCGACCACGGCGTCGTGGGTCTGCGCGGCTGGCCGAGCTGGAAGCAGAGGTACTGGATCGGGTGATGCAGCGTACGGAACGACCGCAGCCGGTACGTTACGCGCAGCAGCGCTGAAAAAGGGAGCGTCTCAGACGCTCCCTTTTTTATTATCAGGCGTTCAGTGCCCGGGTAATTTTTTCGTAGAGATCGCCAGAGAGTTTATCCAGTTCCAGCAGTTGCTCCAGCGCCTGACGCATCATCGCCTGACGGCCTTCGTCATAACGTTTCAGACGAATCAGCGGCTCCACCATTCGTGCCGCAACCTGCGGATTGCGGGTGTTCAGATCGGTGAGCATCTCCACCAGGAACTTATAACCGCTGCCATCTTTAGCATGGAATGCGGCCGGGTTAGCCGAGGCAAAAGCCCCCACCAGCGAGCGAACGCGGTTTGGATTACTCATGGTGAAAGAGCGATGATTCAGCAGCTGACGCACGTTGCGCATCACGTTGGCAGCCGGACTGGTCGCCTGCAGCACAAACCATTTATCCATCACCAGACCGTCCTGATGCCAGCGCTCATCGTAAGCTGCCAGCAGCGCATCACGGCACGGTAACTGTGCCGCAACAGCAGCGGAAAGCGCCGCCAGCGCATCGGTCATGTTGGTCGCCTGGTGATACTGCGTCTGCACCAGTTTATCCGCCAGCTGCGCATCGCTGAAGGCAAGATAGGTCAGGCAGATATTTTTCAGGCTGCGCTGACCAATCGCGTCATGCTCCACGCGATATTCAGGCTGCTGATTGGCGTTGTAGATCGCAAAGAACTCATCGGCCAGTTCGCGTGCCAGTGTGCGTTGCAGGGCATCACGCACCAGCGCAATCGCCTGCGGATCGATAGTGTCAAACAGCTCGGCAATCTCATTTTCTGACGGCAGCGTCAGGATCAGCGCGGTCAGGGCCGGGTCACAGTCGGTATCGAGCAGCACCGCGCGGAAAGCATCGGCAACATGCAGCGGCAGCGACAGATGCTGGCCCTGCTGATAGCGGGCGACATTCAGACGGATATAGGTCGCCAGCAGGCTCTGAGCCGCATCCCAGCGGGAGAAGTCATTGCGTGCATGACGCATCAGGAAGGTGAGCTGAGCATCACTCCATTTGTAATCGAGCTTCACCGGGGCGGAGAATTCACGCAGTAGCGACGGCACCGGCTGGAAGTAGACATTATCGAAAATAAAGGTCTGGAACTCTTCGGTGACATTCAGCACATGATGCACCGGATGGCCGTTATTCTGCAGCGGGATCACCTTGCCTTCACCGTCATATAGCTCGATATCCAGCGGAATATGCAGCGGCAGCTTCTCTTTCTGATCGGCAGTTGCAGGGGTGTGCTGCGTGACGTGCAGCGTATACTGCTCCAGCTCCGGGTTGTAATCATCGCGCACCGTCAGTACCGGCGTACCGGACTGGCTGTACCAGCGGCGGAACTGCGACAGATCGATATTTGAGGCATCTTCCATCGCCTGAACAAAGTCATCACAGGTGGCGGCGCTGCCGTCATGGCGATCAAAATAGAGCTTCATGCCCTTCTGGAAATTCTCTTCACCCAGCAGGGTGTGCATCATACGGATGACCTCTGACCCTTTTTCATACACCGTCAGGGTATAGAAGTTGTTCATCTCAATGACCTGATCCGGACGGATCGGGTGTGCCATCGGGCTGGCATCTTCGGCGAACTGCGCGCCGCGTACGATACGCACGTTATCGATGCGGTTCACCGCACGTGAACCCAGATCGGAGCTGAACTCCTGATCGCGGAACACGGTCAGCCCCTCTTTCAGGCTGAGCTGGAACCAGTCGCGGCAGGTCACGCGGTTACCGGTCCAGTTGTGGAAATATTCGTGACCGATAACCGCCTCAATGCCAAGGTAATCTTTGTCCGTCGCCGTTTCCGCTTTCGCCAGCACATATTTGGCGTTGAAGACGTTAAGGCCTTTGTTCTCCATGGCGCCCATGTTGAAGAAGTCCACTGCGACGATCATAAAGATGTCGAGGTCATACTCCAGGCCGAAACGCTCTTCATCCCACTTCATACTATTTTTCAGCGAGGTCATCGCCCAGTCGGCACGATCAAGGTTACCGCGATCGACGAAGATCTCCAGCGCCACATCACGACCTGAACGGGTGGTGAAGCTGTCGCGCAGCACGTCGAAATCGCCCGCCACCAGCGCAAACAGGTAGCACGGTTTCGGGAACGGATCCTGCCACTTCACCCAGCTGCGACCCTGCTCATCCCGGCCGCTGTCAATCCGGTTACCGTTGGAGAGCAGGAATGGATAACGCTCACCATTGGCATAAATGGTGGTGGTAAAACGTGCCAGCACATCAGGGCGATCGAGATACCAGGTAATATGACGGAAGCCTTCAGCCTCACATTGGGTGCAGAGCGCCTCGCCCGATTTGTACAGCCCTTCCAGCGCGGTGTTCTGATCCGGATGAATATCATTGATGATTTTCAGGGTGAAGCTGTCCGGCAGCTGGCTGATGACCAGTGCGCCCTCTTCTTCACGGAAGGCCGTCCAGGCTTGCCCGTCGACCTCCAGCGCAATCAGCGTTAACGCTTCGCCGTCCAGTCGCAGCTCAGCCTGGCTGTCGCCCACGCGTTTAACCTGGCTGATGGCCGTTACACGGGTCGTCGACGCATCCAGTTCAAAAGTTAAATCGATATCGGTGATGGTGTAATCGGGTGCACGGTAGTCGTGGCGATACTTGATTTGGGGCTGTTGCGTCATATTGCGTCTCGCATTGTTATAAGTTTACCGGCAAAGTCTAAGCTTGTTACTACAAGCTTGCCACGCACAATGCACCTAAAGGGTGAAATGGCTACACTTTGTTAACAAAGGCACAGATTGGCCTCGACCCGCCCGACTGAAATATGCTGTGATCGGCTTCAGATAGTGAATTATACTTTTGCGTCTTTATGACTGTGTACAACACCGGGCACTGCGCCACCGAACAGGATGCTGAAACGCGCCATGACAGGACATGCTTCCCCGATACTGACCTCCCTGCTGGATACGGACGCCTATAAACTCCATATGCAGCAGGCCGTTTTCCACCGCTATCATGACGTAACGGTGGCGGCGGAGTTTCGCTGCCGCGGCGACGAACTACTGGGTCTCTACGCTGACGAAATTCGTGACGCGATTACTGCCATGCAACACCTGGCGCTGACTGATGATGAAGCGACCTGGTTATCCCGCCTTCCCTTCTTCCGGCAGGATTATCTCAGCTGGTTGCGCCAGTTCCGCTATAACCCGGAGCAGGTTGAGGTGCGCAATCACCATGGCAAACTGGAACTTCGTATCCAGGGGCCGTGGCGGGAGGTGATCATGTGGGAGGTGCCGCTACTGGCGCTGATCAGTGAGATTGTGCATCGACATCGCACGCCGCAGGTCACCACTCAGCAGGCGATCGACCATTTGCATCAGAAACTCGGCGACTTTAAGACGCAGGTAGCGGATCTGGATATGTCGCGCTTCCGCCTGATGGATTTCGGCACCCGTCGCCGCTATTCGCAGGATGTGCAGCAGGCGATTGTCTCCACACTGAAACAGGATTTTCCGTGGCTGATTGGCACCAGTAATTATGATCTGGCGCGCCGTCTGTCTCTGACGCCGGTCGGTACTCAGGCGCATGAGTGGTTCCAGGCCTTCCAGCAAATCAGCCCGGTTCTCGCCAACAGTCAGCGTGCTGCGCTGCAGGCCTGGCTGGACGAGTATGACGATCAGCTGGGTATCGCGCTGACCGATTGCATCGCGATGGATGCGTTCCTGCGCGATTTCGGTCCGATGTTTGCCCGCCGCTACCAGGGGCTGCGTCACGACTCCGGCGATCCGGTTGAATGGGGCGAGAAAGCACTGGCTCATTATCAGAAGCTGGGTATCGATCCGCAAAGTAAACATCTGGTCTTTTCTGACAACTTAAATCTCGACAAAGCGCTGGCGCTTTATCGCCACTTTGGTCAGCGGACGAATGTCGTGTTCGGCATCGGTACCCGCCTGACCTGCGATATTCCGGGCGTAACGCCACTGAACATCGTTATCAAGCTGGTGCAGTGCAACGGCAAGCCAGTAGCGAAACTTTCAGACAGCCCGGGCAAAACCATCTGCCAGGATAAGGCTTTTGTCAAAGCGCTGCGAAAAGCCTTTGATCTGCCGCTGGTGAAAAAAGCGAGTTAAACCTCTTCTTATCGGGGCGTTGATGCGCCCCGCCTCTGCTGTAATAAATCCGCTTTCCCCCTGAATTTTGCTTGTTTCCTGAAGACTCACAAGTAACATAGCAAAACCCCGGATGGGGCAACTTTTAACTCACTTCTTCTATATAGAGAGATATTTATGAGCGTAGTGCCTGTAGCGGACGTACTGCACGGTCGCGTCGCGGTTGACAGTGAAGTCACCGTACGTGGTTGGGTGCGTACCCGAAGAGATTCCAAAGCCGGTCTTTCCTTCATCGCTGTCTATGACGGCTCCTGCTTTAATCCCGTTCAGGCTGTCGTCAATAATTCTCTGAATAATTATCAGGATGAAGTGCTGCGTCTGACCACGGGCTGTTCCGTCATCGTGACCGGTAAAGTGGTGGCGTCGCCGGGTCAGGGCCAGGCGTTTGAAATTCAGGCGACCAGCCTGGAAGTCGTCGGCTGGGTAGAAGATCCGGACAGCTACCCGATGGCGGCGAAGCGTCACAGCATCGAGTATCTGCGCGAAGTGGCACACCTGCGTCCACGCACTAACCTGATTGGCGCGGTCGCCCGCGTTCGCCATACTCTGGCGCAGGCGCTGCATCGCTTCTTCCATGAAAATGGCTATTTCTGGGTTTCCACTCCGCTGATCACTGCATCCGATACCGAAGGTGCTGGCGAAATGTTCCGTGTCTCGACGCTGGATATGGAAAACCTGCCGCGTAATGATCAGGGCAAAGTCGACTTCAGCGAAGATTTCTTTGGCAAAGAAGCCTTCCTGACTGTTTCCGGTCAGCTGAACGGCGAAACCTATGCCAGCGCCCTGTCGAAGATCTACACCTTCGGCCCGACGTTCCGCGCAGAGAATTCCAACACCAGCCGCCATCTGGCGGAATTCTGGATGCTGGAGCCGGAAATCGCCTTTGCCTCACTGGATGATGCGGCTGCACTGGCCGAAGCAATGCTGAAGTATGTCTTCAACGCGGTGCTGGAAGAGCGTGCCGATGACATGGCGTTCTTCGCTGAGCGCGTGGATAAAGATGCCGTTGAGCGTCTTCAGCGTTTCATTACCACCGATTTTGCCCAGGTCGACTACACCGACGCGGTTGAGATCCTGATGAACTGCGGTCAGACCTTCGAAAACCCGGTTTCCTGGGGTATTGACCTCTCCTCTGAGCATGAGCGTTACCTGGCCGAGAAACACTTTAAAGCGCCGGTGGTGGTGAAAAACTATCCGAAAGACATTAAAGCGTTCTATATGCGCCTGAACGAGGATGGCAAAACCGTGGCGGCGATGGATGTTCTGGCGCCAGGCATTGGTGAGATCATCGGCGGTTCACAGCGTGAAGAGCGTCTGGATGTCCTGGATGCGCGTCTGGAAGAGATGGGTCTGAATAAAGAAGATTACTGGTGGTATCGTGACCTGCGTCGCTACGGTACTGTGCCACATTCAGGTTTCGGATTAGGCTTTGAACGTTTAATCGCCTATGTGACTGGCGTGCAAAATGTCAGGGACGTTATCCCCTTCCCGCGCACGCCACGCAATGCAAGTTTCTAAAATTCAGCATTAAATATAACAAATTCATATATATAAAGAGGTCGGCACTGCCGGCCTTTTTTTATTTTTGTAAATTTTGAGTTCTCTCACAAAGTTCCGTATTTTTTACATTTTGTAATACATATTTTCTTACTGAAACAAGATTACGAGTTTAGTAGCATTTAAGCGCTAGAATTACGGCGGGTGGGATGGAAAGATGCGTGCAGACACAGGAAGACACCAAACTTCGCTCAGGGTTCTGTAAAGATTTCCTGACGGCAGTGGCAGGTGTACAAATAACTCCAATGAGGGTAATGAATAATGATGAAGCGCAATATTCTTGCAGTGGTTATCCCTGCTCTGTTAGCCGCCGGCGCAGCAAACGCTGCAGAAATCTATAACAAAGACGGCAACAAACTGGACCTGTACGGTAAAGCAGTCGGCCTGCACTACTTCTCTGATAACGATGGCAGCGATGGCGACAAGTCATACGTTCGTTTCGGCTTCAAAGGTGAAACTCAGATTAATGACCAACTGACCGGTTACGGCCAGTGGGAATACAACATTCAGGCTAACAACTCTGAAGGTTCCGACGCACAGAATAACAACAAAACCCGTCTGGGCTTTGCGGGTCTGAAATTCGGTGATGCTGGCTCAATCGACTACGGCCGTAACTACGGTGTGGTTTACGATGCAATCGGCTGGACCGATATGCTGCCAGAGTTCGGTGGCGACTCAGGATACTCAGATAACTTCATGAACGGTCGTAGCACCGGCCTGCTGACCTACCGCAACACCAACTTCTTTGGTCTGGTAGATGGCTGGGACTTCGCAGTTCAGTATCAGGGCAAAAACGAGCGTAGTGACATTCGTCGTGCTAACGGCGACGGCTGGGGTCTCTCAACCTCTTACGTTTCACCAATCGGCGTAGGTGTTGTTGGTGCTTATAGCAGCAGCGATCGTACTGATGCACAGGCAGCCGGTGTTGCTGCTAACGGTACAGTTGTTGGTCAGGGCAAACGCGCTGAAAACTGGGCAACTGGTCTGAAATATGATGCGAACAATGTTTACCTGGCTGCTTACTACGGTGAAACCCGTAACTCAACGCCATTTGACTTAACAATTGCTCCTGGCACCACCACCACTGCATTCGCTAACAAGGCTCAGAACATTGAATTGGTTGCACAGTACCAGTTCGACTTCGGCCTGCGTCCTTCCGTTGCTTACGTGCAGTCTAAAGGCAAGGACATTGAAGGCGTGGGCGATGCTGACCTGGTTAAATACATCGACGTTGGCGCGACTTACTACTTCAACAAAAACATGTCTACCTATGTGGACTATCAGATCAACCAGCTGGATGACAACAACCGTCTGGGTCTGAACACAGACGACGTGGTTGGTGTTGGCCTGGTTTACCAGTTCTAATTCCGCTTTAAACATGTTGAAAAACGGGGCTACGGCCCCGTTTTTTATGGCTGCTATTCCCAACAGGTGCGTTTTTCCCCGAGCCGTTACCTCGCTTTAATCACTACCTTTCTCCGTCGCGCAATCCACACTGCAAAATGTATGAATTTGTCTCGCAAACGGTTGGCATTTGTCTGGCCGGACGCTAACCTGAGAGCCCTCTTGCTAAAGTTCACGCTAATGGACCTGACACATGTTTGAATCGATCTCTGCTGCACCCGCCGATCCTATTCTTGGACTGGCCGATCTGTTTCGTGCTGATGACCGCCCTGAAAAAATCAATCTGGGTATCGGCGTTTATAAAGACGAAACCGGCAAGACCCCGGTACTGACCAGTGTTAAAAAAGCTGAGCAATACCTGCTGGAAAATGAAACCACCAAAAACTATCTCAGCATTGATGGGCTGACGGATTTTGCCCGCTGCACGCAGGCCCTGCTGTTCGGCAACCAGAGTCCGCTAATCACCGCTGGCCGCGCCCGCACGGCTCAGACACCGGGTGGTACAGGTGCGCTACGCGTTGCAGCCGATTTCCTCGCCACGCAAACATCGGTGAAGCGGGTCTGGATAAGCAATCCAAGCTGGCCAAATCACAACAACGTGTTTAAGGCTGCCGGTCTTGAGGTCTGTGAATACCACTATTACGACCCGGCAAACCATACGCTGGATTTCGATGGCATGCTGGCGTCACTGAAACAGGTTCAGCCAGGCGACGTGGTGCTGTTCCACGGCTGCTGCCATAACCCGACCGGTATCGACCCGACCGCCGGGCAGTGGCAACAGCTGGCGCAGCTGTCACAGGCCAATGGCTGGCTGCCGTTGTTCGACTTCGCTTACCAGGGCTTTGCCCGTGGTCTGGATGAAGATGCAGAAGGCCTGCGCATATTTGCCGCCTCGCATCAGGAACTGATCGTCGCCAGCTCTTACTCCAAGAACTTCGGTCTGTATAACGAACGTGTTGGTGCCATCACGCTGGTTGCCGCCGATGCGAGCGTGGCAGATACCGCGTTCAGTCAGGTGAAGTACACCATTCGCGCGAACTACTCCAATCCGCCTGCACATGGTGCCGCCATCGTCGCCACCATTCTGGGCAATGATACCCTGCGTACCATCTGGGAGCAGGAGCTGTCGGACATGCGTCAGCGCATTCAGCGCATGCGTCAGCTCTTCGTAAATACTCTGGCGGAAAAAGGCGCACAGCGCGACTTCAGCTTTATTATTAAGCAGAACGGTATGTTCTCCTTCAGTGGCCTGACCAAAGACCAGGTGATTCGCCTGCGTGAAGAGTTTGGCGTCTACGCGGTGAACTCAGGGCGGGTGAATGTGGCGGGCATGACGCCAGACAATATGTCGGCGCTGTGCGAAGCGATTGTCGCGGTGCTGTAACGCTGTCGACGAAACAAAAATGGGCCTGCTGGCCCATTTTTTATTGCAGGAAAGGATTGCTGATGCGTTCATGCCCCAGCGTAGAAATCGGGCCGTGACCGGGAAGAAAAGTCACATCATCGCCCAGCGGCAGTAATTTTGTGCGGATAGCCTCGATGAGCTGCTGATGATCGCCCTGTGGGAAGTCAGTACGCCCAACACCACCATTAAAAATCACGTCGCCTGAAATCAGTAATTGACCTGGCCGGTCAAAGAACACGACATGGCCAGGTGAATGTCCCGGGCAGTGCAGAACGTCCAGCGTGATCAGCCCGACCTGCACGCTCTCTCCCTCTTCCAGCCAGCGATCGGGGGTAAACGGCGCGCACTCGTCAAGTCCGAACATCCGGCTCTGAGTTGGCAGCGCTTCAAGCCAGAAGGCATCGCGCTTTTGCGGTCCAACAATCGGAATCTGATAAAATGCTGCCAGTTCAACAGCGGCCCCGACATGATCAAGGTGTCCATGTGTCAGCAGAATCTGAGCGGGTTTAAGTTTAAGCTGTTCCAGCGTTTGTTTGATCAGTCCGGCATCGCCGCCTGGGTCGACCAGTGCGGCTTCGCGAGTCGTGTCGCACCAGATAACTGAGCAGTTCTGGGCAAAAGCGGTAACAGGAATAATGTGGTAATTCATAACGCTCCATGACCGGCTCACGCAGCGTTGCCGGTGTCACTACCAGTGCCTGATCGGACCGGTATCAATATGTACAAAGTTACTGCGGGGATAATATCCTACACCACCCGCACGCAGAGATAACGCCGCTTTGCGTACATTCGCCAGCGAAACGCCTTCAATATGAAAATCCATCGCCTGGCCTTTGGTGTGATAGCTGTGTTTCGCGACTCCCGGACCGCTCTCACGTAACATGTTGTTGGTTGCCAGTGAACGATAGCCAGAAACCAGCTGTATCGGTTTACGCATACCCAGCAGCGCCTGCAGGCGAAAAATCTGGTCAAACAGATGTGGATCGATGCTTTTCACTTTGTTGGCGCGATAGTCACGGAAAAAATGATTTAATCGTGACAGCTCATCCTTGTCGTAACTCTTACCATTAAAAAACTCAGTTTTAAGGGTTTCACCGGTGTGAAGATTATTAAGCATCAATACACGCGGGCGAGACGTTGAAAGCGAGGCCCTTGCAGAAGCTGGCAATAATGCCAGTCCGGCGGCGGCACTACCGCACAGCAGTAGTTTGCGACGAAAAGAATCAATAGTAGACATGTAACGGTTTACCTGAGAGTGGAGCCATAGAAATGTGCAAAAAGCGCACAGGCCGAACCATAACTTTCTCTCAGAGAAGCGTCAACCCATCTGCCATGAGTTTGCGAGGCGATCCCCTGAGGGATCGCCATTTGATAAGATTTTTCTTTAATAAGGATTTGCGGGGAACGATTTAAAATCAATTACTAGAGCAGTAATTGCTCGGCCCGACTCAGAGCCTGACTGCCCGAACGGGCGGTGTCATCATAATTGTAAATATCTGTGCGGAACTGCGGTTTGCCATCATCAGCGACCCACGCCGTCAGATAATAGAGATTGACCGGAATGCGGTGGCGAATCGGCACATAGCGGGTGTCACCCTCTTTCAACGTACTGGAAATTCGGGAGTCGTTCCAGCCCGCATCCTGCAGCAATAAGCCTGCCAGCTCAGAAGCTTTGTTCACCCGCACACAACCTGAACTGAGCGCACGGATATCACGCTGGAACAGGTTATGGTTTGGCGTGTCATGCAGGTAGATCGCATCTGAACTCGGCATATTAAATTTATACCGGCCCAGCGCATTCGCCACGCCCGGGGCCTGAATCAATCGGTAAGGGAACGATGAGGCGGTGACCATGCGCCAGTCGATCATGCTGGGATCAATTACTTCAGCATCTGCGCTCCAGCCTGACAGCAGGGTATACCCATGCTTATAAAGATAGGTTGGATCCTGCTTCACCTTTGGAATGATGTCTTTACGCACCAGGGTTGTCGGCACATTCCACGGCGGGTTAAGCACGACATTATTCAGCGCACTGCGCATAAGTGGCGTTTTACGATCGGGACGACCGACGATAA